>CAURBR010000038.1:0-3220 GCA_963523415.1 uncultured Streptococcus sp. | reverse complement strand
GTTGCTTAATCCCTTCCTAAAATTTCTTCATCAACACTATTTGACAAAGAGCCGTTATTTCTTAATCTAAGAAGTCTTTTAATTGTTTAGAACGACTTGGGTGGCGTAATTTACGTAATGCTTTCGCTTCAATTTGACGAATACGTTCACGTGTTACCCCAAATACTTGCCCTACTTGTTCTAATGTACGGATTTCACCATTTTTATCAAGTCCGAAACGTAAACGTAGTACGTTTTCCTCACGGTCGGTTAATTGTTCAAGAACTTCATCCAGTTGTTCTTTCAACAATGCGTATGCTGTATGGTCAGCTGGGCTTGTTGCGTTATCATCTTCAATAAAATCACCTAAATGTGAATCGTCCTCTTCCCCGATTGGAGTTTCAAGAGATACTGGTTCTTGAGCAATTTTTAGAATTTCACGAACCTTTTCAGTTGGTAAGTCCATTTCTGCACCGATTTCTTCAGGTGTAGGTTCGCGTCCTAAATCTTGTAATAGTTGTCTTTGAACTCGTACCAATTTATTAATCGTTTCAACCATATGAACTGGAATACGAATTGTACGCGCTTGGTCAGCGATGGCACGGGTGATAGCTTGACGAATCCACCATGTGGCATAAGTTGAGAATTTAAATCCTTTCGTATGGTCGAATTTCTCAACTGCCTTCATTAGCCCCATGTTACCCTCTTGGATTAAATCCAAGAATTGCATTCCACGTCCTACATAACGTTTCGCAATTGATACTACTAAACGAAGGTTGGCTTCTGCTAACTCCTGTTTAGCTTCTGTATCTCCTTCTTGAATTCGGAGTGCTAAGGCAACTTCCTCATCCGCACTAAGAAGTGGAACTCGTCCGATTTCTTTTAAATACATACGAACGGAGTCATTGATTTTTGTGTTTGAAGATAATGCCGTATCATCTTCAGTTGCAGAGATTTCTGCTTCTCGTTGGCTTTCTGCTTTTAATTGAAGATTCGTAGGTTCTCCATTAGCATCCACAACACTAACACCAGCATCTTCAAATTTTTGAATTAATTTATCCATCCCTTCAGCATCAAGCTCAAATGGAATTGCTAATTGTGCAGATAAATCATCGTATAGAATTTGACCAAAAAGTTTTCTTTCTGCTAGTAAAGCTGAAGTTGCTTCGTTAAGTGTTTGACCTTTTTCATTTTTTTGTCCAGCCATTCACCATTCCCCCATTCTATTTATTGTGTAATTGTCGTTGGATTTGAATGATTTCTTTCATAAGTATTTCTTTTGCTTCTTGATCATTCATTAAAGAAGCACGATTTAACTCAATCTTTTTCTGAGCCAGTTGTTCTTTTAAAGGACTCTTTTGCGAGAGTACATATACTAAATCATGAATTTCTTTTTCTGTACATTCCGGTGAATATTGACATAATTCAATTTCCGAAATTAAATTTCTATTCTTAGCATCATCACTATCGAGAGTGAGTAAAAAATCTTGAACAGATAAATTTTCATTTTGTTGACGATATCCCTGGAATAACAAGAATAATTGTTCATACTGTTCGTTTGGAAAAACAAAATCTTCTGAAATTCCAAACAAATAGGTCCATGCCTCAGAATGATGGAATAATCGATACATTAGTTGCCTTTGTGCTTCCATATTCTTAATAACAGTTTTCGGAACAAGTGCTTCTTTCTGGTTAAGTACAAAAGTACTTTCCTTTTGTCTTGGTTTTTCAGCTTGAAGTTGCTGTCTTTGAATTTGAACTTGATGTCTAATCGTTGCTATATCCAGTCCAAACTCTTCAGATAAAGATTTAACAGCTAAATTAAACTCGACTTCATTCGTTAGCTTGGCTAGTTCAGCAATCATCTCTTCGATATATTGAATGCGTTGACTTTCAACTTGAAGCTGATATTTCTTTGAAAGGAATCTCTTCTTGAATTGATAAATGGTTTCCTGACCATGTTCGATTAAGTCTTTAAAGGCTTGTGGTCCACGTTCTTTAATAAATTCATCTGGATCAAGGCCAAAATCTAAAGGAATAATTCCTACATTTAAAAATTTCATCGATTGAATCATTTCGATTGCTCTATTCGTTGCTTCTAATCCAGCTCTGTCTCCATCATAGGCAATTAATATTGTATCCGTAATTCGGCTGAGTTGCTGAAGCTGTTCATGTGTCAATGAAGTTCCCATTGAAGCGACTCCTATTGGTACCCCAGCTTGCCAAGCTGCAATCACATCCATATACCCTTCAAAAAGAATTACTTTATTTTGTTTTCGTATATTCTTTTTGGCTAAGTCAAAGTTAAATAAAAAATTTCTTTTCGCAAATAATGGAGTTTCTGGACTATTTAGATACTTAGCTTGAGAAGAAAATTCGTCTGAATATCCAGGTAAAACTCTTCCTGAAAATCCAACAATTTTTCCATGTTCGTTACGAAGCGGAATCATAATTCGTTGATTAAAACGGTCTTTAAATCCATCATCATTTTCAACAAACAGTCCCGTATCTTCCATTTGCTCTGAAGTTAATTCTAATGGCTTAAGCAATTGCGTTAATTGTGTACGATCTTTCAGTGAAAAACCAAATTGAAATTGCTTTAGTGTATCGATTGAGTACCCTCGATTTAAAAGGTATTGTAGTGCTTCTTGACCAGCTTTTGTATTCATCAGAACATGGGTATAAAATTCACTCGCTTTATCATGTGCTTCATAAAGTTTACTTTCCTTTTCAGAAATAGCAAATTGTGCTGTAGGAAGAGAAACATTAATAGGAATATGCCCAAGTTCTGCAACGCGTATGACTGACTCCGGAAATGATAGATTTTCCAATTCTTGAATAAAATTGAACACATTTCCACCACGTCCACAGCTAAAGCAATGAAAAAATTGTTTTTCCTCAGTAACCGTAAAAGAAGGCGTTCGTTCATCATGAAAAGGACAACGGCCAAAAAGACTTTTCCCTTGTTTCCTTAATTGAACAAATTGACCAATAATATCCACGATATTAACTTGCGCTTGTATATTCGAAACGGTTTCTTTAGATATAAGTTGACTCATCGAATAACCTCCTTCTATACAATACGCCTAATAATACAGCATATAATATATCACAATTTCAAAATGAATGCAAAATACTCATCTTATTTTCTCTTCTTCCTCTCCCCAAAAAAGAAGACTTCATCTCTGATATGTACCCAGAATCCTGGACACATTTTTAAATTAAGCTGAACACATGGATG
>CAURBR010000037.1:0-4423 GCA_963523415.1 uncultured Streptococcus sp. | reverse complement strand
ATATAAACTTATGTTAAGTATTGTAAGTTAATATAAACCGTTATTTTTTAATGGAAGGGTCGGTTGGATAGTTCATAATAAAGCCCCACAGATGTTGTTAAATCAACATTTGTGGGCTTTTCTTTTTGCTTTTTAAAGAAAAGTATTTGATTCCTAGAAAGAAAATTAGATAACTTTATACACTTAGAGGGAAAAATATTATCAATGTAAGATATTATTCTTGTATTATATTTTTAAAGTGTTATAATACGATTATAAGAGTATGAAAGAAAGGAGTGTTAAGATGAGAAAGCAACCGTGGTCAAGTGAGAATAAGACGGAACGGATAAATTTTACAATTGAACCTTCCCTAAAAGAAGCCTTTTTAAAAATAATTTCAACCGATGTATCTACTTATTTTCGGACGGTTATTGAACGAGAAGTCGAAGAACATCAGAAAAAAGTTGAAAATTGGCCTGATGCCATCAAAAATTTGTTGCATGGACAATTTCAAGCTTTCTCGGAACAAGTCTTCGGAACATTTAATTATCGAGGACGGAATTATCCATATAAAATATTGGATGTCATGTCTGTTGAAAAAGGCCAACCTCTTGAAGCCATTGACTATGAAGATGGATTGGTGTTTGTAAAAGTGATTGATGAAATCAATCCAGAAAAATTAGTATATGTAACTATTTAGAAAGAAGGAAATTTAAAATGCCTATTTATGTTATCGTTTTTATCTTACTATTTGTATTGTTAATCATTGCGTTCAAATCAATTCGTATCGTTCAACAAGGACACAAAGCTGCTGTTCAATCATTTGGTCGTTATGTTGGAGAATTAGGACCAGGATTACACTTTGTAACACCAATCATTCGTAACATTGCTTACGTTGTGGATATGCGTCAACGTTCGTTAGACTTAGATCCTCAAGAAATTATCACAAAAGACAACGTTAATTTAACAATTGACGCTTCAGCTAAATACCACGTTGATAATCTTGAAGAATACTTATATGGAAACACAAACCCAGAAGGATTATTACTTTTAGATATCCAAAACGAATTACGTGATATTATCGGTACAATGACAATGGCTGAAATTCTTGGTGGTACAAACAAAATCAACACAGATTTAAACCAACGTGTATTCGGTAAAACAGACTCTTACGGGGTTACAATCGACCGTGTAAATATCGGTGAAGTAATTCCTCCACAAAGCATCGTTGAAGCGATGAATAAACAAATCACTGCTGACCGTGAACGTGATGCTGCTTTAATCGCTGCTGACGCTCGTCAAAAAACAGTCGAAATGGATACAAGAACTCAAAACAACAAATTATTAGCAGATGCTCGTGCACATGCTGAAAAAATCGCAATTGACACTCAAGCAACTGTTGCTCAATTAACAGCAATCAACAATGCATTAAACGAATCTAACTTAAATGCTGCTGCGTTAGAATACTTAGCAATCGACGCTAAAAAAGCTCTTGCTGAAGGTCCAAACAATACAGTTGTATTAATGGATGGGCAAAGCAACGCAAAAGTAGCAGAAAACATTGCTTCATTAGCATCAGGACGTAAAGTTTGGGACGAAGCAGGTAAATAATGATGAAAGAACAAGCTAGAAAATCTTTCTTTGGATTGAAATGGCTTGCGGTGCTGATTGCTACCTTATTTTTAGTCGGAACTTTTGCCACTTTTTCACCGGTAAATGCGGAAACCACGACAACTAATAACAGCCCTAAAAAAATAACAATTTTGGGTGAATTAGAGCAGCCAATAGAAACAGTGGAGGGGGAAGAATTAAAAGAAACTTATACAGTTAAGTTAAAATCTAATAATCCCGAATATCCTGAGATTAAAGTACCCGTTCATTTGAAAAATTTCCCAACAGCTAAAGGAACTATTCGTCTTTTCGCTTTTCGTACTTCAGATAATAAGTTGATGATACAAGCTTTTATTGAGACGGCTAAACCACATAGTACAGTTTATTATGTGGATATTCCGGTTGAAGATGGAAAAGCAACAAAACCTTTAGAATATGTTGCAAATGATAAGGCTCGTACTAAAATTATTACTGAAAATACGAGTGCTTCAGACGAAGATGAGGATGAAGACGAAGAGGAAGCAACAACAGTATCAAGCCCGAATTCCAATGAATCAAAATCAAAAAATTCAAAAGATAAAGATATTTTTGATCAGATTGAGGACTTTTTTGACCAATTAGATTCGGATAACATTGCTGAGAAGTTTGGTAAAATTGGATTTCTTTTGGTAATTATCCTTGCTGTCATCTTTGGAATGAATGGGAGCAAAAAGAAAGCTCGCAAAAACAGGGCACGTACTAATAATTCTAGAACAACCCGTTCGAATGGAAGTACATCTGTCAATGTTTCTCCAACTAGAGTACAAAATGCATCTGTATCTTCTACAGAAGCAATCCCTCAAAGGGTATATCGTCCTCAAAATAGTATTTCAAATCCAAAGCTTCGCTCACAAGCGAAAAAACAAGCAACAAAACAAGCGTTACAATCGACTTCAAGTCATTCAAATACTTCAAGAGAAATGTATGGTGATACACGTGCTACTAGACCGGTTTCATACCGCCCAGCATCAAAAGAAAAATCACACACATTACCACGAGTGCTTTCAAGTAGAACGTTACCTCGTGTGTTGAAAACACCACGCTTAAAATAAAATTGTTGAAACACCTAATCTCTTGTGTGAGGTTAGGTGTTTTTTGCACCGAACCGTGAAGCATTTGCACAAGAAGCCCTATCGGAGTATGCTAAGTGAGAAAGGTGGAATGAACATGACGAAATTAGAACAGTTAATCGAAAAGATTGAAGCAGATCCACAGAATGCCAAGTATACAAAAGATGGGATTGCCCCTTTATTTTCTGCACCCCGTAAAGCAAAAATTTTGATTGTAGGGCAGGCACCTGGAATTAAAGCGCAAGAGAGTCGCTTGTTTTGGAATGACCAAAGCGGTGATAATCTCAGAAGCTGGATGGATGTGGACCGTGAATTTTTCTATCAATCGGACTTATTTGCGGTTGTTCCGATGGATTACTATTATCCAGGGAAAGGCAAATCAGGAGACCTTCCACCGCGCAAAGGTTTTGCGGAAAAATGGCACGAAGCTACCTTAGCCTTAATGCCGGATATTGAACTGATTATATTAGTTGGAAAATACGCGCAAGACTATTATTTAAAAGAGTCAAAGAAGAAAAATTTAACGGAAACGGTCAAGGCCTATAAAGAGTACTTACCAAAGATGTTTCCGCTCGTACATCCATCGCCTTTAAACCGCAGATGGATGGCAAAAAATCCATGGTTTGAAAAAGAGGTTCTACCCGAATTTCAAAAGAGAGTCCAAGAAGTGATTAAAGGAGCCAAGAAATGAGAACGGAATTATATCCAGAAATTGAAATCTACAAAGAACATAAGATTCCAGTGAGTGCCTTGCACACCATTTATGTGGAAGAGTCAGGAAATCCATTAGGATATCCAGTTGTTGTGTTACATGGAGGGCCAGGGGGGGCATCGTCTCCTGTGAATCGTCAGTTTTTTGACCCAGAGTTTTATCGCATCATTCAATTCGATCAACGTGGATGTGGAAAAAGTACACCATTTGCGTCTTTAGAAGAAAACACGACGCATGATTTAGTTGCCGACATGGAGAAAATTCGTACAGCACTTGGCATTGAAAAATGGCTTGTCTTTGGAGGTAGCTGGGGGACAACGCTGGCCCTCCATTACACAATTGCGCACCGAGAACGTGTCGTAGGGTTAATGCTTCGTGGGATTTTTCTTGGCCGTCAAAATGATGTAGATTGGCTGTATCAAGATGGAGCATCTCATTTTTATCCAGAGAATTTCGAGAAGTTTAAGGCACCGATTCCTGTTGAAGAACAAGGAGAATTGGTGAATGCGTACTACAAGCGTTTGACGTCAGAGGATGAATCGATTTGTCTAGAGGCAGCGCGTTCGTGGGCAGAGTGGGAACATGGTCTCGTGAAGTTAATTCCTTATAATCCGATTGTTTGGGATGAAGCAGGCATACGCGCGGCGCTGACGATTGCACGAATGGAATGCCATTTCTTCTATCATCATTGCTTTGTGGAAGACGATAATTACATCTTGAATCGTGCAGAGGCCTTCAAGGGAATTCCAATGCATATCGTTCATGGTCGTTATGATGTGGACTGCCTGCCGAGTGCGGCATTTGAATTGGCAAAAGCTGTCGAAGGAGCAGAATTGATTTTTGCTAAAGCAGCAGGACATACCGCGATGGAACCTTCAACAATAGAAGCGTTAGTTGGCTTTAGTGAGAAATGCAAAAACTATTTTAACTAAAAAGAAAGGCTCGTAGAATGGATCTATGATATGTACCCCCTTTACTGGACAAACCAGTAAAGGGGGTATTTATTATGCGT
>CAURBR010000036.1:0-5868 GCA_963523415.1 uncultured Streptococcus sp. | reverse complement strand
TGTCGCACCTAGTGTCGCACCTAGTGTCGCACCTAGTGTCGCACCTAGTGTCGCATTAAATAAAGAAAAAGAAAGTAAAGAAAAGGAAAGTAAATCTAATAATAATATATCCGCCAAATTGCTAGAAAATCAATTCAATGATTTGTGGAATATTTATCCAAGAAAAGAAAGAAAGAACGATGCATTTAAGGCTTATTCAAAAGCTATTAAAAAAGGAGTTGAGCACACTACAATTCAGAATGGCTTACAATCATACATCGAATATGTGAAAGCTAATCAAACTGAAACTAAATATATCAAGCAAGGCGGAACATGGTTCGGTCAAGAGTGTTGGAATGACGAATACAAAATAGATTCTAATCCAAAAACTAATTTTTCAAGTTATCCAGCAAAACCTAAAAGATATGTTGAACCACTGCCTGATTGGTTGGTTAGGCAAATGAATGAAGAAAAGCTTAAAAGGGGTGTTCAATAATGGAATCTTTAATGCAACAAGAATTAAGAGTATATAAAGACAATCTAGAACGCTATTCACGGATGATTAAAGCCATTTCTGAATTGAAAACAACTGATGACAAAGAAGCTTATTTAAGCAGTAAAAGGAAATTGATTACAGGAAAAATGACTGAAGAAGAATACAATAAAAACTTTGGTTAAGTTGAGTGAAAGGTGAAAATAAATGTTATACGTAATTAAGCATAATGGGATGTACTTCAAAGGGTCTAAAAATTATCAACATATGACTGGTTATTTGGACAAGAAACATCCAAAGCGGACTAATCAGTATACGATTTACATGAACGAGGCAATGCGATTCGATACCGTGTACGATGCGATAGCCGTAAAAGACGCGTATAACGTCATAGGCGGGATTGTTTCTATCGGTGGAACAAATACATCAAACGGAAGTAAAACGACTCATAATGACGATGATTGGCACGAAATAGCAGCGTATCTAAAGAGCGTGGTGCAATCTCTGAACAGCTATCAAGCAGAATTGGTGATAGCTAAGAAATTGGATGTGAGAGGTGTCGCTTTATCGAGATTTATTCGGGATCCATACTCGATTGCGTTTAAAACAAGACAAAAGCTTTTAAAAAATATTGATAGAATTAGGGAGGAAGAAAAATGAAAAAAACATTATTAGCATTATTAAGTATCTTAGGGCTTGCATTTATGCTTTTCAAAGTTAGTGCGAGTGAAGTAAATGGGCAAACAAGCGTATCAGTCAATCAACAGGGTGGAAAATTCGGTGCTGTTAGCGTTGATTATTCAACGACGTTCGATGACAATACATCAATCAAAAATGGGGACACAATCACATTTAAGCTCCCTAAAGAATTGAATTTACAAGCAGAAATTTCATTCAACGTGTTTAATGCAGACGGAAATGTGATTGGGCACGCAATAGCGGACACAAAAACAGACGAAATCAAGGTTACTTTTAACAACTATTTTGAAAAAAATGCAAATAATAAAAGCATGAAATTAAATATCTCTACTAAGTGGAATACGAAAATTGTTGAAGGCGGAAAGAAATATAATCTTAATTTCAACGGGTTCATTGTTCCAGTAGACATTGCGCCTGATAAAGGGCCAGACGTTCAAGAAATGGTATTCAAGTGGGGAAATCAAGTAGCGGAAGAGCCTAACAAAGTTCACTGGTGGACACGTTTTAATTACGCAAAGAAAAGCCTTAACAATGTTGTTGTCAAAGACACTTGGGACGACAATCAAGAATACGTTCCAAATTCAATGAGAATTCGAGCGGTTTCAAGTATCGACCCTTGGACAGAAATTAAAAGTATTGACGAGTCACAAGTGACGTTTACTAAAGACGGCTTTGAACTTCATCTTGATAGCCTAGATCAAATTTTAAGTATAGACTATTACGTTAAATTAAAGGATACAAAGAAAAATCCTACAAACAGCGTTAAATTAATCGCAAACGGTTCAGACGTTGAAAGCATGACAGAACGTGTACTACTTGCAGAGGGAAGTGGGACAGGCGAAGGAGATATCGCAACAACCACGACTACAACAACAACAACAACTACTACTACTACTTCAACAACGACAACGGCAGAAGAACAAACAACAGAAAACACAACTACAGAAGAGCCAACGACAGCGGAAGTTACAACGCAAGAAGTAAGCGAGCAACCAACGACTACAGAGAATGATGTAGTTGAGTTAAAGAAGATTGATGAAGAGCTACCTAACACAGGAACTAAAGAGAATACAGCCTTATTCATTACAGCAGTTGGAGTACTAGCAGTAGCGTTTATTATCAGTTCAAAGAAAGATAAAGAATAAGAGGGACACAAAATGACAAACCTAGAAACATTGAAACAACAAACAGCAGATTTAGAAGCAAAGCTAGAAGAAATGAAAGCGGAAATTGACCGATTAGAAAACGGGTGGGAAATGAAATTCCCGTATCGTTATGAAGAAGAATATTATTATATCGAACCGTGTGGACGTGTAGTAAAAGGATATTGTGAGGGGACAATATATGAAGAAGAGATGTTTAATCAAGGCAACACCTTTCCTACTAAAGAAGAAGCAGAATTAGAAGCGAAACGCAGAAGCTTGCTCACACGATTCAGAGCGTTTCGTGATGAATGCAATGGGGATTGGAAGATAAATTGGGATGATGTAAATCAAGATAAATATATTATTAAACGTGCCAAAGAAGGATATTTCTTAGTTGTAAAGTACTGGACGGCGAATGAATTTAATCTTTTTGGATACTTTAAAAAGTATAAGGATGCGAAACGTGCTGTTGAATTGTTTGGCGATGAAATCAAAGAGTTGTTTGTGGAAGGTGATGCTTAAATGAAAACAATTAACGAAATAAAAGACGATGATTTAGTTTTTAACGAACAAACCCATTCTCAAATATACGCATGCGATTTAAAACGTGAATGGAACTCGTCAAATGAGGACGAAAGAAGTGGCTGGAGAACTCTAAAAGAAAGAACAATCAAATTATCCGCTGAAACTGTATTGGATAGAATATATGAAGATATGGAATATTCAGATGGCTATGAAGACATGTTTGTTCATTTATGGGACGACACGTCTGAAGAATTTAAACAACGAATGCAAGGGCTACTTGATGAAATTTCTAGTTTTCCAAGTGCGAAAGTTTATGACATTGATGAAGATGTAAATCCTTTTGTGGATTTGGAGGAGGAATAAATGGATTTAACATATAGTGAACAATTCAAAGATTACATCGAAAAACAAATAGATATCGGTTATCCACAAACCATTTACAAGTTTCCTAATGGGTATGGTGCAAGTGTAATCAAATTCAACTACATTTATTTTGGTGTTGAGGTCGCAGTGTTAAGTTTTGATGTAGATGGTAATTGTGACATCGACTACAGCACGCCTATTACGAATGATGTCGTTGGCGGATTAAATGAAGAAGGTAGAGATAAAGTATTACAACAGATTTTTGATTTAGAGGAGGATTGATAGATGATTACAGTTTACTCTAAACCGAATTGTATGCAATGTGAGATGACGAAAATGTGGCTAGATCAAAACAAAATTCGATATAACGTTGTGGATGTGATTGCGAATCCAGAAGAATTAGAAAGAATTAAATCACTCGGATTCAAAGCCATGCCAGTTGTTACATTAGATAAGAATTTCAACAATGCATGGGCAGGTTTCAATGTAGATAGACTACTAGAATTAAAGGAGCTTGGATAATGAAAAGAATGAGTCCAGAAGAACGAATGGTATTAAGACTAATTCCAGTAAGTGATACTCAGCGAATTAACCAAGCGGACATCTCAAGTATTACTAAGCTATCTGAACGTAGAGTCAAGAAGGTAATTGATACGTTAGTTAATCGATACGGAATTGTGATCATTGGAGAACGTAATGGCAGAACTGGATACTATATTCCAGAAACAGACGAGGCACGTAAGGAAGGTATTAAACCTATGAAATCTCAAGCAATTAAAGAATTCAAACGAGTGAGTCGAATTTTAAAAGGCGATTTGAAAGCTCACGAAAAATATTTGGAGGTAAGTAAATGATTAATAACGTTGTGCTAGTAGGTAGATTAACTAAGAAACCAGAACTAAAATTTACAACAAACGGCACTAAGTACACACAGTTCAGTGTAGCGGTGCAAAAGAAATTTAAGAACCAAAGCGGTGAATACGAATCAGATTTCATCAGTTGTTTGATGTGGTCTACTGCTGCAGAGAATTTTATTAAGTTCACGAATAAAGGTTCATTAGTTGGAATCGAAGGACGAATCCAAACAAGAAGCTATGAGAAGGATGGCAAAAAAGTATATATCACAGAAGTAGTTGCAGAGAACTTCTCATTGCTAGAATCAAAGAAAGTAACAGAATCTAGAAACAATGGAGTTCAACCAATCGAAGAAAGTCCGTTCAATGGAGTATCAGACGATGACTTGCCATTCTAATGAGATGAGGTGTAATTATTTGGAAAGCATTGAATTATTCGATTATCCAGAATTAAATTATAAAGCTACAAAGCGTGCTGTAATGAAAGTAATTTGGAGATATAAGAATGCATTAAACAAATTGTATTTGAAGAGTGAACCGAGACTCACTCCACAGTACACAATTACGCCGCCTTCATTTACTAATGAATTTCATTCATCTACAGAAGATGCAGCACTTTGGGGAGATACTGTAGGAAAAAAATTTAAAGATTACGTTAATCGAGTAGATGAAGCATTAAACAGTATCCCAGCAACTAATAGAATAGTGATTTACCGTTCACTAATCCAAGAACAAAGCGATATAAAGATTGGCAGTGAGTTAAACTACAGCGAATTTACAATTAGAGATCTAAGAACAGAAGGCATCAAGCAGTTAGCGTATGCTTTAGGTGTCGATGTTTACAATTAGTTATTGTAGAATCGGTTGTATAATTGACTAAAAAAAGTTTGTAGAACAAAAAAGAAAAAAAGAAATATAATATGTACTGTGGTATCAAATAGATATTAGGTATAGATGCGGAAACATCATATCAAAGCCAGCCATGAAAAAGGTGTATATACGTTAACAAAGTTGGCAATTGTTAACAAGCTATGCAAATTAGGTAGTCCTCCAAGAATACCAATTCAACTGTCAAGAGCACACTAATTAGTGTGCTCTTTATTTATACATAGAAAGGAGCAACTATGAATTACGTAGAACCAATCAGAGATCCTGATGACATTCAAGCAATGAAAGATTATCTGAAAGAATGGAACGAACGTAATTACATGCTGTTCGTATTTGGAATTAATCTTGGATTAAGAATCAGTGACATTATTAAATTGAAAGCTAAGGATGTTCAAGGGCAGTATGTGAACATTAGAGAATTAAAGACAGGTAAGATTCTCAAAAGAAAGATGAATAAGTCTTTTAGAAGAGAAGTGCAGGAATACATTTCAGATAAGAATCCACAAGATTACTTATTCAAAAGTCGAAAAGGAAGAAACAAACACATCACAAGAGAAGCTGCATATTATATTTTGAAGGCAGCAGCAGAAGACATCGGGATTGAGAATGTTGGAACTCATACAATGCGCAAGACATTTGGTTATCATCACTACAAGAACAACAAAGATGTAGCCATGTTGATGGTACTATTTAACCATGCTAGTCCAGACATTACACTTCGATACATCGGAATCCAACAAGATCAACAGGATAAATCAATGGACGATTTCTACTTATAGCGTGGTTTAATTTAACATATTGAGAAATTGTAAATTCAAAATAAGAAACACAAAGAAACGTTGATATATCAATAAAAAATAAAGGTAATCGAATTTAACACAATATAAGATATGATAAATTCAAAGATGCCCCCCTATGGCAT
>CAURBR010000035.1:0-8452 GCA_963523415.1 uncultured Streptococcus sp. | reverse complement strand
ATCAGGGCTATGCCCGAAACTGAAAAACCACCGGCTTAGCCGGTGGATATTTATTGTTTGTAATGTTCTTAAGGCGCATAATTGAAGGTTCTGTAGATGAAAATTCAAGATAACTTGGGGAGTGCTAAAAAAATTATCAAAAACGTTAGAATTTCTTAACTTTTCAGTTGATTTTTCCTGAGAAAAGCGCTATTATACAAATAATCTTTTGTTCTGTAATTATTTGCACGGCAATTGATGTTCGACTAACGTTAACTTTCGCAGTGTTTACACCGAAGGCTAGCGTTCTTTTTTTGCGCAAAATTTAGACACTTTGTGATAAAAGAGAAGTATAGTACAATAGATAAGTACAAAAGAGAGGAGGTTTTTGATGGATACAGCAGTCTTAAAGCAGAAAATTATCGCTAAAAGTAAAGAACTTGGCATCGATAAGATTGGTTTTGCTTCTGCCGAACCGTTTACGCACTTAGAAGAGAGCATGCGTCGTTCTAAAGAACTCGGCCATACGACTGGATTTGAGCATCCAGTGTTAGAAGAGCGTATTTATCCTGAAAAAATCTTTGATACTCCAAAAACGATTATTTCCATCGCACTGGCATATCCGACACTTCCAAAGAATAAGCCGGAACGTGTGAAGGGAGAGCGTCGTGGGGCTTTTGCGCGGGCTTCGTGGGGGGAAGATTATCACTTTATTCTCTCGCGACGCATGGAAGCACTCATTAACTACATCAAAGAAGAAGTTCGAGACGAAGATTCTAGGTTTAAGCCGATGGTCGACACGGGTGAATTAATCGATGTCCGCGTGGCTGAGCGTGCGGGGATTGGCTTTGTCGGCAAGAATGGACTTCTCATTACGAAGGAATTTGGCTCTTATGTCTACTTAGGGGAACTGATTACGAATATCGAGTTTCCAACTGACGAAATGGTGGACTACGGATGCGGCGATTGTACGCGCTGTGTGGATTTCTGTCCAACCGGTGCGCTACTAGGCGATGGGCGTATGAATGCCATGCGCTGCTTGTCGTATCAGACGCAGACGAAGGGCTTTATGCCGCAAGAGTTTCGTAAAAAAATCGGGCATGTGATTTACGGCTGTGATATTTGCCAGCAAGTGTGTCCGTATAATAAGGGGAAAGATTTCCACTTGCATCCTGAAATGGAGCCATCCGTTGAGGAGACGCATCCGCTATTGAAACCACTCGTGACGATTTCGAATAAGGAATTCAAGGAGCGCTTTGGTCAAATGGCTGGATCGTGGCGTGGGAAGAAGCCGTTGCAGCGAAATGCGATTATCGCGCTGGCCAACTACCGCGACAAAACGGCGGTGCCACTCCTTCTTCGTGTCATGAAAGAAGATATGCGCCCTGTGATGAAGGGAACCGCTGCATGGGCCGTTGCAGAAATCGTCAATGAGTCAAACGAAGAAATGATTCAATATTTTCACGAGCAAAAAGTGGCCGCAACGAAGAAACTCGAATCGCTCGAAAATCCGACGAAGGAAGATATCGAGTTAGTTGAAGAATTAGATAAAGCAATTGTAGTCTTACAAGAAAAATATAGAGAAGAGGCAACCAAATGACGGTGAATCATATCGTATTATTTGAACCACAAATCCCAGCCAATACTGGGAATATCGCAAGAACCTGTGCGGCGACGAATTCGCCACTGCACCTGATTGAACCGCTTGGATTCTCGACAGATGACAAGCACTTAAAACGCGCGGGGCTTGATTATTGGCATGATGTCGATATTACGTATCACAAATCCCTCGAAGCGTTCTTAGAATATTTAGGAGAACGTCCATTATATTTAATTACAAAATTCGCCAACCATACGTACGATGAGGTAGATTTAGTCCGCGATGAGGAGCAATTCTTCATGTTCGGGAAAGAAACAACCGGTCTTCCTGAAGAATTTATGCGCGAAAACGAAGAAAAATGTTTGCGTCTTCCGATGAACGATATGCATGTAAGGTCATTGAACTTATCGAATACGGCAGCGATTGTCGTGTACGAAGCGCTTCGCCAACAACGTTTTGCAGGGCTTGAACTCGTGCACACGTATGACCATGATAAATTGAAGTAGGTGACAGGGATGAATCAAAACTTATATCAATGTATTGTTTACGCCATTTGTGCGATTGCGTTTGTGATTTTAGCGTTCGTTTCGAAGCCCCTCTATGGAATCGTTGCAGTATTATTTGCGATTTCGTCAATCTTCAATGGGATTCGTTATTTCAAAGAGAAGTAGAATTGCAAAATGAGGCTAGTTATGATACAGTGGATGACAGTTAAATAGCAAAATTGATGAAAAAGAGAGTAGTTTTTAACCGAATGTATTAGCGAGTTGGAAGGGTGAAAGCCAACCATTCATTAAAAATGAACCGCACTTTTGAAATGATTATTTGAAATGTAGGATAATCCGGATTCGCCGTTACCGAGTAAAGTGGCTCAATTGGAGCAAGCAGAGTGGTACCACGGGAATTCTCGTCTCTATATGACTGTCGTCGTATAGGGATTTTTTTGTGCAAATGGATACCCGAGTATAAAAACCAAAGAAAAGGAGAACAAAGATGAATTACAAGAAAATTGTTGCAGAACAAATCGCAAAAGCAGTCGGCGAGCATTTAAGCGTTGACGAAATCGTATCAATGATTGAAGTGCCTAAATACGCTAACCAAGGGGACCTCGCTTTTCCTGCATTTACACTTGCAAAAGTATTACGTAAAGCACCACAAGCGATTGCGACAGAAATCGTGGAAGCTGTAAGCGATAAGCACATCGAACGCGCAGAGGCAGTGGGACCATACGCGAACTTCTTCTTAGAACGTAGCGCTTTTGCCGATGAAGTGTTAAAAGAAGTCTTAGAACTTGGCGCGCATTACGGGGATTGGGATTACGGTCAAGGACGTAAAGTCGTGATCGATATGTCTTCACCAAACATCGCAAAACCAATGTCAATGGGACATTTACGTTCAACAGTAATCGGGAATGCAATTGCGAACCTTGAGCAAAAAGTGGGCTACGAGCCAATTCGTATCAACCACTTAGGAGACTGGGGAACACAATTCGGAAAACTCATCGAAGCGTATAAATTATGGGGAAGCGAAGAGCTTGTAAAAGCTGATCCAATCGCAGAACTGATTAAATTATACGTTCGTTTCCACGAAGAAGCTGAACTAGACCCAACGCTCGATGACAAAGGTCGTGCATGGTTCAAGAAACTAGAAGATGGAGACGCTGAAGCCGTTCGTTTATGGGAATGGTTCAGAAGCGAATCGCTAAAAGAATTCAACCGCGTATATGACTTACTCGGCGTGACTTTTGATTCATACAATGGTGAAGCGTTCTATAACGACAAGATGGACGGTGTGGTCGACATGCTTGAAGGCGCGAACTTACTAAAAGTGGATAACGGCGCTACCATCGTAGACCTTGAAAAATATGATTTACCACCAGCGTTGATTAAAAAATCAGACGGCGCAACATTATACATGACACGTGACTTAGCAGCGGCAAACTACCGTAAGAATACTTACGATTTTGCAAAATGTATTTACGTGGTAGGGATGGAACAATCAAATCACTTCAAACAATTAAAAGCAGTCTTAAAAGAATTAAACTTGCCTTGGTCTGAAGACATCGTGCATATTCCATTCGGACTAATCACATTGAACGGTAAGAAATTATCGACACGTAAAGGAAAAATCATCCTTCTGGAAGGCGTGTTAAAAGAAGCGACAGAACTTGCTTTGAAACAAATCGAAGCAAAAAATCCATTGCTTGAAAATAAAGAAGCTGTAGCACACGCTGTTGGGGTGGGTGCGGTAATTTTCCACGACTTGAAGAACGACCGTACAAACAACTTCGATTTTGCGCTTGAAGAAGTCGTACAATTCGAAGGAGAAACAGGGCCATACGTACAATATACACATGCTCGTGCGATGAGTATTTTACGTAAAGCCAACCATACTGTCGATAGAAAAGAGGCATTCTCATTAACAGACGATGATGCGTGGGAAGTATTGAAACTTATCGAAAACTATCCAAACATAGTCCGCTTTGCTGAAGAAAAATGTGAACCATCTGCGATTGCGAAATTCGTTATCAACTTAGCACAAGCGTTCAATAAATATTACGCACATACAAAAGTGCTCGTTGAAGACGAAGCCTTCAACAGCCGTATCGCTTTAGTACAAACAACAGCAAGCATCCTAAAACAAGGCTTAGCGCTTCTTGGCGTGGCTGCTCCAGATGAAATGTAGTCATTGACATCAAGTAGGATAAGCCGTATACTAAATGCACATATAGAAGCAATGAACAAGCGCAGTAGTGGTTGTCCACGGGAGAAAGAAGAGAATTGTCGGTCGGTGCAAGACAATCCCCCACATCCGCGAAGTACACTTGGGAGCAATCCGTCAGGACGTCTCATCCGCGATAAGGATGCTCGAGTGGATGATGCCTGGCATCGTCAACAAGGGTGGTAACACGGTGAAAATCGTCCCTAATAGTCTTTTGGGCTATTAGGGATTTTTTATTTACAAGAAAGAAGGGAAGAAACAAGATGAACATTATCGATGACTTAGAATGGCGCGGCGCCATCAACCAAATGACAGATGAAGAAGGCTTACGTGCCTTAACGAGCGAAAAGGCTGTATCACTATACTGTGGCGTAGACCCAACTGGAGACAGCATGCACATTGGACACTTAATTCCATTTATGATTCTTCGTCGTTTCCAATTAGCAGGACACAAACCAGTCATCTTAATTGGTGGGGCGACAGGTTCTATCGGAGATCCAAGTGGTCGTACAAGCGAACGTGTACTTCAATCAATGGAACAAGTTCAACACAATGTAGAAAAATTAACAGCACAAATGAAGAAATTATTCTTCACAACAGATGATGACCAAGCAACATTACGCCTTGTAAACAACTACGATTGGACAAAAGATTTATCATTACTAGACTTCTTGCGCGACTTCGGGAAGCATTTCAACTTAAACACAATGCTTTCTAAAGATGTGGTCGCAAGCCGTCTAGAAGTGGGGATTTCATTTACAGAATTCTCATACCAAATCCTACAATCAATGGACTTCTTGCATTTATTCAAGACAGAAGACGTACAAGTCCAAATCGGTGGTGCAGACCAATGGGGGAACATCACTTCAGGGCTTGAGTTAATCCGTAAAGTAGAAGGCGCAGAGGCTCGTGCGTACGGTCTAACAATTCCGTTGATGTTAAAATCAGACGGTACAAAATTTGGAAAATCAGCTGGTGGTGCTGTATGGCTTGACCCTGAAAAGACAACTCCATACGAATTCTACCAATTCTGGTTAAACCAAGATGACCGCGACGTGATTAAATACATCAAGTACTTCACATTCCTAGAACGCGAAGAAATCGAAGCGCTCGAAGAAAAAGTAGCCACAGAACCACATAAACGTGAAGCGCAAATCCGCCTTGCCGAAGAAGTCACTCGCTTCGTTCACGGCGAAAAAGCCTTAGAAGATGCGAAAAAAATTACAAACGCGCTCTTCACAGGGAACGTACAACAATTAACAGCCGACGAAATCGAACAAGGCTTCAAAAACATGCCAACCTTCGAAAGTTCAAAAGAAAGCCAAAACCTAGCAACATGGCTGGTGGACCTTGGCATTGAACCATCAAGAAGACAATCACGCGAAGACATTCAAAACGGCGCGATTTCTATCAACGGTGAAAAAGTAACGGATCTCGAATTCGAATGGACGAAAGAACAATCCTTCGAAGAACGCTTTGTCATCGTCCGCCGCGGCAAGAAAAAATACTTCTTAGTGGTGTTGAAATAATAAATTAAGTGCAAATATGGATGATTCTTGCGAATCCTTGCGGGAGTAAGATAAAAGCTAAAAATGGACTCACAGTGTGAGTCCATTTTCTATTAGTGGTTTCAAATCCTTCGCACTGTGAAGGATTTCCGCAAGGCTGATTAGGTATAAGCAAATCACGAGTGATGAAGCTTAATTCAATCATCTACTGTGTCTAACTTTATAAAGTACTTTAAGTACGGATTAACAATCCTACGCCCTCTTAGCACAGTGGTTGAATGGAATGAGTCTAGCTGTAAACAGCTATCTCATTCCTATTCAACTTTGTGGGGGAAAGAAAACGAAATGCCATAGATACAAATGTATCCATGACATTTCTGTCTTTCTCCCTCGTTTTTATACTTAATCCCGTTACAATGATGATAAAATCCGCAGTATTCTTCAGAATCATCCTTCTGGTGCATCGTATCCAAAACGACTAAGAAAATTTATGCCTGATGAACTGACGATAAAGAGCAGTTCACAAACTTGGAACTAAAAAAGTTTTTTAAATAGTTTTTTAAACCTGCTATAAACGTCTACACAATCATATTTCAACAGCAACTGTAAAAAAACAATATAACATATACGTTATATTGCAAAATAACTTTTTTAGTCAGAAGACCGTATTTGTTGGCCCAATGCTCAAGATGTAGTTCGCGCATTTCAAATGCAAAAGCCAGCAATTTCCCATTTAAACCTGCACCCGCTCAATTCCTAGAAGCTCAATTTGCTTTAATGCAGAGTGTGCAGAGTTATTTTCAAGCGGAGAAAAAATAAGATTCCAAAGAGTAGGCGGATTTTATAATAACCGTAATGGGGGATAGGATTAAATGCGAAATAGCGGCCGTCAGAAATTTTTCTGTACGGCCGCTTTGAGGCTTTAAAGGAGAGAGACTTCGGCTCGAACCGGTCCCTCATTACAGTTATTATAAATAAATCCGCAAGGATTCTTTGGAATCAATTTTTATTTATACTTTTCCCATGCCAGAAATCGACAAAAATTCACATTTTTCCCTGTAATATTTCACACAAAATAACGATTTATATATCAAAAAAGTCAGTCACAGTGCTTATGTTACAGCTTTATTACAAGGTATTATCAATTCGAAGAAAATCAACAATGGGCTAAAAGCGTATGGTATTATAGTACCAAGTTAAGTTTTATTAAAAGCCGTTACCGGCTACTTCGAATATATATTAGTGAGAAACATTGGAGGGAATCACTTGAAAAAAAGATTATTAACAGTATTAGTAACAGGAACAGTTTTAACATTAGGTTCATTAGCACCACAAGTAAGTGCGCAAGACTTAGATTCACAAATCAACTCTTCGAACTCTACAATCGCAAATATTAATGAAAAGAAATCAGCTGTAAATTCAACAATTGATTCATTAGTATCTGAACTTTCTTCTGTTCAAACAAAGATTGATTCTACTAAAGCTCAAAAAGAAGAAGCACAACAAGCAGTTGATACTTTAAAAGCTGAGATTACGAAGTTGGAAAAAGTAATCGCTGAACGTAATTCACGTTTAGAAGATCAAGCACGTGCGGTACAAACAAACGGAGCTCGTTCTTACTTAGACTTCTTATTGAATGCTGAAAACTTATCAGATGTTGTGAACCGTATCGGTGTTGTAATGGATTTAATCGGCGCAAACCGTGAGTTATTACAACAACAAGCTGAAGATAAAAAACAAGTAGAAGCTAAAGAACAACAACAACAAGAAAAATTAGCTGAACAAGAAAAAGCTGAAACAGAATTGTCTTCATTACAAACACAATTAAATGAAACTTTTGATAAAAATAAAGTTTTATTAGCAAACCTTACACAAGAAGAAGTTGCTGAAATTTCTAAACGTGATGGTTTAGTTGCTGAAAAAGCAGCTTTTGAAAAACGTATCGCTGAAGAAAAAGCAAAAGCAGAAGCAGAAGCAGCTCGTATTGCAGAAGCATCTCGCCAATCTTTAGTTTCACAAGCATCTGAAACTGGAGCATCTTCAACTTCTTACCAAGCTCCTGCAGCATCAAGCAGCAGTTCAAGCTCACAATCATCTAGCCAAGCTACAACAACAACGACAACTTCATCTTCTAGCTCAAGCTACGCGTCAAACGGAAGCTTCCCAGCAGTTGACCCAAGTTATCGTGCAGCATTAAACGGTGGTTACTTCGGACAATGTACTTATTATGTATATAACCGTATGGCACAAGTTGGAACACCAATTGGATACAGCATGATGGGGAATGCCAATGAATGGCCATCATATGCTAGAAGCTATGGATACTCAGTATCGAATACTCCAACAGCTGGTTCAGCAATCGTATTCCAAAGCGGTATTGGTGGATCTCACCCAGTATATGGACACGTTGCTTTCGTAGAAGCAGTTAACGCTGATGGATCACTTTACATTTCAGAAATGAACTTCGTTGGATTGAATGTAATTTCTTACCGTACGATTCCAGCAAGTGTTGCAAGACAATGTGAATACATCCGTTTCTAATAGCAAAATGGAATTAGACAACCGTCTCCAAGAGGAGGCGGTTTTTTATTGGTCTAATTAAAACCCCCGGATTGTCCGGGGGTCCAAAAAGCTTTAGCGGAGT
>CAURBR010000034.1:0-11015 GCA_963523415.1 uncultured Streptococcus sp. | reverse complement strand
TCTCCTGGGAAATCGTATTCTGATAATAAGTCACGAACTTCCATTTCTACTAATTCTAATAATTCTTCATCGTCAACCATGTCAACTTTGTTTAAGAATACAACGATGTAAGGTACACCTACTTGACGTGATAATAAGATGTGTTCACGTGTTTGAGGCATTGGGCCGTCAGCTGCAGATACTACTAAGATAGCACCGTCCATTTGAGCAGCACCAGTGATCATGTTTTTAACGTAGTCCGCGTGTCCTGGGCAGTCAACGTGAGCATAGTGACGAGTGTCAGTTTCATACTCAACGTGAGCTGTGTTGATAGTGATACCACGTTCGCGTTCTTCTGGAGCTTTATCGATTGAACCGTAATCTTGAGCTTGTGCGAAACCTTTCTTAGCTAATACAGTTGTAATAGCAGCAGTTAATGTTGTTTTACCGTGGTCAACGTGGCCGATTGTACCAATGTTAACGTGTGGTTTTGAACGGTCAAATTTTTCTTTTGCCATTTAAATAATTCCTCCTAATAATTGAGTTTTGTTAGATTCTATAACAGTATCTACCGATTGTAATTATACCAAACAACTCTCTGAAAAATCAACTGGTTATGACTGGCATAACCAGTTGCCTACTTGTTTGATACGTCAAGTGTTAACAGAGATTATTCTCCGTTTCCACCATTTTTCTTAATGATTTCTTCTGCAATGCTCTTAGGAACATCTTCATAGTGGTCAAATGTCATACTGAATGTACCACGACCTTGTGTAGCAGAACGTAATGTAGTTGCGTAACCGAACATTTCTGATAAAGGAATCATACCTTTAACGATTTGTGCGTTACCACGAATTTCAGAACCTTCAACGCGTCCACGACGAGCGTTAACGTGTCCCATTACATCTCCGAAGTATTCTTCAGGAACAGTAATTTCAACAGCCATCATAGGTTCTAAGATTGTTGGTTGAGCTTTCTTAGCAGCAGCTTTCAACGCCATAGAAGCGGCAACTTTGAAGGCTGTTTCTGATGAATCGACATCATGGTAAGATCCATCATAAAGTTTAGCTTTGATGTCAACTAATGGATAACCAGCTAATACCCCGTTTTCCATAGCGTCTTTCAATCCAGCTTCAACTGCAGGGATGTATTCACGAGGAACTACCCCACCGACAATAGCGTTTTCGAATTCGAATCCAGCACCTTCTTCGTTAGGAGTAAATTCAATCCATACGTGACCGTATTGACCTTTACCACCTGATTGACGAACGAATTTACCTTCAGCTTGTGTAGAAGCACGGAATGTTTCACGGTAAGATACTTGAGGAGCACCTACGTTAGCTTCTACTTTGAACTCACGACGCATACGGTCAACGATGATATCCAAGTGTAACTCACCCATACCAGCGATAACTGTTTCACCAGTTTCTTGGTTCGTATAAGCACGGAATGTTGGGTCTTCTTCAGCAAGTTTTTGTAAAGCGATAGCCATTTTATCTTGGTCAGCTTTTGATTTAGGTTCAATAGCAACTTCGATAACTGGATCAGGGAATTCCATTGATTCTAAGATAACTTCTGCTTTTTCATCACATAATGTGTCCCCTGTAGTAGTGTCTTTAAGACCTACTGCAGCAGCGATATCTCCTGAGAATACTTCTGGAATTTCTTGACGAGAGTTCGCGTGCATTTGTAGGATACGTCCTACACGTTCACGTTTACCTTTCGTTGAGTTTTTAACGTATGAACCTGATTGTAAAGTACCCGAGTACACACGGAAGAATGTTAAACGACCTACGAATGGGTCAGTCATTACTTTGAAGGCCAATGCTGAGAATGGTTCTTCATCAGATGAATGACGTACAGTTTCTTCGTCTGTGTTAGGGTCAATCCCTTTAATTGAAGGAACATCTAATGGAGATGGTAAGTATTCAACTACCGCATCAAGCATTAATTGTACCCCTTTATTTTTGAAGGCTGAACCACATAATACTGGGAAGAATTCAACAGCACATGTAGCTTTACGGATAGCTGCTTTTAATTCAGCTTCTGAAATTTCTTCTCCTTCTAAATAGCGTTCCATTAATTCTTCATCAGTTTCAGCTACTGCTTCCACTAATTTTTCGCGCCATTCTTCAGCTAAATCTTTCAAATCTTCAGGAATATCTGTTTCTTGGATATCTGTACCTAAATCGTTTGTATAGATTTCAGCTTTCATCTTAATTAAGTCAATGATACCAGTGAAGTTGTCTTCAGCTCCGATTGGTAATTGAATTGGATGAGCATTTGCTTGTAAACGTTCATGGATTGTACGTACTGAATATAAGAAATCAGCACCGATTTTATCCATTTTGTTTGCAAATACGATACGTGGAACGCCGTATGTTGTAGCTTGACGCCATACAGTTTCTGTTTGAGGTTCTACCCCAGATTGAGCATCAAGTACAGCTACCGCACCATCTAATACACGTAAAGAGCGTTCTACTTCAACTGTGAAGTCCACGTGCCCAGGAGTGTCGATGATGTTGATACGGTGACCTTTCCATTGCGCTGTTGTAGCAGCAGATGTAATTGTGATACCACGTTCTTGTTCTTGTTCCATCCAGTCCATTTGTGAAGCTCCTTCGTGAGTTTCACCAATTTTATGGATTTTACCAGTGTAATAAAGTACACGTTCAGTCGTTGTAGTTTTACCTGCATCGATATGGGCCATGATACCAATATTACGAGTATTTTCAAGAGAGAATTCTCTTTTTGCCATCTTCGTTCTACACCTCTTTCTATATTTCTAACAATAAGGTAGAGAAAAAAGGTTGAAAAACCTTTTTAATCTTACCAACGATAGTGAGCAAACGCTTTGTTTGCTTCAGCCATTTTATGTGTATCTTCACGTTTTTTAACAGAAGCACCAGTGTTGTTCGCAGCATCCATAATTTCTTTTGCTAAACGAACTTCCATTGTGTCTTCACCACGTAGACGTGAGTAGTTTACTAACCAACGTAAACCTAATGTAGTACGACGGTCTGGACGAACTTCCACAGGAACTTGGTAGTTAGAACCCCCTACACGACGAGCTTTAACTTCAAGAACAGGCATGATATTTTTCATTGCTTGTTCGAATACTTCCATTGGATCGTTTCCAGTTTTTTCTTTAACGATATCAAATGCGTTATATAAGATTGTTGCAGCTTTACCACGTTTTCCATCTACCATTAAACGGTTGATTAAACGAGTAACTAATTTTGAATTATAAATTGGATCAGGTAAAACATCACGTTTTGCGACAGGACCTTTACGAGGCATTTATAATCCTCCTTTCATTAATGAGTGTTTATTTTTTTAAATTATTTTTTAGGACGTTTAGTACCGTATTTAGAACGGCCTTGCATACGGTTGTTAACTCCTGCAGTGTCTAATGCACCACGAATGATATGGTAACGTACCCCTGGTAAGTCTTTTACACGTCCACCACGAATTAATACAACGCTGTGTTCTTGTAAGTTGTGACCGATACCTGGAATGTACGCAGTTACTTCGATTAAGTTAGATAAACGTACACGGGCATATTTACGTAACGCTGAGTTAGGTTTTTTAGGTGTCATAGTACCTACACGAGTACATACACCACGTTTTTGTGGAGAGTTTGTATTCGTTTGTGATTTTTTGAAACTGTTATAGCCTTTACCTAACGCTGGAGAAGCTGATTTTTCAACTGCTGATTTACGAGGTTTACGGACTAATTGGTTAATTGTTGGCATTAAGCTCTTCCTCCTTCCCTAACGGGTTCTTCTTGGTCCACACTTCCGGGCGGACCATTTTTTGTTAAAAATTAAAAGACATCACTGTCTCATAAAATGGCCTTCTTACCAGTCAGCACGACTGATTTGATTACTTATCAGGAATCAGGTATAAAAGCACCTTTAATAGAATAGCATTTCTACAGCAAGACGTCAAGAAATTTCTAACCAAAATTAATTTCTATTTTTTCAACGGAAATATCAACAAAAGGTTACTTCACGGATAATTGAAATAAAGAAAAAGAAGCAGGCAAACTTGCCTGCTCCAAGTAATACATTATTAAGCTTTTCCTGTTGAACCGAAGATGTCCATTGTTTCTTTTGTAATCTTAACGATAGCATCAAAACCAGGTTTGATAATTTTACGTGGGTCATAAACACCAGCGTCTGCATTTAATTTAGCACGAACAGCTGCTGTCCATTGTTGTTGTAATTCAGTGTTAACGTTGATTTTAGCATGTCCACGTTCAATTGCTTTTTTGATTTGGTATTCTGGAATCCCTGATCCACCGTGTAATACTAGTGGAGCACCAGTAGCTTCAGAGATAGCTAACATTTCATCAAATCCTAATACTGGTTCACCAGCATATGTTCCATGAACAGATCCTAGAGCTGCTGCTAAAGCGTCGATTTTGGCTTCTTTAACCATACGAACGCATTCGTGTAAGTCTGCATATTTAATTCCGCCTGTAACGCCATCTTCAGTACCACCAACTGTACCAACTTCAGCTTCTACTGAAGCACCTTTTGGATGTGCATAAGCAACAACTTCTTTTGTTAAATCAATATTTTCATCGATTGGATAGTGAGAGTGGTCAAACATTACTGAGCTGAATCCAGCATCAACATATTGTTTACATACTTCTACTGAAGAACCATGGTCTAAGTGTAACGCAACTGGAACAGTGATATCCATTGTTTCTAATAATGCATTTACCATTGCTGAAACCACTTTAGGTCCACCCATGTATTTACCAGCACCTTCAGACACACCTAAGATGATTGGTGAATTATTTTCTTGTGCTGCAGTTAATACTGCTTGTGTCCATTCTAAGTTGTTGATATTGAATTGACCAACAGCATATTTGCCTTCCTTAGCTTTTTGTAACATTTCAGTCATACTTACTAAACGACTCATGTTTAAGTTCCTCCTTAATGCGTAATGCATTTATTTTTAACGGCTTCATTATATCTTATCTAGCAATATTTTTCCACCTTTTCCCGTTTTGTAAATGGATTTTAATCTTTTAAGCACATAAACGAAAGAATGATGAGTCATAATCCTTTCATCAAAAATCACAAAAAAATACTCCCGAAATATCGGGAGCACCTTGATTTCTAGTTTATGCCATACGTTTTGAAACGTATTGAATAATTTTGTTTGGCGTATCGATTTCTTCGTAAGTTACTTCTGTTGGAGCAACTTCGATTCCAAACTCTTCAAGACGCACTAACAATTCAACAAAAGCTAAAGAATCCATTAATCCTTCTTCTTTTAAATTAATATCTTTATCTTCATAAACTACTTCATCTTCACAAAGTTCTTCTAAAATTTCCAAGATACGTTCTTCCATCGATTTCACTCCTAGTTAAATAGTTTTAGTTGACTAATCCATAATAATAATTTCCCAGAAAATAGCAAGAATCCAAACATCACCAAATGAATAGTAATAAACCAGCTCGTTAATTTATACCACATTTTGTCCTTATTCTTCTTATAGAATTTTGATTTCTTTTGATACCATTCAAAGCCAGCCATTAAAAGCCCATGATAAACACCATAGGCAATATAATCTGGAGTCACTCCATGCCAGAATCCCATGAACGTCATATTGACCATATACGCAACCATTGCAGTTGTCAATCTTTTTTTGAAGATTTTCTTACGCATACTCCGCATTACAATTCGGGAAAATATAAAATCTCTTAACCACGTAGATAATGTAATATGCCAGCGATTCCAGAAATCTTTGATATCTATACTCTTAAATGGGTAGTGAAAATTCATCGGTGTTTGAATTCCAAGAATGTTACTAGCACCTACCGCCATCAAGCTATATCCTGCAAAATCAAAGAATAAGTAAGCGGTATAAAAATACGTATACAATATTATGAACGCGGGATCCTTAAACTGCAAAGCATTCATTTTTTGAAATACGATACCCGATAAAACAATCTTGTACAACATCCCAAGAGTCAGTCTAAAAATTCCTGTTCCGGCTAATTCAAAGTATTCTTCTTTTGTCTTCTTATGTTGCCAATCTTCCACAAACCGACGACTACGATCAATCGGTCCAGAACTGAGCGCTGGGAAAAACAAAAGAAAATGCGTATAGTCCAAAACGGATAATGGTTTTTCAATAAGTCCATCATACATCTCAATAATGATTTGAACTAATTTGAACGTCATATACGAAATTCCTAGAAAGCCAATCCCCGAAATATTAAACAGTGGCAGCACCTTCACAAGGATTAAAGGAAGTCCTGCTAGCAGAACTACTAACGGCATCGTCTTCTTATGAGTTTTCAGCTTGTCCGTTAGTCGCATCAAGGTATACCCTAAGAGGACAAAGCCTACGATACTACTTAAATGAACAACGCTGTCTGAGAATACCCAACATACCATTAAAACAGAGAAGACAAGCGATAGGTAATAAGTAGATTTCTGAAAGACATTACATATAAAACCGGTTATTAGTACTAATCCTAATGCAAGGAAGAAAGGAAGTCCTTCAAAATACTGCATTCTTTACACAAGCTCCTTTAACTGTTTTTTATCAATTTTCCCATTATTATTTAACGGCATTCCGTCCAAAAAGACAACTTTTTTAGGAATCATATATTCTGGAACATATTGAGCTAAATCATGTTTCACTAATTTAACTGTCTCAAATCGTTTTTGAATTGGCTCTGTATAAACCACAAATGAAGTAAGCGACTTTACTTTTCCATCCACAACAGAAGGAACCGTCGCTGCTTGTCGAATCTTTGGATTTTTGAGTAAGTTGTTATCAATATCCTCCAATTCAATGCGATGTCCATGTAATTTTACCTGAAAGTCAATTCGTCCTTCACAGAATAGATATTCCCCTTCAAAATGACCAACATCTCCTGTACGATAAGCACGTTCTCCATCAACTTCAAAGAAATGCTTAGCATTCATCTCTGGGTTTTCATAATACCCTTTTGCTACGGTATTTCCTCGAATAATAATTTCACCACTTGGATTTCCATCAATCACTACGGCAGTCCCTGGTTTTACAACACCAACAGGTAAGTTGTCAGGATATTGTTCCAATAGCGCTTGCGTTAGCGGCATCCAAGTAACCATTACTGTGGACTCTGTTGGGCCATATGTGTTGACTACTTCTGCATTTGGGAAGCGTTCAAACAATTTACTTACAGTAGAACTAAATAATTTCTCTCCGCAAAATACAAATTGTTCTAATTCCGGTAGTAATGTCTGATTAAAACTTGGGTCTGCTAGACACATTTCCGCAAATGACGGAGTTGAAATCCATACAGTTGCTTTAGATTCTTTTAACGTTGCAAACAATACCTTAAAATCTTCTAAATGCTTCTTGTCAATTTGAATTAATGGGACATGTAAATACAATGCTGGCCATAATGACATCACAGACAAGTCAAATGAGAATGGTGGATGCCCTAGAAAAATTTGAGGTCCCTTGCCTTTATAATATCCAGTAAACCAATCTAAGAAATGATTTAAGTTCGAATACGTGATGGAAACTCCTTTTGGTTTTCCAGTACTACCTGAGGTGAAGATAATATAAAAGACATCTTCATCTTTGACATAACTGTCTTTTGAAATACAGCGATTAGTTTGACGAATGATTTCCTTTGCATTTTCAACCGTTACTAAAGAATCCTCTACCGATAGAGACTCACTAGCAAACACAAGCGGGCTCTTTACAGTTGCAATAATATCTTTCACACGGTCAATTGGTGTATTTACATCTACTGGACAATAAGCATGCCCCGACTTCACACACGCCAAAAAATAAACTAACATGAACGGATGCTTATGCCCGTATACCACAATCGGAGAATGATTCCCCGGATAAGTATCTTCTATGTATGCTGCAAGGCGGTCTGAATATTCCCAAACCTTTTGGGCATCCAACTCTTCTTCTGGCATCAAGTCATGTCTATAGATTACTTTTTTGTCTTGACAATTCTTTTCTAGTTGTTCCAACAACGGAATCATAAAAATACTCCCCATTTACAATTTACATTTCTATGAAATGATAATCATTTTCATATTCGAAAAAATTATAGCATATTGAAGCGCCTCTTGGATACATTCTTTTAAAAAAATTATGTTTTTCAGCGAATTTGCACTTATTTTACTTGTTTTTTTAGAAAAAAGAGGTTGGAAATACCCCAACCTCTGTTTAACCAAATCAATTATGCTAGTCGATCTAAGAAATAAGATACTTCTAACGCCACTCCTAGAGGTAACACGCGTTCATCAATATCAAACTTTTCATGGTGATGGCCATAAGCAGTATCTTCTCCAGACTGACTTCCTAATAGCGCATATACACCAGGTTTATCGACTAAATAATCAGCGAAATCATCTGCGCCCATGGCTAATTCATACTCAGTAATCACGTTTTCAATTCCTTGAAGATTACACCCTACTTTTTGGAAAGCTGTTGCTAGCTCTGGAGTGTTAATCACAGGCGCTGCAGCATCGTACCAGTCAATTTCACATTCACAACGATGTGTAGAAGCAATCCCCTTCGCAATTCTTGTAACAGCCTCTTTCAGATGCGCTCTCGTTTCATGGTTAAATGCACGAATTGTACCTTCTAAAGTTGCGTCATTAGCAACAATATTGTACCGTGTCCCTGCGTTTAATTTGCCCACACCAACAACGGCACGTTCCCCAGGAGCTATTTCTCGTGCCACAATCGTTTGAAGTGCTACTACAATTTCACTAGCGGTTACTAACGCATCATGACCAAGGTGAGGCCGTCCCACATGAGCACTTTGCCCAGTGACTTTGATTTTGAAGATATCACACGAGGCATTGACTGGACCTCCTTGAACTAAAAATGTCCCAACTGGATGCCCTGAGTTAACATGGATTGCAAATGATTCATCAATATCTGCAATCTTTCCAGAAGCAACAAATTGTTTAGCCCCAGCTCCAATTTCTTCTGCTGGTTGAAATGCAATCAGCGCAGTCCCAGCAAATGAATCTTTTAATTCGTTGAGTATCTTGGCAGTCCCTAACCCCATAGATGCATGAGCATCATGACCACAAGCGTGATTTAACCCTTCTCTTTTAGAGGCATATGATTTACCAGTACAGTCAGGTAATTCTAGCGCATCAATATCTGCACGAAGAAGAACCTTCTTCCCTTCACCTTTTCCCCCTTTGATAATGGCTAGAGTTCCCGTTTCTCCAACGGTTTCAAACGGTATCCCAAAAGAGGTCAATTCCTTGCGAATCGTTGCTGCTGTGTCATATTCTTTTAAACTTGATTCTGGATTTTCATGAAAATGTCTTCTTGTCGAAACAAGATACTCTTCTATTGCTTGTGCTTTTTCTCGAATATCGCTCATCGTTTATCCTTCTTCCATTGAATAAAGAGGCCTGCTGAGCAAGCCTCTTATAGTTTTGTTTTTTCCAAAATGTAACATATAAGTTACATTTTGCTTTTCTCGCAACTTAGTATTTGACGCGATGACTCACATCCTGTGAAGTTGAGCTCACAATCGCAGAAATGGCGTGCGTTTCCTCAAACGTCCGCAGAACGTTTCACGTTCCTTTCGGCGTTCGAGTCCAACGTTCCATTTCTGAACGCGATTGCTCGCATCCTAGTTGTAGTTGAGTTCGAAAAGGCAGAAACGACGTCCACTTCGACAAATATCCGCACGACTGCAAGCAGTCCTTTGCGTTATTTGTCTCCAGTGATTCGTTTCTTAACGCCTTTTCTCACATCCTAGTTGTAGTTGAGTTCGAAAAAGCAGAGACTCAAGCCTTTCTCGCTTTGTCCGTACGACTTTCCAAGTCGTTTACGGCAAATCTCGAACCGTCATCGTCTCTAACCGCTTTTTCTCACATCCTAGTTGTTTAATTTAGCTTTTTCCCAAACTGGTACGTTAGCACCTTTTGAAACTTCTTCGATTTTCTTAGCTGTTTCAGGAGATTGGTAGTATTCTACGATTTTTTTGTAAACTTCATTGTTTTCGTTACCTTCTTTAACAGCGATTACGTTGTAGTAAGGTTGTGAAGAATCAGTAATTTGTTCGATGAAGATAGAATCTTTAGTTGGTTGGAATCCAGCTTCAACAGCAAAACCGTTGTTGATTAATGAAACTGTCACATCATCTAATGCACGAGCTGTTTGACCAGCAGGTAATTCAGTAATCTTTAAGTTTTTAGAATTTTCAACGATATCATCTTTTGTAGCTAATGTATTATTTGGATCTTTTAATTTAATTACACCTGCTGCATGCAATAAGCGTAATGCACGAGAGTTGTTAGAAGTATCTTCTGGAATGGCTACCGTATCGCCATCTTTAAGTTCGCTTACATTTTTAATTTTCTTAGAGTAAATACCCATTGGTGCAATAACTGTGTATCCGATTGGTTTGATATGTGTTCCTTGTTCTTTGTTGAAGTTTTCTAAGTAAATAATTGTTTGGAACGAGTTCAAATCAACGTCACCATTTTCTAACGCTTGGTTAGGTTGTACGTAGTCAGTAAATTCTACTAATTCTACTTCAATACCTTCTTTTTCTTTCAAACGAGCAATAACGTCATCCCACACTTCATGGTTTCCAGCGTTAACCCCTAATTTAACATGTTTTGATGCTTGCTTTGAATCTGCTGCCTTGTTATCTGATTTTGAAGTTTGTGATGCTCCACATGCTGCTAATGTTAATGCTGCCGCTGCAGCTACGAATAATTTTTTAATGTTCATTTAAATTTCCCCTTTTGTTTCTATTTTTTTGTTGTGATTTCTCACGTCTTGTTTTAGTTGAACTCGAGCTCACAGGTCCGACGTCCACTTCCCGTAGTATCCGCACGACTTGTTCCAAGTCCCTTGCGTTACTCCGGTCCAGTGTTTCGTCCCTGAGCATTCGCCCTCGTATCCTGGTTTAGTTGAACTTGGGCTCACAGGTCCGACGTCCACTTCCCGTAGTATCCTCACGACTTGTTCCAAGTCCCTTGCGTTACTCCGGTCCAGTGTTTCGTCCCTGAGC
>CAURBR010000033.1:0-13247 GCA_963523415.1 uncultured Streptococcus sp. | reverse complement strand
CGACAACAACGACGACGGAAGCGCCAGCGACAACGACAACAACGACGACGGAAGCACCATCGACAACGACAACAACGACGACGGAAGCGCCAGCGACAACAACAACAACAACGACGGAAGCACCATCGACATCAACAACAACGTCTTCAACAACAACTGAAGGCCCAAGTACTGTAGTAACAACAGAAAATACAACAACGACAGAAGAACAACCTGAACTTCCAAATACAGGAACAAAAGCAGACGGCTTGTGGGTAGCGGTTATGACATTCGTTGCTGGTCTTTCAATGGCATTTCTTGCTAAGAAAAATACGCAAGCGTAAAAAGTGCTTGCAAAAGTAACTGTACTAGAGTATAGTGAATACAGTTGAATAAAAGAAAAATACAAAGGGGTGCCTTTTGGCTGAGATGTAGATACAAACCCTTGAACCTGTTACGTTAGTACGTGCGTAGGAATTGTATGTTAATTTCGAATGAAATGGAGTCTCTTTGTGTTTTTCAAAAATACAAAGGAGGCTCTTTTTGTATGAAGAGAAATGTTACAGTCTTAGTAGAAGTAGCAATTATTGCGGCATTAGCAATGGCGATGTCCTTTATTCCAAAATTTGTTGGGTGGTTTACACCGTCTTGGGGTGCAATTGTTTTAGTTATTTTTTCGCTTCGCAGAGGATTAACACCAGGATTAGCAGCTGGGTTGTTATGGGGGTTATTACATTTCCCACTTGGAAAAGTAGAGTTTCTCTCTGTTGAACAAGTATTAATTGAATATTTAATTGCTTTTTCTGCGATGGGTCTTGCAGGTCTTTTATCTGGGCCTTTCCAAAAAGCGTTGAAGGATCAAAAAGAAAAGGCTGCACTTCTTTGGGCAGTTCTAGCTGGCTTTCTTGCAGTAGGAGTTCGCTACTTCCTTCATTACATCGCAGGTGTTATTTTCTGGGGGAAATTTGCTCCTGCAGGAACAAGCCCAGAATTATACTCATTCACTGTTAACGGAACGGCAGCACTTGGGACCTTTGCAGTTGTAGTCATTGCCTGCGTGCTGTTGATTCGTCAAAAAAAAATATGGATAGCAAAATAGGGAATTGTGCTTTCCGAAGGCCTGGTTTACCTGAGACCAGGTCTTTTTTATTGGGAGGATAGAGCTTTCTTTTTGAGAAGAGAAAGCGTTTGACAGAATATCATTTCAATAGTAAATTAAATCGAGAAAGAGGTGCTTGTATGGTGACAAAATGCGAGAAAATGAATGTTTCCCACGAAATATGGATGACCATTATGAAGATTTATAATGAAAACTTACGTCGGTTTTCAGTTTCATTGAAAGAAGTTGGGTTAAATCCAACACATTTTGAGGCGTTGTACGTGATTTTTAGAAATGAGAGAATCAATCAAAAGTCTATTGCTGAAACTTTACATTTAACACAAGGAAATATTACACATTGTATTCGTCATCTAGAAGATTTGTCATTGATTTCAGTGGATAAGTGCTGGAAGACAAAATATATTTCATTGACGAAAAAAGGCTCCAATCTATTACAACGGTTAGTACCTGAACAGCACCAAATGGTGGAACATGCATTAAGAGGTTTGGACTGCTCACAGAAACAACAATTACGAGATTTATTAATCTCATTTGAGCATACATGCAGTGAAAAGATACAGTAAAATAAGCTAAAAACAAATGGCCTAAAGAACAAAGAAGAGGAACAGACATGAGAATTTTAATTGCGGAAGATGAAGTGGATTTAGCAGAAGCATTAAAAATGATGCTGGAAATACAAAAGTATAGTGTAGAAGTAGTATACGATGGAGCTGATGCGCTTTTTTATGCCGAATCAACTACTTATGATTTGATTATCTTAGATGTGATGATGCCAAAAAAAAGTGGCTTAGAAGTGATTCACGAATTACGTGCACAAGGGAATTCTACACCAGTATTAATGTTAACCGCGAAAAGTCAATTAGAAGACAAGGTTACAGGGTTAGAAGAAGGTGCGGATGATTATTTAACGAAACCTTTTGAAGCGCCAGAGTTATTAGCGCGTGTGAAATCGTTACTTCGACGTCCAAATGTTTTTGTGGCTTCTGTAATGACGATTGGAAATATTCAGCTGAACCGTGATAAGTTCACGATGGAATCTTCTAGTGGGCAAGTGCTATTGAATAATAAGGAGTTTCAATTGATGGAATACTTTATGATGAATAGCAATCAAGTGTTATCTACAGATCTCATTATGGAAAAAGTGTGGGGACTTGATTCAGATGCTGAAATCAATGTGGTTTGGGTGAATATTTCTTCTTTACGCAAGAAGTTAGCATCCCTAAACGCTAACGTAACGATTAAATCGGCGCGTGGATTGGGATATCAATTGTTGGTCGAAGCGTAACCAAAATGAAAAAGGGGAGTTTGTATGTTTAAACAACTTCAAAAAAGTTTTGTGAAAAGTGCGATGCTATCTTTTGCGGTGGTATTGTTTGTCGTTTTAGTGATTATTAATGCGTTAAACTACCGGCAGACAGTAGCACAAGTGGATCAGTTATCAATGATGCTAGTAGAGAATAACGGGAGCTTTCCAGAAGCACCTAGTAACAACGGAGTCAAGGAACATCCAAAACATGGCCTACCCATTGGTCAAGAAATGCGTAAGGATGATGAATTAGCAACGCGTTTTGCGACGGTTCAAGTAGTGGACGGAGAGGTTCAGTCAGTGGATAACTCAAGACTTGTTTCAGTAGACGAGGCTACTTTAAAAGAGAAGGCTTTACAAATTTCACAAGGAATGAAGCAACTTGGTTGGGAACAAAATATGCGTTACCGTGTGGGAGTAACGGATTCTACTAAACTAATTGTATTTGTCGATGCCAATCGGGAAGTGCAACAAATCAATCGGTTACTCATATTAACGAGTGTTGTTTTTATCATCTGTATGGGAGTCGTGTACATTATTGTAAGACGCGTTTCAAGAAGAGCAATTCGTCCTTTTGTAGAAAACGTGGAACGTCAACAACAGTTTATCGCTAATGCCAGCCATGAAATTAAAACGCCGTTAGCAGTTCTTTCAGCAAACAATGATTTACTGGCGATGATGGGGACAGAAGAGAAGTTTGTCGACAGTAACAAGCGACAAATTAAGCGTTTGAATTCACTTGTAGAACAGATGCTCATTCTCTCTAGATATGATGAAGGAGAGGCTGCAGTGACCAAAGAAAAAGTTGATTTAGTCGCTATTACTAAAAATGTGGTTGAAGAGGTTTCGCCTGTTTTAAATGAAAAAGGTCTTCAGGTGAAATTTATTGGAGAAGCGCAAACCATTATCGTAACCAATAAGGATGCAATGATTGCGTTGGTACGAATTTTGCTGGATAACGCAATGAAATATACAGTTGGTGAACCGATGATTACCGTTGAGGCGAAACGAAATCAATTAGCTATCGGAAATGAAGCAGAGCCGATGACAAAGGAACAGGTCAGTCAGATTTTTGATCGCTTCTACCGCGTAGACAGTTCGAGAAATCGTACGACAGGCGGAAGTGGATTAGGCCTTTCTATTGCACAGAAGATTGCCGAAACGAACGATGTACAGTTGACAGCAGAACTCACAAGTGAAACTCAAATTCGCTTTGTCATTGAGGGTGAGAAAAATGGATGATCGACTTATCTATGAAGTTTTAGAAGTGGTTGGTGAAATTCCAAGCGGAAAAGTTGCTACCTATGGACAGATTGCTAATCTCATAGGTCGGCCGAAAAATGCAAGATTAGTCGGAAAGATTTTAAGTCAGGTAGATTTATATGGCCACTATCCTTGTCACAGGGTTGTGAATGCAAGAGGAAGACTTATGCCGGGATGGCTTGACCAAAAAGCATTGTTAGAATCAGAAGGAATCCTTTTTGAAAGTCCAACAAATGTTTCGTTGAAAAAATACCAATGGAATCCTGAAGAGGATTAGCCCAATCTGTAGAAAAGATTGGGCTTTTATTTTTATAGTGATTTAAGATAGATAGAAAGTCAAAGGTATTGGTACATCCTTCCGACGTCTTTTTTTCGTACGAAATTATCATATATAGTAATTATCATATATGATAATTTTCAGTTTCAAAAAACTTTTTTGAAAAACTTTTTTGTTTTAAGTTCATTTTAAGTAATCTCGTTAAGATAGAACCATCAACAAATAGTTGATAGGAAGCGAGGGGAACCAAAATGAAAAGAAACAGAATGATTGTTCTATTATCCACGATTACTATTGCGACCACCTTAGTCGCATGCCAAAGCACACAAACACAAACTCAGGCAGAGACATCTCAAGCTCAAGGCCAACAGGTTCCCCCAGCTAAACCTGGAGGAGAAGGATTTGGTGGAAGCAACCAAGTAACACAAGGGGACGCAGCAACAAACTTAACAACAGATGCAACACTGTCATCACATTGGCAGATGGAACAGTATTACAATAAAAATACTTAAAGGAGAAGCAGGACGAAGGACTTGCCTCTCCTTTTTATTTCTGTTTTTAAAATGTGGAAGAATGATGAAGATTGTGATAAACTGTTTAAAGAAAATAAAAAATGAGGTGCTTATATGGATCAAAATGAAAGCAAAAATGTAGAACAAGACGCTGTTGTAAAAGAAACAGAAGTCAAAGAAACAGTTGTGGAGGCTGTTAAAGAAACTGCTGAAGAAGCAAAAGAAGTAGTGCAAACTACAGAATCTAAACTTCCTGAAGCAGACGGCGACTTTAAAGAAGTTGTAGAAAATGTCAAAGAACATGCAGAAGATGTTGCTGGTACTGCCAAAGAAAAAGTGGAAGCAGTGGCAGAAAAAGTCTTTAGCGAAGAAAATAAGGCAAAATTGAATGAAGCAGCTGAAAAAGTAGCAAGCTATAATAAAAATTCATTATTCGAGAAAATTTTCTTAGGTTTATCAGGTGTGATTGCGATTTTAACCTTATTAGTTGTCTTCAACGCAATGAATTTCCAAGTCAACTTTGCAACGCTCTACCAAATAAGTAATAAATTATCAAATCTAAATCTATACTTTGGACTTACATTCTTCCTTACAATCGTTGCAACTGTTTTTCTAGCTTACTTCTTATATGTTGCTCACAGTGAAGGTAAAAATGTATTTTCAAATATCAACGTTGCTTCGATTGGAATGGTTCTTTCAGTGTACTTAGCACATATTTTAGGTGCTAACTTCTTAAAAGCGTTAGGAATGCTTTCTGATTTCATTAGCGGAAAATCAAACACAGCGATTAATAGTATTATTAATGACGCTTTGTCTAATCCTTACAACGCTGCTCGAAGTGGTCAAGATTTTGTCAATGGATTAGATGGTGGTGCTAAAATAGCTGTATTTTTCTATTTTGTAGCTTTTGTAGCAGCAGTGATTACAGTTTATTTCTACTATCAAAAATTATCTAAAAAGAAAGCGTAATGAAAAGAGGTTTCTAAGATGAAAAAAATCTTTCAAGGACTGCTAGGATTTATTTTTATTTTTGTATTATTCGGTTGCAGTTCGGAAACTACTTCTGTATTTACGAAACCAATTGATAATGAACAATGGACTGTTACTTATACGTATGATAAATCTAAAGATGTCGTATCCAAAATTCGTTTAGAATCTTCTGGTTCTAATGAGGATGCTTCTGAAAAAGCTTCGATTGAACGACTCTTTAAGACTGTTGAAGGAATTGACGGTGTTACTTCTTCCATTCAAGATAAAGATAATAAGTTAGTAGCTTTTATGGAAATTGACTTAAAGAAATGTCCAGTTTCTAAAATGAAAAGTAGCACAGGAACTTTCTTACAACAAGTAGCTGCTAGTCCTTATCTAAAAGAAGATGGAGATCATGTTAGCTTCACGAAGTCTAAAGACTCGATTACTGCAGTTGGGTTTACTGAAAAAACAAAATAAGGAAAGGTAAACTAAGGGATGAAAATGAAGCTATTTCTTCGATTCTTATTTGGAGTGACTTTAATCTTGGGTCTAAGTGCGTGTTCTTCTGAATCTAAATCAGAATTCGTTTTAGATAATTCATCCACTTATCAGACCGTTAAGTATACTTATCAACAAAAAGAAGATACTCTTACTAAAGTAGAAGTGACTGTATCAATCGATGCTCGTCCGGATTCTGAAATGGGAAAATCGGTGAAAGCGATTCAAGATATGATGATACAGCAGTTATCTTCGCTAAATGGTGTGAATGCTAAAACAGAATTTAAAGAAAATAAACTTGTGACGACAATCGAAGTGGATTTTACAAAGGTTTCTTATTCGGAACTTCTACAATCAAAAGGAAGTCCGATAAAAGATATCTTTTTAGGCGTTTATGTTGCGGGCCAAGGAGATAAGCCTAGTTACTCGCAAAGTAAAGCCTTGATTGAAGGAAAAGGCTTTAAAGAGAAACCTAAAAAATAAAATGAAAAGACTTGAACCGTGATTTGTTCAAGTCTTTTTTGATTAAAATCATAAATTTTATATTTAGGTGTTATTTTTATTCGCGTTGACAGAATTTTTAGAGGACCCTATAATGAAATAAATAAATTGGTAGGAGAAGTCATATGAAAAAATTACTTTCAATTTTGATGAGCTTAGGTTTGGTTCTTATTTTAGTAGCTTGTAGCTCGCAAGAGACAGCCACACTTACTCAAAAATTAGGAGATGTGGAAGGGGCTTTAGTTTATACGTATGATAAAGAAAAAGATATTGTGACAAAGCTTAAAATCGAAACGATTACTCCAGCTGATGATTCTGATTATCGTGAGGAGAACAAAAGGCTCTTTGAAACTGTTAAAGGGATGGATGGAGTAGTGACTTCAATGACAGAAAAAGATGGCAAACTCATTGTATCCCTTGAAATTGATTTAAAGAAAATTAAGTGGTCAACAATAAAGAAAAGTGACAATTTATTGCTTTTACACCTTGCTCAGAGTAGTTACTTAATTGGGGAAGACGATGAGGCTTCGTTTTCTAGAAGTAAAAAAGCTGCCGAAATGTTGGGGTTTACAGAACAAAAGAAATAATGAAAAGACTCATGGATAAAATTTTCCATGGGTTATTTTTTTATTTTAAGTTCATTTTAAGTTTAGTCTCTATACTAAAAGCATAAACAAAAGAATCGAGGGAATAGAGATGAACAACTATAAAGCGAAACTATTAACAACGACACTATTTATTTCTCTAGGACTAGCCGCTTGTACGTCACAAGGAGTGCTAACTCAAGTGGAAGGACAAAATCAAACAACGCAGTCAACCAATACTACAGCCGCTTCGACGGCAACCTACTTCGAAACTTCAGATTTGAAAGCAACTTATGATGAGGCGACAGCTGTTAAGATTTCTTTACAAGGGACTACCGCAACGGCCTCTGGGGAAGGGGTAACGGTTAACGGTAGTACTGTTGAAATTACGAAAGCGGGTACGTACATCGTAGAAGGGACTGCGACAAATGTTCAACTAAAAGTCGCAGCAGGAAAAGAAGATGAGGTTCAAATTGTCTTCAAAAATGCCACATTGAAAAACACGGAAGCCCCATTATTAGTGGATACGTCAAAAAAAGTGATTGTTACGTTAGCTGAAGGGACTACAAATGCGATTGAAGATGAGTCTACTTCAACTGTTAAAGGAGCCATCTACTCTGATAGTGACTTAGCCATTAACGGTAAAGGGACATTAACCGTAAACGGTAATGCGAGCAATGCGATTAAATCAAAAGATGGTATCCGAATTATAGATGCAACGGTAAATGCAACCGCTAAAAAACATGCTGTAGCCGCAAATGATTTTATCAATGTATCGGGTGCTACTTTGAACGTAACGGCAGATGAAGATGGACTACATGCTGATAATGAAGATGATGTGTTACTTGGAAATATCTATCTAGTAAATGCAACTATCACATCAAACGCAGGAGATGATGGTGTGAATGCTTCAAATACAATGGAAATAGATGAAGGAACTGTAATCGATGTTCAAAAGAGTGATGAAGGATTAGAAGCTAGATATATTCATCAATTAGGTGGAACAATTACTGTAAAATCTTCTGATGACGGATTAAATGCAAAAGATTGGACTCTTGAATCTTCTGATGAACAAGGACCTGGGCAACAGACTAAAACAGTAAAAGAATCGGCTAAGAATGCAAAAAACCTTGATCAAGCTGGTGAAGTAAAAATTGTGATTGACGGAGGAACGTTAACAGTCGATGCAGAGGGCGATGGGTTAGATGCCAATGGCTCAATCGAAATTAATGGAGGTACCATCATTGTCAATGGTCCAACGAGTGGTGCTAATGCGGCGCTAGACTATGATGATAAAGCAACATTAAATGGAGGAACAGTACTCTTTGTCGATGATGGACAAATGACAATGGGATTTGACAGTTCTTCAAACCAAGCCTACCTAATGGCGACGGTCAAAGGTTCTGCTGGAGTGACTATTGAAGTAGTAGATTCTTCAGGTAACACTGTAACGAGTCTAAAAGCTTCAAAAACTTTTGAAACAGTATTGATTAGTAGCCCTCAATTAAAAGAAGGCGAGACATATACGCTTAAAGTAGGAAGTGAAACGACTACAGTGACAGCTTCAAAAGAAGCAACCATTTCAACAATGGGACACGGTGGGCCTAGAGGCGGTCAAGGTGGACCAGGTCGAGGTCGTTAAAAAGAATTAGTAGTTTAGGAAAGAATCATCTAAGGAAGGAGTGAGACCACCTTACGGATTTAAGTAAGTACGAAAAAGGAAAGAAGCGTTGTTACACCTTGCAAGACAACGCTTCTTTTTTATGTTAGATTATATAACATAAGACGTGAGAGTTTGATTGACAAAAAATCCTCCCTTTTTTAGAATACAGTTGTAAAGGAGAATCCGGATGAGTGAAAAAGAATTACGCCGTTCGTTAGCGGTCTTTCCAATTGGAACAGTGATGAAGTTGACCGATTTGTCTGCTAGACAAATTCGTTATTACGAAGAACAGCGCTTAGTTGTTCCAGACCGTTCTGATACGAATCGGAGAATGTTCTCGTTAAATGATGTCGATCGTTTATTAGAAATCAAAGACTATCTTGCAGATGGCCTTACAATTGTTGCTATTCAAAAATTGTTTCAAAAGAAAGAGAATACTCATTTAACACCAGTTGCCGGAGAACCTTTAACGGATGAAGATGTTCGTCGTATTTTTTATGATGAAATCATGCATATTAGTCGTTTGTCTGGAGAAGACAAGTGGAATTTGTAGGAGGAAAAAGATGATTACACCTGAAGAAATTAGAAAACAAGTTGTGGAAAAGGACGTTCGTTATCTACGACTCATTTTTACAGATATTCTAGGAACAATCAAAAATGTAGAAGTACCCATTTCTCAACTAGATAAAGTATTAGCCAACAAGATGATGTTTGACGGTTCTTCTATTGAAGGATTTGTTCGAATCGAAGAAAGTGATATGTATTTATATCCAGATTTATCTACATGGGTTGTATTCCCATGGTCAGGTCAACATGGAACAATCGCCCGTTTAATCTGCGATGTGTATAAACCAGACGGGAAGCCGTTTGCGGGAGATCCACGTTCTAACTTGAAACGAATCTTACATGAAATGAAAGAATTAGGATTCTCAAGCTTTAACTTAGGGCCCGAACCAGAATTCTTCCTTTTCAAAATGGATGAAAATGGTGAACCTACGCTCGAAGGGAACGATCAAGGTAGTTACTTCGACTTAGCCCCAATCGATTTAGGGGAAGAATGTCGTCGTGAAATCGTTCTAGAATTAGAAAAAATTGGATTTGATATTGAAGCTAGTCACCATGAAGTAGCTCCTGGGCAACATGAAATCGATTGGAAATACTCAGATGCAGTTGCTGCGTGTGATAATATTCAAACATTCAAATTAGTTGTGAAGACCATTGCTCGTAAACATGGATTACATGCGACATTTATGCCAAAACCAGTATTTGGTATCGCAGGAAGCGGAATGCACTTTAACTTATCGTTATTTGATAAAGATGGTAAAAATGCATTCTTTGATGAAAATGGCGAACAACAATTAAGCGATACTTGCCGTCATTTTATTGCAGGGGTTATGAAACATGCGAAAGCTTTAACAGCAGTATGTAATCCTACAGTTAATTCCTACAAACGTTTGGTGCCAGGATATGAAGCACCTGTATATATTGCATGGTCTGCGCGTAACCGTTCACCGTTGATTCGAATTCCTGAATCTCGTGGAGTATCGACGCGTATTGAATTACGAAGCGTTGACCCAGCGGCAAACCCATACTTAGCAATGGCAGCCATTTTAACGGCTGGGCTTGAAGGAGTTAAGGAAAAGTTAGACGTTCCTGCTCCTGTCGATCGTAACATCTATTCAATGACATCTCGTGAACGTAAGGAAGCGGGCATTGATGATTTACCTGGAACACTACTAGAAGCAGTAGACTACTTAAAAGCAGACGAAACAGTGAAATCTGCTCTAGGTGGACATATCTTTGATAACTTTGTAGAGGCTAAACGCTTTGAGTGGGCTGCGTATCGTAGCCAAGTGACTCAATGGGAATTAGACCAATATTTGAAATTGTTTTAATAAATGAGATTGCACCTTTCCTAAAAATGGGAAGGGTGTTTTTGTGTCAGTGCCTACTTGACAAAAGGGACGTGTTTTTTTATGATTAAGGAGATATGGATTTATAGAAAGTAGTGAGAACATGGCTCAGAAAAAAGCAGCGTTAGCTTGTAGCGAATGTGGATCAAGAAATTATACGATTACTCTTGGACAAAATCGCCGAGTAGAACGATTAGAAATTAAAAAGTTCTGTAAATATTGCAACAAACAAACACTACATCGTGAAACAAAATAAAAGGAAGAGGAGATTTCAAATGCGTTTCTTATCAAATGTAATTAAAGAAATGAAAAAAGTAACTTGGCCTACTGGGAAGGAAGTCAACAAATATACTATTACAGTAGTGATGACAGTACTAGCAGCGTTAGTCTTTTTTGCAGTTGTGGACTATGGCGTTCATCAACTAATCACATTCCTTTTAAAATAATAGTACTTTCGATTGATAAGTGTTATACTATGAGTAACGAAAACCTTCGAAATGAAGGTTTTTTTGTATGGAAAAATGATGGACTCGAGGAGGAGTTATAATGGAAAAAGAATGGTTTGTATTGCACACTTACTCAGGTTACGAAAATAAAGTAAAATCAAATCTTTTGTCACGTATCCAAAGTATGGGAATGGAAGAAAATATCTTCCGCGTGATTGTTCCTGAGGAAGAAGCAGTTGAAGAAAAAGATGGTAAAACAAAAACAATCGTAGAAAAAACATTCCCAGGATATGTTTTAGTTGAAATGGTGATGTCAGACCAAGCATGGTATGTCGTTCGTAACACTCCAGGTGTCACTGGTTTCGTTGGCTCGCACGGTGCTGGTTCAAAACCATCTCCATTATTACCGGAAGAAGTAGAAGTTATCTTAGGACGTATCGGTGAAAAGGTGTATGCTCCAGTTGATTTACATGTATCTGTTGGAGACTATGTAATTATTACAGAAGGTGCCTTTAATGATATGACTGGTAAAGTTGTAGAATTGGATCAAGAAAAACAAAAAATTAAAGTAGCCATTGAAATGTTTGGTCGTGAAACAATTGCTGATTTAGATTTCCATCAAGTGAAAGAAGATGACTCTTATTAAAATGTATCCTACAATGCTTGAACGATTTATCCGCTATGCAAAAATCAATACACGCAGTGATTTGAAATCAACAAGTATTCCAACGACAAAAAGCCAATGGGATTTCTTAGAAATGCTACGAAAAGAGTTGGTTGATTACGGATTTCAAAACGTTGAACTCGATCCAGAAGATAGTTATCTAGTGGCGCTGTTGCCAAGTAATCTTCCAGAAGGAAATCAAACTCCTGCAATTGGATTTGTATCGCATGTCGATACGGCGGATTTTAATGCTGAAAATATCAATCCACAAGTCCATAAGAATTATAATGGACAAGATGTGGTGTTGAACGCTGATAAAAATTTAGTGATGAAAGTTAGTGAGTTTCCTAATCTTAAGCATTATGTCGGAGAAACATTGATTACGACAGATGGAACTACTTTACTAGGAGCAGACGATAAGGCTGGATTAGTTTCTGTTCTTGAGGCTTGTCTTCATCTCATCGAACAACCAAAGATTTTGCATGGAGACATTTGGGTAGCATTTGGGCCAGATGAGGAAATCGGAAAAGGAGCGCATCGTTTTAAAGCGGAACGGATGCCTGCTAAGTTTGCGTACACATTGGATAGTGGTGTTGTGGGCAAACTCGAATATGAGACGTTTAATGCTGCTAGGGCAGTAGTGACGATTCACGGAACGAGTGTCCATCCAGGACAAGCCAAAAATGTCATGGTCAATGCATTGGCGGAAGCAGCAAAACTATTTGCACGTATGCCAGTAGATGAAGTGCCTGAACGAACTAGTGGACACGAAGGATTTTTCATGCTCTCTAAACAGTCTGGAGATATTGGTCAAGTAGAACTTGAATATATTATTCGAGATCACTCGATGGAGAAATTCGAAGAGAGAAAAGCGCAGTTCCAACAAATCGTCGATGCGCAAAATGCAACGTATGATGTGCCTCGTATCGAATGCACGATTTATGATGAGTACTATAATATGTATGAAATCTTAAAAGATGATATGACTTCTGTCGAAGTAGCGCTTGAAGCTTATAAAGAATGTGGGGTTACACCGGATGTGCAACCTTTCCGTGGTGGAACGGATGGATGTATTATTACCTATAAAGGAATTCCAACTCCAAACTTATTTACTGGGGCAGAGAACCTTCATGGGCAATATGAATTCGTAACGCTAGAAAGTATGCAAAAAGCTAGCGACGTTGTTTTAAAGATTATTGAACTAGTACAACAGAAAACGGTTGGGTAATTCCCAACCGTTTTCTTCTATAGTAATAGATAGAAAAAGAGCCGCCCAAGAGAGTTTCTCTTGAACGGCTGAAGATGCCGAAAACAGGGATCGAACCTGCGACCTACGCGTTACGAGTGCGTTGCTCTACCAGCTGAGCTATTTCGGCAATTGCATTCTCTATTATACGAGTGTGACTCTAGAATGTAAAGAGGGAATCGAATAAAAAACGATAAATTTATTTTTAAAAATGAGAATACATTTCGTTTGCAAACCCCCAATGATTATGATAAATTAATATCACTGTTAAGCGAACGTTCGCTTTTAAAACCGTTCCAAGAA
>CAURBR010000032.1:0-13276 GCA_963523415.1 uncultured Streptococcus sp. | reverse complement strand
AAAAAGAATGGGTTGGCGATAGTGAATCTGATCGTAAAGACATTACTGTTCAATTATTTGCAAATGGTCAAAAATTGGAAGGTATGACTAAGACATTAACAAAAGGTTCTGGTTGGTCTGCAGAATTTTCTAAATTACCAGGTATTAAAGATGGACAACCGATTGTTTATTCAGTAGAAGAAACGAATACACCTGAGGGTTATACTTCAAAAGTTGAACCAATCAACGATTCTAATGTTATCAAAGTTGTAAATACTTCAAATAAACCAACAACTACGACAACAACTACTACAACGACAACAACTACATCAACAACAGAATCATCAACGACGACTTCAACAACAACAGAAGCGCCAGCGACAACGACAACAACAACGACGGAAGCGCCAGCGACAACAACAACGACGACGACAGAAGCGCCAGCGACAACGACAACAACAACGACGACGGAAGCGCCAGCGACAACAACAACGACGACGACGGAAGCGCCAGCGACAACAACAACAACGACGACAGAAGCACCATCGTCATCAACAACAACAACGACGGAAGCACCATCGTCATCAACAACAACAACAACAGAAGGTTCAACAACTGGCTCAACTACAGTGGTTCCTCCAGTATCTGAAACTTCAACAACTACGCCAAATCCAGAATTACCAAATACTGGTACAATGAGTGATGCGTACTGGGTTGTTTCTGCAATCTTCGCTACAATCGGAGCTTTAGTATTTATTACAAATAAAAAAGCAGAAGAATAATAAAGTTAACAGTTAACTTATAAACGAGCAGGTCTCCTGCTCGTTTTTTTGTGTTCTCATCTCTAAAAATGAATGTTACGGCTCAGTTTTTGTATATCGTTCGTAAAATATAAAAAGAAGCACGCCAAATAGTTGATTTTTCAAAATAAAAACAGTAAAATCATAACTATCCTAACAAATGGTTTAAAAATGTACGGTTTTTGGACCGGGTTGGAGTTGCATTGTTTCTGTCGATTATTTTCAAGGAGGACTTATGAAAACATTAGAAGAACGTATTCTAAAAGATGGCTATGTTTTAGGCGAAAATATCCTTAAAGTCGATTCTTTTCTCACTCACCAAGTAGATTTAAACTTGATGAAAGAGATTGGAAAAGTCTTTGCGGACAAATTTGCCACTGCGGGTATTACGAAGGTTGTTACGATTGAAGCATCTGGAATTGCTCCCGCACTGTATACAGCGGACGCACTAGGGGTTCCAATGATTTTTGCAAAGAAATCAAAGAACATCACGATGAATGAAGGAATCCTCACTGCAGAAGTTTATTCATTTACAAAGCAAGTCTCCAATACCGTCTCTATCGCTAGTAAGTATCTTTCCGAAAATGACAAAGTCCTTATCGTTGACGATTTCTTAGCGAATGGACAAGCCGCAAAAGGACTCATCGAGATTGTTGAACAAGCCGGTGCTAAAGTGGAAGCCATCGGAATCGTCATTGAAAAATCATTCCAAGATGGAAGAGCGTTATTAGAAAAAGAAGGAATTCCAGTTTTTTCGCTAGCACGCTTAGAACGGTTTGAAAATGGACAGGTCGTATTTAAGGAGGCAGACTTATAATGCAACAACAAGAAAAACACTCTCAAGCCATGGTCCTCGGTCTGCAACATTTATTAGCCATGTATTCAGGTTCAATCCTTGTTCCAATGATGATCGGGAAAGCTCTCGGATATAACACGGAACAATTAACCTACTTAGTCTCAACTGACATCTTCATGTGCGGGTTGGCGACATTTCTACAATTGCAATTAAACAAATACTTCGGTATCGGCCTTCCAGTCGTATTAGGGGTAGCCTTTCAATCGGTGGCCCCACTGACGATTATCGGTCAAAACCATGGTAGTGGGGCGATGTTTGGGGCGCTCATCGTGTCTGGGATTTTCGTCGTTCTTATCTCTGGCGTCTTCTCGAAATTGGCAACATTTTTCCCAGCCATTGTTACGGGTTCAGTTATTACGACGATTGGGCTAACGCTCATTCCAGTCGCTATCGGAAATATGGGTGGTAATGTTCCAGATCCGACAGCGGGTAGCCTAATCTTGTCACTTGTCACAGTTGCCATTATTTTAGTCATCAATATTTTTACAAAAGGTTTCTTTAAATCAATTTCTATCTTAATCGGATTAGTGATTGGGACTACTCTTGCTGCTGTTATGGGCTTAGTAGACTTTGCCCCAGTAGTTAAAGCACCTTTTGTACACGTTCCAACGCCATTTTACTTTGGAATGCCAACGTTTGAGTTCACTTCAATTTTCATGATGTGTATTATCGCGATGGTTTCCATGGTTGAGTCGACAGGGGTGTACTTAGCACTTTCTGATATTACGAATGATCCAATCGATGAAACGCGTCTTCGCAACGGTTACCGTGCGGAAGGGTTAGCCGTGTTACTTGGTGGTATTTTCAACACATTCCCATATACAGGATTCTCTCAAAACGTGGGCTTAGTGAAAATGTCAGGAATTAAAACACGTCTTCCAATCTACTATGCAGCAGCCTTCCTTCTATTATTAGGACTTCTTCCAAAATTCGGTGCTTTAGCACAAATCATTCCGGATCCGGTCATTGGTGGAGCAATGATCGTGATGTTTGGGTTCGTATCTCTTCAAGGGATGCAGATGCTTGCTCGTGTGGATTTCGCAAACAACGAACACAACTTCTTGATTGCAGCAGTATCGATTGCAGTCGGCGTCGGCTTTAATAATAGTAATTTATTCAATAGCCTCCCAACAGAATTTAGCATGTTCTTCAAAAACGGAATCGTTATGGCCAGCATCCTTGCTGTCATCCTCAACGCGATTCTCAACCGTAAGAAGAAATAAATATAGTTATCTCCATCAAAGAGAAGGGCTCCCCACCTTCTCTTTTTTCTATTCTCCCTTAAAGTTTCCTTGTCTCCAGCAGGCCGCCTCCTGAAATTGTTCAAAGTATTCATGCACGCAAAAAATATACGAAGAAAAACTAAAACCATCGTGGAGCGGTAAAAAATTACCGAATTCAGTTGGATTTCCAGCTTTCTACATAGATGATTTCGGAGAAACTTGCGGATTTTATAGTCGCAGTAACGGGGAATTGCATCGAAGAAGAATTACTCGGAGTAGGAACTTGTTCCGTACTCCGAGTTTGAAGCTTCGAAGGTGCAAGACCCAGGCTTGCACCGGTGCCCCGTAACAGCGATTATAAAAAGAATCCGCAAGGATTCATAGAAATCATCTGCACTAACCGAATTCCAGAATCACCCAACAGAATCTCAGCACATAATATTTCCCCCAACTCGCTCCATCCACATGTGTTCAGGTGGTTTCACTTCTCGTATTTTTTGCGTAGGTATGGTATACTATGCCTAGCTTTAAACAATTTCAAGGAGGCTCTTCCCAACATGGCTGAAGACAAGAAAACATTTTACTTAACCACACCGATTTACTATCCAAGTGGTAATTTACACATTGGTCATGCCTATACAACCGTAGCCAGCGATGCAATGATTCGCTATAAAAAACTACAAGGCTTTGACACTTATTTCTTAACAGGAACTGACGAACACGGACAAAAAATCCAAGAAAAGGCGAAAGAAGCAGGCGTTTCTGAAATTGAATTCGTCGATAAAATTATTTTCGGCATTCAAGACCTTTGGAAAAAGCTAGATATCTCTTATGATGACTTTATTCGTACAACACAACCACGCCATATGAAAGCCGTTCAAAAGATTTTCCAAAAATTAGTGGACAATGGTGATATTTATCTTGGTGAGTACGAAGGTTGGTATTCAGTATCAGACGAAGAATACTTCACTGAGTCTCAATTAGTCGAAGTATACCGTGATGCTGACGGAAAAATGATTGGTGGGGTTGCACCAAGTGGACACGAAGTAGAACTTGTTAAAGAAGAATCTTACTTCTTCAGAATGAGCAAATACGCTGACCGCTTATTGCAATACTACGATGAACATCCAGACTTCATCCAACCAGAATCCCGTAAAAATGAGATGATTAATAACTTCATCAAACCAGGCTTAGAAGACTTAGCCGTTTCACGTACGTCATTTGACTGGGGAATCCCGGTACCAAATGATCCAAAACACGTGGTTTATGTATGGATTGATGCGTTATCAAACTACATTACAGCGCTAGGATATGGTAGTGATGACGAAACATTATTCAATCGCTACTGGCCTGCAGATGTTCACTTTATCGGGAAAGAAATCGTTCGTTTCCACACGATTTACTGGCCAATTATGTTGATGGCGTTAGATTTACCATTACCAAAGAAAATCTTCGCACACGGCTGGTTATTGATGAAAGACGGTAAAATGTCTAAATCAAAAGGAAATGTCGTAGACCCTAACACATTAATCGAACGTTACGGATTAGATGCACTCCGTTACTACTTATTACGTGAAGTGCCATTCGGTTCTGATGGAATCTTTACTCCAGAATCATTTGTTGAACGAATTAACTATGACTTAGCTAACGACTTAGGGAACTTATTAAACCGTACTGTTGCGATGATTAATAAGTATTTTGATGGAACTATTCCTACATACACTGCGCCTGTTTCAACGTTTGACCAAGAATTAGTCGATGCTTCTAAGGAAATGATTGTTGAAGTGGAAGAAGCAATGGAAGAAATGCAGTTCTCTATAGCGTTAGCAGCTATCTGGAAATTCGTGTCACGTACGAATAAATATATTGACGAAACAACTCCTTGGTCAGCAGCAAAAGAGGAAGCTCGTCAAGATGAACTAGCTCGTACAATGAATTACTTAGCAGAAAGCTTACGAATCATTGCGGTAGCTTTACAACCATTCCTAACAGAAACACCAAAACAAATCTTAGAACAATTAGGAATTACAGATAGTGCGTTAATGGATTACCCTTCATTACACACATTCGGCGTGATTCCTGAAGGAACTAAAGTGGTCGAAAAAGGACAACCAATCTTCCCACGTTTAGACGTTGAAGAAGAAGTGGAATACATTCAAGCAAGAATGGGTGGAGCACCTGTCGAAGAAGAAAGCACAGACTGGAACCCAGAAGAAGTGGAACTTTCAAGCGAAAAAGAAAGTATCAAGTATGATGACTTTGATAAGATTGAATTAAAAGTCGCAGAAGTGATTGAATGTAAACCAGTGGAAGGAGCAGATAAATTGCTTCAATTCCGTTTAGACGCTGGAGATGCGGGCGGTCACCGTCAAATCCTTTCAGGGATTGCAGAATGGTATCCAGATCCAAGTATTTTCGTTGGAAAGAAAGTTGTTATCGTTGCGAACTTAAAACCTCGTAAAATGCGCGGACAAATCAGCCAAGGAATGATTCTTTCAGCTGAAAAAGATGGTGTTCTACAAGTGGTGTTTGCACCAGAAGGAATGCCAAATGGCTCAATCGTAGCTTAATAATAGTATTGATAAGAGAGAAGACCCTTCGGATGCGAAGAATGGCATTTGAAGGGCCTTTTTTAGAGGAGAAATAACACATTATGAGAAAAGGATTATTAACCGGATTACTGCTCTTTGGATTTTTCTTTGGAGCTGGAAATCTAATTTTCCCACCGACACTGGGGTACGAATCTGCTACCCATTTTTGGCCAGCATTGGCAGGATTTATCGTATCAGGAGTTGGTATTGCGATTGGAACGCTATTAATTGGAACCATCATTAATGGCGGCTTTCGTAAAGAAATTGATGAGAAAATCCATCCAGTCTTTTCATTGGCCTTTCTAATGGCGCTATATCTATCGATTGGACCTTTCTTTTCGATTCCACGTACGGCATCGGTCTCATTCTCAATCGGGATTGCACCTTTCTTTTCAAATTCACAGTTTGAACTGATGGTGTATGCAGCTATTTATTTTGCCGTTGCTTTTGCGTTAGCCTATAATCGCTCAACTTTATTATCGAGTATCGGGAAAATTCTAACGCCGCTCTTTGCATGTTTAATTCTGCTGCTCGTAACGGTCGGAGCTTTTGTTTATGGGCAGGCCACTCCAGAACTAGCAGGGCAAACCACCCTTACATCGGCTACCGCTTTTGGAAAAGGCTTTATTGAAGGGTATAATACTCTGGATGCTTTAGCCGCGGTTGCGTTTTCCGTGATTGCAGTCACGACGCTGAAAGATTTTCATTTTCATTCTAGAAAAGAGTACATGAAGACGGTTATCAGCGTTGGGTTAGTGACAGCAGTTGGATTTAGCGTATTGTACTTTGGACTTGCATTTCTTGGAAATCACTTCCAAGTTGCCTCGGCTCTAGCGCAAGATTCAAAGTTAAATGTCGGTTCGTATGTCTTAACGATGGCTTCACGCGAGCTCTTTGGCACATTTGGACAAATCTTCCTTGCAGTCATGGTCGTAATCACGTGTTTAACAACGACGGTAGGGTTGATTGTAACAGTTGCGGAGTTCTTCGAGGAAACGTTCCCTCGTTTTTCCTATAAACAATATACGATTTTCTTTACGCTGATTGGATTTGGCGTAGCCACTCTTGGGTTACAAACGATTATTGCTGTTTCTTTACCAGTGTTAAGTATTTTGTATCCGATGACGATTGTGATTGCCGTCTTCGTATTACTGAATAAGAAAATCCCACTTTCGAAAAAGGGAATGCAACTGACTATGCTTTTGACAACGATTATCTCTATCTTGACGAGTGTGGCAGATGCTCTAAAACTTTCAATGTTACAAGAGGCGTTGACAATCCTACCATTCCAAAGCCTTTCATTGGGGTGGATGGGACCAGCTCTCATTGGAATGGTGATTGCACTGATATTGCCGGATAAACAAATGGGAGAACCTTTCAATTTTGATGCGTTTCTAACTAAAGAATAATAGACAAAAAACTCCGATCGGAAAATTTCCGGTCGGAGTTTTCTTATTGGATGGTTTCAATAAAGTGCTCAGGTTCTTGGGCCCAAAGTTCAGGAGTAAACCGAGCTTTTTCAGGAATCAGAATCTTTTGATAGAGCCGCATGATTCGTTGTTCGTCACTCTCATAGGAGTGCTCGTACATAAAGCCTGTTCGTTTTGTAAAATCACAGATATCTTCATTTGTGTTGACAACTTTCATAAAGATATTTGGAATTCCTTGTTCAATAAGGAATGGCTGTAATAATTGAAAGGCTTCAATCATGACATCACGATGCCAATATTCTTGAAGTAGAGATACATCCATCAGATGGCTTTGATTTGTGGAGACTTTTATAAAGCCAATTGGCAGGTCGTTGTTTTTCATTGTTATGATAAAAAAGAACGGATCGTTGTCCATTAGTTGTGTACAAAAGTTCTCTGCATTCAAAAGAGACGTTGCAGATACCCATGGAAGATTCGAAAATGTCATTGGATTGCACACCAGTGAATGTAAAGCTTCCATGTCAGTTTCGTGAAAGGGCCTAAGGGTGATACGTGTTGATTCTAGTTTAGGTATATTCATTTATAATACCCCCTTTCTCTAACTGCATTATAGACGTAATACAAGGGGATGTAAAGAGAATAAATCACTTTCATAACAGCAATGAAAAGGGTTCCGAAAACATCTGAAAATTATAGAAAATATCCGATTTTTATGATAGAAACTGCCATAAAGACTCGTCATTATTATCGTGACTTTTGTCATGGTGAGTCGTGACGGACGGGCCTACTGAGTGACCTTCGTTTTTGTTAAAGTAGAATCATCAAGAACAACACATGGAGGCAAATATGATTACAGTAGAAAAAATTACAAAGCGTTTTGGAAACAAGACAGCATTAAACCAAATTCAATTTAACGTTCATAAAGGAGAAATCTTCGGGTTCTTAGGACCGAGTGGAGCAGGGAAAACAACCCTCATCAATATCTTAACGGGTCAACTAAAAGCCGATGAAGGGACGACACAGCTTCTTGGAAAAGACACAAAGGACCTTACTCCTGAAGACTTAACACGTATCGGACTCGTAGGAGATTCAAGTGGTTACTACGAAAAACTAAGCCTCGAGAAGAACTTAATCGTCTACGCAAAGATTTACGGATTACCAAATAGCAGCGTCGATGAAGTGCTAGAACAAGTCGGACTACTAGAAAGTAAGAAGACAATTGCGGAAAAACTTTCAACAGGGATGCGTCAACGAATGTTTCTAGCAAGAGCACTGCTAAACAGACCAGAGTTACTCTTTTTAGATGAACCAACGAGTGGGCTAGACCCAATGACCTCTAAGAAGATTCACCGTTTGTTGGAAGAACTAAAAGCAGCGGGCACAACGATTTTCCTAACGACACACGACATGGTCGAAGCCACAGAGATGTGCGATCGCATTTCCCTACTAAACCAAGGGGACCTAGTGGAAATCGGAACACCACGAGACATTATTCAAAAATATAACAAAGAAAAACGAGTGAAAGTGACCTTCACTGACCACAGCGAACAAGTGATGGCTTTTGAAGACTTAAAAGACCAAGACATGACGCAAGTGGAGCTCATTCACTCAATGGAACCAACGTTAGAAGACATCTTTATTCAATTGACAGGAGAGAAATTAAATGATTAAAAGAATTAGCGCCTTAATTTGGCTACGTACACAAATGATTTTAAGCAATGGAGCAATGTTATTCCAAATCGTATTCCCATACGGAATGCTTGTGGCATATAACCATTTCATGAACAAAGACGGCAATCCACAAACAGCTGTACAGATTCTATTCATGATGATTCCGCTCGCGCTTAGCTTATCTGTCGGAACGATGATTACGATTATGCTTGCTGAAGAAAAAGAAAAGAAAAACTTGAAAACACTCTTCTTAAGCGGCATTCACTCAGTAGAATACTTAATCTCAATCTTATTCTACCCAGTGGTATTAGCAGTGATTACCATTGTGAGTTTCCCAATGATTGTTAAAGCGGATCTTTCAGGTCGTTGGATGGAATATGGTGCCATCGTTGCGAGTGTGGCCATCTGTGTGATTTTACTCAACTTATTAGTGGGTGCTTTGACAGATACGCAAGCAAAAGCGCAAGTCAATGGAGCGATTCCGATGATGGGGATTGCGTTCTTACCGATGTTCTCAATGTTGAGCGATGCGGTATCAAAAGTGACACACTATACATTCATGGGGAACTTTGTGGATTTCTTTGTCAAAAACGACTTCGCCTTAATTGGCCAAAGCTTCATCGTCCCTGGTGTATGGATTGTGGTACTACTCGTCTTAAACTTCTTCTTCTTAAAACCTAAAGCGAAAAATTAAAATGAGCTTGGACTTAGTTTAGGATTACTACGAATTCTTACGGATTCTTTTATAAAAGCTATAACGAGGCACCGGTTCGAGCCTAAAGTCTCTCACCTTTAAAGATTCAAAGCAGGAGTACGTCCTCAAGTGGACTACTCCTGCTAATTCACTTTTAATGCTTATTCCCGTTACAGCTATTATAAAATCTGTAAGATTCTTTCGAATCCTATGAATATATTTTTTAAATCTTATAACCTTGATTTAATAGGTTTTTAGGACTTTTAAATCTTGCAGAATAGGCTCATTTTTCAAATTTTAGTAACTTTTTGGTAACTGAAGACAAATCTCAATTTGATATTGATAACATTAAAAGACTCGAATAAATAGTTGATTTAACTGCATATTTACATTAAGTGTTAATATTATTAGAGGCGACTGGTTTCAATATATTAAAGTTTGGTTTATTTAGTCAGCCTTTTCCCAAAAGAGCGCAAATTGGATGGCTAACTCCGCGATTCGATCCTTGCTATCTAAATCCTCATGATTAGATAAAGTTCGGATATCCCATTGCTCTTCCGAGAGGTGGTCTGCTGCGTAGAAGAAATGGCAGAGCTCAAAGCCCCTAAAAGCTGCTAAGGCTGCCACTGCCGAACATTCCATATCTACACAGATGGCCCCTGCTTCCTTGCGTCGCTTCATCTTGTCGATGGTTTCCCGGTACGGTGCATCTGTCGTCCACACTTTTCCTGACTGATAGGAAACCTTGTGACTGCCCAGAAAGGCTTGGAAGAGAGCAAGAGATTTCTTGTTTACTTCCACTTCATCGCTAGCCGGAAGATAGTGGTAACTGGTTCCCTCGTCTCGAAGGGCAGCTGTTGGAATGATGATGGAGGTCGCTTCGATATCTCGATCTAAAACCCCACAGGTCCCAAAAATCACCAGTTTTTCCATCCCAAATTGAATCAAATCCTCTAAAATTCCCACACAGGAAGCAGCCCCAACTGGTGCATTAAAGGCAGCAATCTGTTGGTCTCCTAGCGTGATTCCATAGACACAGACTTCAAAATTAGCCATGGAGGTTCTTGCAATGACCTCATGATCGTAATTCTCAAGGAGGCGAGCAAAAGTTACTCTTGAAAAGCAAGAGATGACTACTTTGGGAAATCCTTCAATTGGTTGGTGTAAGTCTTGTGGATTAATAATAGCCTGTCGGTTGGGGTCAAATTCTTCTAAAATCATGTCGTATACCTCTTTCATTCAAATTATAATTCAATATTATACCACAATTAGATATTTTTAATCCTCATAAAAATATAATTCTAAGGAGAAGATTATATTGTTGTTAAAGAAAGATTAGGACTCGCATCAATTACAACAGCAATTGATACTTATTCTCATTTGTACCCAAGCAAACAGAAAACATTGGATAATAAACTTGATGATTTATTTTAAAATAGGAAAAATTGGTAACTCAACAGAAAATAGAGAAAAAAGACAAGGTCCTACAACCCTTGTCGTTACGCGTATACCGGCGCCGGGGCCGAACCGGCACGTCCTCGTGGGTACTGGATTCGTAATCCAGTGCAGGGATTTTGTTTTTACTTTTTTAAAGAAAAGGAAGTGGACACAATCCATGCAAGGGCTATGGTGCTTTGAGAGTTAAGACTCCATAGACAACTAGGATTTCGAGTTTAAAACCAGCAAAAATGCCGATTTGATCGTATTTCCTCCAAAGGGTGTGGTCTTTTGGAGTTTTTTTGAGCAAAATAGTATCAGAAAAAAGCAAGATGTAACATTTTTGTTACGTAACAAAAATGTTACACTCAAGAAAACAGGAGGTGTATTTATGAGGTATAAACGTGAATTTACGGAGGAAGACTTTGAAGAGTTACTGACAATGCCGTATGGGAGAATGGTAAAAGTAGCTGCGATTCTGCAACTGATTGAAGAAGAAGGGGTTACTCCAGAGATGATTGAAAAATGGGGAGATTATGACGAAGAAGAAGGAATTATGTATTTGACCTTTGAAGTAGAGGATATTACGAAAGGGGTGAATGGCAGTGAGTTCCTTAAGAGCAGAGAAATTCGCGATTATTGCATCCCGCTATCCGAACTTTAAAGAGGATGTAGCGAAAGAATTGGCGAAACATAGGGCTGTACTTCGTATCATTCGTCTTAGAATGGAAAGTAATTTGTCCAGAGAGAAATATGCAAATAAAGTAGGTTTTAAACGTACAGCACTGGCTAGGTTGGAGCGTGGAGAAGGAACGCCTAATCTTTCGACGTTAATCGAACTGGCACACAAAAATGGATATGAGGTGGATATTCAGCTTAAGCCGTTTGGATATTAGAAAACGAAATTGGTTACTCTGACACTTGTTGGAGTAGCCTTTTTATTTCCGCTAAAAGACGGTATAATAGACGTGATAAACTCTGGAGGAGCAGAAATGAAGAAAAACGAATTTTATACAGTGACGATTGAAGATTTAACGCATGAAGGACTGGGGGTCGGAAAGGTCGATGGATTCCCGCTATTTATCGAAAATAGTATTCCGGGAGAAGTCGTTCGTGTGAAGACGATGAAGATTGGAAAAAGCTATGGTTACGCGCGTGTGGAGGAGTGGCTGGAAGTGAGCCCGAATCGTGTGGACGTAAAAGACGCCCTTGGAACACGTGTGGGAACCATGCCGCTGCAACATATGACCTATGAAAGTCAGCTGGCCTTTAAGCAGCAACAAGTGAAAAATGTGATGACGAAAATCGCGAAGATGCCAGAACTTGAAGTGCGTCCAACACTTGGAATGGAGAGTGCGCTAGGCTATCGAAACAAGGCGCAAATTCCAGTGCGTACGGTTGACGGGCAGTTAACAACCGGTTTCTTCAAGAAGAACTCGCATGACTTAATTCCGATGGAAGATTTCCATATTCAAGACCCTGAAATCGACCGCTTGATTGTGGCGGTGCGTGATATTTTGAGAAAGTATCCAGTGGTGGCGTATGATGAAGCCAACAATACTGGCGACTTGAAGCATATTATCGTGCGACGTGGGCTACGTACGAAACAAGTGATGATTATTTTTGTGACGAGAACAAAGGGGTTGCCACAAGCGGATGCGATTGTAAGAGATATTACAGCAGCGCATCCAGAAGTGGTGTCTATCGTGCAAAACATTCAACCGAAGCCGACGAACGTCATCATGGGACGTGAGACAAAAGTGCTATTCGGGGAAGATGTGTACGAAGAGAAGTTGTTCGAATTCACGTTCAAGATTAGCGCGCGTTCGTTCTTCCAAGTGAATACCGTGCAAACCGAAGTGCTCTATCAACAAGCCATCGACGCTGCGGATTTGAAGGGCGGCGAGACGGTTGTAGATGCATATTGTGGAATTGGGACGATGAGTTTAGCCTTTGCCCGAGATGCGAAGAAAGTCTATGCGATGGAAATCGTGGATGATGCGATTGTGATGGCGAAGGAAAATGCGAAGCTGAACGGTGTGACGAATGTGCACTTTGAAACGGGTGCGGCTGAGAAAATCATGCCACGCTGGAAGGAAGAAGGCATCCAACCAGATGTGATTGTGGTGGATCCACCGCGCAAAGGGCTCGACCTTGCCTTTATCGAAGCGGCGTGTGCCACAGGACCTGAGCGCATCGTGTACGTGAGCTGTAACCCAGCAACTCTCGCTCGCGACCTTGTACACTTCAAGGAACGCGGATACATTGCTCGGTACGTGCAACCCGTGGATATGTTCCCGATGACTGCGCACGTTGAGGCAGTATCACTGCTTGTACGAGCTAAGGCATCAGTGAAGTAGAAGTAGGTGATCTGCCCATGGGATAGCTGTCGTAGAGTAAGGAGTATACGACGAAATGATACGGTAATTCCGAACCGCTGAGTGCGTGGCTCTGCTCTTCCAATCTGAGACAGCGAAAAGTAGAAGGGAATGGTATTGGTATCAATCAATGAGTAACAAAGTAACAGCATGATTCGAAAAATTTGCTTGTAATTTGCGGAGGAACATCAATATGGATGGAATAACAAAAGATTCT
>CAURBR010000031.1:0-15247 GCA_963523415.1 uncultured Streptococcus sp. | reverse complement strand
GTTCGCTTAACAGTGATATTAATTTATCACAATCATTGGGGGTTTGCAACTGAAATGATAAATTGTTTTTTAGGCATAAAAAAAGAGCCTGCAATATACGTTACAGGCTCTTTTTGCTTATTGTACAACCCCGGTATCTATAGTTACACCATCTTTTTTAATGATGTATTTTCCACTAGTTACCGAACTGTTAAATGTAAAATTAATTGAGACAGTTGTATTCTCTGAAATTTTGAATGTTCGATAAGCCGTTCCAATTTGGTTATTGGCATCTTGAATAAATATTTCAACGGTATTCTGTGAAGCATTTGCCTTCTTCTCGTATGGAATTGTAAATTGTCTTGTGACAACTTTTTCCCCTTTACCTTTAGAAATCACAACTGTTAGAGCATCTCCTTGATTTAACTCTACTCCCTCAGCAGGAGATTGTCTAATAACGGTTCCTTCTGTCTCACTACTATTTTCTTCTGTAATTTGAAGTTTTAACCCATTCGTTCTAGCATACTCTTCAATACCCGCTCTAGTGTATCCCTTTAAATTTGCAACCTTTACAGGTTCTTTTCCTTTCGAAACAGATAGAACAATTTTTGTATTCTTAGTGACTACTTTTTGATCTTTAGCAATACTTTGCTCTACCACTTTTCCAGAGTCGACTTTATCAGAATAAACGTCTTTTTTCTCAACGGTTATTCCTAATTTACGCAACTCATCTCGAGCTGCTTCGAAGGTTTTTCCTACGTAATCTCCGATAGTCACAGTATCTTTACCAGCACTGACTTTTAAGACGACTTTAGATTTTTCCTTCACTGAAGAACCTGCTTTAGGATTGGTTTCAACAACCTTACCTTCTTCTACAGTATCCGACTTCACTTGCTGAACATCAGATACTTCCAAATTAGCATCAACCAATTTAGCTTTTGCTTCTTCAACTGTTAAGTTTGAAACATCTGGTACTTTGATATCTTTAGGAGAAGATTGCATGAATGCGAAAATCCCCAAACTACTAATGAGTATGATAAACAGCAATAAAATCCATGGCCATTTCCGTTTTTTCTTCTTCGGTGCATCATCCACTTGTTTCTTTTCTTCGTCAAACTGTATTTCTGGAACTTCCTTACTGCTTGTCGGAATTTTTTTCGGTATAGCTCCCGTCCCAATCGGTTGTAACACCTTCGTCTCTTGCGTAAATTCAGTTGGTTTAAACATCGGTTCATTTAAACGCTCTGGGCTCAAGCTTGTTTGTAAATCCGAAAGCATCTCTTCACAATTTGCATATCGATTAAGCGGTTCTTTTGCAGTTGCTTTTAATACAACATTCTCCAAACTTTGAGGAACTGTCGGCAACATTTGAGAGATTCTTGGAAGAGGTTCTTGGAAATGTTTCAATGCAATAGAGACTGCTGATTCTCCTTCAAAAGGCACTTCTCCTACTAGTAATTCATACAGAACAATTCCTAACGCATAAATATCACTACGGATTGTGGCCATTCCACCCCTAGCTTGTTCAGGGGACAAATAATGAACCGAACCTAACAATGTATTAGTTTGTGTTAGAGAGGTTTCCGATAGAGCAATTGCAATACCAAAATCAGTAATCTTAACATTACCTTCTTCGTCAATTAAAATGTTTTGAGGCTTGATATCTCTATGAATAATTCTATTTTGATGTGCCACACTAATGGCGGATACAATCTGCGTCATAATTCGAACTGCTTCACGAGGTGGAAGCGGTCCTCTTTGACGAATATATTCTTTGAGGTCCGTCCCTTTCACATATTCCATGACAATATAATGTGTTCCTTGTTCTTCACCAACATCATAAACCCCAACAATATTTGGGTGCACTAGTTGTGTAGCTGATTGAGCTTCTCTTTGGAATCTCCGCATTGCATCTTGATTTGTATGAAAATCAAAGCGCAACACTTTTACAGCAACAAGTCTTTCTAGAATTAAATCTTGTGCTAGATAAACCGTGGCCATCCCACCAGTCCCGAGGTGAGACTTAATCTTATAACGACCACCAATCGTTTTTCCTGGTTCTATCATTATTCACCCTCCTCCCTACTAATATATTTTGCAATCGCGACAGTGATATTGTCACGACCACCAGCTTCGTTAGCAGCAGAAACAGCTTTTTCCGCCTGAGAAGCTGCATCAGAATAATTCCCCAAGATTTCTTTTAGATATTGATCTTCAACCATGTTCGACAGACCATCAGAACACAGTAGGATGATATCCTGATTTTTTAGACTAACACGCACAAAGTCTATTTGAACATTCAAAGTGATTCCTAATGATTGAGTAACGATATTTCTTTGCGGATGATGTTTAGCCTCTTCTTCGGAAATTTCACCAGATTTCAACAATTCATTGACTAACGTATGATCTTCCGTCAGTTGTTTCATCTGATAGTTCCGATATAAATAAGCACGACTATCTCCCACATTAGCCACTAGCAATTTATCTTCAATCACTACTGCAACCACAATTGTAGTTCCCATCCCGTCTAATTCACGATATTGATTAGCTTTTTGAAAAATACGATCATTCTCAATCTGAATATTCTTCACCAGCCATTGATATGCGGATTCCGTATCCGTAATACTTTCTTCTTCCCAACGTTTTCCCAAATGCGATAATGCCATAGCACTTGCTACATCCCCAGCATTATGCCCGCCAATTCCATCGCAAACAATGATTAATGGCACGTTTTGAGTATTCAAAAAATATCCGGCAGCATCTTCATTTAAAGTACGTCTTTGACCAACGTCACTTTTGATTGCTATCTCCATATTTTTCCTCCTGTTGCGAATTTATTCCTTGACCATCCTAGCGATAAAAAAACCATCAGTATGATATTCATGCGGTAAAATAGTCAGCATCGGATTCTCCTTTGTACAACCAAACTCTGTAATGGGTTGCAAAGTAAATTCCGGATAAGCGTTTAAGAAATTTCGGACGACTTCTTCATTTTCCCCTTTGTTAATCGTACAAGTAGAGTAAATCAGCTTTCCGCCCTTCTTTACCATTGTAGCAATTGCAGACAAAATTTCCAACTGTATTTGGTTTAATTTTGATAAATCTTCACTATTTTTTGTATATTTGATATCCGGCTTACGGCGCATAAGACCCAATCCAGAACATGGAGCATCCACAAAAACTGCATCAAAGCTTTCTTTTTTGAATAGATTTTCAACTTTTCGTGCATCAAGCGCATGAGTGTGAATAAAATCTTCCACTCCTAGACGTTTTGCATTTTGTTGGATTTTGCGTAGTTTATTTTCATGCAAATCCAAGGCCTCTACTAATCCACCTTGCGATGAATCAAGATAGCTTGCAAAATGGGTAGTCTTCCCTCCTGGGGCCGCACATGTATCAAGCACTTTATCTCCTGGATGTAGTTGACCTATTTGAGCTACTAAAGATGAAGACTCATCTTGAACTGTCACCATTCCAGAATTAAATGCCTCGGAAGATAACAAATCTCCTCCCTCAACAATTACCGCTCTAGGAGATAACTCACTAGGTCGAACTGTAATTCCTTCCATTTGTAAGAGTGCCCTTGCTTCTTCAATCGATATATTCGGATTTTGAACACGCACGCTTAAATGTGGTGCACTATTTAAACTTGGAAGAATAGCTCTAGCCTCTTCTCCGTATTGTTCAAATAACAAATCTACAATCCAGCGTGGCATACTATATTCAACACTCAACCGTTCACGTTCATCTTGAATAGAAGAAACGCCTTCGAAACCTGAACGTTGCACATTTCTAAGTACCCCATTGACGAATTTCGCAATCCCTTGATGGCCACGTTTCTTCGCAATTTGTACCGCCTCGTATATGGCTGCACGGTCAGGAACACGGTCAAGGTACGCCATTTGGTAAACTGTCATTCGTAATAAACTGAGTACCCATAACTCCATTTTCTTTTGCTTTTCGACAAATGGTTTTAAGTAGAAGTCTAATGTCAATTTACGTTGAATGGTTCCATAGAACAATTCCGTTAATAGCCCTCTATCTCTTGCATCCAACTTATGTTTTTGTAACACGTTTTGAAATGCAACAGTCGAGTATGCTTGATTCTTTTCTACATTGGTTAATAATTCTACGCAAATGTCACGTACATCACTCATGGTTGAATCCCTCAAAAACAGCATCACTCTTCAGCAATTCAGAAAATCCATTCATAAATGCCTTCGCATCCATTTGAGCTTTTCCTGCTGGTTGAAGTCGTGTAATCTCAAGGACAGTTCCGCTTCCACAAGCAACATATAAACGTCCGCCATCTACAAATAAGCTTCCGGGTACTTTAGCAGTTTGTTTATCGGTTAAAGCAACACCCCACATCTTCACACGATTTCCATTTAAGATTGTAAAAGACGTTGGCCATGGACGTAATCCTCGAACGAAGCAATCTACTTCACTTGCTGTTTTATTCCAATCAATTTGCTCTTGCTCTCTTGAAATGTTTGGAGAAAATGATACTAGCGATTCGTCTTGTTCTACTTCAGTAATCGTTCCAGCAAACAACGCTGGTAAGGTTTCAATCAATAAGTCTGCTCCAACAATGCTTAATTTTTCAAACATACTAGCAACGTCATCTTCGCCAGTAATTGGAATGGCGCGTTGAGAAATAATCGCACCCGCATCCATCTTCGCAACCATTCGCATAATCGTTACGCCCGTTTCTTTATCCCCATTCATAATTGCATAATGAATTGGAGCTCCTCCACGATATTTTGGCAAGAGTGACGCATGTACGTTCACCGCACCAAAGCGTGGAAAATTTAAGAACTTCGTCGGCAAGAATTGACCATATGCTGCTGTTACAATTAAATCTGCATCTAGTTGCATCAACTCTTCCAATTCCTGCGACCCACTTAATTTTTCAGGTTGATAGACAGGAATATCATGTTCCAATGCCACTACTTTCACAGGAGTTGGTGTAATCACCTTCTTACGTCCAACTGCACGGTCTGGTTGTGTTACAGCCGCAATGACTTCAACTGTTTCATCATCAATTAATCGTTTCAAAACACCTGTTGAAAAATCAGGCGTTCCCATAAAAATAACTTTCTTCATTTTTCACCTCTATAAGAAATGTTGTGGTTCCATATCAATCGTCATAAGGAATTTCTTTGCACCCACTTCTTGCGTTTCCATCATCAGTTGCTCAAGAAACTCTTGCAATTTCGGTTCGTTTTTGTACTTCACAATTATTTGGAAATAAAACCGATTGTTCATCCGTGCAATGGATTTTGCTGTAGGACCCAGCACAACCGCACTCTTAGAGACATGTTCTTTTAAAGCTCTTTGAACTTCCACCGCCTTTTTCAACGCAACTATCTCTTCCTCACTAGAGAATGTAATCATCACCGTGTAGAAATATGGAGGATAATTAGCAATATGTCTCATTCGCATTTCGGTTTCGAAAAAGCGTTCATACTGATGCCCTTGCGCTAATTGAATCGCGTAGTGAGTTGGGTTATAAGTTTGGATAAATACCTCACCTGGTTTATCCCCACGCCCTGCACGTCCTGAAACTTGAGTCAGTAGTTGAAATGTTTTTTCTGAGCTTCTAAAATCAGGAATGTTAAGCGCTGTATCGGCATTAATAACACCTACAAGCGTTACATTTGGATAATCGAGACCTTTAGCAATCATTTGTGTTCCAATCAAAATATCCGCTTCTTGATTCTCGAACTGTTTCAGAATTGCTTCATGTTGTCCTTTACGTCTAGTTGTATCAACATCCATTCGCACAATGCGAGCATCCGGGAACACCTCTTGTAATTCTTCTTGAACTTTTTGCGTTCCTGTGCCAAAATAACGGATTTGTCGGCTATGACATTTCGGACAGAAATTGGGAATATGTTCTTCATGACCACAATAATGACATTTCATACTTCTCGTATCCATATGAAGCGTTAATGAAATATCACAATTAGGACATTCTAAAACCGTCCCACAATCTCTGCAAAGTACAAATGAAGAATATCCGCGTCGGTTCAATAGTAAGACACTTTGCTCTCCTCGTTCTAATCTCTTTTCGACAGCATCTAGTAATGTCTTTGAAAACGATCCTTTTTGATGAACGAATTCGGTTCTCATATCAATCAAATGAACTTCTGGTAATCGTTGTGCCTTTGCACGTTTTGTTAAACGTAGGAGAGAATACACTCCCTTTTGCGCACGAGCACGAGATTCAAGACTTGGAGTCGCACTTCCTAACACCACTGGGCAGTGATGATATTTCCCACGCCAAATCGCTACATCGCGAGCGTGGTATCTTGGAGACTCGTCTTGTTTATACGTTGCTTCGTGTTCTTCATCTAAAATAATAATTCCAATGTTTTCTAATGGGGCAAAGACCGAAGAACGAGCACCTACCACAATGTCTGCTTCCTTATTCTTAATCTTACGCCATTCATCGTATTTTTCACCGACACTAAGCCCACTATGAAGCACCGCCACTCGGTCTCCAAAGCGTGACTTAAATCGGTCGACCATTTGAGGAGTCAATGCAATTTCTGGAACGAGCATCATCGCGCTCTTTCCTTTTTCAATTACTTCCCCAATCCATTGTAAGTACACTTCTGTTTTCCCAGAACCTGTTACACCTTCTAGCAAGTATACTTTTGATGTGTCGGTATCGATAGATTCTTCTTTCACTCGGTCAAACGCGACTTGTTGTTCAGGATTCAACTGGAATGGAACACTCTTTTTAAAGACTCTTCCTTTATACGGATCACGGTTCACTTCTTTTTGAATAATCGTAATCCAATTACGTTCTACTGCAAATTTTAAATCGGCTGTTGTAAAATCCGTATCCTCTAAGAAACGTCTCTTTTCGATTTCCATCACTTCCATCGAAGCAAACGTCTTTAAGAGCGCCACTTTTTTCTTGGCACGCGCAGAGATTGTAGGGATAAACTCCTCATATTCTTTCATCACGTAATTCAATCGAATCCAGTCTTCTGTTTTCACCTTGGCACGGTCTTTGACAACCGTCTCGATGACCACTGCCCCTTCTTTCTTCAACTTCATCAATTGTTTTAAATAATCCTGAGGCAAGTCATCCGTGTATTGCAATGTATTTTCGTAATGGAAAATTTCTTGAAATACATCTTCATGTTCTTTCGGATTCACTAACACAAATCGTTTCTCATAATTAGATTTCAACATCGCTGGAAGCATCGTTTGATAACATTGAATAAGGAATGCATGAACCTTCTTCGATAAATACGCTCCTAGCCCTATCATCTCTGGTGACAAGACGGGATCTAAATCCATTAAATGCAAAATGTCTTTTACTTCTCCGTCAAAATCAACTTCGTCACTAAGCGCTAGTACGAATCCAGAAATACTTCGTCCGCCAAACGGAACCGCAACACGCATTCCTACTTCAATACTCTCTTGAAGTGCTTCAGGGACATGATAATCAAACGGGCGATTCACTTGAATGACGGGGACATCAACAATGACTTTTGCAAACATCTTCTCACCTCCAAAATAGTTTTACTACTCATTATACCATAATGCACTTTAATTTGTTGCCGCTTATCCTTCACTTCTTTTAAACGTAAACAAAAAAGCCAAGGGATTCTCCCTTGACTCTAGATGCTTTTAAACATGCTCTGGTTTACTATCCTCGCGAATCGTTAATTCACCAGCTACTACTTCTTCCAATGCGCGTCCTACATTTTTATCAGACTCATAATGTTCTAATTTTTGTGGCTCGTTATGGTGTAACTCGTGAGCGCGTTTACTTGATAAGATTACTAAAGAATATTTAGAATCAATTTTTTTCAATAATTTATCAATGGAAGGATATAACATCATAATTCATCAACCTCTTTCTATTTTTCCTCTAAGATTTCTCCTAATTCATCTTCAAATTGTTGAATATTTGAAATATTTCTTTGAACTCTTAAATGTTCTGTTTGAATAATCGCTTCGATATTTTTTACGGCATTCTCAACCTTATCGTTTACTACTGCATAATCATAGTACTTCATCAGCCCAAGTTCTTCTCGTGCTACTTTCATTCGACGAATGATTACTTCGTTAGAATCCGTTCCACGATTAATGATTCGAGATTCAAGTTCTTGTAAATCCGGAGGCGTAAGGAAAATAAACACACCGTCTGGCATCGCTTCTCTGACCTGAAGTGCTCCTTGCACTTCAATCTCTAGAAAAACATCTTTTCCCTTATCTAGAGTCTCTTGTACATAGTCTAGCGGAGTACCATAGTAATTCCCTACATATTCGGCATATTCTAGTAATTTTTTATTTTGAATCATCTCTTCAAATTCTTCTCTTGTTTTGAAGAAATAATCTTTGCCATCTACTTCCCCTGGCCTTGGATTACGCGTTGTAGCAGATACTGAGTACACGAATTCTTGGTTGTCCTTCTCAAAAATTGCCGCACGAACAGTCCCTTTACCAACACCAGATGGGCCAGATAGAACGATTAATAAACCTTTTCTCGCCATAATCGCTTGAAAACTCCAATCTCTTTACATCTTTCTACTATAGTATCATAAACAATAACTTAACAACAACTCAAAATACTAAAAAACAGAAGAAAAAGTCATACATGATAAGCTTTCTTTTGTTTTCAAAAAAATATCAATTCCATATTTATGAAATTCTAATATTTTTCCATCTTCCTGAACGGAAACGAGCGAGTATAATCATATCTCGAATAAACTGATCCACAAATACTGCATACCAAGCACCTGCGAGTCCCCATCCAAAGAAGTTAACAAAAACATAACCGACGCTAAGGCGAATAACAACTGAACCAATAAAGATAGCAATCAGTGGCCACACTGTATCTCCAGCCCCTCTAAGAGCTCCAGAAGTAATCAGTTGATGACTTTGAAACGGTTGTACAAAAGCAACAATAGATAATGCAATAATGGTGTTTTGAATAATTAGTGTATTATCCGTATAAAGACTTGCTAAGAAAGTTGCTCCAAAATAAATGGAAGCAGACATGGTTACCGCAAGAATCAATCCCATGCGTTGACACATCTTTGTATATCTTTCAGCTAGTTTTTCATCTTTTGCTCCAAGGGATTGCCCCATCAAGGAAGAGGCAGTAATCCCAAACGCTTGTGCTGGTGAATAAGACAACGAAAGTATATTGAGCGCAATTTGGTGTGCCGCATACACATCCGTTCCTAATCCAGATACAATCTTAAGGAACGTAATTACTCCAAAACGAAGTGCCAGTTGTTCTAACGCCGTTGGAATCCCAATCCTGACTAAGTCTTTCATTGTTTCAACTTTAAAGACAAATTTTTCCTTAAAATCTAACTTCAAAACACTTTTTCCTGAAGTGATATATCTTAAATTCAATGTCATTGCAATTGCATTTGAAATCGCTGTAGAGATTGCTGCTCCCGTAACCCCTAAAGCTGGCAATCCGAACCAACCGTAGATGAGAATCGCATTTCCCACCACATTGAATCCATTCGCAATTAAATTATTCTTCATAGGGATTTTGGTTTCCCCAATCCCTCTTAACGCCGCTGTGACAGTGAAAGATAATGATTGAAAGATAAAGCCGATGGTCACAATTCTAAAATACCCTAATCCAGCCGCTAAAACGCTGGAATCTGCCCCCATTAAAGTTAGAATCTCAGGAGCAAATAACAACATCAAAATCGCTGCTGGAAGAACGCAAAAAGCCATTGCAAGAATCATGACGTGTTTTAAGATATTTCCCATACGATTATATTTTTTGGCGCCATAATAACGCGCAATAATTGCTGTTCCACCCACATTTAAAGCTTGAATCAAACTTAAGCCTAAAAGTATTGGTTGATTCGTCATCCCTACTGAAGAAACAGCTGCAGCTGTCTCTCCTGGTCCTTTTCCAACCATCATCATATCAACCATTCCAAAGAGGGCTCCTAGTAAAACTTCAACAAATACTGGCCAAACAATTATAAAAATATTCTTTCGTAATTCTTGATTTGTCTTCGAACTTACTTCCAATTGACCACTCCTCTCATGATTAAACGTAATTTCTATTCTACACCTGTTCTACTCACAAAACAAATCAAGCGACATTATAATGTCGCTTGATTTATTCTTATCGTTTTCCTTCACACTCTGCATAAAATTGTTCCAAGTACGCTTCTAGAAACGCATGTCGTCCTTTAGCCAATTTCTTTCCATAGTCCGTATTCATTAAATCTTTCAATGTTAATAATTTTTCATAAAAATGCATTATCGCTGTTGATTCACCACTTCGATATTCTTCAATCGTCATATCTTGTCGTGCCTTCATCGCTGGATTATGGATAGGTCTACCTGTACTCCCTGAATAATACATAACTCGAGCGATTCCAATTGCACCAATCGCATCTAAGCGATCAGCATCTTGCACCACTTTTCCTTCTAAGGAAAGTTCGTAATTCTCTTTGTGATTTTTAAAGGACATCCTTGTAATAATTTCTTCGATATCCTTGACTTGTTTAGGTAAAACCTGAATCGAAGCTAAAAATTCTTTTAATTCATTTAGCGCTACTTCTGAATTAGATACAATTTTATCATCAATCACATCATGTAGTAGCGCTGCAGCTTCACAAATAAATAAATCTGCCTCTTCAGCTTTTGCAATCATCTTTGTTGTATTGACTACTCGTTCAATATGCGACCAATCATGACCTGTTGTATCCGAACTAAGTACTCTCTTAGCATACTGTTCCATCGCTTTTAATTGTTCTTTTTGCTTCATGCTTCCTCTTCCTCTGGATATTTAAGTCCCCATTCTCGACGTAAATCCGTCATAATTTTCATTACATCGACCGTATATTCTAGATACATTTGATTGACACCTGTATTAATCGTCGACTCCATATCTAGTACTTCATAAGCTAAGGCATCTAGCCCTTGTTCATCTTCAAAAGTTTCAACGTGTCCATCTTCTGTATAAGTAATCGTCGCTTTATGGGCTCTTGGATAATCGACAATCTCAATATACCCCTTATCGTAAGCAATCACTCCACGCTTTGGTTGTTTAGCATGAAGTGTCATCGTTACAGTTGCCATTTCGCCAGCGTCATTTATCAAAACAATTCCAGCTTGTTCATCCACACCTGTTGGCGCTAATTTCACTTGAGAAACCATCGAACTAGGTGCTTCACTCATAAAATAGCGAATACAAGACAAGGCATATACGCCAATATCAAGCAATGCTCCACCAGCAAGATTGCGATTGAAGAAACGGTTCGTCATATCATAATCTTTATAGCTACCAAAGTTCATTTGAATCATGCGAAGCTCACCCAAGTTTTCAGCAGCTTTACTTAATTTTTTATAGACTGGCATATGGTAAAGCGTCATCGCTTCAGCCAAAACAACATTATTTTCTTTAGCGAGTTGTAATGCTTCTTCTAGCTCTTCACTATTTAGCGTAATCGCCTTTTCACATAATACGTGTTTCCCAGCAGCTAATGCTTTTCGTAAATAGTGAATATGAGTGTTGTGTGGTGTAGAAATATAAATAATATCCACTGCAGGATCTGTAAAGACATCATCAATTGCATCATATACTTTTTCGATACCATATTTTTGGGCAAATTTCACGGCATTCTCATAGGTGCGGTTGGCAACCCCATAGAGCTTTCCATTCAATGATTTCATCGCAACAGCTAGTTCATTCGCAATCACTCCTGTCCCGATAGTAACCCAGTTTTTCGTTGCTTTCAGTTGCATATAGAGTACCTCCAAATTTCATTACTTTAATGATAACTGCCTTATCGTCAAAACTCAACCACTGCAAATAAAAAAGCTAGACCCCAGCCTAACTTTAGTGAGTTTCTATAAAATTCTTAATAAGATGGATCAATTGCTCTTGTTGGTTCTCAGCTTCCAGCGTGGCCTCACCATCGCCATTTTGCTGTCCATACAATCCAAATCCACTATGATTTCCACCTTCAATAGTCGTATAAATGGTTGTTTGCGGTAATCTTGATTTTCCATCCTGATATTTTTCTTGATTTAAGATTTTATCATTAGAAGCCGTGATTGATAAGACAGGAATTGTTGCTTTGCTAATATCTGTACTCTTATCTGGATAGCTTGCTAGCAGAATTAAACCTGCAACTTTATGATTCTCATTTAGATTTTTTGTTTCGACAATTGAAACCACTCCTCCAAGAGAATGCCCTCCAAGAAAGACTTTATCTAAGTGTTCTTCCTTCACGATAGTTGCCATTGTTCCATTGTCTAGTATTGGTAGATTTAACTTCGAAGAAATAAGATACACTTCGATTCCTTCCTTAGCTAAACCATCCGCTAACTTTGCATAAGCTTGAGGTTCAACCATAGCTCCCGTATAGAAAATAAATGTACCTTTCTTCTCACCAGTCACTTCAAAATGAGTCCAATTATTCTTCTGCTCAAATGGAGCAACATTCCAAATTTCTTGTGCTTCTGAAGTACCTCTGTATGTAAACATTTGAATCAATCCAAGTGCTAATAAGATTAACACAAACACCACTCCAAAAATCCCATACATCATTTTTCTTTGTTTTTTCATCTGTCACCTCTTCTCTCCATATACCTTACTAGTAGGATACTACAACGGTACGCAAAAAAACAATATACCTAATACAAAAAGGGATGACTATGTATCCATTATATAAAAGCCAAATTAAACTGAATGAGGCCGCATTAAACGTAAATCATCTCCTATGATCTTTCTCTAAGTCCCAACTTAGAACAGATTCAAAGGATGTTAAATAAAGCTTTCAAAAAATTCCCTGATGTTAATGGATTGATTCTTCATTCTGATCAAGGATGGCAATATCAACACGCATTTTATCAAAGGTCATTAGAAGAGCGAGGAATTATTCAATCAATGTCCCGAAAAGGAAATTGTTATGATAATTGCATTATAGAAACGTTTTTCGCCAGAATGAAGAACGAAATGTTCTACGGTTTGGAAAAGGAATATTCTAGCTTTAAGGAATTTCAAACGGCAGTTACAGATTATATAGATTATTACAATAACAAAAGAATATAAGAAAAAACAAAATGGATGTCCCCTGTTCAATACAGGGAAACATCCATGCGTGCAGCTTAATTATTAATGTGTCCAGGAATCTGGGTACATATTAAATTGCATCCACCTTTTTTGATTAATTTTCTGCTTCGGCTTGTTTTTTACGTTTGTTTGCTTTTTCGCGTTCGGCTTTATTTAGAATTTGTTTTCTTAAACGAATGGTTTCTGGAGTAATTTCACAGTATTCATCGTCTGATAAGAACTCTAATGACTCTTCAAGAGATAATTTCTTAGGAGTTTTAATAACAGCCGTTTGGTCTTTTGTTGCTGAACGGACATTCGTTTGTGCTTTAGCTTTCGTAATATTTACCGCTAAATCATTTTCTCTAGAATGTTCTCCAACAATCATTCCTTCGTAAATCTCTGTACCTGGTTCAATAAAAATGGTTCCACGATCTTCAACACCCATTGTTCCATAAGTCGTTGATTTACCTGTGTCTGTTGATACGAGCGCCCCATTTCTACGTCCACCTATGCTAGCTGGAATATATGGTAAGTATTGATCGAAAGTATGATTCATGATTCCGTATCCACGTGTCATTGATAAGAATTCAGTTGTATATCCTAATAATCCACGAGCCGGAACTAAGAAGACAATACGAACTTGTCCATTGTCATTATGTTGCATATCTTGCATTTCACCTTTACGGTTACTTAATGATTCAATGATAGCCCCCATATATTCTTCTGGTGTATCAATTTGAACACGTTCAAACGGTTCACACTTCACGCCATCAATTTCTTTAATGATTACTTCTGGACGAGATACTTGTAGTTCATATCCTTCACGACGCATATTTTCGATTAAGATGGATAGGTGTAGTTCTCCACGACCTGAAACAATCCATGCATCTGGAGAATCAGTTGGCTCAACTTTTAACGAAACGTCCGTGTGTAATTCACGCATTAAACGTTCTTCAATCTTACGCGCTGTAACAAACTTTCCTTCACGACCAGCAAATGGAGAATTATTCGTTAAGAACGTCATTTGAAGTGTTGGCTCATCAATATGCAATACTGGTAGGCTTTCTTGCTTATCTACAGGTGTAACTGTTTCTCCAACAAAGATATCTTCCATCCCTGATACAGCAATTAAATCTCCCGCTTTTGCTTCATTAATTTCTACTCGATTCAATCCGAAGAAACCGAATAATTTCGTAACACGGAAATTCTTTTTCGTACCATCTAATTTTAATAGGGAAACTTGATCTCCAACACGAATGGTTCCACGGAACACACGTCCAATCCCAATACGTCCAACATAGTCATTATAGTCTAATAATGATACTTGGAATTGTAATGGTTCATCAGAATTGTCTACAGGAGCTGGAATATGTTCGATAATTGTATCGAATAAGTAATCCATTGTTTTTTCTTGATCAGCTGGATTATCAGACAAACTTGAAGTTCCGTTTAGTGCTGAAGCATAAACTACTGGGAATTCTAATTGATCATCATCTGCACCTAATTCGATGAATAATTCTAATACTTCATCGACTACTTCTTCTGGGCGAGCAGCGTCACGGTCGATTTTGTTTACTACAACGATTGGTGTTAAATGTTGTTCTAATGCTTTTTTCAATACGAAACGTGTTTGAGGCATAGTACCTTCATAGGCATCTACCACAAGGACTACACCGTCTACCATTTTCATGATACGTTCTACTTCTCCACCGAAGTCCGCATGTCCTGGTGTGTCCATGATGTTGATACGAGTTCCTTTATATTGAACAGCCGTATTCTTGGCTAAAATAGTAATACCGCGTTCACGTTCGATATCGTTTGAGTCCATGGCACGTTCTGATAATTCTGTACGTGCATCTAATGTATCTGATTGTTTTAATAATTCATCCACAAGTGTTGTTTTACCGTGGTCAACGTGGGCGATAATAGCAATATTGCGAATATCATTTCTTAATTTCATTGGTTTCCTCCATTTATTTGCAAAATGAAAGTGATGGAACTTGACCGCTAAAAGAGCTCTTCCATCACCTAAAATCTCTTCTCTTAACTAGAAAATTATACTACAAAAAAACTTCAAACTCAAAAGATAAAATTAATGAGTACCTTCATCATACGTTGTAGAGACAAAGATACTCATTAAGTTTAAAAGGCTCTTTGTCAAATAGTGTTGATGAAGAAATTTAGGAAGGGATTAAG
>CAURBR010000030.1:0-15428 GCA_963523415.1 uncultured Streptococcus sp. | reverse complement strand
AGATTATATAGATTATTACAATAACAAAAGAATTCAAGAAAAAACAAAATGGATGTCCCCTGTTCAATACAGGGAAACATCCATGCGTTCAGCTTAATTATTAATGTGTCCAGGAATCTGGGTACATATCAAATTACCTGCGCTTTCCAAATGTGCTGGATTTTTAGCCGCATAAATACGAGATAGAAGAAACAATGCTCTATCAAACAACAAAGAAGATAGACGAGTCTTTTTGTTTATTGAAAGAATAGTGGGGAATAGCATTGAATGTGAATTAGCTGGAGTTAGGAATTGATTCCTTACTCCAGCTTTGAAGCTTCAAAGGTGCAAGACCAAGGCTTGCGCCGTTGCCCCACTATGACTCTTTCAATAAAAAACAAAAAGACGTAAGTCTATCTTTTTCTTTTCTAAGAGTACCGATTAAGTATTATTTCTTCTAGCACATATTTATAGCATAAAAGAACTCCTGGCACCAATTGGTACCAGGAGCAGTGTTGATTTTAATGTAAGACTTTGTTTAAGAAGTTTTGAGTACGTTCGTTTTGTGGGTTACCAAACACTTCTTCAGGAGTTCCTTCTTCGATGATATAACCACCATCCATGAAGATAACCCGATCGCTAACCTCACGCGCAAATCCCATCTCGTGTGTTACCACAACCATTGTCATCCCTTCTTTAGCTAGGTTTTGCATTACTTCTAATACATCCCCAACCATCTCTGGGTCTAACGCTGAAGTTGGTTCATCGAATAATAACATCTTCGGTTTCATTGCGAGTGCACGGGCAATGGCCACACGTTGTTTTTGACCACCTGAAAGAGATTTAGGAGAGACATCAGCCTTGTCTGCAAGACCAACCATACCAAGGAGTTCCATCGCATGTTCCGTTGCAACTTCTTTCGTCTCACGTCCTAATTCCACTGGTGCAAGAATGATATTTTCTAGAACGCTTAGGTGAGGGAAGAGGTTGAAATGTTGGAACACCATACCGATTTCCTCGCGAACTTTGTTTAAATTTATTTTTTTGTCAGTTAAATCAAATCCGTCGATGATGATATGACCTGCATTGATTTTTTCAAGACGGTTTAGACAACGAAGAAAAGTGGATTTACCAGATCCTGATGGACCGATAATACAAACTACTTCGCCTTCCTCGATAGAAAGGTCGATGGATTTTAATACTTCTAAGTCGCCATATTTCTTTTGAATTTTTTGAACTTCGATAATAGCCATTATTTTAAATTCCTTTCTAAGTGAGCTGATAGTTTCGTTAATAGAACAATCACGATTAAGTACATCACGCCAACGATTAACCACATTTGACTTGATTGTAAGTTACGAGCGATGATAACTTTACCCGTTTGTGTTAATTCGGCAATACCGATAATTGAAAGGATAGAAGTATCTTTCAATGTGATGACGAATTGGTTAATGAATGAAGGGACCATAATGCGAATCGCTTGCGGTAAGATTACTTTACGCATGCTTTTTGAATATGGAAGTCCTAAACTCATGCATGCTTCGTATTGACCTTTATCAACAGCTTGAATACCACCACGAATGATCTCTGCGATATAAGCAGAAGCATTCAAGCTGAGGGTAATGACACCTGCTACGAATGGTTGCATCGTAATTTCAAATGCTTGTGGAATTCCAAAGTAAATGAAGAAAGTTAAAACGATTAGTGGAACACCACGGATGATGTCAATGTAAAATCCTGCGATGGCTTGTACGATATTGTTTTGGCTAGTTTTCATTAAACCGAAGATAATACCGATTAAACTTGCAAAGATTAAAGCCACAACAGTTAAAACAATTGTATTCCATAAACCAGTTGCAAGAGTGTGCCAGTTTGTTTTGATTAAACCTAGAATACTTGTCGCTTCGGTATTCTCGCTAGCATTCGTAGTATATTTTTCAATGATTTCATCGTATTTGCCGCTTTCTTTTAGTTTTTTCAAACCGTTGTTAAAAGCAGTGATGAGTTCAGCATTGTCACCTTTATTGACAGCAACACCATATTCTGTTTTGTTTTCGTTATGGTCTGTCATTTTTAAGGATAGGTTGTTCGTTTTGATTGAGTAGGCAAGAACAGGATAGTCTTCGAATAAAGCGTCACTGTTTCCTACCATTACGTCTTGGTACATACTAGATGAATCTTCAAAAGTTGTGATTGTAAAGCCATATTTACTCTTGATAGATTCTGCATAAGTAGCACCTTGTGTTCCTAATTTAACGGCAACTTTTTTGCCTTTTAAATCCGAAAGACTTGTGATGTCAGAATTTTTAGAAACTCCCATCCCAATTCCACTTTCATAGTAACTATTTGTGAAGTCGAATTTTTGTTTACGTTCATCCGTAATTCCCATTCCGGCCATTACAGCATCTACTTGACCAGATTCTAATGCTTGAACGGCAGCATTGAAGCCAAGTGGTTTAAATTCTACTTCGAAGCCTTCAGCCTCTGCGATACTCTTCATTAATTCAATATCAATTCCGACGTATTCACCATTTGTATCTTGGTATTCAAATGGAGCAAATGTAATATCTGTTGCAATTACATATTTTTTAGTTTCTGCTTTTGCAGTTGTTGTCGGAGAAGCGAGGGATAGAAGAGTCATCAATAGAGTGACTAGAACAGCTCCCAAGCTAAATTTCTTAATGTTCATATATTTTCCTCCAAATCTACCTTACGGATAAGGTTGTTCCATTATAAGGGATGATTTTATAGAATTGCAAAAAAGAAGTCTCATATGATGTTACATTTTCTGACATGACTTTCTGAGTATAAAAAATCCCTTCTCTGATGAAAGAGAAGAGAGTAATACTTATTGCTCTTGTTCAAGGACACGCCAAATGGCTTTAGCCACACCACCGTTAACATTGGTGTCTGTTACAAAATCAGCAATGGCTTTTACTTCGTCTGGAGCGTTTCCCATCGCAACACCAATTCCAGCATCACGAATCATTGAAACATCATTGAAGTTATCTCCGATAGCAAAAGTTTCATTCATAGAGAGTCCAAGCGTTTCGGCATAGTGGGCAACCGCAATACCTTTTTGCGCATCCTTATGGTTAATTTCTAATTCCGTAATAAAGGCAGAAGTTACCACAAGATTTTGATGAGTATCCTGAATTTTCTGCTGAACTGGTTTTAGAAATGCAGGGCCATCATCGTGAGAGACAATGATTTTAAAGATTTTTATTTCAGGAATAGAAAGAACTTCTTCAGCTTTAGATACCTCTGTTGCTTCTAAAAGAATTTTTAGTTGCTTGATCTCTTCTTGGAGTTGTTCTTGCGGTAAATGTTTCCATTCAACTTTCTTTTGCTCTATCGTTTTATATAAATGATAAGCATAATTCTTCCTGAAATTACCTTCTGAGGTCACTAATTGCCAGTCTAAATCAATAGAGTCAAAGTAGGACAGTAGAGAAAACACTGTTTCATGTGGAATCGTCACTTCCCAAATAATCTCGTGTTTTTTGTTGAAAATTTGAGCACCATTCATTGCAATGACTGGGAGATGGAGATCTGCCTGTTCTAAGGCAAGGTTTGCTTGTGAATAATCTCTTCCTGTACAAACAATGAACTCTTTGCCCAATTGTTTGAGTTCTCGGATGACTTGAACATTACTTTTGTGAATCTCAACATGATTCGTTAATAACGTTCCGTCCATATCAGATGCAAATAATTGAATCATTTAGTTGCCTTTCTATTTCAATTCGTTTAGATGTTTTGTCAACGTTTGAATTTTATCTTTAATTCGTCTAATTCGAGGTTTATTTTCTAATTGAAATTTTGTGATTTCATCTTGAATACTGTCCACAACTTTCATCGTTTGAGGAAGGACAGTTTCTTGAACTTGTTTGATTCCTTTTTGGAGCACGGCAGTTCCATTTTGAATAGTTGTAAGGTCTTTTGTAGTATCTTGAATATGTTTTGATACGATTTCACGGTTTTCCTTTCCGCTTCTTGGATTATTTAGTAGAGCAACAGCTCCGCCAATAACGCTACCGAAAAGAAACCCTTTTAAAAATTTACTCATTGATTATGCCTCCATTTGTTCGCGAATTGATTGTGCGATTTCAGCTAAAACTTGTGAAGTTGGATTCGTTGGTTCCCATTTTAATCCAAAGCCGTCTTCTTTTGAGTAACGTGGGATTAAATGGATATGAGAATGAAATACACTTTGGTATGCTAGTTCGCCATTGTTGCATAAAATATTAAGGCCTTTAATATCAGGGTTAGAAGCTTGGACTGCACGAGCAATCTTTGGAATACGTGCAAAAACTTGGCCAGCTAAGTCTTCATCATATTCAAAGATATTAGCAACGTGCTTTTTAGGAACTACTAGTGTGTGCCCTGGTGTTACTTGCGAAATATCAAGAAACGCAAGTACTACGTCATCTTCATACACGATATGTGCTGGAATTTCTTTATGAATAATTTTGTCAAAAATACAATCTGTCATGGTGTTTCCTCCTAGATTTAGTACTTCTATCGTATCAAAAAACGACCTAAAATGAAAGAACTGAACTGGGAATGGTGAAGACTTTTTATCATGAAAAAATATTGAAATCATTTCTGCTCTTAGGTGTGGAACGGCGATTATACTGCGTACTTTCACACTTTTTTAGCTTTATGGTATAATAAAGAGAATAGTTAGATAGGAGAATCTTTATGACACTACAATTAAATAAAGTTACGGCAGGGTATACAAAGGTTCCTGTCATTCGTGACGTTACATTTGAAGTGAATCCAGGGGAAATCTGTGGTCTCATCGGATTGAATGGTGCTGGAAAGAGTACTACAATTAAAACGATTATGGGACAACTTACTCCTTTTAGTGGACGAGTAGAAGTGGAAGGTCAGAGTATTCTTGAAAATCAACGTGGCTATCGCCAGCCCATTGCGGTGATTCCAGAAAGCCCAGTTCTTTATGAAGAATTAACGTTTAGAGAGCATATTGAATTCGTTGCACGTTCTTATAATCAAATGAACGAAGAAACGATGGAACATGCGATGGAGTTAGTTGAAGCTTTCCGTTTAACCAAACAATTAGATTGGTTCCCAGCGTATTTTTCAAAGGGAATGAAGCAAAAAGTATTAATCGTCTGTGCGTTAATGCTAGATGTACCCGTCTATGTGGTCGATGAACCATTTTTAGGGCTGGACCCACTAGGGATTCGTACGTTACTTCGAGTCTTAAAAGAGAAGAAAGAAAAAGGTGCAGCGATTTTAATGTCCACGCATGTATTGGACACTGCTGAAAAATATTGTGATCGATTCATTGTTTTACATGAAGGAAATGTAATTGCACAAGGAGATATCGAAGGCTTACGTGCTAATTCTAATGTTTCGGAAACGTCACTAGAGGAAATATACTTTGCTTTGACGACAGGGGAAGATTCTCATGAATAGTGCAGAGGTTTTTGAAAGTCGTGTAAAAGGTTATCAAAAGAAATGTATGAAGTATATCCGCTATATGCTGAATGACCATTTTCTAATTGTGCTATTTTTCTTGTTTGGATTTATCATGATGCAATACTCCTCATGGATTCAAAGTATTCGTGTGTTAGAATGGCCATTGTTGATACTACTCAGTTTTATTTTGGCAAGTATTCCATTTTTTGGAGGAGTGGCAACTTTAGTAGTGCCGGCAGATATGGTATTTTTGTCTGTTATTGGGCAAGATTTTAAAGCCTACTTGCAAAGAGCAATTTGGCGTAGTTGGTTATTGCCAACTTTGGTAATGGTTGCTTCTGCTGGAATTGTGTTTCCAATTGTGGCACAAGCTTATGGAAACAATATAAGTATGTTTCTTAAATTGTTTCTATTGTTGGTATTGTATAAAGATTTACTATTTCGTTGTACTAAATTCACCTATAGAGGGGTAATCCATTTTAATAAACTGGAACAAATTGGAGTGTATGCTATTGCAGTCGTTTCATTTTTTGGAATGTTTATTGGGATTGCTCATTGGTGGAGTTTTGGAATACTTTTAATTCCAGTCCTTCTTAGTCTTTTTATTGAAAAGTATTATGGGAAAGCAGCGTTTGTATATCAATTTGAGTTGATGATTGCATTGGAATTAGAAAGACAACAACGAATTTATCGATTATTTGCGTTATTCGTTGATGTTCCAATGTTGAATAAACCTCATGCACATAGGCGTGCATATCTAGACTATTTCTTGAATTTCTTGATTGGGAATGAACCAAGTGGCTATCGTTATTTGTTGAGTCATACAATCGTTAGAACCAGTCAATTCATGAACTTACTCTTGCAGTTATCACTCATCAGTTTTGTAGTTGGTTTATTTGCAAAACCTTACTATTGGAATTTTATGGTGAATATCTTGTTGATGATGCTTTTAGGGGTTCAATTAGTCGGAGTTCTCCACGAATCCAATACTAAAAATAGTCATTTTTCTTTGCTGTCGGACCAAAATACTCGATTGAAAGATAATTTATCTCTTTTAATGATAATGATGGCATTATCAGGAGTTGTGATTGGGCTATTTTCTTTGATAGGAATGAGAGAATGGTTTGGATTTGTAGGATTACTTTTCTATCCAATCTTTGGAATCTTAATGACGCAATTCTATTTACGCTACCGTTTGTTAAAAAAGAGGAGAAAAGTTTAAGAATATCGGTGAAACGGAAAACAACAACTTGACTGAAAGCATAGAAACTCATAAAATATAAGAATAGATTTCGATTAGAAAGAAAGAGAATTTGTCGTTAGGGATGGAATAGATGGAATATAACATTGACTCTGGATGGGATCTTCATCCAATTGGTGGAGACACCGGTCAGGCATACATGGGTGTAAAAGACCATGAACGTGTTTTTCTTAAGAGAAATGCTTCACCTTTTTTAGCAGTGCTATCCGGTGAAGGAATCACGCCTAAGTTAATATGGACCAAACGTGCTGGTAATGGTGATGTGATTACTGCTCAAGAATGGTTATCAGGTAGATCCCTAACAAAGGAAGAGATGGGGTCTGTGGAAGTCATTGAGCTCTTGAAACAAATTCACCAATCCCCAAATCTTTTGCAAATGTTACAGCAAATTGATGGTCAAGAATATGGGACACAACAATTTATTGATGATTATTTAAATAATTTACAATCAGGATTACAAACTCATCACTTCTTAAATGAAGTGTTAAATTACCTTATTGAAACAATTCCTTTAGTGAGCGAAGTAGGAAAGACAGTTTGCCATGGAGACTTAGACCGACGAAACTTTATGCTTTCTGAAGAAAATAAGTTATATCTTGTGGATTGGGAAATGGTACGATTGGCTGATCCAGTTTCAGATTTGACGATGATTTTAACGCAGTACATTCCGGTTCATCAATGGGGTGAATGGTTAGACACATATGGACTACACTTATCTACAAATATTTACCAACGAATTGAGTGGTATGCGTTGATGAATTGTTTGAATTATATCAAAAAAACTCACTTTGAGGGCCGATATCTTGAAATGAACGAAAAAATCTTATTAGTCAAATCCATTTACAATAATCGGATTGGTAAACCTAAAGATGAATAGACAGGGGAAATAGTTTGAGATTAAGAAATAAACCATGGGCTAAAGATGCCCTAGCAAGCCACCCGGAGATGGTCATCCAAAATCCAGAACAGTGGAAAGGGCGATGGCAAGAACGGTTTGGAAATGACAATCCCATTCATATTGAGATTGGTTCTGGTAAAGGGCAGTTCGTAAGTGGGATGGCTAAGAACAACCCGAACATCAATTATATTGGAATAGAAATCCAAGAGAGTGTTTTAGTAGTTGCATTAGAAAAAGCATTGGCTGCTGATGTTCCAAATCTACAACTATTACATGTGAATGGTGGACAAGTAACGGATTACTTTGAGAAGGGTGAAGTTAATCAAATTTACTTAAACTTTTCTGATCCGTGGCCAAAGAAGAGACATGCAAAACGTCGATTGACACATGAAAGTTTTTTAGGTGGTTACGAACAAGTATTACCACCTTTTGGAGAGTTACATTTTAAGACGGATAATCGAGGATTGTTTGAATATAGCTTAGCTTCATTTTCACAATTTGGATTAATTTTAAAACAAGTCTGGTTGGATCTACATAAGGTAGATTTTCCAGATAACGTGATGACTGAATATGAAGAAAAATTTTCTGCAAAAGGTCATCCGATTTATCGAGTGGAAGTAATTTTTCCTAAAGAAAGAAAACCACTCGACCAACATCTAGAATAACTAAAGGAGCCTGACTGAAATGGAATCAAAAAATAGTGTTAAAGGTGCAAGTTTGTTATTAGCAGCTGGTGCTGTTCTTGGAGCGTGGGCCACTTCTAAATGGTTCGAACGTAAAAATGTGAATGGTGATGTCATCGTTCAAAATGTTCGTAAGTTATTTCAAGTAGTCGGAACGATTGAAGGTTCATGGATTGAAATGGAACCTGTATTTTTAGATAGTCCAGATTTTTATGGCTATGTGTATTATGGTGGTGTTACTCGTAAAGAAGAGGACGAACTCGTTCAATACGAATTTTATGCAGATGCTAAAACTGGCGCAGTAATTGATTTATACAAAATTGGATAATCAACAAAAGCTGGAGTCTCTCCAGCTTTTAGCGCGTTTAGAACAAGAAAAGAAAGTAGAGGGTAATATGGAAGCACAGACAGAACAATTAATTAAAACGTTAACGCAAATGAAAGGAACTAGTGGGCACGAAGGTCGTATTCGCGACTTTATGAGAAGCGAATTAACACCTTTAGTGGACCATGTTGAACAAGACGGTCTTGGTGGGATTTTTGGTGTTCGTGATAGCAAAGAAAAAGATGCACCACGCATTATGATTGCAGCACATATGGACGAAGTTGGGTTCATGGTAACGAACATCACTCCAAACGGAATGTTCAAAGTAAGTCCTTTAGGGGGATGGAATCCATATGTGGTTTCAGCACAACGGTTCACCTTATTAACTCGTAATGGCGACTATCCAATCATTTCTTCTTCTATCCCGCCTCACTTACTACGTGCTGCAGGAGGACAACAAGCAGCTGTTAAAGTAACCGATATTTTATTCGACGCTGGATTTACTTCACGCGAAGAAGCGCTTGAATATGGCTGCCGCCCTGGGGACACAATCGTTCCAGATGTAGAAACCATTTGGACGGCCAATAAGAAACGCATGATTTCTAAATGTTGGGATAACCGTTATGGATGCACAGTCGTTCTTGAAGCGTTAAAAGCTGTTAAAGATGAAACTTTACCAAACACATTAATTGCTGGAGGGAACGTACAAGAAGAAGTCGGATTACGTGGAACAGGTCCAAGTGTGACGAAGTTCAATCCTGATTTATTCTTCGCTGTTGACTGCTCAGCCGCAGATGATATTAATGGTTCAAAGGAAACCTTTGGGCATTTAGACCAAGGATTCTTATTACGTATTTTAGACCCAGGAATGGTGACTCTACCTCGTATGAAAGAATTCTTAGAAGACACAGCATTAACACATAACATTCCGTTCCAATACTTTGTTTCTCAAGGTGGAACAGATGCTGGTAAAGCACACTTAATGAACCAAGGCGTTCCAAGTGCGGTAATCGGGGTATGTGCTCGTTATATTCATACACACCAAACAATGTTCTCAATTAAAGACTACGAAGCAGCACGTGAAATGGTTATCCAAACAATCCGTGCATTAGACCGTAGCACAGTGAACACTATTTTAGACGGAAGAACAAATTAAGAATAAAGAGGTACAATATATGTGGTTAAGTTTTTATAACAAAAAGGGAATCGGCGATACGTTATTATTAACAAGCGGTTTTGCTAGTCGTTATGACGTTGACTATGAGAAAAAAGGCAATGTGACTCAAGTCTTTGTTCGTGAGTCAAAAGAAGTTCTAGGATATAATATTGAAAAGATTTCTGAAGTGATTTCGTTTGAAGCAGATGGACAACAAATCTTAACACCTGAGCAACAAGAAGTTGTGAAAGGCTTAATTGAAAAAGCTGGATTTGATGTTTCTTCTTTAGATTTAACGCCTGAAGATGCACTTGTTGTTGGATACGTTGAAAGTTGCGTGGATCATGAAGATTCTGACCACTTACACGTTACAATGACACGAGTAAGTGACTCTGAAGTGTTACAAATCGTCTGCGGAGCACCAAACGTAAAAGCAGGACAAAAAGTGGTCGTTGCTAAACCAGGTACAGTAATGCCAAGCGGTGCCATTATTTGGTCTGGAGAATTACGTGGAGTTGCTAGTCACGGAATGCTTTGCTCAGCACGTGAATTAGGATTAGAAAATGCACCAGCGAAAAAAGGAATCTTAGTATTAGATGATGCAACTCCAGTAGGTACGCCATTTAAATCACTAAATTTACAATAAAGGAGGATACGGAGTCATGAATGAACCATTTAACGAGAAAAACGATTCATTCGCTTCTTTGCAATCAAGACGTGAAAAGACTACTTTTCCGAATTACTTGAAGCAAGGTCAAAGTTTTGAAGATCAAGTCGTTGAAGAAATGACGCGAGTTGATGCAACTAGAAAAGATGAGACTCCAAAAGAATCCTTACCTTTTGATGAGCGACGAGATGCAGCACTCTTACAACCAATTGAAAAAGAGGAGCATCCATTACCAGCTCAATTTCGTTCGTTTAAAGAGAAGGCTACCGAAGGGCATCAAAAGTATAAACCGCGTGTAGATTGGTCTTCTTATTTGAACACGAATCAACGAAAACCGTTCAAGCCTAGTGTTGTACCATCAATGAATAGAGATAATCAAAAAGAACAAGAGGATAAGATTCCTTACAAAAAGCTCGAAAAGGATCTCGTACAAGAAAAAGACGACTTGATTTTATTTGCCAAAGAGGAATCGCTCTTAGTGTCGATGGATGAAGAAGATACGATTGAGAGCAGAATGGAAGAATTTCAAAAGGAAAGTCATACAAAAACTGTTCACAATCAATTGTTTGCATCGAAAGGATATATTCCAGCTTTTCAAAGAAAGCAAGACCATCAATTAAAAGTTGTGCAAGAGTCTTTACTTGAGGGGCTCCCAGAAACGAAAGTGGAGAAACGGAAAAGTCCTCATAAACCGATGCCAGGTAAACAAAGAAGGGCGATGAAACGTTCGCTTTCTACGATTATGGAACAAGACCAAAGTACTAAAGATTTACCTTATATGAAATGAAGTAAAAAGATATAGAAAAGTGAGGAGAACAGTATGGATAAAAGTAAACTTTATCATTTTACGGGGATTAAAGGGTCAGGAATGAGTGCCTTAGCATTAGTCTTACATGGAGAAGGCTATAAAGTACAAGGTTCTGACTTAGAAGAATATTTCTTTACACAAAAAGGATTAGAAGAAGCTGGTATTCCTTTACTTCCTTTCAGTGCAGATAATATTAAAGAGGGAGAAATTGTGATTGCGGGGAACGCATTCCCAGATAGTCATGAAGAGCTAGTATCCGCACGTGAAAAAGGTGTTGAAGTTATTCGTTATCATAAATTCTTAGGAGAACTTTTAAAACATTATAAGAGTGTTGCAATTACGGGCTCTCACGGAAAAACAAGCACAACAGGGTTATTATCGCACGTGTTAAGTGGCATGGAGCCAACTAGTTATCTGATTGGAGATGGAACTGGAAAAGGTGTCGAAGATTCTGAATATTTCGTGTTAGAAGCTTGTGAATATAAACGTCACTTTATGGCTTATCGACCAGATTATGCGATCATGACGAATATTGATTTTGACCATCCTGATTATTATACCGATATTGATGATGTTAAGAGTGCGTTTGAAGCTTTTGGAAAACAAGTGAAGAAAGGAATTATCGCTTGCGGAGATGATGAAAGACTTCAAACACTAGAAACAACAGTTCCAGTAACCTATTATGGAGTCGGAGACAATAATGATGTAGTTGCTAAGAATATTCGTAAGGCTAAAGATGGAAGTTATTTTGATGCATATGTTCATGGCGAATTATACGGGAATTTCTTTATTCCAACGTTTGGAGATCATAACATTTTAAATGCGTTAGCGATTATTTCGTTCTATTATCTCAACCATTTTGATAAGGAAGAATTAGCTGCACAGTTCCGTACTTTTGGTGGTGTAAAACGTCGCTTCTCAGAAAAAATAGTTAATGGAGTAACGATTATTGATGACTATGCGCATCACCCATCAGAAATCCGTGCTACATTGGATGCAGCTCGTCAAAAATACCCAGAAAAAGAAGTGGTAGCAGTCTTCCAACCGCATACATTTACTCGGACAATAGCGCTTTTAGAAGAATTTGCGGATGTATTGTCCCTTGCTGACCATGTATATTTATGCGATATCTTCGCATCTGTCCGTGAGGAAACCGGGGATGTTTCAATCGAAGACTTAGCAAAACTTGTTAAAGGTGGCGCTAAAGTATTACCACTTGAAAATGTATCCCCACTTCTTTCTTATAAAGATGCTGTGATTGTCTTTATGGGAGCAGGAGATGTACAAAAATATGAATTTGCTTATGAGAAACTATTATCAAATACTTCTCCAACGCAAAACTAAATCTACACAAATGTAGCCTGACAAATTGTCAGGCTTTTTTGTTTGCAGAATTTTTAAGCGAGGAGTCGTCCATACTGTAGGGCTCGTTTTAGTGTTCATGAGTTTGTTTATTTGTTACACTGATAGTGACAATTTAGGAGGAGTCATATGACAAAACAAAAATTATTATTAGTAGACGGAAGCAGTTTAGCATTCCGCGCATTTTTCTCAATTTTAGATTTAAATCGTTTTAAAAACTCGAATGGCTTACATACAAATGCACTTTATTCATTTCACCGTATGTTTAAGTCTATCTTAGACTCTGAAAAACCGACTCATGTGCTTGTCGCATGGGATGCTGGGAAGACAACTTTTCGTACTGAAATGTATGCAGATTATAAAGGAGGTCGGTCGAAAACTCCAGGGGAATTTATCGAACAGATGCCTTATTTTAACGTACTTTTAGATGCATGGGGGATTCCTCATTACCGTCTGAATCAATACGAAGCCGATGATATTATTGGTACTCTTGCTAAACAAGGGGAAGCAGCAGGTTATGAAGTTGTGGTTCTTTCAGGAGATAAGGACTTGATTCAGCTTGCAGACAATAATATTACTGTAAAAATCACAACAAAAGGAGTAACAGAATTGGTTGAGTATACTCCTGAAGTGATTTTTGAAAAATATTGCTTAACGCCTGAACAAATCATTGACATGAAGGGATTAATGGGGGATTCTTCCGACAACTACCCTGGTGTTACAAAAGTCGGAGAGAAAACGGCGGTGAAACTTCTTCAAGAGTTTGGCAGTGTAGAAGGAATCTACGAACATGTCGATGAAATGAAGAAGAGTAAACTCAAAGAAAACTTAATCAACGACAAAGAGCTAGCCTTTTTAAGTAAGAAATTAGCGCGCATCAATGTGGAGTCTCCGCTTGAAATCACGCTAGAGGATACACTTTGTAAGGAACAAGATGTGGAAGCGTTGATGGCATTTTATAAAGAAATGAACTTCAATTCTTTCCAATCGGACCTATTAAATTCAGGTACCACTGCTGTAGAAGAGGCACCAAAAGCGGAGCGCCCAAACGTAACACGTGTGTCAGAGATTACTGAAGACATGCTTAAATATGCTACCAGTGTGCATTTTGAAACGCTTGAACCAAACTATCATGTGGCAGAGGTGATTGCCATTGCCTTCGGGAATGAAAAAGAAGTCTTCGTGACCGATTTAGATATCGCTGTTGCTTCAGAAGCATTCAAGAAATGGCTTGCGGATGTATCAATCGAAAAACATTTATTTGATACAAAAGCAGCTAAAGTGCTCGCACACCGTTTCGGTTTGGTGTTAGAAGGAGCAAAATATGATGTGTCACTTCTTGCGTATCTAGTGGACACAAATGATATTGTGAAAGAGATTAGTGATGTGGCACGCCGAGTCGATGTGACGATTCTTGCTAGTGACGAATCCGTCTATGGTAAAGGCGTTAAAATCCAAATTCCCGAAGATGTAGAGGTTTGGAATCAGCATTTAGCTGCAAAAGTCTATACGATTGCTGTGGCGCCTGAAAAACTATTGAAGCGCCTCGCAGAAAACGAACAAACACATCTTTATTGGGAAATGGAATTACCAGTGAGCGATATTTTAGCCAGAATGGAAATTCAAGGAATTCGTGTCGATAAAGAACGTTTAGTTGAGATGGGTGTGGAATTCGAAGCACGTCTAAGAGAAATCGAACAAGAAATTTACGAGCTAGCTGGGGAAGAATTTAATATTAATTCGACTAAACAACTCGGTGTCATCTTATTTGAAAAGATGGGCTTACCAGTCATCAAGAAGACGAAGACTGGCTATTCAACAGCAGTAGATGTTTTGGAGAAATTGGCGTACCAAGCTCCTATCGTAGAATTGATTTTAGAATATCGTCAATTAGCAAAATTAAATTCAACGTATGTAGAAGGATTGCAAGCGTATATTCAAGAAGATGGCAAGATTCATACGCGTTTCGTCCAAAACTTAACGCAAACAGGTCGTCTAAGCTCGGTGGATCCAAACTTACAAAATATTCCAATTCGTACACAAGAGGGCCGTCGCATTCGATACGCGTTCTTGCCAGAGCATGATGATTGGAAGATTCTCTCGAGCGACTATTCGCAAATTGAATTACGTGTGTTAGCACATGTTGCTTGCGATAAACATATGATTGAAGCCTTCAAAAATAATGTAGATATTCATACCAATACGGCAATGCGCGTGTTTGGTATTACCAATCCAGACGAAGTAACCAGTGAAATGCGTCGTCAAGCAAAAGCCGTAAACTTTGGTATTGTTTATGGAATTAGTGATTACGGATTATCGCAAAACTTGAATATCTCCCGTAAGAGAGCCAAAGAATTTATCGACCGTTATTTGGAAGAGTTCCAAGGAGTAAGAGACTTTATGGAATCAGTAGTGAAAGAAGCGCGTGAAAAAGACTATGTAGAAACTTTATTCCACCGTCGTCGCTACTTACCAGATATTCATTCAAGTAACTTTAATTTACGCTCGTTTGCAGAACGTACGGCGATGAATTCACCGATTCAAGGAAGTGCCGCAGATATTTTGAAGATGGCCATGATTGAATTAGATCGTGAAATGAGAGAACGTCAATTCAAAGCAAAACTATTATTACAAGTGCACGATGAATTGATTTTTGAAGTACCGCAAGATGAATTAGAAAGTCTTCAAAGCTTAGTAGAAGAAGTCATGGAAAATGCCGTGAGTCTGAAAGTTCCACTACGAGCAGATAGCAATGTAGGGAACAATTGGTTCGAAGCAAAATAATTTTAAACGGTTCTATAATTTTTAGGGTTGATGGAAATTTTCCACCAACCCTATTTTAGT
>CAURBR010000029.1:0-19141 GCA_963523415.1 uncultured Streptococcus sp. | reverse complement strand
TGCTTAATCCCTTCCTAAATTTCTTCATCAACACTATTTGACAAAGAGCCAAATATACTTAGGATAGTGGGAGAATTGACCTACTATTGTTAAACTTTATAGTTACCTTTCATGTGGTTAGGATATAAAGCTTTATTTACTTGTTTATAAAGTACCCCGTTAAGGATTGAACTCAATGCTTAAGGGGGTATTTTTATGCCTAAAATAAGAGGAATTTATACGGAAAATCATTAAGAATTTGTTAAAGGTGAGTGATAAAGAATCAAATTGGAAAGGTTGAAAAGCGATTTAAATTCATTGTCTGTGCTAAAAAGTGAGTATTAAGAAGAATCCTTACTTAAAAACACCTAAATATATAATAAATTAAATAAATAATTAAACCGCTATCAAAAATATAGCATAGGTAGTATAATGTAATTGAATAATAAGATAAGTGGAGGTAGTGAGAATGAGTCAAGAAATGTATCAAAACCTATCATTGCTATATAAACAAGTGAAAAAGCAAACAGAACTCAAAAAAGCTGCCTTTGCCTTTCAAAATAGAAACCGTATAAACAAGTTCTTTTTCTTAATTGAACGTGATTCCCATCAAATTCGTTTGATGTTCTTTAAGACTGAAGAAGAACTCGTTCGTTATCGCTTGTCACAACGACTAATTTCTATGAATGATGAAGTAGATGGAAAAGAAAGAACAGAAGATTTTTGGTTTAGAAAGGGAATCGAGGTACAGTATTCGAAACGCTCAGATTTTGATGAAGAAGAAATTGAATATTTAAAGAGTCAAGGATATCCAGTAAAAGGTGCCAGAGAACTACCAATGATTTCAAGCTTTAATCAACCGTTTGACTTGTTTTCAGATTTGAAAAAATCAGAGGAACAACTTGTTGCAAAAGTTAGTCAGTTATTACTGGATCATCAGAACTGGAATGAACTCTTAGAAGCGTCAAAAGTTTTAAATCAGAATGAAGATAGTGGCTATTCGGTGTTATTCTACAATCAAAGAAGCAAGCAGATTCATGCGTTGAGTCAGGTTCGAAAAGAAATTAGTTTTGATTCAATCGATGAATTGAAGCCATTCTTTCAAGTGAAAGCAGAGCCGATTATGGCTTCGGAATTTTCCGTATTAAGGGCGAAGAAAATAATCCAAGGCGTCATTCCTGAACCGTTAGAAATTCAATTAGGCTTATCTCCAATTACTACGATGGGCTTCGATAAACAAGGAGCGTTCATGCTAGCTATTGCGGATGGTAGAGAGATTTTATTTTTACAAGAAACGGATTTAGATACAAAAGCCATTCAAAATTATGTTCTTGAAGTCATTTTGATGCTAGAGGCGGTTCCATTGCGCTTCATTACGAGTGGACCATTTGCGATGAGACTATCGAACATGATTGATCAGCTGTTAAAACGATTAGGTACAGATATTGTGATTTTAGATACTTTACCAACTTTAAATCGTTACTCAACATTGGCGAAAATGGATTTACTTCTTTCACAAGTAGACGATGAGGATGATTTCTCTTATTAGATTAGATATTGAGTGAGAAAAAAGAGTCAACTAACTGTTAAAGTGAATAGTTAGTTGGCTTTTTTTGAATCGGATGAATGATTTTTTATTCATCGAAAGAAGGGCCTAGCATATATTCAGTGTACTGACTTCCAACGGTAGAAAAAGTAACTTGATTTTGAAGTAATTCAACGATGTCATCTTTAAAAAATCCGAGGGAGTCGATCGAAAGACTGCAAATAAACTCGACATAATCAGCGAAGACTTTATCAACGATTGGAATATTTTTTGTCTGGCAATAGTATTCTACTTTTCCAACATGGCTATAATCAAAGCGGAGTGATAGTTGTTCTTCGAGACGGCATTCTACGATTCCAATAGCCTTCAACCCTTCGCTCACAGCCCCAGAATACGCACGAACGAGTCCACCAGCTCCAAGTTTCGTTCCACCAAAATAACGAGTGACGACAACAGCAACATTTTTAAGTTCATTTCTTTTAAGAACTTCTAGCATTGGAACACCTGCTGTTCCACTCGGCTCCCCGTCATCCATCGCGCGCTGCACTTGTTCGTTTTCCCCAATGAGAAAAGCAGAGCAGTTATGCGTTGCCTTCCAATGTTCCTTTTTGATGGTTTGGATAAATTCGATTGCTTGTTCTTCGCTCGTTACTCGCTGAAAATGTGCAATAAAACGAGAACCTTTAATCTCGATTTCATTCGTCCCAGCCTCTTTAATGGTTTTATATCTCTCTAACATTCTTTCCCCTCACTTTGGTATTAGTATAGCATAAATAAAAATTATCATAATTAATAGTTAAAAAAATATTAATATATTTTCTAAAAAAAGTATTGAATTTTTATAATTAATCCTTTAAAATGTAAGCGTAAACAAAATAGATTATGAAGATAAGGAGCTAGAATCATGAAAAGAAGAAATAAACGAATCATCTATCTTTTTGTAGTTTTTTGTTTTTTATTATCGCTAGGTAAAATAGCTGCGGAAAGTTGGACAACTGGTTATGTCAGTGTCCCTCCTGGAGGAGGTGCCGGATATACGGAAGAATATAATATCAAACAGAATGAATCAAGATGGGCAGGATTTTGGGGAGATTCACTACCTAATGCTTTTGGATACACTGCTACCCTTGTAAATTCTGGAAAGTATATTCGTTCAGATACTGTTGAACTTAAAAAATTAGAAACTACATGGGCGGATAATAATTCTGGGAAACCTGGATATTATTACTATGCGAAAGTTACTTCAAGATTTTATGAACCAAGCTGGAGTCGAGTGACACTACAATTCACAGCTGCTTACGATACAGAATAATTATTAGTAGGTGAAAAAAATGGTATTTTATAAAAATAAATGGTCAATGTTCTCAATCATTTTCTTTTGGTTATTTTCCATCATTATGATTCTAAACTATATTCATTATCATTTGTCAACGGGACATTTTGGGGGAGCAGAGGGAGGAATACCACTGTTTTATGAAATTATATTCAGCTCCATTCAGCTAGTGGATGCTGTATATGGTTTTGTAGCATTCATGATTCCACCGCTATTCTTTTCTCATGAATGTATCAGACAAAGGATAACACATTGCGACTATTTACAATCTGTGAGATTACGACATAAAAAAACATTCTTTTCACCACTTATATCAAAACAATTTAAAACGAACTTTATCATAATCTATTTTGTTTTCTTAGTGAAAATGTTCCTTCAGGCGATATTAGTTCATTTATTTTACTCGCCATTTATTTTCGAAGAGAGTAGTTCTTATTTGACTTGGTCTTTCACGATTAACTTCTCGACAAATAGTTTTATTAATTTAATCTGTACGATAGTAATAATCCCCTTAGGGTACGCCATTTTCTATTCATTTGTTTTTTCAGTTGGATTGTTCCTAAAACGATATATCATTTATTTATGCAGTGGATTGTTATTAGCGATTATATCGCTTCTACTAGCAATGGTAATAGGAGGGCTTTCTCCTATTATAGGATACTCAATTTGTATACTTTCTCTCATTCAACCAGGAATGTACACATTATTAGGAGAAACTATTTCTCATTCAGCCTGGGTTATTTTTGTATATCCTGCGATATTTTATAGTTTTTTGACGATTCTCCTATTAATTATCAGAAGAAAGATGGATTTGAAGGAGGGGTATTAATGGATGAACTCCACATTGGAAAAAGACAACAATGGGTGTATGGATTATCGATTGTTGCTGGAGTCTCTTTTGTTTTAAAAGGGCAAATTTTCGGTAACTTAATACTAGACTTATTGTCTTCCCATTTTACAGCATATTTCTCAGATACCTTATTATTAGTTTTACTAGGGGTTGTCATTTGGAGACGATATCATATCCGTTACCTTCTCATTCAAAGAATTGGAGAGAAAAACTATCAAATTTATCAATTGGTAACAGTGCTAGTTTCAGTTGTTTGTTATTTTGTTGCTCAATATTTGTTAGCATTGCTATTTCAAATGACAAATGGGCAAGTATTTACAAAAGAGATGCTTATATTTGGTCTATTAAAAAGCGTATATTTAATCTGTTCAGGATTAATTATCTATACGATTTCTATTGGATGTAATAGAAATTTGGCAATTATTTGTTCTATCTTATTTTCATTAACATCCTATTTTACAATACTATTTCTATTTCCTGTGTGATTGGGGGGCTACAAATGTTAGAATTAAAAAATGTTTCAAAAAAATTAGGCTTTCAAGTGATTTTAGAAGAGGTTGATTTCAAAATTGACCAAGGAGAACTTATTCATATTGTAGGAGCTAACGGATGCGGAAAGTCTACTTTATTTAAGCTTTTTTGTGATATTTTGGAGCCGGATAGAGGTGAAGTTGTTGTAGATAGTGATGTGCGAATTGGAGCTTTGATTGAGAATCCAGCATTTATGGAAGAGAGTAGTTTGAAAACAAATCTTAAATTTTTAGCGTCTATCAATAAAAATTACAATGAATCAAAAATTAGAGAATTAGTGAATAATTTTGATTTAGATTTTGATAGTAATGTTCACGTGAAAAAATTTTCCGTTGGAATGCGTCAGAAAATTGGGATTATTCAAGCTGTGATGGAGGATCAAAATTTAATTTTATTAGACGAGCCAACTCGAGGACTAGATAAAAAATCACTAGAACAGTTTCATCAACTGGTCCAACAGCTTCATGAAGAAGGAAAATCGATTGTGATTGCTGCTCATGATAATTTGGCCGAATTACAGTTTGATAAGGAATATTTGATGGAAGAAGGGAAGCTGATTCTTCAATGAAACAGTTATTTCCAATTCGAGAGTGGGTTCTCTATATTTTTGGTTTGTTAATAGTATGGAATTTGTTTCATCCATTACCCTCGTTTTATATCGATGCTCACTTTAGTTTTATACCCGTTACTTTTCTTTTTGGACATCTTTTAAGTGTTTTCTTAATGGTAATGGAAGTTCTTATTTTGATGTCTTTTATTAATGAGTATGAGAGTATGCGACTTTTGATACTGGTTCGAAGCCGAAGCCGCGTTTTTATAGGACGAATATTAATGAGGATGATGTTGCCTTCTGTATTTTTAATGTTCTGCATCAAGGCAGTTTTACTCTTCGAGATTGGAGGAATTCATCCCCTAATATTAGGTTCAATCCCCATTCTGTTTTTAGGGATGACTCTACTAGCAATATGCATTCAAGAATCTAAAAAAATATTATTTTTAAGCCTGATTTTAGCCGCACTTATTAGACTAGGATGCTTTTACCTAATCGGGTAGGCAGGAGGATATCTCCTGCTTTTTTTTAATGGTCAAATATGGTAGTATAGAAAGGCAGTATATGACTGGAGGAGTAGGTATGATTCAAGTGACAATAATCGTAAGAATGACATTGATTCTAGCTTTTATCATCCTAAGTTATTGGGCGCTCCAAGGAATTCAAATTGAAAAAATTCTTCGAAAAGGACGCGTTCAAGAGGCACGAATCCTCTTTTTATTAATCGCCATTTGGATGGGCGCAAGTATAGCAAAAGTCATATTTGATTTGTCAGACTATTTAAATCAGTATATTCAAAATGTGATACAGTAAATGGATAGAGTTTTGGAGGTTTTTTAATGGAAAAGATGATCGTTCGCGGTGGCGATACGCGTCTTCAAGGAACAGTGAGAGTAGAAGGAGCTAAGAATGCTGTTTTACCTATTCTTGCAGCTAGCATTTTAGCTGAAAGAGGGGTTACGCATTTAACCAATGTACCTAATTTATCAGATGTTCATATGATGCTAAATGTGTTAGGAAGCTTAAATGTATTAAGTACTTTTGATGAAGAACAAAAAGAAATTACTTTAAATGCAACAAAGGATATTACAACTACTGCAGCTTTTGAGTACGTAAGTAAAATGCGCGCGTCAATCGTTGTAATGGGACCTTTATTAGCGCGTTTTGGACATGCTCGTGTTGCGATGCCCGGTGGATGTGCTATCGGAAGTCGTCCAATCGACCTTCACTTAAAAGGGTTTGAAGCGATGGGAGCGACAATCGTTCAAACGGATGGATATATCGAAGCGCATGCAGATGAACTTCATGGTGCACGTATCTATTTAGATTTTCCTTCAGTGGGCGCCACTCAAAATATTATGATGGCTGCCACTTTAGCTAAAGGAACGACTCATTTAGAAAATGTAGCTCGTGAACCAGAAATCGTCGACCTAGCGAATATCTTAAATAAGATGGGCGCCAAAATTGTCGGTGCCGGAACAGAAAATATGCGTATTGAAGGCGTAGAACGTTTAGATGGAACGATTCACTCCATTATCCCAGACCGTATCGAAGCGGGTACATTCATGGTAGCCGCTGCCGTTACAAAAGGGGATGTGTTTATCGAAGATGCCATCGCAGAACACAATCAACCATTAATTTCTAAATTAGGAGAAATGGGTGTTCAATTTGTAGAAGAGGAAGATGGCATTCGTGTTATCGGACCAGACCATTTGAAACCAACTGACGTGAAAACTTTACCTCACCCAGGTTTTCCAACAGATATGCAAGCACAAATGACGATTGCCCAACTGTTAGCTTCTGGCACAAGTACTATGACAGAGACTGTTTTTGAAAATCGTTTTAATCATCTTGAGGAAATGCGACGCATGGGGGCGCAGTTCCGTATTGACTCTCATACTGCAGTGATGAGCGGTGAATCGAATTTGACAGGAGCAGAAGTCAAAGCTACAGATTTACGCGCAGCAGCAGCTTTGATTATCGCTGGTATGGTTGCCAAAGGATATACAAGAGTAACAGAGTTAAAGTATCTGGATAGAGGATATTATCAATTCCATCAAAAATTAAGAAGTTTAGGCGCGAATATTGAAAGAACGGTTGAACCAGATGGACAATCTTTTTCAGCAGCAGAATTAGAACGACTTTTTGCGGTTTAAGAATGAATCTAATAGCAAAGTAACAATCCTAAATCACTTATTTATTTGGAAGTTTATTATAGAAACCTAAGAGCGGTTTAAACCGATTGGCTCTTAGGTTTTTTGTATCTTAGGGATACGGTTAATTTTTTTATAAAATAATCTGGTTTATAAGTGTTTGAAAAAGATTTATGATACATTATAGAAGACTAAGAAGAAAGGGAGGATTGTATGAACGAAGAGTATAGAAATTCGTCGACTGATGAACAAGAAGAATTGCAAGAACAACGACAAATGACCGACTCCAAAAAAACGTCATGGTTAAAACGATTTTGGAATCACCCTTATATGATAAAGTTTCGTAATCTTTGGAAAAAATTTCATATTACGAAATTAATACTTGCATGTATGTTAACGATTGTTACCGTATTTACGACTTACTTAGTATATACAGCTAAGACAACGGATGTCAGTGGATTACGTGCAGGTATGGTACAAGTGACTGAAGTGTATGATAATAGCAATCAAGAGGCTGGCGTTCTCAATGTAAATAAAGGGGAATATTTAACAATTGATCAAATTTCTCCCAATATGATTAATGCCCTCGTCTCTACAGAAGATAAAAGGTTCTATGATCATCATGGAGTAGATCCTATGGGGATTTTACGTGCTACTGTTGGTTTTTTAATAAATAGAGGTCGTATTTCTGGTGGGGGGAGTACTATTACTCAACAATTAGCAAAAAATGCTTTTCTAACGCAAGATCAAACCTTGTTACGGAAAGCTAAGGAACTCTTCCTAAGTTTTGAGTTAGAAAAAAAATATTCTAAAGATCAAATCTTAGAGATGTATCTGAATAATGCTTATTTTGGAAATGGTGTTTATGGAATTGAAAATGCGTCACTTCGCTATTTTGGAAAGAGTGCCAAAGATTTAACAATCAGCGAAGCAGCGGTGTTAACAGGAAGCTTAAAAGCACCGAATACTTATAACCCAATTGATAACATGGAAGCAACTGTTAAAAGAAGAGCGACCGTTCTTCAGTTAATGGTTGAAAACAAAAAGATTACGCAAGAAGAAGCGGATAAAGCTGGAGCAGAAGTAATTACGGTAACGGATGCTTATGTTGTGAACTCTAGGTATAAATATCCATTTTATTTTGATGCCGTTATTAATGAAATTACAACAAACTACGGAATTAGTGAAGAAGATTTATTGAATAAAGGGTATAAAATATACACGGGACTGGACCAACAAATGCAGGGTGCTATGGAAGAAACCTTCTCAAATAGCTGGCTCTTTCCAAAGGCTAATGATGGAACGATTGCACAAGCTGCTTCCATTGCCATGGATCCGAAAACAGGAGATGTATTTGCAACGGTTGGAGGAAGAACCAACGAGAAACATACCTTCCGCGGATTTAATCGTGCTACTCAGTTGCAGGCGCAACCTGGTTCAACCTTTAAGCCTTTAGCGGTGTATACAACAGCTTTAGAAGAAGGATATCAGCCTAACTCTGTATTGGTGGATGAAAAACGCTCTTATGGTTCAGATCACTACACTCCAGAAAACTGGAATAAGGCGTATCAAGGAACAGTAACCATGACAGAGGCATTAAACCAAAGTTGGAATGCACCAGCAGTCTGGCTTTTAGACAAGATAGGCTTGAAAAAAGGGATTGAAAAAGTCCATCAGTTTGGTATTGAAACAGATCCAGGAGATGAGTATTTAGGAATTGCACTTGGTGGACTCACGAAGGGGGTATCTCCGCTACAAATGGCTTCAGCTTATACAGCTTTTGCCAATAAGGGGATTCGAGTTCAACCTCGATTTGTGAAGAAGATTGTGGATGCAAATGGGAAAGTGGTAGTTGATAATACAACCACTAAAGAAAATCGAGTAACAACGGAAGAAGTTGCGAAGAAGATGACAAGTATGCTATTGACGGTATATGGACCTCAAGGATTAGGAGCTTCATTCTCACCAGATGGCTATACAATTGCTGGTAAAACAGGAACAACAGAAGCACTTAATAACGAAAATGGTTCACGTGACCAATGGATGATTGGGTATACTCCAGATATTGTCGTGGCAACATGGATGGGATATGATCAGTCTGGTAATTATTCTTTAGCGGCTTCTAGTAGAAATGGCGTAGGACCATTATTTAAGTTGGAGTTAGAAAGTGTTCTTCCGTTCACCAACAATACTAAATTTAATGTGGACGCGGCTGCTACGAAACAACCAAAACAAAACAATTCTAATAGTAACAATCCGTTGGATCATTTCATTCAAGACGCACAAAAAGCTGGAGAAAAAGTATGGAATCAAATCCAAGAATGGGGTAAAAACCTCTGGGATAAATTTAAAAATCACTAATACGAACGTACGTACGTATCGATAGTTTAACGATGTAAAATATGATATAATAAAAGAGTATTTTAAGGAGGAAGAAACATGAGTAATATTTATGATACAGCCAATCAATTAGAACGCGACTTACGCGAATTACAAGAATTCAAAACTGTAAAGGAAAGTTTTGAGGCTATTCAAGCAGACGAGACTGCTAAAGCATTATTCGATGAATTTCGTAATGTGAATATTGGGTTACAACAAAAACAATTTTCAGGGCAAGAAATTACTGAAGACGATATTCAAAAAGCGCAAGAGTTGGGACAAAAAGTCGGTGAAAATGACCATATTAAAGCGTTAATGGAAGCAGAACAACGTTTGAATACAATTATGCAAGATATTAACCGCATTATCACTAATCCACTTCAAGAGCTATACAAAGCTCAATAATTCAAACAAACGGTTTTATAAAGAATCGATCCAAAGCATATTTTCTTTGAACGCACGACAGACGGTTCAGGAAAATATGCTTTTTTTGAAGAAAAGAAAGGAGCAACGTATGGTTAAAATCATCCACGCAGCCGACGTCCATTTAGGGATTATGGTTGCCGGTGTCGGGAAGAACCATAAGGATATCGCAAGAGAACTAAAGCAAGCGGCGTTTGATGCCTTTGAAAAAGTTATCGATACTGCGATTGAAGAAAAAGTCGATGTACTTGTGTTGGCGGGGGACTTACTCGATAGTTCTCGTACCTTCGTCAAAGAAAAATTGTTCTTGCAAAGTCAGTTAAATCGTCTAGCACCTTTTGGAATTCCTGTCGTCGTAGCGCTTGGGAATCATGATGCGGGCAGTGCGTACATTTCTGGGGAGCATATTTATACTTTTGGGAGTGCTGTTGAAACAATCGAAGTGGAGACGAAAAACGGGGAACGTGTGGCCTTTAGTGGGTTTAGTTATGAGGTTCCAGTTGTAGCCGCTAGAAAAGTACAAGAGTACCCTGCAAAGAGTGCCAACTGCGATGTTCAAATTGGGGTATTGCATGGAGAATTGACAACTGCACAAGGTCGTTATGCACCATTTTCTATTCCTGAACTAAGAGAAAAAGGCTATGACTATTGGGCGCTTGGACATATTCATACTTGCCAAGAGGTTTCTAGCCAGCCATGTGCGTGGTATAGCGGTACGACTCAAGGAGCGGACCGTAAAGAGAGTGGTCCAAAGGGAGCGTTGCTAGTTGAAATTACTCCAGGGAATGCTCCGGAGGTTCACTTTATTGAAACGAGTACGATGGATTGGTTGGAGGTAGAACTTGCTATCAGCGAGAACGCTCGTTTAGAAACCTTACCGTATCTCATCGTAGAGGCGTTGCCAAATCCATCGAAACGTAGTCTTGTGACGCTACATTTACAAACACAAGAATCAATCTATTCAAGAGAAGATTTAAAACAACTGACAGAAGTCGTGAATGGATTATTAGAAGAAAAACGTAGCCTTGTAACAGTTATGAGTATTCGAGAACAAGTTACAAAACCGCTTCGTGGAGTTTCTGGAATCTCACTTTCGGGAGAGGTGGATGCGTCACTCTTTTTTGAAATGGGAATTGCCAAGAGCGGATTCTCAAATCTGTTAATGAGCGAATTCCTTCAAAAAGAAGATGTCCAGCAAGAGATTCATGAACGTGCGATGCGTTTATTAGAAACTCGCTTTTCGGGAAGGGAGGAAGGGTAATGTTTATTTCAAAAATCGAAATCGATCATTTTGGAAAATGGGAACATGAGACCTTTACTTTCCATCCGAACTTGCAAGTCGTGCAAGGCTTGAACGAATCTGGAAAGACGACCCTTCGACGTTTTATTGAGCAGATGCTCTTTGATTTTAAACAGAAGAAAAATGGCGTTTATCCATATCAACCGCTCCATACGAATACGCGTGGCGGACGGATGTGGATTGAGGATGAAGGGCTGGGGGCTCTCATTATCGAGCGTAGCGCTGTGGGGTCTCAGAAGAAACTTGTTTTAAAAAGTTCAGAAACTGGGCAAGAATTACCAGAATCGATGCTGGAACGCGTTCTTCATGAGTTGACGATGAATGAGTACCATTCACTCTTTGGATTCAATGAAGAGGAATTGCAAAATAATGCGTTTCAAAGTGAAGAAGAAATCCACCGTTTCTTATATAGTTTGAGTGTCATGGGGCATAAGGGGGCCTATGAGGAGAGTCAGAAGCTCCTTGCTGATGCGGATAAGTTATTTCGTCCGCAAGCTAAAAAACTCGAACTCAACGAGCGAATGGACCGACTCGAAGGCTTAACGAGTCAATTGGCACAAACGAAAGGCGAGAACGCTCTTTATGAAGGCTATGTAAGTACTATCCGAGAGCTTCAAAAAGAAGAAGCGGAATTATCTGAAAAATTACAAGAAACAGAATCAAGACTCAATGCCTTAGAGAATAAGCTCGCTCATTTTGACGCCTTAGAAGAATTCCGCGCAATGGAAGGACTACAAGAGTTTCCAAAAGACTACGACCATAGTAAGGCTGTGGAAGCCAATAGTACTTTACGTTCTTTTGAAAAAGAACTCGAACGAACAAAAATCGAGTTAGAGCAGGCAAAAGCGGAAGCAGAAGTACTTGGAGAAGCGGCAGATGATTCGACTCTTGAAGCACTTTACGCGAAGGCTCAAGGTGCTGCAGCGGTAGAAGAGCGCGCCTTTGAATTGGAACGTGAGTTGAAGACGCATCCGGGAAATATTGGGGTTCAAAGTGAAGATGCCAAAGCATTTACAGACGCTGAATTAGCAGAATTAGATGCCCTTCAAGGTGAAAAAGAAGATGCAGGGCAGTTCCGAGCAGGGCTCCTTATTGGACTTGTTGGAATCATTGCCATTATCGTGGTTGGTTTTTTAACGAACCAAGTAGTGCTAGGTGTTGGGATTGCTGCAATGCTTGCAATTGGAGGAGGTTTCTTCTTACAGAAAAATGGGAAATTCCTTACTCCAAAAACGAATGCAGTCGATGAGCAAGTTCAACAGTTCCTTTCAGGGAAAGAAATTGAAGTAACTCTAGACGAAGCAAGACGATTTATCCGAAGAAATGAAGGACGTAGCGTCAATGGTTTCTTACAAAAGAAGGCGCAGTTCGTTCAATTGGAACAAAGACTAAATGCCTTTAAAGAAGAAAGTAAAGACTTCTGGACAAAAGAACAAATCACTCCACCAGCTACTGTGGAGCAACAGCTACGCATTATCCGGGAGACATGGATGACTTCCCAAAAACGAGTGGCAAAATTAGAACAACTTCAAGAGAGTCTCTTAAAGAAAGAACGTCATTTTGCACAATTGGAACAAGATACAAAAGAAGTGCGTGAAGAATTACAAGTTGCTATATTGCCACTTGGGCTGTCAACAGTAGAAGAGTTTAGAACTCAGTTACCAACACTAGACAATCGTGTTGCCTTAGTTCAAAAGAGAGCGTATATCGAAAAGCAAGTCGCACTGTTTACGAATGAAGAAAAAGAAAGCTTAGAACGACAAAAACTTGAAGAGGAAATTCAAGACGAGTCCTTCACGAAGGCGCAGATAGAAAGTAAACGTAAAGACGTACGTGACCAATTGGCAAGTACAAAAACAAAGGCAGAACTTCTAGAAGAAGATAACAATGCAGAAGCCCTTCAACTGGAAGCAGACTTTGAGCGATTCGAAGTACAAGAGTCTATCAAGGATTGGGCAACACAAGTGTATGCAGCCAAATGGATCTTGAAACAACTAGAAGAAAAAGTTCCAACGAGAGTACCGTTGATTTTAGACGAGGCAAGTCGTATCTTTAGCCGACTCACGATGGGACAATATACGAAGATTCTCTTAACAGATACGCAGGCGAAGGTGCAGCAAGCAAATGGCCAGTGGATGGAAGCTTTCTATCTGTCAAAAGGGGCTTTAGACCAACTGTATGTCGCGATTCGTTTTGCTTTTATTTTCCAATTAGCGAAGAAGATGAAAATTCCGGTGTTAATTGATGATGGATTCGTCAATTTTGATAGAGAACGCCTATCGATTATGTTAGAATTAATGGAAGAGCTATCACGCGTAACACAAGTTTTTTACTTTACAACGGAAGTTCCGCTTCAGTTACCTAAAGAGAATGTACTGAAGTTAGGGGAAAGAGAAAGAAGGTAAATCATGACAAAAAAATTATATGAATACAATGTGGACGAGAGTTTCGAAATCTGCCTATTGATTAAATCAGCAGATGTGCGTATGGCAAAAAATGGCAATCCGTTTATCGCCTTCACGTTCCAAGATCAATCCGGTCAAATGGACGGAAAATATTGGTCTGCCACTTCGGACGATATTGCTAAATACGTACCAGGGAAAGTGGTAGTTGTGAACGGGAAACGTGAAATGTACAATAATTCGCCACAAGTAAAAATTGTCAACCTTCGACTTACCGATGCTTCAAAAGGGGAGCCGACATCTGCGAGTCATTTCGTAGAACACGCTCCAATGACGAAAGAAGATATGGAAGAAGAATTAAAAAGATTGTTTGATGGAATTACGAATCCAACTTTAAAATCAATTGTTCGCCATATTCTAAAACAATATCAAGCGGAGTTTTTTGAATATCCTGCTGCAAAACGTCATCATCATGCATTTGTTGGTGGATTGAGTTTCCATACTATTTCTATGTTGAGACTAGCAGAGGCCATCACAACACAATACACCCAAATCAACCGTTCATTATTATATTCTGGTGTGATTTTACATGATATTGGTAAAACGATGGAATTAACAGGTGCAATCGGCACTGAATACACACTTAAAGGGAACTTACTTGGTCACATCGTAATCATGGATGAAGAGATTACAAAAGCCTGTGAAGCACTCAATATCGATGAAAATCAAGAAGATGTGCTTTTATTAAAACATCTCATTCTAGCTCACCACGGCAAACTTGAATACGGGTCACCAGTTCGTCCGCAATTATTAGAAGCAGAAGTATTACACCATATCGACTTGTTAGATGCAACGATTACAATGATGTCGAATGCACTCGATAAGACAGAACCAGGCGCATTCTCAGAGCGTGTATTCGGTTTAGATAACCGCTCGTTTTATAAACCATTATCCCATGAGTAAGAATAAAAATTTGATAGTATGTTAAATTGATAAGCCATCAATATTACCAGCAATACTCCAACCGGCATTTATTTAATTGAGGTGTGAAATGAGAAGATTGGGTTCAAAAAAACTATTAAAATTGATTTTACAATTTACGATAGGTCTTGTGTTGTGCGGGCTATTATGGATTGTGTTTAGTTTTACTCGTCCAAAATATAATGATGATGCTTTGTTTTCTTATGAAATCATCAATCAATCAGATCAGAATATCGAAGAATTGATTATTGGTGAGTATTCTGATAACGATATTAACTCTCCAGAGGATCGAGTATATCTAAAAAATTTAGCAGCTAATTCTAAAACAAAAGGAGCAGTAGACATTTCTAAATCGGAAAGAAGTGTTTCTCCGTTCTATTTAGATTATGTATATCAGGGGAAAAGGAAAACATTGCTAAAAACGGTATCTGTTGAAACTAGACCCAAAGGACTTCATATCACTATCACTATTAAGGATGTGGATAACGAGGGTTACATGACGGGAACTAGCGAAATCAATTCATTTATTTTTGAAAAACGAGAATTTACTCCAGAAAGTATAAAAAGAGCTGAGAAAGCTAATACTACACCATAATTAGAAAGTAGTTAGATTGATTTAAGAGGAATTAGGCTAATTTATAGCTTAGTTCCTTTTTTGTATTGAAGTGGGTTCCTTCCTGTGCTACCATAAACACAAAAGGAAGGAGGACTGTCGATGAATCCAATAGGAACAAAAACAATTCAGACAGAACGATTACTGCTTAGACCTTTTCAACTAGAAGATGCGACCGCAATGTTTAAAAATTGGTCGAGTGATGCAGAAGTGACACATTATTTGACGTGGCCTCCGCATGAATCTGCCCTGACAACTAAAGAGAGCATTAAACGATGGGTAGACGGCTATCAAAATCCACTTCAATTCAAATGGGCAATCGTATTTAATAATGAGGTTGTTGGTAGTATTGATGTAGTGCATTTGGAAGAAAAGCTGGATGCTGTGGAAATCGGATATGCACTTAGTCGCAAATGCTGGGGAAAAGGAATTATGACAGAAGCGCTTATTGCAGTAATCGATTATCTCTTAGAAGAAGCGGGCTGTAATAGAGTAGCCGCACGCCACGATGTGAATAATCCAGCCAGCGGAAAAGTGATGCAAAAGGCTGGTATGATTTATGAAGGTACACTGCGACAATATGGCAAGAATAATCAAGGTATCTGTGATATGGCATATTATTCGATTATTAAAGCAGATAGATTGAAGTAGGAGTTCAGTATATGTGTTTGATTTGTGAGCGGATAGAGTTAATTAAGCAAGGTAAAAATCCGCATTTTGTAAAAGAACTTGAAACGGGTTATGTGGTAATAGGAGACGGACAGTATTTTAAAGGGTACACATTGTTCCTAGCCAAAGAACACGTAACGGAATTGCATCAGATGGAATATGAAACAAAAATTAAATTTCTCGAAGAAATGAGTATTGTTCAAGAAGCCGTGGCAAAAGCGTTTCAAGCTGAGAAAATGAATATCGAATTACTGGGAAATGGAGATGCGCATGTCCATTGGCATCTATTTCCAAGAAAAGCAGGGGATATGAAAGGGTATGGCCATAATGGAAGAGGACCCGTCTGGTGGGTTCCATGGGAAGAAATGTCATCTGAAGAATATCAACCAAAAGAGAATGACCTACTTAAATTAGTTAATCGTTTAAAAGAGTATTTATAAATAGTACATGAAGACATCTACAAAAGTAGGTGTCTTTTTTATGAGCAGATAATTTTGTGATTATGAATTCCTGAGCTATACTATAAATGTAATTAAAAATATTACAGTTAGAAAGGTGATTTTATGACAACATCAGTAAAAAATATCATTATTGGTTTCGGTAAAGCCGGAAAAACATTAGCAGGATACTTAGGAAGTATTGGAGAAGACACGATTTTAATTGAAAAATCAAAAGAAATGTACGGTGGAACATGTATTAATGTCGGCTGTATTCCTTCTAAAAAATTAGCGACAAAAGCACTTCGTAAACAATATTCAAACGAAGACGCTAGCAGCTACTATACAAAGAGCGTTCAAGAAAAGAAAGCATTGATTGCTGCTTTAAACACAGCAAACTACAACAAAGTAGATTCAGTTGAAAAAACTCAAATTATCGACGGAACTGCACGTTTTGTAGATGACCATACAGTAGCTGTAGATACTGCAGAAGGAGAAAAACTCTTCAAAGCAGATCGTATTTTCATTAATACTGGAGCAACTCCATTCGTACCACCAGTAGAAGGCTTAACAATCGGTGGAGCAATCCATACAAGCGAAACTATTATGAACTTAGAAGAATATCCAGAAAGCCTTGTCATTATCGGTAGTGGATTTATTGGATTAGAGTTCGCTGCAACTTACGCACAATTCGGTACCAAAGTAACAGTTGTCGATGTAATCGATACATTCCTTCCACGTGAAGACGAAGATGTCGCACAAGCTGTGAAAGAACAATTAGAAGCTTTAGGTGTTACTTTCAACCTAGGCGTTCAATTAAAAACGGTTCATCAAGAAGGTGGTAAAGCAGTCGTTGAAGCAACTACTGCAGAAGGTGCTCCAGTTGCCTTTACAACAGATGCTGTCCTAGTTGCGACAGGTCGTCGTGCAAACATTCAAGGTCTTGATTTAGACAAAGCGGGTGTGGAATTAACAGAACGTGGTGCGATTAAAGTCAATGAATTCTTACAAACAAACGTACCTCATATCTTCGCAATGGGCGATGTAAACGGTGGACCACAATTCACATTCGTATCATTAGATGATTTCCGTATCGTGAAACGTTTCTTAGCAGGAGATACAACATACTCAACGAAACAACGTGCGAAATTCCCAACAGCAACCTTCATTAATCCACCATTAGCAAGCGTTGGTTTAAATGAAAAACAAGCCAAAGAAGCTGGTATCGAAGTCAAAGTGGCGAAACTTCCAGTAATGGTACTTCCAAAAGCAAAAATCTTAGGAAACCAAGTTGGATTCTACAAAGTATTAGTAGATGCTTCAACAAAACAAATCGTAGGGGCAACATTATTCGCTGAAGAAGCGCATGAAGTGATTAACATTATCGCAACTGCAATGAACTCAAACTTACCTTACACAGTTCTTCGTGATCAAATCTATACTCACCCAACAATGGCAGAAGCTTTAAATGACGTATTCGGTTTAATTAAGTAGGGAAAGTTATGGGAAATGACTTTATCGTAATGATTCACTGCTTAACGTACCTGGCAATTCATCACAACAATCGTTATTCAAGTAAAGCCCTCGCGTTTAACGCTTGTAGCAACCCGGCGATTGTTCGAAAATTGATGAGCCAAGCGGTGAAGAAAGGCTGGGTGTCGACCATTGCTGGGAAACAAGGTGGCTACCAATGGCAAGGCAATCCAAAAAAGGTGAAACTCGGAGAAATCTTCTTATTAGTATCTGAGGATGAACGCTTGGAAAAAGCCTTCAAAGAAGCTGCTGACCCAACCTGCCTTGTGAGTACCCGAATGGGAAGCGTTATGGGCAAATTGCAAGAAGAACAAATCCAACAACAAATTAAATTCTATAACAAACGCACCATCCAAGACATGATTGATGGTATTCAAACAGAATGTCACTAGTAAAGACCGAGCAACTGCTCGGTCTTTTTAAATAATCATTATAATGTATACATTATAATGATTTTCTTATTTTTAAAACATAATAACTTAAAAGTATTTAAAGTTGATAACTTTTGAGTTATAATGTTGGTGAGAAAAAATTTAAAGATTGAGAGTGAGAAGATGAGTAAAACAGCAATTGGAAGTAACTGGAAAGATATTAGAAATGATTTGTTTACACAAGAGGAAATCGCCGCTACTGATTTAAGAGTCGCTATTATTAGTGAATTAATTCGCGCAAGAAAAGAATTAGGAATTAGCCAAAAACAATTAGAAGAATTAAGTGGAGTGAAACAACCCGTTATCGCTCGAATTGAAACGGGGAAGAGTACGCCACAACTAGATACCTTATTAAAGATTCTAGGATCTTTAGGAAAAACACTAGCCATTGTGCCATTATCAAAGTCTGAGGTGAAGTAGAATGAATCAACTGAAAATTAACATATATGTTAATTTTCAGTTTTTGTTTTCCTCGGAGTGGAGGTAGTTTTCTTATGGAAAAATCTTGAAGTGTTTGAATCACGACACACCAAAATTTTACAAAGCTTATTAAATTTGATATGTACCCCCTTTACTGGACAAACCAGTAAAGGGGGTATTTATTATGCGTTACTCATTTGAGTTCAAAATGAAATGTGTCAAATTATATCGACAAGGAATATGGGCTGAGACGCCTGAAAAAGTTATGAAGAGTAGTTTTCGAAGAAGAATACTGGAATGGGATAAAATTGAAAAAATACATGGTCCTAAAGGATTGGAGAACGTTAAAAGGCAAAGGAAATGGACGACAGAAGAAAAATTGACATTTGTACTACAGATTTTAAATGGTAAAACTCTTACAGAGGTTTCTTTTCCAGCAGGAATAAATCAGGGATTATTGAGTTCCTGGGTTCACAAGTATCTAACTTATGGATATAATGGTCTAAAGAATAAGAAAAGAGGACGACCATTATCTAAGGAGCCTATTATGAATAAGAAAGCTATGCCTGATAACCTTTCAGAATCCGAACGAGAAGAATTAATTCGATTAC
>CAURBR010000028.1:0-19602 GCA_963523415.1 uncultured Streptococcus sp. | reverse complement strand
TTAGTTGCTTAATCCCTTCCTAAATTTCTTCATCAACACTATTTGACAAAGAGCCAAATAAAAAGACGAGTTCATAAGAACTCGTCATACACTTTAATTATTTTCCTGTCTACTTGACAGGGTGCACTTCAACTTCCATTTTAAGACATTTATATTATTTGCACCGTGCTCTGCTTAAAACGATTGTCGTCTGACAAGAGTTGTAGAAACCTCTACAGATTTTCTTTTATCTCCATTGATAATCGCAAGAACTCCATCAATCATTTCTTTTGCTAACTGACTATAATCTGGAGAAATGGTTGATAATGCAGGTGTATAATATTGTGCTATTGGAATGTTGTCAAACCCTACAATAGCTAATTCGTCAGGAATCGAGATTCCTTTTTCGTAACACACACGAATAATCCCTTGGACTTTTTCATCCCCAGAGACAAATATAATATCCGGTATATTCGTACCTGTTAAATTATCCATCGCATAATGATACACAGATTCAATCGTAGCTAATCCATAAACAACTTCTAAAGCAATTTCATACTTTTTCTCTTTTACAAAAGTACGAGCACCCTTCTCACGATCTTTATTGACAAGTGACTCTCCACCCATTAGTAGCCACATGTCACGAAGCCCTTTATCAGCAACGGCTCCCATCAAATCGTACATTGCTTGGAAATCATTATTCGAAACATAAATAACACCCTCTGTTTGAGATTTACCAAACACAATAAAAGGCATATTATTTTTCTTTAAATATTGAATTCTACTATCATCTTTACCTTCATAAAAGACAATAACTCCATCAACTAGACTTCCAGTACTTGAAATAATCGAATCCTTAATCGAATCTCCTTCACCAAAATATTCGACAATTGCATTAACTCCCATTTTTTTACAAGTCTGTAAAACCTTATCCAATAGTGTCTGGAACCAGATTAATGGGAAGGACTCCATTTTCTTAACTGAAATGAGAATATTCGTTGTTTCTTTCTTAGTCAGATTTTGTGCATACGCATTTGGAATATAAGACAGTTCATCAATTACCTTCATCACAGACTGATAAGTTTCTGATCTAACTCCATCACCACCATTGATAACACGGGAAACAGTCTTAGGAGAGACTCCTGAAATGCGCGCAATATCATAAATAGTAGCCTTTCTCTTAAACTTTTCCATCCTTACTCCTTATAAATTTATTTTTTCAATTACTATACTAATTGTCATTATTGATGCGTTCTGTTCACTCGAAATTTTAAGAGCTCACTATTATATCCAAGTAATTCAAAATATCTGATAATCATCGCTTGAATATACGTGTAAGATATTGGAATACCGCATAATTCTATCAAATATAACTCAGTGAGACAATTCATTCCTTTTAGTTCTTGGTCTATTTCTTTTATGTAACATTCTAAAATTGGTACTAGCTTTTCTTTGAAAATTACTTTATTTATTATTTGATCCATTGGAAGACGAAATGCCCATACCCATTCACAAATCTCGTGAAATGTATGAATATGACATTCCTTCTCTAGACATTGTCTATTATAATATCGAATGCTTCCATTATCAAAATTTATCTTACATACTTTCATCCATTAAAACTCCTCTATCAAGCCTACATTAGGAAGTTGTCCTTCGTCATCTCCCTAGCAAATCCTTGTCCATCTAAAAAGAGCAAGGAAATCCTTGCTCTTTGATCCGTACCTAACTAATCTCTTCAACATAAATGACACCTGGAAGATTAGAAAGTTCTTCCATAAGTCGAAGATGTTCAAATCTGCCAGCTAATTCTAACGTTACAAAAGAAGCAATTTTCTTCTCTGGTACATCAAAATACTGGATTCGACTTTGGTTCACTTCACCGAATGCAGTCCTTGAGTCAGTAATTCTAATTCGATTTTCTGCACAATAGACTAATACACGATTATAGGCTTCCGTAGAATTGACTACAATATAGAGTTCAATTACTCGAGAGCGTTTTTGTAGATACATCTTTAACGGTTGGAACATGGATATCACTACCCAAATTGAAATAGCTGCTAAAAGCGCTCCCTGATAAAAACCAACTCCAATCGCAAGTCCTATCCCTGCAGAACCCCAAATACCTGCTGCAGTTGTTAACCCTGTAACTTTCTTCTTTTCGGTGACAAGGATCGTTCCAGCCCCTAAGAAACCGACTCCCGAAACAACCTGTGCTCCTAATCTGGTCGGATCTCCTGTCCCAAACTTATAAGAAACAAATTCATTAGTCATCATGATTAAACATGCCGCAACACAAACGACACTATGCGTTCTAATTCCTGCTGGTTGCGATTTACTACCTCGCTCCATACCGATAACCATGCCGGCAATCAAAGACAATACAATCCGGATAAAAATATCTGTATTCGTTAATTCTGATGTAACCATAATTATTTTCTAGTTGTTTTGCCACGTCTTTGTGTGAAGTAAAGTACTGTTGAAGAAATAATCATCAATACAATTGTATATACAAAGACAAGTGCTTGTGCATTTGATGTTGCTGTTTCATCCCCAGCTGAACGTATAGTAATACCTAAAGGTTGAGCTAATGGATGATATAAGAATACAGATAAGTCAAAGTCTGTTAATAGAGAGTTAAAGTTAAGAGCAATAACTGAAAGTACTACCGGTAAAATAAACGGAATAATAACCTTCATCATGGTATAGAATGATGAAGCCCCCATACTACGAGCCGCATCTTCCATCTCATCATCAACGCTAAATAGAATAGCACGAACCATACGATAAGAGAATGGAATTTTCACAATAATATACGCAACCAGTAAGATTACAAGTGTTCCCACAAGAATTTGATTAAATACAAGTGGTTGTGGTTGATTAAATGTAAATAGTAAACTGATTGCTAATAAAGTACTTGGTAATAACCAAGGTAATAACGCACCATATTCAAAGAATGAGTCAAAACGTGCTTTATGCTTACGAACCACACGTGCAAACACAACTGCAAGAACTGTCGCAGTGATAGCTGCAAGAATAGAATACACAAAGCTGACTAAGAATGGTGAAAACGCAACACTATTACTGAAGAATTGGTGATAGTTTTCTAGAGTAAAGTTAGCTAATGACAAGTTACCTGTTTGAATCGCCACTGGATCAGTGAATGAATACAAGACAATGAAAATCAAAGGTAACATGAAGACTACGAATAAAGCATATGCCACGATATGTGCAATGATATTCCATGGTTTTGAAGTAATTTTTTGTTTTTTCAAAGGTGCTTTTGTTTTAGAGATTGAAATATAATTTCCGCCTTTTTCAATCTTATTCATGATACTTAATAAGATTGTTGTTGCAATCCCAAGAACAATCGCAAGTAATGCAGCAAGGTCACGAGAGTTACCCATCCCTGCAAATGTGATAATCATCGGGTTAATTGTTTGGAATTGTTTACCGCCTACAATCATTGGAGCCGCAACTGCTGATAACCCACTTAAGAAAATCATAATTGTTAAGGCAAATAATGTTGGCGTTAATGTTGGTAAAACAATTTTTCTGAATACTGTAAATGGTTTTGCACCCATATTACGCGCTGCTTCAATAGTATGATAATCGACACCACGAATAGTATTTGTTAAGAACAATGTATGGTTGGCTGTACCTGAAAAGGTCATAATGAATAATACAGCACCATATCCCACAAACCAGTTTGGATCAAGGTTTGGTAGGAAGTTTTGAAGGATTCTAGTAATCATTCCATAAGGGCCGTATACGAATTTATACCCTGTCGCAAGAACCACACCACCATAAATTAAAGATGTCATATATCCAAGTTTTAAAATCTTGGCACCTTTAATATCGAAGTATTCTGTGAACAATACACAAAGAAGGCCGACTACGTTAACTGTAATAATTAACGAGAATGCTAGTTTAAAACTGTTCATAATACTTTGAATGGCACGTGGTGATTTAAGCACACGATTAACAGCATCTAGAGAGAATTGCCCATCTTTGACAAACACATTCACAACCAAATCAAAGTTTGGATAAATAATAAACGTTACGAGGAACCAGATTAACCCTATACGAATGAGCCAATCTTTCCAATTTAACTTATGACGCATGTTGTACCTCCTTAATATTGCACAACATCTGAAGGTGTAATATAAAGTTCCACATTTTCCCCTACAGATCTAATTGCAAATTGACTATCAATGCGTGTTACGCTTAACACTTGATGATCAGACACTTTAACAGTGTAACGAACTGTAACACCAGAGAATTCTGTATCGATAATTGTTCCTTTTAGAACAATATCGCCTTCTGTTTCACGGCTGAAACGAATTTTTTCTAAACGAATATATCCTTTATTATCTTCTAAAGGAACATTTGGATTATTTTCTAAAATCTCATGAACTGTTTCTTCAGAAAGGACATTAATATCTCCGATAAAGTCACAAACAAATTCTGTTTTAGATTGATGGTAAATTTCAGGAGGTGTTCCCACTTGTTCAATGAATCCATTGTTAAATACAGCGATTCTATCTGACAATGTTAACGCTTCTTCTTGGTCGTGAGTAACATACAATGTTGTAATGCCTAAATCTTTTTGTAGACGTTTCAATTCTTTTCTTAAGTCTACACGTAATTTAGCATCCAAGTTAGAGAGTGGTTCGTCAAGACAGAGAATTTTTGGTTCTAATACTAACGCACGGGCTAGTGCCACACGTTGTTGTTGTCCACCTGATAATTCTGATACATTACGTTTTAATTGTTGATCAGAAATTTTAATTTTTGCTGCTACAGCTGCTACTTTTGCTTTAATCACATCTGGAGCTACTTTCTTCACTTTCAAACCAAACGCAATATTATCAAAAACCGTCATTGTTGGGAATAATGCATAAGATTGGAACACAATTCCGATTCCACGTTTTTCAGGTTCTAATTTAGTAACATCTTTACCATTTACTTCGATACGACCTGCTGATGGATCTAAGAACCCTACTAATGCACGTAAAGTTGTTGATTTTCCACATCCCGAAGGTCCTAAGAATGTAAAGAACTCCCCTTCGTTAATTTCTAAATTCAAATTATCAATCGCAATAAAATCACCGTATTTAATTTGAATATTATCAAATTTAATCATATCGTTTACTCCTTTGTGTTATCTTAAAAAGTCTCGCATAGGCTCTTCCTATAGAATAGAGTGGAAATCCTAGCGAGACTCTTATTATTTTCGATTATTCAGCCTATTTCACGTATTCTAATTCAGCTTTCTCAACCCATTGATCTAAGTATTTACCAACAACTTCCCAGTTAATATCTTGTGGTTTAAGTTGGTCAACAAATTTCTTAGTTGCTTCTGGTAATTCTTTTACTGCATCTTTATTCGCTGGAATAGAACCAAATTTTTGGCTATATTCTGCTTGAATGTCTGCTTGGCCGAACCAGTTAATAAATTCTTTTGCTAGCGCTTGTTTCTTACTTGTATTTAAAATCATTGTTTGTTCTGTTACAAAAGGAACTCCGATTTCAGGTGACATAACTTTGAATTCAACGTTTTGTTCTTTTTGTCCGACTAATGCTCCAGATCCCCACATCATACCGTATTTGATTGGGCTTTCTTTATCTAAAATCTTAACAACTGTGCTTTCACCTTTTTGAAGAGTATAGGCATTTGCAAAATATTCTTTTGCGACCTCCCATCCTTTTTCTGATACACCTAAATCACCATTTTCATCAAGATAGCGAACTAGGATACTTCCATAGATTGCACGTCCTGTCCCACCTGTTAATCCATAAACCGCATATTGGCCCTTATACTTACTAGCTAATTCCGTCCAATCCTTAGGCATTTCTTTGGCTTCTGGACTTCCAATTAATACTAAAGGTTGAACAATAACCGGGTTATAGTACCCATCTTTATCTGCTAATGATGCATCAATCTTGTCCAGCCAGTCTGGTTTGAATTGTGCTAAAAGATTTGCGTCACGAAGTTTATTAGAATCTACAGCACCAATACCAAATACCATATCTGCGATTGCGTTATTCTTTTCCGCGATAACACGATCTGCAAGTTGAGCCCCTGGAAGGTCTACCATTTTAATATTGAAACCTGCTTCTTTTGCTTTTTCAGTTAACCAATCTCCGCGTCCGTTTGAAACAGAGTTAGAATAAATAACTAATTCTTGGCTTTTATCAGCTTTTTCTTCAGCTTTAGTTGTAGAGTTTGATGAGTTATTTGTACCACCTGAGCAAGCAGCTAATGTTGTAACTGCAAGCCCTGCAGCTAGTAAAGTTTTTAAAAATTTCGATTTTTTCATGTTGAAATCTCCTTTTTGTTTTAAATTATAATTTTTTATTTTCCAAATTTTTCGTGATATGGAACAAAACATCTCATATCTTCAAAAACTGTGTAATCAATACGATTTATAGTAATTATAGGGATTTTTTCAAGTAAGACTTTCGTTAGTTCTTCTCTAACTTTAGTAAATTCTTTTTCTTCCTCTTCAGTTAATGGAATACGTAGGTATCCAACAGAAATATGGAAATGGTAACTATCATGATTTGGAAAACGAACTCCTGCTTTTTCAGAAACGTAAGCTCTAATTTCCTCCAATCTTTTTTCTGAAGCTTCGTCAGCTGGTTCTACCATGATATTTTGTTTTCCCATTTCGATTACTCTCATATGGATTTCTTCGTTGAGTAATGGGAAAATTTCTAGTTGTTTAGCAAAGTAATCATGGATTTCTTGTAATGGTGTATCCAATGGTAGATGGCTACTCCAAAATTCAGGCTCACGATTTTCATGACAAAGCAATTCAATTACAGTCATATGAATAGAATCTCTAGGGGTGAGAGTAAACTTATCAATAAAAGGTAATTCTCTATAGCGAGCCTGAATAATATCTACAACCTCCATTAAATCTGGTTTTGTATAAAGATTGGCAACCACTGTATTGCCTGGGAAATGATTAAATTCTCCATTTTCTTTAAATTTAATCGCAGTTAAATTTTTCATAAAAAACTTCCTTTATAACTTAGTTAATATTTTTGACACCGGTGTCATATCTAAAAACATTCTACTGTGTAAACGGTTACTTGTCAAGTGCTTTCAAAATTCTTTTTTTTATACATTCTCAACAAAAAAAGAATGCTGATGATCAACATTCTTCTTCATGCTATTTTTATTCTTAGTTTTTCTGAATTCGTATCGGATACCGCTTCACGGCTTGCGGTAAACCCTCCAGCAGCGCATCATTGGCTTGGCTCTTTCCCATGAAAAACATGGTCGTGGTGCCGTCCTTTTGCTCTATCCTAACAGCGTATCTACTTCCGCCACCCTTTCGACCACGCATGAAATCAATCAAAATCCGTCGAATCGACGATAGAGGAATCCGACGCTTTTTGAAACAGAACGCCACGTGAATGTAAAACATTCCTTTTGCGATATGAAAAGGTGCCGTAAACGGCCCTCCGCTCTGTTTTGCGGCTGTCCATCGGCGAACGAAAATGACAAGCACACAGGTCGCAATAAACGCAAAACTCACCAGGAATACCATCGGAATTCCGAATCTCGCTCCACTTTCTATTGCTGCCATCGTCGTACCTCCTTTCTACTTTTCTTTATTGATGAGTTATCATTAATCTTTTTAGATACATTGACCAATTTCTTAAATTATTAGCGCCATCGTAATTTCATCCCCATCTACCTCACCCGTATGTTTGAACCCTAGACTTTCGAACAGTACTTTTGCACCTTCATTTCCTTCGACATAACAAAGAACAATCTTCTCGAAACGTCTCTCTTGCTTCATGCGGTCTATGATTAGTTGCGTAGCTACTTTTCCATAGCCTTTTCCTTGATAGTGCTCATCGATAAATAGTTGGCTAAAATCATAAGCGTTTAACTGTGGGCAATCGTAATAGAGGGCCATTCCGACGGGTAACTCATCCTCATAAATTACATACGCAACACTTCCAAGATGTCGATAAGCATAGGCTCGTGCTAGTAGTGTCATCGAATTAGCGACGTATTTTTCTTGTTGTGAAGAAACTCGTAGAGGAAGCCTCCAGTTCCCCGGTGTAATTTCTTTTAGATGGATCATCTCTGTCTCCTCACTTCCACTGAAGTTGTTGAAAAGATTTTCTCAAAAACTTTCTTGCTGTTCCCTGTCATTTTACCTCACAACCCCTTCCTATTTATTTACTATCGTTTTACCCTACTCATTGTTCTTTCAATCTCTATCTTACCGAGCTTTTTTATTTTTTTCCACCTCTTTTAAGTAAGTTTTAAGTTCATGGTGCAAAGTATAGTTATCCAAACGGAAAGGAGAAGCTCCCCCACCAGGCGAGCGGTGACAAACATGAAAACTATCGTAATTATCCCTTCATATGAACCAGAGGAAAAATTAATCACTTTAACAGGGCAACTAATCGCCAAAGACTTAGAAGTAGTCGTTGTCGATGATGGCAGCGGGGAGAAATATATTCCTATCTTCAACCAACTCACAGGAGCAACCGTTTTAACGCATCCTGAAAATAAAGGTAAAGGTGAAGGCTTAAAAACAGCTTATCGATACATTAAAGAAACATACGCAACCGAGGAAGTGGCTATCGTCACGGCAGACTCCGACGGGCAACATAGTCCAGAAGACATCATGCGCATTGCGACTCGAGCGTCCCTTGAGAAAGACAGCCTCGTACTCGGCGTTCGTAACTTCGATGGAATCCACGTTCCACTTAGAAGCCGTGTTGGAAACAAAATCACCTTAAAAATTTTCGAGCTTACAAGCGGCACGAAAATTAGTGATACACAAACTGGTCTTCGCGGATTCTCAAGTACGCATTTAGAGAAAATGCTTGAAATCTCAGGATCTCGTTTCGAATACGAAATGAATGTGTTGATGGTTTGGGCAAAAGAAAAACGCCCATTCTGCGAGCTAGAAATTCAAACGATTTACGAGAACAAAAATGAGGGCTCACACTTTAATCCTCTTCGCGATTCATTCAGAATCTACAAAGAGATTTTCCAATTTGCCCTCTCATCAATCCTCTCTTTTTTTCTAGACTACACCCTCTACGCCTTCCAGATTTTTATCGGCGTAAAACTAGTGACCGCTAACGTGGTTGCCAGGGTGATTAGCGCAGGATTCAACTTCTTCGTGAATAAAAAGATTGTCTTTCAAAGCAATCAATCCATTTTTAAAGAGTTAGGCGGCTATGTTCTATTAGCTAGTTGCTCACTTACATTAAACACGATTATTTTGATGGGGCTCAGCTATGGACTCGGGATTAGTCCATTGATTGGTAAAATCTTTACCGAAGTCGGAATGTTCTTCTTCAACTGGTTTGTACAGAAGAAAGTCATTTTTGGGCAAAAGAAAGGTGTGCATTATGTCAAATAACAAAAAAGAAACATCACTCAGAAAGATTTTAACGACGGCGTATACGGCAGTCCTTATCGGAGCTTCGGGAATGGTCGTAGCCGATACGCTCTTCATCTCAAAGAGCCTGGCAAAGTTCAGTAACGAAACGGCAGCGGCAACGAATACGGCCACGGGAACGTCGGGGAACTCTAGTAGCACTAGCACTTCTACAACGCCAACCGTGAGCACGGCAACCGCCTACGAGGACGATACGAAGTCCATCACGATTGAGACGTACGAGCGAAACAATACACAAATTCACGTCGCAACGGTGAAAATCAAAGGAAACGCGTCGATTAAGACCGCCTTGGCCGACGAAACGTACGGCAGAAACGTCGTCGCTAAAACTTCTACTACGGCAGAAAGTGTCAACGCAGTCCTTGCCATTAACGGCGACTACTACGGCGCTAGAGATGCTGGATATGTCGTTCGGAACGGACAACTTCTAAGAAGTGAGAGTCAGAATGCTAGCCAAGAAGATTTAGTCATCTACAAAGACGGAAGCTTCGGCATCATCAAAGAAGGCGACATCACAGCCCAACAGTTAGTCGATAACGGCGCGATGCAAGTCTTGTCATTTGGCCCAGCGTTGATTGAAAACGGACAAGTGGCCGTAGACAGCTCTGACGAGGTTGGGAAAGCCATGGCGAGCAATCCGCGTACAGCCATCGGAATCGTCAACGACAGCACTTATGTATTCGTGGTGTCAGACGGACGAACAAGCGAAAGCCAAGGATTATCGTTGAAACAATTAGCTGAATTTATGAAAGAATTGAACGTCACTACCGCCTATAACTTAGATGGTGGCGGATCATCATCGATGTACTTTAACGGACAAATCATCAACAAACCGACAACAAACGGTCGAAATATCGAAGAAAGAGAGGTGAGTGACATTGTCTACTTATAAAAAGAAAACAGGACTGACATTCTACACAGTCGCAACGGTGGTGACCCTCGTCGTTGGAACGGTGTATGAATTCTTCAGCCACCAAGTCTACTCCCCATTCATGTACTTACTCTTTATGATTCCACTCGTGCTTGGAGTCATGCCAAATCTCATAGCAAAAATGACCGGGAAAACCTTCTTAGAATCAGAAGACGCACAAGCAGCCTACAAGATGGGTGCCCTCACCTTCATCTTCGGCAGCTTCCTCAAAGGAGTCTTCGACATCTACGGAACCAGCTCCGTCTACCCAACGCTCTACTTACCAGTAGGTGCGCTGCTGCTAGTGGCAGCGCTAGGGTTAGAGATGTACTACAAAAAGGGAGTTGCTAAATAAAAAGAAAAGGCCGGAGCCCTTTACGGGGCTCCGGTTTGGTTTATTAGATTCTAATTGCAATTCCTCTATACGACAACAATCTATCCTTATTATTTTATATTTTTCTCATATACAATTACTGGATTCGCAAACTTACCTACAAATATCTTGTTATGCTGTTTTAATTTATCTCTCCATATTCCTTGGTCAAGATATTGTTGTATATATGTTGTCACTTTTCCTTCTGCATCCTCTTCTCTACTCTTCGGCCATATTAGTGAACGATAAGGGAAACTCTTTACATCTATATATTTGTTGTCTTTTAATCCATTTACTGTACAATAATCAATCTTCCACTTATCTTCACCATGACTTGTTACCATAAAACAAACGGTAATCTCTGGATTTAACAAGTTATCCCCAGCTAGTATAGCATCCAACCACTTTTCAACATCATTATAGGCTAAAAAGCCTTTCTCCTCTCTATATTTAGAGTATGGTAGCATATTTACTATTTCTACTTTAGAAAGCTTTGTTCCTCCTAATAACAGCGCAAACAGTACGAAAGTTTGATTTCTTATTTCATCTATATCCGACTTGTTATGAATGTTGTCTCTATGAAAATGATCATTTCGACACTTAATCCTATACTTCGATAGAGCATCTATTACAAACCTTCTTTCAGGATTTTTAATTTCCCATAATTCTGAATAATATTTTACATATTTAATCATACTTCCTAAAGTATAATCGACATCATTCTCGTTATTGGTTGAATATTGAATAAAAATTTTATTATTTTTCTTTCTAATTTTCTTCCCTGAATTAATTGATAAACGAATAATCTGATATAGTAGCTGTTCAATCGATTTTAAATATCCAGCGATAATAGCTGTTTGTTCGATTCCACTTGTAGATCCATACATCGAGTAGTACCATTCTGCGCTCAAAAAACTTTCAGCTAAATCACCTTCTCCTAAAATCACTTGAAATCTTTCACTTTCTATATAGTTATGTAAAATCAAATTAATATTATCATCACAGAATTCATTTAAATAGCTTCTATAATCAAAATTTCTAATTTTATAAGATAATTTTTCTTTAAAATCAAACATCATATCTTTCGACGGAATAGAAATCGTACTATATCCTATTAATTCTCGAATATCTTGATTGAACTTTTGAGCATAACTTAGATATACATTATATTCATTCTCATTAATCATATTGAAAATTTCTTTAATTGCTAAGTATTTGACAAATCCATCTGTAAGTTCTTCTTCGAAAGAGATTGTTCTGTTTATCAGATCTTCATCTTCTTGTAAATTAATAAGTGCAACAACTTTAATTCCATCTAATTTGTACTTTTCTCTCAGTTCTTTCCAATTCTTAATCCTTGTCATAATATTAGTAGAAAAAATATATGCTATTTTCCCTCCATCTTCATTTCTATAAAACGGCATAAAATAATAACTATAATCGTATCTATCAAATGGAATATACGTTATATTATTATTTTTGAATAAACGCATTATTAAGTTTCCAGTTTCATACAAAATAGAATGTACACTTTTGTGAGCAACCTCACTGAACAACCTTCCTCGCTCATCTGTAATACTTAAAATCGGTTTTTGCATTGTTGATAAAGTATGATAAGCCATTGTAAATTCATTTCGAATTTCTTCCACACTTTTAAGCATACAGTAAAAGCTATATTCATATATCCCCTTATTATCTAATATAATCTCCATTTCAACAGCACACTCCATTAAATTTGTCATTTTATTATTAGAGTTTTCACTTTCTGATAATTCTTTTTTCGTAAAAGTTTTTCCACTATCAAACATATAACATAGTTCCTTCTTAACAGAAATCGCAAAGACTCCAATTCCAACAAAATTTAATCTCAAAACTAATCCTGCAATAAAATCACCTTTTGTTTTTGGACTTGTTCTCCATGAATGAACAAAGGCGTCAGTTCCATCAAGTATCGTAAATATTCCTGTCGCTATTGTAATCATTCTATCTATACATCTATTGTTAAATGGCATTACTCTAGCTATATTGATTCGATTTAAATCATCAAGGCTCTTTACCTGCAATTTCGAATATTCCTCTGCCAAGCGTCTAAAAAAATAAAAGCTACGCACAATACACTGATTAAGAAATACGGGTATAGCTTGTTTTGTAGCAAAACTTCCTAGCCCTAATTCTGTTCTCAAATCAAATCTTACTGTGTCATAATTATTTGAATCCGAAAAAGCAGTTCCATTGAATAACTTTGATATCCATACCGAAAAACCTACTTCATCACCCTTGTACTTAATTTTCAAATCCCTAAACAATGGTGTTGCAGAAAGAACTTTACCTAAAGAAAGAACGGGTCCCGGAATACCAGTTCCACTCCCTGTGCTCCCACTAGATCCAGCCATATCACTAATTAGGTGAAATACCCATTGCACTACTCCAAGCCAAATTTTTTCTTTAATATTTTCTCCAATAGCTTCCGAATATGGTAATTCAGGAGTAATAACATATCCTTGAGCATCAGTCCCATAACCTTTTAATGTAAACTGATTTAAAATAGAACAAACTAATCCAAAAGGTGAAGCATGGTGTGAAAAATCTCTAAGATGATGTTGTAATCCACCACCAAATTCATTAGTTAATTTATCTGAAGCTAATGGATACTTTTTTTCGAGGAAACGAATACAATCTTTCAATTCATTCGTTTTACATCCCTTAGATTTAGCAAAAGAAATTACGAATTTATTAATCAAGTTCGTTCCTATCGATTGTGCTTCAAGAATAGAAAATTCTCCTATCCATAAAATATCCATCGAAGCTGTGATAACCCCACTAGACGCCGCTATCATACAATCTACTTTATCTGCTCTATCTTTTTCACTTAATATTGCATAACTTGAAATAGGAGTTTGATGAATAAATATGTTTTTTTCAATGGTTTCATCAACAATTTCTGTATTTTCAATTTTACCTTCCCAATCTTTAATAGACATATTTTTAATCTCCTTTTTTAAATCATATATCTTAATAAACATATTCTAAGTTATAATTCATGTGTTTTAGCAACTTTTCATAAACTTTTCTCTATATAGATAACTTCATAGAACAATATATAAAGACACATCTATACTAACAAATCCTTCATTGCTCCTCTAAAAGCTCCTTCCCCATCCTCACGACATACAATCTTTCATCTTCACCAGCAAACTGTCTAAGTAGCTCATTTGCCCGATTCGTATCTCCTTTAATCGCAGCATTCAACGCCTTGTAGTAGATGATTTCTAGTTGTGGGTACTTGTATTCGTTCGTTAAGGTTTCGAAGTAGTCGTTGCTCTCGTGCGCGATCGTCAGGTCATAGAGAGCCACACTCATCTTTTTCGTTTTTTCGGCTAGCGTAGGGTCTGTTATCGTCAGTTCCCCAATCATCTCCCCTAGCTCTTCTCGGCTTAGCTCCGGCTGACTCAACACAACTGAACGAATCAGGTAACTTTGTAAGAAGTTTCGATATTGTGGTGGAAGTCCGCCCCGACTCAAGATTTCTTTGGCCTTTCGAATTGCCGTCTCAAAGTCCCCTGTCATGTACGCCAAGGACACTTCCAACGTTGCCGCATCTAATCGGAGGACCGCTCTTTTGGCCTCTTTATTCGTCTCGATATATTGCTCCTACGATGTAAAATCCAAATCCACATGCAACAATTTCGCCACGGTGGTGAAATACCATTTATTTTTCACATAGATGGCAAGGGCTAACCCGGCGACAATCACAAGGACGCCCCCTGTTCGCATCGGAATGTCACTAACTGCGAACGTGACGCAAAGAATGAGGAGCATTGTCATAATCCCCACAATTCTCGTATAGAGCGTATATTTTTTTCGTACTGCTTGATAATCCATATCGTTCCTCCAAAGCCGCAACTTGTATATGATTGCGGTTACAAAATTATTTATATTTTTAATCGAAAATGACTGTCCTAGCTCATTATCTCATGTTCTCTATTCAGCTTCAATGGCCTATGAAAGAATATTTGATAACAAGTTTTAATATTTATCCTCATAATACTTACTAGAAACAAAAATACCGGAGCCTTTTACAGGGCTCCGGCTTAGTTAGTTTGGAAAATAATCTATTCTAACCCTATTTCAATCTGTTTTATTCCAGCTTTCCAAAGGGGTAATTCTGTTGTTAAATATTGAGGTCGTATATCATACTTACTTAAGCGTTGAAGGTCTATCCATTCACACTCATATTTTCCCTCATCCAACGTATGAGACGGCACCTCCCCTAGAAGAGTCACTTTATAATGAAATTCAATCATATGATGGAGTTCGCCTTTATAATCAAATTGATTTTCAACAACGAACATCAACTCTTCAACTTCACAGTCTACACCTAGTTCCTCTTTCACTTCTCTGGCTACAGCTTTACGGCTTGCTTCGCCTACTAATATCGCCCCGCCAACTAAGTGATTTTGGTCTTCTACTTTATAAGTGAGCAACTTGCCATCCCTCACTACAATGGCCGTTACTCTAACGCCATATCTATATGTATCTCCTATTACTCGAAAATCCATGGTAATCACTTCTTTCTGAAAAATGAATACAACCATTATAGCACAGTTCTTTTTACATTTGACTTCCTTGTGAAATATGAAGTCTCTCGACATCTCTTAAAATTGTTCTATACACTATTCGAAGCAGCAACACTTTTTCTGGTTGTTTCCCCTTAAATCACATCCATTTTTAAGGGATAAATCAAAATGTAAGGGATAATTTGCTTAATTACACAAAAAAACAGGCAAATTTTACTTCGCCTGCTTCTGATTTCAATTCTATCTATAGTTTCTTTATCCACTCTTCCTGGACCCCAAAGTGAAGGTTACTCTCTATCTTTGAACTCATCGAAGTATAGGACCTCGACTTGCCCAGACCAATCTAAGACGCAGCCAACGAAGTCAACAAGGTCTAGCCCTGGCATTTCATAAGTGTCGCCGTCATTGACGCTGCCCGTTGCATCTTCAATATAAGTCACCTTATAGCCTCTGTCTGACGCGATAATGGCAGTAAATAAGCAACAATATTCCGCGTTCAGTCCGGTAATCACCACTTCGTCGACCGGATGGTTCGCAAGAATCGCCTTCAACTCTTCGCTCTGGAAAATATTTGGTGAGTCTTTTTCTACGATAAAATCCGCATCCACAGAAAGCTCTTCGTCAAGCTCTCCTCGTTCGTCGCCATTGTAAATAATACTCTCCTCATTCTCATCAATATGACGCGTATGAATAATGAGGTCCCCACTCGCTTTGAACATCTCTTGTAACTTCAAAATATTCTCTTTAAGCAGGTCAAAATCCCCTCTAGCTAACATCCCTTTTTGGCAATCTAAAACAATTAATGCTTTCACTTATGGTGCTCCTTTTATTTGAACTCGTACAACCACGCCATGCCTTCGCAACGGCCTTTAGTTGAACGATTGAATCTCTTCTTTCACATATCCCTCTACATCTTCAATCTTTACAAACAGCGGGTCTAAGTGGCATAAGAAGTGCCAATCTTTGGTACCTTTTTTTCTGTAGAGAATCGCTTCGCCGTCTTCACTTCCGAAAAAGCTTCTGTCGACTTCATATACTTTGCTTTCTAAGAAAGCTTTTGCCTTGCGGAAGTTTGATTCTCTGGCTTCGACATAAGCTTTCACTTCATCATTATTCACGACATAAGCATCGATTAGTGAGTACCCTTCGATCATTTTGTTGTTTTTAACGGACAGATTTGAAATCTCTTTCCAAATAATGTACACGTTTTCTTCAGGATCAAACGAAAACCTAGATAAAGGGACAATGTTGCCGTTGAAGACAATTTCCATATAATCCGGCAAGAGTTTAGGATTTACATACTCCACTTCAAACCCATCTTCTGTTTCTAAAGTATATCCCGGAATTTGAGCAACAAAGGCTTTCCCCTCTTCTAGTGAATCAAACGCGACTAAATCCTTTTGATAATCACCTTGATACAATTCCAATATAACCATCGAGAACCCTCCTAAGCTTTTTCGTTCTAAACATTATTATGCTGCCTTCAATTATCATGAAACAAGCGCTCACGATGTACATCCAGTAGACCTGCCTTCATGAGGAACCCTATCTATAATCCTTTAAAAGGTACGTAGAGGCTTTCGCAACAACGGATTAGATAGAAGAAAGAGTAGTTGCTTATTTACGATACTCCTCTATTTTGTGGCTATGTTCTTTCAGAAGCTTTTTGGAATAAACTTTTTCATTTTTTGAATCTCGAACTTCCCTCCAAAGGATAGCTGCAACGGTTAACTTGTGCGCATACTGATGGCTACTTTCATCTGCACAAAAATCTTTTAAAAATTGATTCCACTGACAAGCTGAATGGTCATACTTGGCGTAATCTGACTCTCCATAATAAATTTTAATCATATCTTGAATCGTAAAGTTTAAATCATTATCCCTTTTTACTTTTCGCCAAGCAGTTGCCATATCCGCATTGAATTTAAACGGACTAACCCCTGTTACTGCTGAAAAATAATCTCTAAACTTCTGGTTAAAAGAAAACCCACAGTTCAGGAGCGGAGTCTCTAAAGTGATTACTTCGGATTGAGTTTTACGGCTTTTACTCAAAGATTTCTCTATTTTATTTCCTTGAAAATATTGTTCAATTATATAAACTAATTCTTTCTTCGTACCTCTGTACTCTAAACCAAGAGACTTACAAATTTGGGAAATTTCCTCTCGATACCAATAGTATTGGTTAAATTCTTCAAATGATTTGATTTCTTTAAAACTAGGTCTATTATCCGCCAAACCATCCCCTCCATCCTTCAAATCTACGACAGTAACATCAATTCGCATGCTCTCTCAAAGTGTGGTCATACGCCTATATATACGGTTATTTGATTACAACGAATTCTTCCCATCTTCTAAGTACATCTTTTAGCGGCTCATCTAAATAGGTATAAACCTTGTTTGTGATCCACTCAGGAATTCCATAAGCTGCCTCCGCGATACTTCCTGTGATTGCAGCAAGAGTATCACTGTCCCCACCAAGTGAAATCGCATTTCGAATCGCATCTTCAAAATCTGTACTCTCCAGAAAGGCAACGATGGCCTGAGGAACGGTATCCTGACACGTTTCATTGAAGCGGTACGTAGGTCGAATTTCATCTAGTGTTTTAGAAAGGTCATAGCCATACTCTTTCTCGATATGTTCCTTGATACGTCTTTTAATCTCCGCAGGGTTATCGCTACCATCACCACCAAGGAAATAACGGCACATAAAAATCGCATCCGCTGTAGCCATTGCTCCTTTGATTCCTTCTGGATGGTTATGCGTCACCTCCGCAGAAAGTTGCGCCAGACGTTTCATCTCAGACGGCAACTCGCTTGTTGCAGCCTCCATCACCCAAGCGCACGGAGAAACGCGCATCGCAGAACCATTCCCAAAACTATTGTAAGGCTCACGGTTGTCGGTCACAAGCCACCGGTTAAACCTGGCACCGTAATCCGCGTTTGGATACCTTCTGCCGTACTTCTTCATGGCATCAATGAAGTCATCCTTCTGTCCACCATTCATGATTGCTTCCGCCACAGCACAGGTCCTCACCGTATCATCTGTGAAAAAGCAGTCATCCCTAAACAATGGAAAATCCTTCGTTTTAATATTGTTCCATTCATAAACCGAACCAACAACGTCTCCAACTATTGCTCCTAACATAAATATCCTCCTTTTAAAACATCTATTATAACCGACTTTCTAACATATCCATTTGACTTTTCTTTTAATGTTGCAATTTATCTAACAGCTTTATTTGGATTATCTTTGAAATAGGCTCTACTCGCCCATACACTTATATTATTCACTCCTTTTTCAAATACCAACTAGGGATTATTTGATTCATATAATCATACCACTCTAAAATTTCTTTGGCTTGATTTTGCATTACTGATATTTCTTCATCTCCATAAGAAACTGCCCATGGAAGAGCTCCAACAATGTTAGTTGTAATGTATATGGCAAGAAGTTTCCAAAATAAATCCGGAACCTCGTTATCAAAATATCCATCTATCATTCCAGATGCAAAAGGGGCGGAGACTTGAGCAGACCACACAATACGATTAAATTCCTCCCATGGATCGCCAAAATCAAATCTATCAAAGTCAATCACGAAAATTTCGTGATTTTCTCCAATTATGAAATTCCCGATATGATAATCTCCATGTTGGAAAACCCGAGGCCTATCTTTTAACAATTCTCGATTCGCATTTAAAAACTCAATAAAAATTTGACCATTCTCATATTGGATGGGACATTCTTTATATTTGGAGATTTTATCATCAATTTTTTGATTAAAAAAGTTTTCCCAATCTCCACGAGCTCCTGTTATAGGGATTGAATGAATTTTTTGAAGAATTCTTCCCGCCTCTACTCCATAAGTGTATTGTTGTTTTACCGAATAAGTTAAAATTGTGCCTCTTGCATCTTTTCCTTCTATCCACTCGTACATAGAATGTACTTCGTTTCCACTGAGTTCTAATTTAATCGGTTTACACATAGGAACTCCTAGAGAAGCAATTTTCTGCATCATATTAAATTCAAATTTCTTAGAATTTAACTTCTCCTTATTACAAACACGCAAGAAATATCTTTGATAATTCTTGTCAGTAACACAATATTTCTTATCATCTGACCAGCCTTGATTTATTGCTATCTTACTAATAAACTCCATCAATAAGTCCTCGATTAACTTTACAACATTACTATATTCTTAACTAATGAAAAGTAATTCGTAGTCCGTTCATTCTTCAACACTTCCTAGAGATACATAAATTTTGATCACGTTCTGAAATTATAATTTCTTCTTAAAATGAATAATTCTATTTGCCTCC
>CAURBR010000027.1:0-20629 GCA_963523415.1 uncultured Streptococcus sp. | reverse complement strand
AGAACTCGTCATACACTTTAATTATTTTCCTGTCTACTTGACAGGGTGCACTTCAAATTTCTCAATCCTTTTTGTTTTACTCTTTAAGACTAATCATCTTGATTAGATAAAACTCATGAATAAAAATAATCATTTATATTGATGATTATCATTAAATCTAATATAAAGTTGAATACATAATTTAGAATGTTTCACGTGAAACATTTACATCCTACCCTCTACCCAAATTGTTTCACGTGAAACAATTTTGTAGAACTGACGAAGTGCTAAAACTGTGGTAAAATAAGGTGTGTAGAAAGAAGGTGCAAGAATGAAGAAAAGCCTAAAAGAAAGAATAAAGGCTTTACCGACATTTCTTAAGAGTGAAACGATAAAAAAATATGGTGCTTCTTTTATAGCGATTATGGCAAGTATGCTCATTGTAGCTTATGTCATGAATATTTGGGTAGGTTTGATTTTAACATTGTTTGTTATTTTGTTAGGAACTCTTCTCTACTCTTTTGCAGACTATATTATTAAAGAAACGAACCATTATGTTTCAAATTTATCTTATAAAATTAACAAAGGTTCTCAAGATGCCTCTATTAAAATGCCAATAGGAATGCTGTTGCTTGATAAAAATGAGGAGATTCAGTGGATTAATCCTTATTTGCAAAAGTATTTTGAAAAAAAAGAACTATTAGGATTTTCGCTAGGTCAAGTAGATAAAGAATTAGCAAAAATTGTATCTACCCTAGAACCTAATGAGGAAAAACTCGTATATTGGAAGAATAAGTACTTTCAAACGGTATATCATACAGATATTGGTATGCTTTATATGATGGATATTACAGAATATGCTGTCATTAAAGAAACTTATTTAGATGAGCGGACTGTTTTTGGACAAATCTTTGTTGATAATTATGCAGAGGTTTCGCAATCGTTAAGCGATCGAAAAAAATCTAATTTAAATAACTTCGTGACAAACCAGCTATCTAGTTGGGCTAATCATAATAATATTTATTTGAAGCGAATCAGTTCGGACCGATTTGTAGCATTTCTAGACCGAAAGATACTCTCAGATTTAGAAAAAAATAAATTTGATATTATTGATAAGATTCGCGAAACGACAGCTCAACAAAATACACCTTTAACGGTTAGTATGGGCTTTTCTTACGCAGATGCGAAAGATGATAGTAATCATTATTCAGAAATCGCTAAAAATGCTCAAGAAAACCTTGATTTAGCGCTTGGACGTGGTGGTGACCAAGTCGTTGTGCGTTCAAAAAATGAAGAAACTAGATTTTATGGTGGTAAAAGTAATCCGTTAGAAAAACGGACAAGAGTAAGGTCTAGAATGGTTTCTCAAGCTCTTGAAAATTTAATGGCTAGTGCTGATCAAATTATGATTATGGGCCACCAATATCCAGATATGGACTCTGTTGGTGGATGCTTAGGAATTCGTCGAATTGCTAGAATGCATGGTAAAACAGCATGGATGATAATGAATACGGATCAATATTCTCATGATATTCAAAAACTAATGGATGTTATTAAAGAAGATCATGAAATATCATCTGCTATTATTACTCCTGAAATGGCAGAGACTATGATAACCGAGAATACATTAGTAGTTATAGTGGATGTAAGCAAGCCATCGATTTCGGCTGCTCCTCATATTGTTCAAAAAGCGAATAAATTGGTAATTATCGACCATCATCGTAGAGGTCAAGAGTTCCCAGATAAGCCTGACTTGGTATATATTGAACCATATGCTTCTTCAGTTGGCGAATTAATCACGGAATTATTTGAATATCAGAAAAATGATGATGAAAAAATTAAACCAATCGAAGCGACAACACTACTAGCCGGGATTATAGTAGATACAAGAAACTTTACGCTTCGTACAGGATCTCGGACCTTTGATACGGCTAGCTATTTGAAATCAGTTGGAGCTGATACGATTCTCATTCAAAGACTATTAAAAGAAAATGTTGATACTTACTTAATGCGAAGCCATCTATTAAAAACACTTAAAATGTTACCAGGAAATATTGGTATCGTTTATGGTGAAAATGATGTGATTTATCCTACAGTAGTTGCAGCTCAAACTGCAGATATGATGCTTTCGATGGAAAATATTGATGCTTCATTTGTTGTTACTAAGAGAACGGACGGAAGAATCGGAATAAGTGCGAGAAGCCTCGGAAATAAAAACGTTCAACGTGTGATGGAAAATCTAGGTGGAGGCGGACATCTCTCTAACGCAGCTACTCAACTGTCAGTGGATTCTATTGAAGAAGCTGTACACAAACTAATTCATACTATTGAAGAACTTGGGTTAGATATTAATCTTTAAAGAATTGGAGGAAGAAAAATGAAAGTAATTTTTCTGAAAGATGTAAAAGGTAAAGGCAAAAAAGGCGAAGTTAAAAATGTGGCAGACGGTTACGCTCAAAATTTTCTAATTAAAAATGGATTTGCTAAAGAAGCCACTTCTGCAAATCTTGCTACGTTATCTGGTCAAAAGAAAGCTGAAGAAAAGCACAATGCAGAATTATTAGCACAAGCAAAAGAATTAAAAGCATTCTTAGAAAAAGAAGATACAGTTGTTACTATTAAAGCTAAAGCTGGAGAAGACGGACGATTATTTGGGGCGATTCCAGCTAAACAAATTGCAGAAGAATTCAACAAAGCATTTAATGTTCAATTGGATCGTCGTAAATTTGAATTAGCGGCTCCAATTCGTGCTTTAGGATTTACTCGTGTTCCTGTAAAATTACATCATGATGTTCAAGGAATCTTAACGGTTAATATTATTGCTCAATAGTGTTTGGCAATATTCTATAAAAGACGAGAATAACAGCTAATAGGAGTGGAAATGCAAACGAATATTGTTTTTCGCTCCTATTCTAAAGAAACAATATGTGAAAATAATCACAAAAGTAAATTTTAACTTCTATTTATAGCTATCTTCTGTTTTCTTAATGCCTTTTATGATACAATAAAACTGTATTTTTATGGTTATTTTTAGTAGAAAGGGTGTTTGCATGGATGAACTATATCAAGATTTAGTTCCGCCACAGAATCTAGATGCAGAAGCAGCAGTTTTGGGTGCTATTCTATTAGAAAAAGATTCCATTGTCTCTGTTATGGAATTTTTAGAGCCTTCAGATTTTTATCGTGTTGCTCATCAGATAATTTTTGCGGCGATGATTGAACTAAATCAATCCAATGAGGAAATTGATCTCATCACCGTTTCAAATAAATTAAGAGAAAAGAATCAAATCGAAAATGTTGGAGGAGAACCAGCTTTAGTTGAGTTGCTTGATAAAGTTCCAACCGCTGCGAACCTTGATTTCTATATAAAGATTGTTTTAGAAAAATCGACGCGAAGAAGATTAATTCAAACTTCGACAGACATTGTGAAACAGGCTTATAAGGAAGATGAAGTTCTTGAGGATATTCTAGATTCTGCAGAAAAAGATATCTTATCCGTATCTGAAAAACGAAATCGAACAGGCTTTGTTTTAATTAAAGATGTTCTTGCAGAAGCTTTCTTGAGTCTAGATGAACGTTCTAGAAATAATGGTGAAATAACGGGGCTTTCCACCGGATATACTGGTATTGATAAGATGACTTCAGGGTTGCATCAAGACGAACTTATTATTTTAGCTGCACGGCCATCTGTCGGAAAGACCGCTTTTGTATTAAATATTGCTCGAAATGTTGCCGTAAAATCAGAAGAAACGGTAGCCATTTTTAGTCTTGAAATGGGTGCAGAGTCTTTAGTAGACCGATTGCTTTGTGCTCAGGGAAATATTAATGCTGGAAACTTGAGAAAAGGAAATCTGACAGAAACTGAATTATTAAGTTACCAGATTGCCAGTGGAGAGTTAGCAAGAGCCCCTATTTTCATTGATGATACACCAGGAATAAGGGTTCAAGAAATCCGTGCAAAAGCACGTCGATTAAAGCAAGAAAGAAATAACTTAGGGTTGATTGTGATTGACTATTTGCAATTAATCGAAGGAAATGGCCGTGAAAGCCGTCAACAAGAAGTTTCAGAAATTTCTCGTAATTTAAAGAAACTAGCGAAAGAACTAAAGGTTCCAGTAATTGCATTGTCTCAATTATCTCGTAGTGTAGAACAGCGGCAAGACAAACGACCAATCATGTCGGATATTCGTGAATCTGGATCTATTGAACAAGATGCGGATATTGTAGCGTTCTTATATCGTGATGATTATTATCGTCAAGAGTCTGAAGAAGGAGCTCCACCGCAAGAACAAAATCCAAATAGTATTATTGAAGTTATTATTGAAAAAAACCGTAGCGGTCCTCGAGGAACTGTTCAGTTAAACTTCATGAAGGAATTCAATAAATTTACGAATTTTACGCCAGACGGTATCGAAAAAGATGCTCCAATGGAAAGATAATTTTAAAAATATGAAGAAGAGGTGCTTCAAATGTCATCAGTAGTTGTAGTAGGAACACAATGGGGAGACGAAGGGAAAGGAAAGATTACAGACTTTCTAAGTGAAAAAGCAGAAGTCATTGCTCGTTATCAAGGTGGAGATAATGCGGGCCATACCATTCAATTTGGTGGAGTGACGTATAAACTTCATTTAATTCCTTCAGGGATTTTTTCTCCAGAAAAGATTAGTGTCATTGGAAATGGGGTTGTATTAAATCCAAAATCATTAGTCACAGAATTAGCTTATTTACATGAAAGAAATGTTACTACTGATAACTTACGTATTTCGGATCGGGCACACGTCATCTTGCCATACCATATTCAGTTAGACAGATTACAAGAAGAAGCAAAAGGCGATAAAAAAATCGGAACAACGATTAAAGGAATTGGACCTTGCTACATGGATAAGGCTGCACGTGTTGGGATTCGTGTTGCAGATTTATTGGATAAAGAAGTCTTTGCAGAACGTTTGAAATTAAATTTAGCTGAAAAAAATCGCTTATTTACAAAAGTGTATGATGCAGATCCAATTGCATTTGAAGATATTTTTGAAGAATATTACGAATACGGTCAACAATTTAAACAGTATGTTTGTGACACGTCTGTTATTTTAAATGATGCAATTGACCAAGGAAAGCGCGTATTATTTGAAGGAGCTCAAGGAGTTATGTTGGATATTGACCAAGGGACTTATCCATTTGTAACTTCATCAAATCCTGTTGCAGGAGGCGTGACGATTGGTACTGGTGTTGGGCCAACAAAAATTAAGACTGTGGTAGGTGTATGTAAAGCATATACCTCTCGTGTCGGAGATGGACCATTCCCTACAGAATTGTTAGATGAAACAGGGAATCGTATTCGTGAAATTGGTCGTGAATACGGTACGACAACCGGTCGCCCAAGACGTGTTGGTTGGTTCGATAGTGTCGTAATGCGTCATTCAAAACGAGTATCTGGTATTACAAACTTAAGCTTGAATAGTATTGACGTATTAACGGGATTAGAAACTGTTAAAATTTGTGTAGCATACCGTAAGCCGAACGGAGAAGAAATTGCTAATTATCCAGCAAGTCTTGTTGAATTAGGACAATGCACACCAATCTATGAAGAGTTACCAGGTTGGATGGAAGATATTACAGGCTGCCGTACTTTAGAAGAACTTCCTGAAAATGCACGCAACTATGTTCGTCGTATTTCTGAATTAGTAGGAGTTCGTATTTCAACCTTTAGTGTTGGACCAGATAGAGAACAAACAAACATTCTAGAAAATGTTTGGTCATAAAAAGAGAAGAATGATATAAAGGAGGATTTCTATGAAGAAAATCCTAGTTGTAGATGATGAGAAACCAATCTCAGACATCGTTAAGTTTAGTCTTTCAAAAGAAGGATTCGAAGTAATTACAGCCTTCGATGGCGAAGAAGGATTAGCAGCTTTTAACGAAAAGACGCCAGATTTAGTTATTTTAGACTTAATGTTACCGAAGATTGATGGATTAGAAGTTTGCCGTGAAATTCGTAAAACTAGTAATGTTCCGATTATCATGGTGACGGCTAAAGATTCGGAAATTGATAAGGTCTTGGGTCTCGAATTAGGAGCTGACGACTATGTGACAAAACCTTTCTCAAACCGCGAATTGATTGCGCGTGTAAAGGCGAACTTACGTCGTCAACAATTAATGCCAGCTGAAACAGAAGAAGAAAAAACAGCTAATGAGATTGTGTTAGGAGCTTTAACAATTCATGAAGATGCCTATGTGGTTTCTAAGCGTGGAGAAGAAATTGAATTGACACATCGTGAATTTGAGTTGCTTCACTACTTAGCAAAACATATTGGTCAAGTGATTACGCGTGAACACTTATTACAAACTGTGTGGGGTTATGATTATTTTGGGGATGTGCGTACAGTCGACGTAACAGTTCGTCGCTTACGTGAAAAAATTGAAGACACGCCAAGTCATCCAACATGGATTATGACTCGTCGTGGAGTTGGATACTATATTAAGACTCCAGATCAAGAAAAAGAAGCTTAATCTAGAAATACGCTTTTTGTGACCATCAGTATTGGTAGGCATAAAAAGCGTATTTTTCTAAAAAGTAGAGGAGAAATGAATTCATGAAGAAGATGAGACGATTTTTTCGTTCCATTCAATTTAAGATTCCAATGTTATTCATTTTGCTATTGATGATTTCATTACAACTCATTGTTGCTAACTTTTTGACGCAATTAGAGTCGCAAATGATTTCAAACTTTCAAGAGCAAATACAATTACAAGTGGGATTCTTGAAGAATAATGTGCAGCCAATTTTAGCAAAAGATACCTCGGATGAGTCTAAGATTTCTGAAATATCACAATTACTTCAAGATTATCCAACAGGAAATAGTATCGTTGAAATTCGAATTATGGATATGCAAGGGTATGTTTTAGGGACTACGAACCAAACGCAACAATCTATTGTCGGAACACGTTCAACAGAAGCCGATGTGCAACAAGTGATGGTGTCGAATAATGTCTATAGTTATAACTATACGGAAGGAGATACGCGTTATTGGAAGTACGTTTCTCCGGTTGATCCAGTCAATGGAGCTTCTGGAAATCCAGTAGGGATTATCTCTGTCACGTCGAATATTGAATCACGGTATACACAGGTAAAGGATATCGGGGTCATCTTTATTAGTTCCTCTCTTTTAGTCATTTTGTTAGCGATTGTGATTACTGTCATGATTTCTCAAGGGATTACACGTCCGATTGCTGAGATGAAACAACAAACTGAGCAAATTGCAGAAGGAAACTATACTGGTGAAGTCATGATTTACGGAGATGACGAACTCGGACAGTTAGGGCAAGCCATCAATGATCTTTCTATTAAAATCAAAGAAGCTCAAGAAGGAACCGAAGCAGAACGTCAACGGTTGGATAGTGTGTTAAGGCATATGAGTGACGGGGTTATTGCAACAGACCGTCGTGGCCGTATCGTGATTATGAATACCGCTGCATTAGATATCTTGAATTTGAAAAACGAAAGAGTGATTGGTACAGCATTATTAGATGTCTTACGTTTAGATCATTCCGTTACCTTTAGAGATCTGTTGGAATCGCAAGAAGAACGAACGATTACATTTGAAGAAGATGGCGAAGAAACAATTGTTCAGTGTGAATTTTCGGTTATTCAACGCGAATCTGGATTCATTAGTGGTCTTGTCTGTGTCTTGACGGACGTTACGGAGCAAGAAAAGATTGATCGTGAACGTCGTAATTTCGTATCGAATGTTTCTCATGAGTTACGGACACCACTGACGAGTATTAAGAGTTATACTGAGGCGTTGGTGGATGGAGCTTGGGAAAATAAGGAGATTGCTCCTGAATTCTTAGGGGTTATTGAGACAGAAACAGATCGGATGATGCGAATGATTACGGACTTACTCAATCTATCTCGTATGGACCAAAATCGTTTGGAACTAGATAAAGAATTCGTAAACATGAATGAATTAGTAAGACATATCGCAAACCGGTTTGATATGGTCTTACAATCCGATCAATACCGTGAAAAGAATTATCGTATTTTAACGGACATTACACAAAGAGATTTGTGGGTAGAAATTGACCAAGATAAAATGACCCAAGTGTTAGATAATATCATTAATAACGCTATTAAATATTCTCCAGATGGAGGACGTATCATTGTACGCCTTATGGAAACTCATACGGATTTAATTGTAAGTATTAGTGATGAAGGTCTCGGAATTCCACGCAAAGATATTCCTCATTTATTTGACCGATTCTATCGTGTAGATAAGGCGCGCTCAAGAGCAATGGGGGGTAGTGGGTTAGGACTTGCTATCGCCAAAGAGGTCGTCCAATTGCATGGTGGAAAAATTTGGGTGAACAGTATTGAAAACAAAGGATCAACCTTCTTTGTTTCTCTACCATATGTTCCATTTGAAGAGGATGGTGAATGGGATGAGATTTAAACAATATAAAGTACTATTACTAACGCTCTTTATACTGATGTCGATTAGTTTAACTTTTACCTATCTTCTAGTGATTCGTCCGGTTGAGTTTTTTAGCAATCAAAAGCAAAATACCAATCTGACGACCACTCAAGATTCTGGAGTACAAGTAAAGGCAAATTATACGGCAGAAGATGTTTTTAGACCAACAAGAATTGTACTGACGCATAATAATAAGTTTGAAATGTCAAGCAGCGGCAGTATTATGAGAGAGGTAAACTCGCTACTGAATAAAAGATTCTCTCACTTAACACGACAAAATACGATTGATGGAACAGAGTATGAAAATCTTGTTCTAAGAGAAGCGCATACACAGTTTTTATTTGATGGTATGCCGTCATTTGGTATTTTAAGTCGGTATTTCGATGCCGTCGGGGATGAGTTTACAAACGAAACTTTCTCGAGAATGATTATTCGCAGTGATGATGCGCAAACTATTTATTTTGTGAATGATGAGACTCGACAATTATATAGTGCTAAAGTGGATGATAATTTCAAAACTACAGTGGATGCACTCTATAAGGACGAGGATTTCTATGAAGTTGATTCCTACCAAGCAAAGAACCGTCAGTTATTTGTGGAACAAACGGAAGTGACGGCAGATCAAACAGCGTATCTTATTGAACAAATTCCGGTTAGTTTTTATATCGGTCAGTTATTCAGTAATCCATCAGAAATTCGTACAAGAGGGGATGGAAAAACTGTTGTCTATAACGACAATCTTTCTCAACTGAAACTAGACCGTACTACCAATATTGTAACCTTCTTTGAAAATCGAGCAGGAGAAGAAAAGCTTCCATATACGGAAAATCTAACGCAAACATTAAATCAGATGAAGCGATTAGGGGGATGGCAACTAGGAATCAGTCTTTCTTCAGTTGATTCTAATAATATTGTGGAATACGTTCGCTATGTGGATTCCTACCCAATCCTATCCAGCGCAAAAGAAGGCCTCACTCAGGTCAAAGCTTCGAAGAACGGCATTGAAAAGATAAGAACCTCTTCGTTGATTGCGCAAACGCCTTTACCTTCTAAAAACAAGAAAGTAAAAGTGATTAGTGGAAAAGAAATCGTGGCAGAAATTCTATCAGAAGGATTCGTAATGAAAGATATCGAAGACCTTCGAATTGGGTATTCTTGGTCAATTAGTAGCGAAAATAACCAAATCGTAGAATTTACTCCAAAATGGTATATCAAGAAAGATAATACATGGAGAACGATTGAAGAACTAAAAGCAAGTAAGAATGCACCAGATAATAACGGAGCGCAAACTGTTTCAGGAGGTGATCCGGATGGATTTTAAAAGAAGTGCCATCGTGTTAATTGTTTGTTTCTTCTTTCTAGATGTGTTCTTATTCGGTCTCGTTTGGCAAAAGAGAGCAGAAACACGAACTAGATTGAATACAAGTATTAACGTATTAGACCAAATGAAGCAAGATGGAATTACATTACCAACGTTGACGGCAAATTCGGAGTCTATTCCGATTGTGCAGTTAACCCCCGTAACTTTAGATTCAAAAAATACGAGTCTTCAAAATCAAATTATTACGAGTGAAAAGAATGGAATTAGTTCACAACTGATTAATCCAATCCCACTGAACTTAGGAAACTCGATTACGGCAGACAGCTTTAATGAATTAACAGAATTTGTGAATAGCAAACAAGTATTGTTTGGAGATCAATATGTTTGGTCTGCTTATAATCCAACTACAAAAAAAGTAGTCTATACACAGAAAGCTGATAAAGTCAGCATCATGGACGGGACGAGTCAAATTGTCTTTACCATTAATGCCAACGACCAAGCTGTCAGCTATGAACAAAATTATGCTGGGACAGTACAAGTATTAGGAAATGAGCGTGCAGTGATTACCGCTCAACGTGCGGTGGAAATTTTATATTTAGCAGGACGAATACCTTCTAAATCGACGGTATTATCTGTTAAGCTATCCTACTATCAATCGCTCGTCCTTAAAGATTTTTCAGTCTATTCCCCAGCGTGGTATGTTGAAATCCGACAATCAGACGGACAATTGATTGCACGTAGAGTAGATGCCATTCACGGAACAGTATTATCAAATGAAACGGTAGAGACATCGAATTCGACATCAGCACAAAGAACGACAACGAATGCGACGTCAACAACTCAAACCGTTCAACAGCAATAAGAGGGGACAAGTATGCAAGATGTAGGTTTTAAAGTGAGTTTACTTGCTAGTGGTAGTACAGGAAATGCCACCTATATTGAAACTCCAAAACAAAAAATATTAGTAGATTGTGGACTCACTGGGAAAGCCATAAATGCACAAATGGAGAAAATTAATCGCTCCTTAGCGGATGTAGATGCCATATTAGTCACACATGAACATTCTGACCATATTAAAGGGGTTGGAGTGCTGGCTCGAAAATACGGAATTCCTATTTATGCGAATGAAAAAACGTGGGAAGCTATGTCTGGAAAAATAGGAAAGATTCCTCTAGAACAGCAAGAAATCTTTAAAACAGGAGACTTGTTAACTTTTGGCGACCTGGATGTGATGAGTTATGCTGTTTCTCATGATGCAGCAGCTCCTCAATTTTATAGCTTTCAAAAAGATAAAAAGCAATTCGTCATGCTAACAGATACGGGCTATGTAAGTGACAAATTAAGAGGATTATTGAAAAACGCAGATGCTTATTTGATTGAAAGCAATCATGATGTTGAAATGTTACGCATGGGACCCTACGCGTGGCATTTAAAGCAACGAATTTTAGGAGATAAAGGACATTTATCGAATGATGATGGCGCTTTGGCGATGTGCGAAATGCTAGGAGATAAGACGAAGCGTGTCTATTTAGGACACTTAAGTCAAGAAAACAATATGAAAGAAATAGCTTATCAAACGGCAGAAAGTATTTTTCAAAAGCATGATAAAGGGGTTCACCAAGCTTTTGAGTTATACCATACGGATCCATATGAACCGACGCCTTTAATTACTATTTAGTTTCTTACAAAGAATGAAAGAGAATTTTAAGTAGTCCATAAGCAAATGTTCACATAAAAGTCAATATTAGACTCTATCTTAAAATCACTAGGAGAGGAGTGAGTAGATGTCACAAGAGCAACAAACTAGAAAGAAGTCTTCAAAAGCCTTTAGAAATGGCTTTGTTGGAGGAATTGTGGGAGGAGCAGTCGCTGTAGCAGGTGGAATCGGAATTATGGCTGTTACGAATCCAAACCATTCTGTAGCGCTAAATAATCAAACCTCACAAACAACAACAGCTTCTACAAAAACAACAACAAATGGAACGACAGACATTACCTCTGTAGTGGCTAATGTTAAAAATGCGGTTGTTTCAGTAATTAATAAACAGGCAGCCTCATCTCGAAATAGTTTATACGGAACGAATCAACAACAATCAGGAGAATTAATGACTGCTTCTGAGGGAAGTGGCGTTATTTATAAAAATGGGGATGGATATGCCTATATCGTAACGAATTATCACGTAATCGCGAATTCGAAAGAATTAGAGGTTCTACTAGCTGACGGGACTCGTACAAAAGCGGAATTAGTTGGTAGTGATCAATGGACAGATTTAGCGGTGATTCGGATTAGTAACACTAATGTCACAACGGTTGCAGAGTTTGCGAACTCGGACGATGTTCAAGTGGGAGAAACGGCCATTGCCATTGGTTCTCCTTTAGGAAGTGAGTTTGCAACGAGTGTAACGCAAGGGATTGTCTCTGCTGTTAATCGTGCTGTAGGAACAGACGTGGATGGTGATGGACAAGAGGATTGGGTTGTCAATGCGATTCAAACAGACGCAGCGATTAATCCAGGAAACTCTGGTGGTGCCTTAATTGATAAAGAAGGTAAGGTTATTGGAATTAATTCAATGAAAATCTCAAAGTCTTCTGTTGAAGGAATGGGATTTGCGATTCCAAGTAATGAAGTGGTTTCTATTATTAAACAATTAGAAGAAAATGGAAAAATCACTCGTCCTGCGCTCGGTATTTCGATGGTGAATTTAACAAACGTAAATACACAAATTATTAAAGAAATGAATTTACCAAGCGATGTTAAAAGTGGGGTTGTGGTTGCTGAAGTAGCATCTAGAGGAAGCGCAAAAGAAGCAGGTTTAAAAGCTTACGATGTTATTGTGGAAATAGATGGTCAAAAGATAGAAGGAATTCAAAACTTACGTAAAGTTCTCTATAGCCATAAAGTAGGAGATAAGATGGAAGTTACTTACTATCGAAATGGACAAAAGCAAACCACAACGGTTTCCTTAACAGAAACAAATATTCCAAGTTTCTAATGTAGCAAAGAGGATAAGGAAGACTTATCCTCTTTATTTATAGGTTTTATACAAAGTTATCCACATTTTTGTGGATAACTTTGTGGAAAAGTGGTTGATAATCCGTTTGTCAAGGTCTCTTTTAGAAATTATCCAATTAGAAAAAAGTTATCTCAAATAGCGATAAATAGAGTTTCTGTTGGAAAAAAGTTATTCACATTAATCTGTTTTATTGTGGATAACTATGTGGTTACATTCGATAAAATCCCATAACAAAGGCGTTTCCAGGAACATAGGTTCTGTTGATAGAATAGTGGACAACTAGAAATTATGGAGAGTTAGGAAAGATAACAATTAGATGACATTTTTTGACTGAATAACTATATCTTGGGGTAATTTCTAGAAAGTCTCCAAATTTAGTGGCGAACATGTGTACATGTGGATAACTTTGTGGATAAGTATGGATTAAGGGGCTACAACAAGCAATTTTCAGTAAAAAAAGGTAAGATAATGACAGAAGTGAGGGAGTTTAAATGAATATTACAATTGTTAGTGTTGGTAAGTTAAAAGAGAAATATTTAAGACAAGGGATTGATGAATATGCGAAACGGTTAGGAAGCTACTGCAAGTTTCAAGTAGTAGAGGTCCCTGATGAGAAGGCTCCTGAAAATCTGAGTGAAAAAGAGATGGAGCAAGTTCTTGAAAAAGAGGGTGAACGAATCCTATCTAAAATAAAAGATGGGGATGTAGTCGTCGTAATGGCCATTGAGGGAGCATTAGTTAGTTCGGAACAACTTGCAAAAGAAATCGATTCTTTTGCATTGCATGGGAAGAGTTCGATGGTCTTTGTCATTGGAGGCTCATTAGGATTAAGTACTGCAGTAAAGAAACGTGCAGATTTAAAGGTCTCGTTTGGAAGAATTACCTTGCCTCATCAGTTGATGCGATTAGTATTGTGTGAACAAATCTATCGTGCATTTAGGATAAATGCTGGTCATGCTTATCATAAATAAGTAGATTTTCTCATAGAAAAACTAAAAAGAAACTGCAGAATGAGAATGGTATATTCACATTATATTCATAATACAAGACTATACTTTAGTCATTCCCAAAGAGAATATTTATCCTCCCAAATAAATATTTCTAATCCTTTTTTCCACCAGCCTTGTGCTGGTGGTTTTTTTATTCTCTTGAGAAAAAAGGATTGATTGCAGAAAATCTCTGTACTATACTAGAAACACGGAGAAGTACCCAAGAGGCTGAAGGGGTCGCACTCGAAATGCGATAGGTCGTGAAAGCGGCGCGGGAGTTCAAATCTCCTCTTCTCCTTAAAAGTAGTATCTATATCAATGTTTTTAGAGGTTTTGTTCCGTGTTTGTTCCGTGAACTAAAATCTCTTTTATTTTTTGAGCTTCGGACACTTTCATCTCGTCCAGTATATGAGAGTAAGTTTTAAGTGTGATATTAGCATCAGAATGTCCAAGTCGTCTGCTGATAGTTAGTAGCTGCACACCTTGCGAAAGTAGTATGCTAGCGTGTGTATGCCGCAATGCGTGGAATGTAACTATCTTATTGATTTTAGCACGCTTCAAAGCGTGTATAAGGCTATGATTCACTCCATTGTTAGAAACACGTTCAAACACGCTGTTTGAGTCTCTAGGAAGCGTGTCTAATATATCTAATAACTTACGAGGAACATCAATGACACGATTGGCATTTTTAGTCTTTCCGTCCGTGTAATCATTCGTATGTAGATAATCAAAGCCTTTCTCGATGTGTATCTGTTCGTTCTCAAAATCGATACAATCCCATGTTAATCCAAGGCATTCTCCAAAACGAGCACCAGTGTACATCGATGTGAGTATAATGTATCGACTTGTCATGCTTGTATCAATCCCATCAAGAACTGCTTTCTCTAATCTTCTGAACTCATCCATACTCAAGAACTTCATATTATCTTCTTTAGCATCTAATCCCTTAATAACTACACCAAGTGTCGGATCTACAAGTATAATTCGGGTTTGAATAGCATGTCTAATGCAAGCCTTAATGTAGGAGTGATATTTCTTCACAGTCGCTTTAGTACGAATAGACGAGAGATAGTTAATAAATGATTGATAATTTTCGTGATTAATATCTTTCAACATTGGATTAAACTTATCTCTAAGAACTTTAATGATTGTTGCTATTTGCTTTAAACTTCCCACAGAGATAGTATCGTCTTTGTACAACTTTTTCCAATTCTCCATATAATCGGCAAGGTACATACGTTCTTTAGCAAAGTCTTTACCTTGTAACATTTCATTTTCACGAAGGATAGATGCGTCCTTTGCCTCAGCTTTAGTTTTAAAACCGCTCTTAGATACTGCCTTTTGCTTTCCATTATCGTAGTAATAAACTTTGTATGCCCAAGTCTTTCCACGTTTATAAATACTTGCCATAGTTTACCAACCTTTCTATTTATGGTAAAATAGGGCATATTAAAGAGCCCTATTTTAGGGTGATTTTTGAATTTACCACACTGGTTTCTTGGCGGAGAGTAGTGTGGTATTTTTTTATGAAATTTGAGGCAGGGAGTCTCTATTGTGCCACCCTTCAGGGAAACCATATTTTTGTAAAACAATATTAAAATCTACAGAATGTATTTTTTCACTAGTAGTTTTAAATTGCCTTTTTAAAGCGTTATTCAACGTTATAAATTCATTTTGGGAAAGTGCAAGCTGTAATGATAAATAGATAGCAAAACAACTAGTCCTGTGTTGTCTACGAGAAAAGTACTGACTATATATAGGTTCAATATAATGAATGCTTTTACTAGCTCTAAAATCCCATAATTTATTGTTGTGTGCACAGCAGTTTCGTAGGTCATTGATACAATGTAAAAATATATCAACAACATTTGCTTCTAAATTAACCTTCAAGCGAACTCCAGTATTTTGGAAAATATGTTCACTCAATTTTCTTGCGACTTTATTTCTGACTCTATCATCGGAATATAGATACATATATCTGACCGTACCTAAATCTAATTCATTAATGATAACCCATAAAGGAACTGAGCCGTGGGCCTGGATGTGATGGCCTACAGAATTGTTTGGAGTATCGCTTCTTTGATGATTTTTGTTTAAATTGTTGATTTTCTTAGAGATTACAGCAAGTGTTTGATGTATGTTTAAAGTACGATTAGACATGTATGATTCTGTTTTAAGATAGTCGTACTCATTAGGGTAGCTTTCGCTAAAATAATAAGCGAAAATAGATTTAAAGTGTTTCTCTACTTGTATCAAAGATTTTAATAGAGTAGATTTTATTTCGCTGTCAAGAATATGTAATTCTACAACTTCATCAAAAGTAGCTCCTTCTCTATACTGATTATTTTCAACTTGTAGTATCTTACTGTATAAATTTATAACGTTATAATAATTATTTTCCAATAAATACTCTTTTGCTTTGTTTTCATCTTCAATAGTAAGTCTTCTAGCTTTCAATTGAGCAATTTGTTGGTTTAAAGAAGAAAAAGGCTTCATTTCATCACCCCTTTATAAAAATATAAAAAAATTCCCTTGTTCATTAAGAACAAGGGAAGTATTTTTGCGAATAGGTCCTTCCACGTTGTAGTGGTTCAGATAGTCTAACGCTCTTCTCTTGTACTTATACTATTATATACTGCTAACGATTGTCAAAGAATAAATGTTTAAGAAAATGTTAAGAAATTAATTACCACAATATGTAGTGTCAATTATTTAAAAACGTATATATTTAGTAAAATCAGTTAGAAATATTTTTTAGATTTCTACCAAATAATTCTAAAAATACTTTGTCATTTCTTCTTTGATTCCGTATGTGACAGGTTATCACTTTAGGCCTAGCAATTTGAAAATATCAAATGTTGTCTTACGATACACTTTGTTATATAACGATTTCTTAGGATTTCTCCATAGGCCCATGCCTTTCTTTCCATATCCAGGAATAATCGCCCGTTTAATTTGTCTTTTCCACTTTGATGTGGTTCTTGCTTTAATCATCTTTTTCAAACTAGGTGTTCTCATTCCAAATTTCATTAATAACACTTCCTTTGTTATTTTAAATCAATACTTTACCAATAACAGAAACTTTATTTGCATCGACAACGATATCATCATATTTAGAATTTTCTGATTTTAAAACAATGTTCTCACCATCTCTAAATAAGTATTTACATGTAACGCCTTCATCTTCAACTCGAACGATAGCAATCTCACCATCTTCTACAGTTGGTTGATATCTTAAATATACTTCTGAGCCTTTTTGAATAATTGGCTCCATCGAATCTCCTGTTATTTGAACCAATTCATTGGCACCATTAGGAACGATAGAAGAGGGAAGCACGCCCATTTCTGCATCCACATCATCAACGTATATCATAGAGCCTGCTGCAGATTGACGACCAAAAACGATAGGAATTATATTATCTTCTTGTATTTGTCCATTCTGTTCGTTTAATTGTTCTTCTGCGTAATTGTAGACGCGTTCTTGTCGTGTGGTAGTGAGTTGATTGTAGATAGAGGTGATGTCATTGATTTTAGTATTAAATCCAAAAATTAACGTTTCTACGTCTGTGTTAAAATATTTAGCGATTTCTTCGATTTCTTCGATTTTAGGATAACGTTCCCCTGATATCCATCTTGAAATAGAGGATTTATTTTTACCTAAACGTCTCCCAAGTTCTTCCATAGTAAGACTATTTTCATTTCTAAAATAGTCAATCATTTGTCCAAAAATAATTTTGCTTTTCATGTTATCACCTCTTTAATAACATTATACAGCCCAAAGAAGATAAAATAAAATAAAATGTTGACAAAAATGCAAAATTATAGTTGACAAAAATGCAACAGTGGTTTATAATAAGTATGTAAGGTTGATTAAGACCTTAACAAAGCAAGGAGGAAAGCGATGGGTAAGCGAAAGCAAAAAAAGCCTAAACACAGAGAAGTAGAATTCGAAATAAAAATTCTCTGGTTTAAGCTAAAAATAAAATATACCATCAAGTGGTAGGGGCTTTGCCCCTCCACGAAAGGAGGTATACTCGTATCATATCAAATTTGCTTTCCTCCTACAAGACGAAAGGGGATAATTATTATGAAAAAAGTATGGAAATCAAAAAACGGTAGAAGGACTATGGAAATGACTTTTTCGATTGAAAAAACCACATTAAAAGAAAAATTAGGTTGTCTAGCTACAATTATCATAGCTGGATTAGTTTGGTATCTATTTTTAAAATAAATATTATGTAGTAAAATGTCTACCTAAAAATCGTAACTTATAAGTTGACAAAAATGCAACTTTAATTTATAGTAAAACTCAAGAAAGGAGGAAGTGGATGATTAAATATAATTCGATTGACGAAGCTATTGATGAAGCTGGATTAAAACAAGAATTTATAGCTAAGAAGATGGGAATCAGTCGACAACGACTCTACGATTTACGAAAAAACCCAATATTACTTAATATCGAACAAATGGAGTTATTAGCTAATATTCTAAATTTGAAGTTTTCGGATATATATGATATCCGAAAAAAATTTAAAAAAGAAGTTGACAAAAATACAACCAGAAAAGGATAAGGAGGGTAGAGGGTGGAAATTAAAGAAGCAGTTTTAAAGTCTAAAGAAACAGAGTTTCTTCTAACAAGAAGAGACTGGATGATACACAATATTATTCCGTTTGCCATCCAGCCTACAAATAGTGGTTCTTTAGGAAGTATTATAATATGCAATTTTTACCAGCAAGAGTCAGCCAAAAAAGAACTTAAACCTAAACCCAGTATTGGAAGATTCTGGAGCCCTTCAACGGAAGACATTCTTGCTGATGATTGGGAATTAGTTAAATTAATTCACCCGTGTTTACATAATGCCACAGTTTCGTTGCAGCAAGTTGTGCCAGTATTGGTAGAGATGCACTAGTAGATTTAGAAGCAATTTGCTTCACAAAAGCCCATACTTTGTTGTCACGGATATTATCTAAGAATTCATGCCCAGACCAAGTAAGGCCACTAAGAAATAAATTGTAAATAGGTATTCCATCAGCTGGCTGAATATTGCAATTGATGAATCCAGCTTCATTCAAACGAAGAATGGCATATAAAATTTCATCTTCAGTAAATGAAGATAAACGTTCATTATTAATTAAGCCTGACTTTGTTAAATAATGATTGTATGGAATATCACTTTCAATAAGTAACATGATTTGACGGACACATTCGTGATTTAAACGCATAAAAACACCTCCTTTCACAATTCTGATTATAGGACTGAAAGGGAGTTACAACAATATGAAAAACGTGAAATAGGAGTTGAAAGAAATGCACCATTACATGACATTTTACGAGGAAGATGGAATCAAGTATGCAGAAGCTTGGTTGCAAATTAATTTTCTAAGTTGGTGTTTTTGTTTCTGGAAAATTAAAAAGGTCATCTCTTAAGAGACGACCCAATAAAACTATTTTTTGACCCATTTGTTCCCAGGTTTTTGAGTAGGTGGGAGACGGTCCCCCTTATCAATATGAACAACACGAGGTCTATTTACAGCACCGCCTTTAGGACCAACTTCTTGGTATGTGCCTTTTGGCTGATTATCTGTACCCGGTTTAATTGGTTTAGACATATAAACACCCCCTTTCCAATATGATTATAAATCTGAAAGAGGGTTACAACAATATGAAAACTTAAGAAAGGAGTTTAAACCATGGAAAAAGCAACACTCGATTACTACGAGACAATATTTTTAGAAGTCGTAAAAAGAAACCCAGAGAAATTTGTTGATTTAATAAAGCCATTTATCGGTTTAAGAAGTAATCAAAGATGGATAACAACTGAAGAATTATGTGCTGAAATCGGAACGAGTTCTAGCGCTTGGCTCAAAAGCGATGTGAGAAATCATCCTGTAGTCGTTGCTGCTAGACGAGTTGACACACGGCCATATAAATATAAAGCGGATCATATCGAAGCCATACAGAAAGTGTGGGATGAACGAAATAAATAAGAAAGGAGAATTGAAATGACTAGAGTAGAAATCGCTAAATCAAAAAAGTACAAACGTAAAGAATTCTGGAAAGAGTTTAATAAGAACTTCATCAAAAAATATTTAAAATTCTTAGGCTTTTTAGGATTAGCACTTATTGGAATAATTGCATGGATGCATCTTTTGGTAGGTGCTGCAAATCAAAATTACAATCGTTTAGAACAAATCAGAAAGAATGATCCATTTTATGTTAAGTCTAATTGAAAATATGTTTGATGATACAGAATTTGATGTGATACAGAATAGCGAAATTGTTGGTTCAGTAAAATTAATGAACGGAAGATATTTCCTATCAGTAAAAGTGAAAGGAAGTAAGTATTCAAGCAGAAGCACACATAAAACATTAGAAGCTGCTTTCAATACTGCAGTGGAATTGTTAGAAAAATAAAATATGGTGACTAAAATAGCCACCACACTTAAGAGTTAAATAAATTATACCATAAAAATACACAAAATAAAACGTTGGGAATTTTAGAAGGGAAAGGAGTTGCTTATGTGAATTACTTAAAACAAATTCTAGCAATCAATCAGCAACAACTTATAAACCCACTTTCTGCAGGACAATTTATCTTATTATACGCATTAATGAACGTTAATAACGATTGTGCTTGGAAAGAATGGTTTACGGTTGCTAATTCAAGACTAGAATTGTTTACTCAATTATCGGAAACAGGAATTAAGAAAGCTAGAAATGAACTTTCTCAAAAAGGATATATTGAGTTTAAAACAAATCATGGGAAAGCCACTTCATACAAAATAATCAAACAATATAACGATGTCGCACCTAGTGTCGCACCTAGTGTCGCACCTAGTGTCGCACCTAGTGTCGCA
>CAURBR010000026.1:0-23090 GCA_963523415.1 uncultured Streptococcus sp. | reverse complement strand
TGCTGCTTTAGCTCAGTCGGTAGAGCGTCACCTTGGTAAGGTGGAGGTCGCCGGTTCAATCCCGGCAAGTAGCTTATATTGATGAATAGATATGTTATTTAAGGTGGTAGGACGAATCGTTCTTGCCACCTTTTTGTTATAAAAAATCTTCTAAAAAGTGATATTTTACAGGCCTAAAAATTGCCTATTTTTTTAAAGTGAGATAAAATAGATTTACTATCTTTTTATTCGTATATATTTCAGATATCGTCTTAATACGATTTCTTTTTTTTATTTTAAAGAAATTTTTTAAGGAAAAATAAGAGGATTGTGAAATGATAACGGACAAAGTTTATTATAGGAGGAAAGTATGAAAAAGAAAGTTTTACTTTTTTTCGCTGTTCTATTTTCATTGGTGACGTTTTTAGCGCCCAGCCAAACGAGTGCAGCAGAAGTTACAAAACATGGAACGGAGATTGAAGTAAAAAATCCGACGGTCCAAATTAAGGGAGATGCCGCTGATTTATACGCTCGTTGGGGTGTTACATTTAAAGTAGATATTCCAGATAATGTTTCTATTGATATGAATGACACAATGACATTCAAGATTAATTCGCCGGTAAAGATTCAATCATCGTTTAGCTTCCCTATTAAAAATAAAGCTGGCGACACAGTAGCAATGGGTGAAGTGTCACCTGATGACAGCACAGTTAAAGTTATTTTTGGTCCTTATTTCAAAGAACATAAATTAAACAAAAACATTGAACTAACGGTTGATGTTAAGTGGGAACCAGATGATCGTTTAGCGGACACTACTCAAGAACTTGATTTTAATGGTACTGTTGTTACTCAAAAAATCAAACCGATTGAAGGGCCTCAAGCAAATGAAGTTGTTTCTAAATGGGGACTTCAAGAGACTGAAAATGCGGAACGTGTTCACTGGTGGGCACGATTAAACAACTCAAAACAAAACTTGAAAAATGTAGTTATTCAAGATGTGTGGGATGGTAATCAAACTTACGTGCCAGGTTCACTACGTATTGAATTGGTTGATTCAATTACACCATGGAAATCAGCAGGTTTCCTTTCAGAAGAAGATTATGAAATTACAAATTCTGGGATTAAGGTAAATATTGATACAACTGATAAAATTATTTACATTGACTATGTTGTAGAATTAGTTGATTCAACAAAAAATCCACAAAATAGAATTTCTATTACTGCTGAAGGATTAGATGGAGAACACTCTTCAGATGTAACCTATACATTATTATCTGGATCAGGAATTGCGGATGGTGAAGTACCTGAGACAACTACGACAACGACAACAACTACAACAGAAAGTTCTACAACGACTTCAACCACAACTACTGAAGCAACTACAGAAAGTACAACCACCACTGAAGCTACAACAGAGAGTACGACTACTGAAAATTCAACGACAGAGGGAGAAACAACATCCTCTCAAACGACAGATACACCAACAACTCAAGAAGACCAACCTGAATTACCAAATACAGGGACTGCAAACAGTATTTCTGCAATCGTTGGTGGAATCTTAGTGGTTATTGCTGCTTTGTTATTATTTATTAGAAAAAAAGAAGATAAATAAAGCTTTGATTAAGTGAGACCTTACGTAAGTAGGGTCTCTTTTTGTAACTATTTTCAATAGAAGAGCGTACTTTCAAATTCTATGAAAAATTTGCTATAATAAAAGGGAACTATTGTAATTGAGGTGTAAGAAATGACAAAAACGTACTTTATTATTGGAGATATTCATGGTGAAGCCGACATGATGGAAGAAATGCTTCAAAATTGGGATGAAAAGACGCAACAACTTGTCTTCATGGGAGACTTGATTGACCGTGGACCAGACAACAAGAGAAGTGTCTTGACAGGTATGAAATATGCGAAAGAAAAAAATGCATGGTATTTGATGGGAAATCATGAGGTAATGTTTTTAGCTTTCATTGATGATCCAGAAGGACGTTTTCCACACTACTTCCGTAACAACGGAGATACGACGATTAATGACTTACTTGGACGCCCACAAGGCACAACCGTTAATCCTGTGGAAGATGCAGAAGCGATTAAGAAGCAATACCCAGAGTTAATCGCATTCCTTAGAGAACGTCCTTTATATATCGATGAAGGCGATTTGTTACTAGCTCATGCAGGTGTTGATTTACGCTTGGATGATTGGCACGATACCTTACCTAAGGATTTCTATTGGATTCGTGAACCTTTCCATACAGGCAAGAATAATACTGGTAAAACCATTATCTTCGGGCACACACCTTTACGTGGCTTAAACGAAGACGGTGACTTTATGAAATTATGGCAGCATGACGGCAAAATCGGTATCGATGGCGGGGCTGTATTTGGTGGCGCGCTTCATGGTATTGTATGGCATGATGGCAAAATCGAAAAAATGTATAGTATCAAAAATACAAAACCAGTACGTTTTACAGATGATTAGGAGTGAAAGATGAAGAAAAGAGCAGTATTACTATGGGTTGTTTATTTCTTAAATATGATGATTTTTCCAATGTTCTTTTTGGTTCAATCATCCGATAATACCTATCGTGTAGATTTTTCAATGTATATTCTGTTACAAGTCGTTTCGATGTTGGTGGGAGTAGGATTATTTTGGAAACAAATTCTCCATGGAGCAAAAAAATGCTTTAATCTCTCTTTTCCAGTTCATCTAGTATTAGGATATGTAGCTCGAATTGTACTGACAGTGTTTGTTGTTCAATTAGTTGGAAATACAACTCCAGATAATCAGGGGCGTATCGAATCGATGATGGCCCATGCCAATGTTTTTCTTATGTTTGTTCTGGTATGTGTTGTAGCACCAGTATTAGAAGAACTAGTTTTCAGAGAAGGAATCATTGGGGCCTTTAAGAATTCGGTAAATATTCATTTATTGACGTTCTTATCTATTCTACTATTTATTCTACTGCATTCTTTTTCGAATGATGGTAGTGGAATCGACTGGACGGCAGCATTGATGTATTTACCATTAACCATTCCAATTGTTGGGATGTACCGTTTATACAATGATAATATTTTTGCATCCATCACGATGCACTTTATCAATAATTTTGTCGCGTTTTTATTTTTATTAAATATGTAACAGACTAGGGGTGAAATCATGAAAATCGATCAATGGGTACGGTTCATTATTCGGTATGGTTTCATCCTTTTTGCGCTTTTTGAATGGTCGCAACTACCGAATATGAACGCAGGAGACATCGCCTTCTTCTTTGGATTTATTGCACTTGTGCAAGTTGGCTATTATTCATTGAAATATCAATGGTACATCCTGATTGAAGGCATCGCAGTCGTCCTCCTTTGTTTGTATTTCAACACCATTTATACTGGACTGATTCTTCTTCTCTGTTTTGAGGTGAGTTTACGGTTCTCCTTTAGAAATGCATTGATACTACAGTTCCTATTAGGGGCAGTCGTTATCGTTCCAGCCATTCAAAGAGGCGATAGTATTCAAGTTGTCATGACCTTGTTCTTCCTTTTATTCTTCTCGTATGGAAATCATATTTTAGACGAGCGAAGAGTGCTGCAAGAAGAGTTGGAAAAAGCTGAGCAAAAACTCAGCGAACAACGCTATGACTTGCAACAAGCCCAATATAAAATGGGTACAATGAAAGAAATCTTCACGTTGCAAGAGCGAAACCGAATTTCGCGTGAGATTCACGATTCTGTGGGCCATAGTCTGTCCACGATTATTATTCAGCTAGGGGCGATTTCGCAACTGGCCAAGCAACAAAATTCGCCGATTCAAGAAATGAGCGAAGGACTGCGTGATTTTGCAGTCGAGGGCTTGCAAGAAGTGCGTAAAATCGTTCATGACTTGAAGCCAGAACAAATGGATAAGAAGCAGTTAGATATTGCGCTGGAAGAATTTTTCCACGAGGTGCAAGTCAACAGCGGCATCGATATTCAGTTTAGAAAAAATGAGCCAACCTTCACGCTCACAAGTGAGGCGGAACTCAGCATCTTCCGTGGAGTCCAAGAGGCGATTACAAACGCGATGAGACACGGACAAGCGACACGCATTACCGTGTTACTGATGTATAATCCATCGCAATTAGTCGTAACGATTAAGGATAACGGAACAGGAGCACTCGATTTAGCTCCAAAAGGCGGACTTAAATCACTCCAAGAACGCCTGAGAGGAGAAGGCGGGTCGGTGACACTTGAGGCGTCAAATCCTGGCGTGACCGTGCAAATGATCCTACCGAATACAGAAAAACAATAGAAACGAGGAGAACCATGACAAACCCAATCAAACTTATTATTGCCGACGATGAAATGTTGATTCGTACCGGTTTAAAAATCATGCTTGAGGCGAGCGGTAATGTCGAAGTCCTCGCCTTAGCAGAGAGTGGACGTGCAGCCTTTGAAGCCTGCAAGGAGCACCAACCAGATGTGGTCTTGATGGATATTCGTATGCCTGAGAGTAACGGAATTGAAGGAACGAAGCTGATTAAAGAATCCTTTCCGGAGGTGAAGGTACTGATTGTGACGACCTTCCAAGATACCGAATATATCGTTGAAGCCGTGCAAAATGGCGCTTCGGGGTATTTATTAAAAGACAGTAGTCCAGAGGCGATTCTTGACGGGATTAAAGTCGCTCTGTCTGGAAAAGTCGTGATGGATACGGTGATTTCAGAAGCGCTACTGACGAATACGACTGTTGAGAAGCCTGCAACCTTTGATGCGGAGAAATGGGGACTCACACCTCGTGAGGTGGAACTCATCCAACAAGTAGCGCAAGGCTTAAGCAATAAGGAAATCGCACAAACGCTCTTCCTATCAGAAGGAACCGTGAAAAATAATATTAGTACGATTCTTTCGAAATTAGAACTTCGTGACCGCACACAACTGGTGATTTTCGCGTACGAAAACAAACTCAAACAATAATTAAGACTGCTCCGATTCTTTCAGACAAACCACAATGGAGTATAGCATCTGAAAGAGTCGGGGCATTTTTATAAAAACATGACTTTCGTCACGGCAGGTGATGACGTTTTGGACTATAGACTCTTGAGGGTGTTTGCTATGATAAGGGTACAAACAAGTAGGAGGGTAAACAAATGAACGAATCCAAGAAGACCCCAAAAGATTTAAAAGAGGAAGCAATTGTAGCGATTGTTCTTTGTTTATTAACAGCCATTCTTTCATTTATTCGATAAAGAGGTGTACATATGATTGAAATTAAAGACGTAACCAAATCTTATGGACGACATAAAGTCCTACAAAATGTTTCCTTTGAAATTATGGAAGGGGAACTTTTTGGATTACTTGGTCCTAATGGAGCTGGGAAAAGTACATTGATTGATATTCTGACAGGGATTCAATCGATGGATAGCGGTGAGATTTTCATTAATGGAAAGTCGATTAAAACCGATAAAGTAGAAATTCGAAAACACTTAGGCTTAGTGCCACAAGATATCGCGCTGCTTGAGGAATTGAACGCGGTCGATAACTTAGAATACTTCGGTGGACTCTATGGTTTAGCGGGAGCAGAGTTGAAGAGCCAAATCGAGAAGTTACTGGAAGTAGCCGGTCTAACCGAAAAGAAGAAAGAAAAAGTGAAAAACTACTCCGGTGGGATGAAGCGTCGCTTGAATATTGCCGTTGCGATGTTGCATAATCCTTCGATTTTGATTTTAGATGAACCAACTGTTGGGGTTGATGCTCAGTCGCGTCAACATATCTTCGACTATATTCAGTCTCTCGCCGAACAAGGCACGACGATTCTTTATACGTCGCACTATATGGAGGAAATCGAAACCTTGTGTAAACGCGTCTTCATTCTCGATTTAGGAGAAGAAGTGGCGTATGGCACGAAAGAAGAAGTGAAAAAACTCGTGGGGCATACACAAACGGTAGCCCTCACATTGGACCGCGTGCCTGCTGGATTTGACGAAGTGTTGAAGAATAGCGAAAACGGCATTCAATTTGTAACCGTCGACGGCCAAGACGTGGAACTCACGATCGACCAAACGATTTTCTCGATGATGAAATTGATTGAGCAAGTCGAACAGGCACAACTCGTGATTAAATCCGTCAACGTCAAAGAAACGACATTAGAAGAGGCGTTCTTACAATTAACAGGAAAGACGCTTCGTGATTAAAGGAGGACTTATGAGATACATTCGTTATATTAAAGCCAATTTTATATCCTCTCTGAAGTCTTTTCCAGCGCTGTTACTCATGGTCTTAATGCCATTTCTATTAGCATTATTCTTAGCCTTCTCCACAAAGAGTGCTTTTAATCCATCTAATTTAAATATCGAAACGAAGATTTATATCGATAATCAAGACAAAGGCGCTTACGGAGAGCAAGTGGTTGCATTGTTTGAGAAGCTTACGGAGGAAAAACAAATTGCGCTGACAAGTGTGAAAGAAAATGCCAAAATCATTGCGACGATTCCAGCTGATTTTACGCAGTCGATTCAAACGCGTTCGCAAACAACTCCGATTACACTTGAGAAATCAGGGCGAACATCGAGTACGTCATTTGCGGTCTATCAAACGCTCTTACAAACTATCACTTCACAACTGTTAGAAGCAAGTTCCGTGATGAATAAAGTCTCAGAAAGTCAAAATGCATCGATTACACCAGAACAAGTAGCGGGGATGCTTGCTTCCTTACAACAGGAAATTCTGGCAGGGGCTTTTGAGACGGAACAGGTGGAAGCAGAGTCACAAGTAACTGCAAACCAACACTACGCAATTACAGGTTTAGGATTTCTATTTATGATGTTCATTGAAACTGCGATGCGGTTTGGGGTACAACGAGAACTCAGCGGCCTTCGCAAACGTTTGAACGTATTGCCATTTAGCATTTGCGAAAGAGATAGACTCGATTTAGCCGTAAGTATGATTACGACGACGCTATTGTCATTCGTCTATATCGGCCTATGGAAAATCCTCGATCCAACAACTTTTGGAGGAAACATCGGGAACATCTTTGTCCTTATCGTTTTCTATAGTTTAGTCTTTAATGTTCTTGGAAACTTACTCGGCAATTTCGTGACGGAGAAGAACCTACAAGCCTTCTCTACTGGAATCAGCTTGGGTTACATGCTCTTATCGGGTGTCATCCCACTAGATCGTATTAGTTCAACCTTTAGTTTCCTAAGCGGAAATCCGCTTCGACAATTTATTTATACCCCATTTATTGATGTAATGAATGGCGTGTCGATGAAAGGGATGGCTATGGTTGCTTCTCCTATTATTTTAATCCTAGGGCTAGTCTTTAACTGGTCATTGAAGAGAAAGGAGGCGCGTCAATGAATCTTGTAAGAATGACAATCTTTCATTTGAAACGATTATTGAAAATGCCACTAATTCTCTTTATGATGATTGGAATGCCAGTTTTAGTTAACGGAATAATGCTTGCGTCGCAAGGAACGGTGGATACCAAAGTGCCAAGTACGGTCGCAAAAACCGTTGCCTTTGTGTTTGAAGAGGGAAATGAGGAGTACCAAGAATTAATCGCGCCGTATATTCGAGAAGAAAATGTGTATTTCGATTTAGACAGTGCAAAAGAGGCCTTGAAAAAAGGAGAAATGACGGTTATTTATGAAGTGCCTGCCAATTATTTACAGAAGGCGAAAGAAGGCCAAGTACCGACGATTCGCATCTGGAATACGCAACGCGGCACGAGAGACTTTCTTCTTGATGCACAGTTGACGAAGGTGTTAAAAGAAGTCATGCTAAATGCGAAGCTGCAACAAACAGGTGTATTGACAAAAGAAGAGACCTTACCAGAGAGTGACAATCAAATGGTGATTGCCCGTGAAGAAACAAAGACGAGTGTAGCAACTGGAGTCGTAATGCTCATGCTTCTCCTTTATGTCATCATGAATGCGTCGGTGATTTCTTCTGACTGGATTACTTTTAAGAAGAGTTATGTGTTGAAACGCTCGGTCGTATCTCCACGCTCTAATTTGGAAATCACACTTTCGTTTTTATTGGCGTACTTTATCTTTATGTTTATCGTCAATATGTTCCTTATGGCAGTGATGTTCTTTACAGGACTTGTTCCAGAAATGAACTGGAGAGTGTTTACAGGTCTATTAGCCGTAACGATTATTTATAGTCTCTGTCTAAACTTATTCTTCTTCAGAATTTTTAAAACACCAGGACACGCGACGACTTTTGGAATTTTGTTTGTAATGGTAATGGCGGGGATTGGAATGCCAGCGGTGTTTGGGGATTTTGGAGGAAGTTGGCTTAGTATCGTGGCTTATATCAGCCCAATTTACTGGCTGTATAAGGCGATTGACCTTCAAACGCTCTTCCCAGCAGTCTGGGTTATCCTTGCGATGGCAGGGGTCTACCTCACTGCAGGAAGCTACCGACTAGAGCAGTATGTGCAAAATAAATAAAAAGGACAAAACCTACTCTGAACATCTTTGGATGTTTCAATAGTCATCATTATAAGGATACCGCCAAGAGCCTGTAGTCTCTTGGCTACCGAGCTTCAAACTGCCGCTAGGAAACGAATTTCCAAGCGGCAGTAATTCACATCGGTTATGATTCCCTACAATGATGACTATTGCATCCAAAGTGTTCTTCGTGGTTTTGTCCTTTTTTGCTGAAAAGCTAATGGGTGCTTTCTGGGTGAGGTGCCCCTTGAGATAAGAAGCTGATGGGAAGTTTGTTCTCAGGTTGAAAGGAAATAAAAAATCAAAATGTAACATATAAGTTACATTTTGATTTTTCTACTTTTAGTTTTCTAAGTTTACGTTGTGGTACACTTTTTGAACGTCTTCGTTGTCTTCTAAGGTGCTAATCATACGTTCGAATAAACGTAAGTCGTCACCTTCTAGAGTCACTTCTGATTGAGGAATCATTTCGATTTCTGAAATCGTAAATTCAGTGATTCCTAGGTCTTCTAGTGCTTGACGAACAGTTTGGAAGTCGTTTGGTTCAGCGTAAACAATCGCTTGGTCGTCTTCTTGGACAACGTCACGAACGTCCACTTCTGCTTCCATTAATTGTTCTAATAATTCATCAGCATCTTTATTGGCAACACCGAAGATCGCTGTATGGTCAAATAAGTATGTTACAGAACCTGGTGCACCCATGTTACCGCCGTTTTTGCTGTAAGCGGCACGTACGTCAGCTGCTGTACGGTTTACGTTATTTGTTAAGGCATCAACGATAATCATAGAGCCGTTTGGTCCGAAACCTTCGTAACGGAGTTCTTGGTAGTCGCCATCGCCGCCACCTTTTGCTTTTTCAATCGCACGTTCGATGATATGACGTGGTACATTATAAGTTTTAGCACGGTCAATAACGAATTTTAATTTTTGGTTTGAATGAGGATCTGGTTCCCCTTGTTTTGCAGCCACATAGATTTCAATCCCGAATTTAGCGTAGATTTTACTATTGTTAGCATCTAATTTTGTTTTCTTTTCGACAATATTTGCCCATTTACGTCCCATTGTTTCACTCACTTTCTGATTTTCATCTGGACTTAACTCTTCCATTATACACAATCAAGACGCGGTTTGTTAAGTGTTTTCTACTAAAAAAGGCCTCATGAGCAAAGTTTGCAGGAATTTTTGAGCTATCGGGTATGATAGGAGTGAGGTGAGAAAATGGACGAAGTAAAAATCATATATATATCCATGCAAACATGTGGGGTGTGTCATGCGGTCAAACCACGAGTAAAGGAACTTGCCAAAGAGTATAAGGTTCCAGTAGAAGAAATCGATGCTACTCTTCATCCAGAAGTGGCTAGCCGCTATGAAGTATTAACCGTACCTGCCATCCTCTTAATGGTTGGGGAGAAAGAATTCGCACGCCAAGCACGCTTTATTGATCTTTTAGAACTCGAAAAGCGCATCGTGCAGGCAAAGGCGTATGCAGAAAATTAAAAAGTATTTTAATTGAAAAAACGTGGAGAATATACGAAATCTCCACGTTTTTTTGTGTTGTTCCTGTATTATTAGATGTTATAATGTGCTTAGATTAAAAAATTGTAGAATCATCTATAACAACTATATCATCAACATAACCTAAACGAGAATCTAAGTTATTTTTAGAAAAAGAGGAAAATAACAAAAGTGATAGGAATAGAAAAGCTAACAACAATTTTTTTCTCATAGAAAATCAACTCCAATATTTTATTTGTTAATAGAATATACTTTTGAAAAGATTGAAAATTTTTTTGTAGGAGTATTGGAGTAGGAGGAACATTATGGAAAAATTGGGATATTTAATAAAGTCTTTAAGGGAGTGTAAAGGACTTACACAGAAAGAATTATCAAATGGTATTATGTCAATTTCGCAACTATCAAAATACGAACGGGGAGAAACTGATACCACAGATAAAAATTTTTTTAGATTATTAAAGCGAATGAATATATCTTTTTCAGAATTTGAGGTTCTATATCGTAAAGAAGTTGCTAGCTATCAGAACTTCTTGGATAAGTTTAGATCGGTAATTGTGAAAAAAGAAGTTAGTTTGTTAAACGAGTTATGTATGGAAGAGTTGGAGTTAGAAAATGAAACTGGAAATTATTGTCATTATCATAACCAATTACTTATAAAATTTCATATTAATAAGCTACTGAATATAGAAAATGATAAAAGGGATATAAAGAAAATTGTAGATTATCTTTATTCTGTCGAAGATTGGGGAAGATATGAATTGATGATTTTTGGGAATTTTTCAATTTTCTTCTCATCTGATCGGATTAATGAGTTTGTAAATAGAATTGACAAAAAGAGTTATTTGTTTTCTAATTCAAAAAGTTTCTTAGAACAAATTGGAAGAATTATGTTAAATGTGATAAGAAAGGATTTGGAAGAGGAACAATATAGATCAGCTTCAATTCTTATAGATAAATTAGAGAAGATGTTAAAGGATACACCTCTTTTTTATGAAAGATTAAAGGTAAATTATTATAAAGGTATTCTGATGATTAAAAATGGGCATGTTAATCTAGGTAAAGCAAAAGTTGAGCAAGCAATTGATTTTTTAATTTTTATTGGAGAAGTGGAACGAGCCCATGATTACAAAAAATATGCGAAGATGTTCTTACCAACTATATATGATAAATAAATGAGTACAAATAGAATATACTGTTATACTCAACTCATCAAAATGGTTTAATGAAAATTTCAAAACAGAGACAATGATGAGAGTATTCTTAATGGATTTAGGGGATTTGAAGCGGTATATAATTTCTATTTAGAAATTTATAGGAGGAAAGAAATCAATGAAACAGTATCTGCTCAGGCATAAAGTAGCATCTCTTGTCGTGATGTTATTATCTTTCTTGGAAAATGCATCCTCTATTATTAGTATTTCGTTGAATGCACCAGCGTTTAATGCTTTGGTAAAGGGCGATTTTTCTACGTTCTTAACATGGAAATTAGTAGGGATAGCTTTCAGTGGAGTTTATTTGGCATCGTTATATGGATATAATGTGCAGCTGAATAAGCTCATCCAAAAAATTAGTATTGAAATCCGAGGAGAAATTGCCGACAGAATCGGTCGTGCAAATTATTCAACAGTGACAGAAAAAGATGTTTCTGCGTACGTTTCATGGTTTACAAGTGATTTAGAGCAATTAGAAGACAATGGATTTGCAGTGTTATTCAACAGCATCGGAAGTGGAATGATGCTGATCTTTGCATTGATTTCTCTCTCGTTATTCCATTGGGGATTAGCAGTCGTGACTGTTTTGGTAGCATTGATGCTTATTCTCACGCCAAAGTGGTTTCAAAAACAAACCAAGGAAGCTACTTCAAATCTATCGGCTGCCAATGAAGAATTTACTACAACCGTTCAAAACTTATTTAAAGGATTCGAAGTGTTTTATACCTCGAATGCAGTGGGACAATTTGTGAAGCGAATTAAAGTCGCTTCAGATGCATTATCAGACGTTAAAGTAAGTTATCGAAAGAAGTTTTCATTCGTACAATTGTGCATTTCGTTACTGAATTTCATTGGGAAAATCTCAGTAGATGTCGTAGCCGGAATCATGGTGTTTGTTGGGATGATTTCAGTAGGGGCATTTACTGCAGCAGGCTCTCTTACATTTAACTGCTTTGCATCGTTAGAACAAGTCGTTCAACAATTAGTTCAGTTAAAATCGATTCATGTTTATTTTGATAAATTCAATAGTTTAGAAGAGGATTCGAATTTACAACCAGAAAATAGTTCTCTGCAACAATCTTTATCATTACGAGATGTAACAGTCAGCGTGAATGGGCATGTCATTGTACAGCCCGTGACCTTCACTATCGAAAAAGGAAAGAAATATGCGTTGTTAGGGGATAGCGGTACTGGAAAATCAACGTTATTGAATTTCTTAGCCGGTCGAAATCACGAGTTTACAGGTGAAGTCATCCTCGATGGGAAGCCTCTTTCTAAGGAACAAATTGTACAGTTGCGCAATATTACTGCTTACAATCCTCAGAAGAATCATATTTTTAACGCCACAGTAAAAGATAATATTACGCTATGGGAAGATCGTCCGTTTGAGGAAGAATCTAGTCAAATGGGGTTGGATCAATTTACGAATGCTCAGGAAGTTGTTAGTGAACATGGAACTAAGTTATCAGGAGGGCAACGACAACGATTAGCGCTTGCTAGAACGTTACTTGAATCAGATAAGGTGTTATTACTCGATGAAAGTACCGCGAATTTAGATTTGGAAAGTGCGCGAAGTATAGAAGCTCAACTCCTTCAAAATCCTAACCTAACCCTTGTGATTGTGACACATCATTTTTTTGAAGAACATCGCGATTTATTTGATGAAGTGATTTACTTAGGGAAGGAGAAATCATTATGAAGAAGAAGTTACTACAACATCCATCCAAAGTAATGATTCTTCTCGTACTAGTAGTTATTAAGAGTCTTTTAACCGTAGCGAATATTGCGATTATTGCATTTGCCATTGATGGGTTAGTCGCCTTAAATGCTTGGCAATTTGTAGGAGCGTTGGCAATCCGCTTCGCTATGAAAGGAATATTATCGTATTCAGAATTCTTATTTTCCGTTCGACAAGAAAAATTCATTCAATTAGTCAATACGGAATTAAGGGAAGAAATTGCAGAAAAACTTCGTAAGGCGAATTATATGGAAATCACCAAACGTGAATTTCCAGAGTATGTATCTTGGATGACAAATGATATGGAGAGAATCTCGTCATTGGGACTTCCACTGTTCTTTACGATAACCGAAAGTGTACTAACAGTGCTGTTATCCATAGGAGTTATCCTTACTTATCACTGGTCTATTCTATTATTCCTTGTGGTATTAATTAGCGGACTACTTTTAATTCCAAAATTATTCGAACCCCATACGAAGAAAGTACTGGAAAGCTATTCTGCAACCCAAGAAAAATTTTCTTCGAATGTACAAAATTTACTAGAGGGATATTCCGTATTCTATGCATTAAATAAAATGGACACCTTTAAAAATCGCGTCCAATTTGAATCGAACGCTGTTAAAGATGCGGTGGTTCGTTTAATTCGCGCATTCATGCTATCTGGAATTGCTTCAGGAGCAGTGAATAGTTTAGGTCAATCATTGAGTGCTATTTTAGTCGGATATCTTGTAGTTAATGGAGTTGTATCGATTGGGATTATGGGAAGTATTGGTTCATTTACAGGTGTCCTTTTCGGTAAAGTCAGCTTAATTGCGCAAAATCTAGTACAGTATAAGTCTGTTCAAGTATATTTTGATAAATATGAATCCATCCTCCCTGATGAAATGCTACAAGAAGAACGAGAACTGAAGAACTCTCTAGAATTGAGAGCTGTAGAAGTAGCGGTCAACGGAAATAAAATTGTGAAACCTACCTCCTTTACAATTGAGAAAGGTAAGAAATATGCTCTAGTAGGGGATAGTGGAAGTGGGAAATCGACATTATTACATTTTCTTGCAGGAGAAAACAATGACTATTCTGGGGAAGTATTATTAGATGGAAAAGAACTATCGAAGGAACAAGTAGTTCAATTGCGTAGTATGGTTCACTACAATCCGCAAAAGAATCATTTGTTTAACGCAACGGTTAAAGAGAATATTACTTTGTGGGATAATTCCAAAAGAATCTTACTTCCAGATGAGCTAGAGATTCAGCAGTTTTGTCAATTGGATGATGCAGTTACTGAGCATGGTAGTCAATTGTCTGGTGGTCAAAGACAGAGAATTTCTATAGCGAGAGCATTAACGCAATCTGATAAAATCCTTCTTTTTGATGAAAGTACGGCCAGTTTAGATATGGAGAGCGCTGCTCGTATTGAGAAAATGATTTTGTCTAATCCAGAATTAACCGTTATAATGGTGACACATCATTTTATCGAAGAGAATAGAAATCTTTTTGATCATGTGATTCAATTGGAGAACTAGCTGTAAAGGAGTATCTAAATGAAAACCATGAAAGAACGTATGCTCACGGGAGACTTATATATTCCGTCTCTGACAGAAGGGCTAAGAGACTTATCGATTAAAGGAAAAAAATTAGCGCAACAATATAATCGTTTGGACTTCGATGATTTCGAAGAAAGACGCGCGTTATTAAAACAGTTATTTGGAAAAACAGGCGAGAAGATTTACATGGAGCAACCCGTCTATGTGGACTACGGAGTTCATACAACGATTGGCGAAGGCTTCTATGCGAATTTTGACTGTACATTATTAGATGTAGCTCCGATTACGATTGGGGACAACTGCATGTTTGGTCCGCACGTATCGCTTGTGACACCAGGACACCCAACCGATGCCGAAACGCGCAATGCGGGTCCAGAATTTGGAATACCGATTACGATTGGCAATAACGTATGGCTCGGGGCCAACGTGACGGTGAATCCGGGAGTGACGATTGGCGATAATACGGTCATCGGGTCTGGTTCTGTGGTCACAAAAGACATTCCAAGTAATGTGATTGCGGTTGGAAATCCATGCCGCGTTCTGCGTGAAATTACCGAAGAAGAGAAGGCAGATTGGCGCCAAAAACACCAAGAACTATTGGATGAACTTGGAAAATAGAAATCCATTAAGGTAGAAAGTAAGATAAAAAGTAAAAGGTCGTCCAAGTAGGGCGACCTTTTCGTTATGTTATTTTTCAGTACAAGCAATAAAGCTTTCGCGTAGTTGTTTTTCAGGGAGGTTCTTCCCAATGAAGACTAAGGTAGAGCTACGTTTTGTATCTTCCCAGTCACGACCTCTTGAGATATCAAAGCTCATTTGAACACCTTGGAAGATGATTTGATAATCTAATCCTTCCACGTTCAAGATGCCTTTGTAACGGTATAATTCGGGTCCGTAAATATAGACAAGCTCGTTCAACCATTCATTAATGTTTGCTAGTACTAATGGTTCTTCAGTTTCAATGACAAACGAGTTAATACCGCTATGGTGGCTATGGCCATGATGATGATGTTCGTGATCATGGTCATGATCTTCGTGTTCGTGGTCATCGTGATGATGATGTTCATGTTCATGGTCGTGTTCGCCATGTGCATGTGCGTGACCACATTCTTCACAATATTCTTCTTCAGCGTGTTCTTGCATTTCTAAGATTTTCTTTTCAGATGCGTAGAACAATTCAAGACCAAACATATCACTCATATGTGCGGGTCTTTCATCTAAATCTTGGATTTCCGCAAACGCATTGATGCTACGAATTTCATTGATTACTTTCGTATAAATCGTTTCATCGACAAGACTATGTTTTGAAATAAAGATTTTATCTGCAAATCCAACTTGTTTTGCGGGTTCTGGTTGATGAGCTGTTTGATATAAGAAGTTTTTAGCATCTACAACGGTGAGTACAGCATCTAAAATAAAGTGTTCGTTTAAGAATGGTACATTAATAAATGTTTGAGCTATTGGAGATGGGTCTGCTAGTCCGGTTGTTTCGAATAACACGCGGTCCACGCGAATGCCGTTTTGTTCTTTGACCATTAAGATGGATTTCAACATATCAGCAATGTCTGTACGAAGGGTACAGCAGAGGCAACCGTTATCCATTTGATAGATTTCTTCTTCAACGTCAAGAACGAATTGATGGTCTACACCAATTTCGCCGAATTCGTTAATGACAACAGCAATATGTTCGCCGTGTTTTTCTTTTAAAACTTTGTTGATTAAAGTCGTTTTCCCAGCGCCAAGGAAGCCACTGACGATTGTAACTGGAATTTTTTCTGTCATAATTCTTCTCCTTCACCTTTTCTATTTTCTTCAAGTAAATTCATTGTAGCACTCTCTTAAAAATTCTCAAAATAGACTGTTCCAGTATTTGGTTGCGAATGTGCTATACTGAAACAGAGAAAACGAGAAAGAGTGTATCGAATGACAAAACAGGAAACACCAAAAGCGGCCATTAAAAAAATCGATTGGGCCGAGCAATTCATCAACCAACACTTACATGCTTTTCGTTGCCCATATTGCCATGATGCGATGGTTTCTGCCGAGAATCATAGTGTCGTCTGCGGAAAGGGGCACCGATTTAATATTTCAAAAAAAGGAACCTTACATCTGATGAAGCAAAATGCGAATACGGATTATGATGCGCCTCTTTTCCATCATCGCTATGAACTGGCGCAGAGTGGGTTCTTTGAGCCTTTATTAGAGGCAATTTTGCCGCATCTTTCGGGAAACGAAGAGAAGTTTATTGTCGATATCGGATGTGGAGAAGGTAGTCATTTATCGTGGTTCTCTAAGCGTGTGAAGGCATCTTTATGCGGAATGGATATCGCTAAAGAAGGCATCCATCGAGCGTCGGTTCATTTTGGAAACCAAGCGCTATTCTTCTTAGGAGACTTGGCGAACTTGCCATTTGCGAATGAATCTTGTGGGACGCTTTTGAATATTTTAACGCCGTCGAACTATCAAGAGTTTATGCGCGTGTTGGCTCCAGGAGGGACGCTCGTAAAAGTCATCCCTGGCAACGATTATTTAGCAGAATTACGCCAACAGCTCTACCGTTCGAATTCGGAGAAACAAACGTATTCGAATGCGGGCATCCTAGAACGCGTGCAGTCCGAATGCCCTCAAGTCACTTTTGAAGAGGTACGCTACACGGTCGATTTAACCGAAGAAACGTATCGCCATTTACTCGAAATGACGCCTTTATACTGGGGAGCAAGTGCCGAAGATAAGGATTATAGCACCTCTCATCCGCTCTCCAAAGTAACGGTGCACCATGTCGTTGCTATCGTGAAAAAAGCCAAAAACAAACAGTAAAAGTGTGCTATAATAGAACTACTAACCACCAGGAGGATTTACCATGGGATTTAAAGATTTATTTTCTCGTAAAAAACAAGAACCGAAAATAGAAGAACAACCAGTTCAACCTGAAGAAACAAAGGAAGAAAAACAGGTAGTTGAGCCTGCTCCAAAAAAAGTAGAAAAAACTAAAGAAACTGAAGAACCCCGTGTGTTTACATTGGGAATTGAATATATATATACTGTCTCAAAAGATTCACCAGATATGGTTGTTGCTGGACAAGTAACTGGAACCATAAAAGTTGGGGATGAAGTCATTCTTACTAAAATGGGGAGCGATGATGAAGAACCATTTAGAACAGCGGTTTACGGAATTCAGGTCGGTGAAGATCGTGTGATGGAAGTGTCGAACAAAAAAGCCGTTCTATGGGTGGAAAATGCGACAAAATTCTTCCCATACGTCGGAACGGTGCTTCACTCTGAAGGCGTTACTGAGCAACAAATGTACTCTGCATATATCAATGCTCTTGGCGAACGTTTTGTTGGCGTGGAGGACGGAGTCATCACTGATTTAGACCGAGCACATTTATCAATCACCGACATTGCTGAGATTTGGAGACTCTTTTTATGGTATTGCAATGCCAATGCAGAGAAAGACTCGGAAGAAAAACGTGAAGAGAATTTCAACAAACTTCGTACTCTTGTGACAATCGTTCGAGATAAATTATTCATTTTAGACGGTATTTATGCAGTCTATTCTGTTAAAACAGGTGAACCGTACTTATTTGCTAAGACATCGACAAAAGATGAGGATAATTATTTAACATCTCCTCCAATGATTCACTTGGTAACGAAAGCGAACAAGGAGCACTTAAAAGAACGGAATGCGGATGACGAAAACTATGAGCTTCGTTATATCGATAATGGGGAAGATAAACAAGGTATTCTAAACTTCATCAGAGAGGCAATATTACTAGACGGAGCGCAAGGTGTTCAGATCCTTTCGGAATATACTGCGATTGCGGCAGAAGGCTTGGTTGAACTTCCAAACTATGAGGGAATGCGGGAAGTAGATGTTCCTGTTGAAAACCCAGGATTGGTTCGCTGGATGTTGCTTCTTGGTCAATTAGGAAAACCAGATACACCAGAAAAAGAATTTCTTCATGAAATGTACTTCTACTTTTTCGGGCAAGAATTATTGAAGGCTAAATTCATCACTCCAATGCGTGCCCATGGAGAAGTTCCACAAGCGGATGAAAAAGGCATTACGAAATTCAAAGACGGATTCAAGTTTGATCTAGCCATGGAGAAAGGTACAGAAAAGAAACAAGCAATGATGTTCTTTACAGACTGGCTACGATTCCGTCAAAAATTCGGAGAAGATTGGCAAGGACTCATTCAGCAACTTGATGGTAATCTTAGTATCCATGATGTCATCATTAATGGAACAGGAAAACCAGAAGCAGGTGCCTATATTACAGAAAGCATCTTTAACAAAATTAAAGAAGCCCACAAAAAAGACGCATAACGCATAAGGACTCACAGTGTGGGTCCTTATTTTTGTCTCTATATTCGCAAAAAGAGCTATGCTATAATGGATTTATCAGCGATTAGCAACGGGAGGAAAATAAATGGGATTATTCGATTTTTTATTTGGAAAGAAGAAAGAAAATACAACTGTTGTTTTTGGAGTAGAAGAGAGACTCCCTAATCCAAACAACTTAGAAGACTTAGTCGTTATAGGACTCGTAAGAGGAACAATTCACGTTGGAGATGAAGTCATTATTACAAATTTAGGAAGTGATAATGATAAACCTGCAAAAGCTGTCATTTCCGCACTTGAAGACGCGAATAAAGGTCAAGTGAAGAAGGCATCCGGCGACAATGTTGTGGTAACGATTAAAGATGGTAAAAAACACAACGTGTATAAAGGTACAGTCTTGCATTCCGAAGGGGTAAGCGAAGATGATTTAAGAGCTTCTTATCTTTACGCTATTATTAATGCATTTTTCTTCTGGCAAGATGGGGTATTAACGGATGAGGATCGTAGTCGCTTTTCGATTGCGGACTTAATCGAATTATGGAGCCAATCTATCCGTTTTTGTGATGCTAGTGCTGCACAGCATTCACATGGAACACATGCATACTATCTTGAAAAAATCATTCTTTTAATGGAGCAAGTTCGCGCTAAATTATTAACACTTGATGAAATATATGCAGTTTATTCTGTAAAGACTGGGGAACCAGCTTTGTTCATAAATATGACAAGACATAAAGATGGTAGCCTCGAGCCGGCTGAAACAATGGTACGTTTAATTCCTGTGGCATATAAAGAGAAATTTACATATCCTGATGAGTTTGTACTCCGTCGCATTGAAAATGGGCCTGATAAAGATGGAATCCTGAATTTCTTAAACGAAGTAATTTTCTTAAATGGAGCTGAAGGAATTGAGTTTGTTTCAGATAAAACGTCAATTAATGCAAAAGCGCTAATGAAAGACCCGGATTTAGAAGGAATGAGAGAGGTTGATAAACCGATAATGAATCCGGAGATAGTTCGTTGTTTACTAATGATAGGCCAAATAGGAGATACTACTACATTAGGGAAGAGAGACCGAGATTTCTTATCCAATTTATATTTAAACCGTTTGACGGAAGCCTTAAAAACAGCACGTTTTATTGTACCTATCAAAGTAGAAGGAGAATTACCAAAACCCAACGAAAATGGGGAGACTTCTTTTGCAGAAGATGTGAAGTATGAAGTAGCAATGAAAGAGCTAAAAGACAATAAGAAGGCTGTTCCAATTTTTACAGATTGGAAGAGATTCAATGACGAGTACGGGGATGGGTGGAGAGGCCTCCTCCAACCGTTGGGAGGACCATTAATTCCACATCCTGTTCTTATTAACGGAACGCTATATTTCGAAACGGGTAATGAAACCAAAGATAGTGAATGATTAGGAGTAGGAGAAACAAAATGGGATTATTCGATTTTTTATTTGGAAAGAAGAAAGAAGCAGAATCAGAAGCAGAATCAAGCTGTATTCTTGGAGTAATTAATGTAATTGGTGTTGATGACAACGCTACAGACTTAATTATTGAGGGCTTTGTTCAAGGAACTCTCAAAGTAGGTGACGAACTTGTTGTTACAAAGATAAGTTGTTTGTCCAAGACGCCTGTAAAAACCGTCATTTCATCCATTTATGTTGATGAAGAGGAGGTTCAAGAAGCCTCAGAAAAGGTGGTGAAGGTAAAAGTCAAAGATTGGAATAAACTTGGGATTTATAAAGGTACCGTGTTGCATTCGGAAAACGTGACAGATACTCAGGTTTATCTTACTTATCGTTTTACAATGGATATCGCTTTTGTAAAGCAACAAGATGGAATACTCACTGAGGAGGATCGTGAAAAATTAGCCGCTTCAGATATTTCAGAGATTTGGAGTTTATATTGGAAAGCCCATCTTGAAGAGTTTGAAAAGGTAAAAGAAATAAAAATGAAGGTGGATCAAAGAAGACGAGATTTCTTTAATTTGATTCGGGAAAAACTATTTTTATTAGATGACATTTTTGTAATATACTCAACAAAAACGAACGAACCTCATTTGTTTGCTACTGCATCATTAGATGGAAATAAGGGGATCACTGTTTCACATTCATGGGTTTATCTGATTCCAAGTTCATACATGCATTACCGTAAAGAGATTTATAAGAAAGATGAGAGAAATGATTTTAAACGGATTGAAAACGGACCTGAAAAAGAGGGAATTCGTAATTTTCTAAGAGATTTATTTATATATGATGGAGTAGAATCGATTCTATATTTCACAGAAGATACGTTGATTTTTGCAAAAGAATTAATGGACCTTCCAAATTATGAAGGGGTAGATGAAGCAGAAATCCCTGTAACGAATCCAGATTTAATGAAGTTTTTGCATCTATCAAGTCAATCGGACGGAATAGAAGATAAAGAACAAAAGAATATCGGTAAGGCATATTTTTATCTGCTTGCCAGATTTACAAAGACCGCAAAATTTATTGCGCCAATGCGACTTCATGGGTATGACCAACTTCTGGAAGATAATCCTCAAACTGCAATCGAACCTAATATTCCTTTTAATTTAGCGATACAACAAGGGAAAACAAAAGAGAAGGCCGTTCAAGTGTATACGGACTGGAAGAGACTCCGTAAACACTTTGGTGAAGAGTATAAAGGGTTAGTTGTAACGCTTGATGAATTGATAAAAGATTATGATGTTGTTATTAATCCTGGCGAATATCCGATAGCTCTATTGATGACAGAAGAATTCTTTAATGCAGTAGATTAAATAGTTATAAGAAAAGCAACTCCTTGAGTTGCTTTTCTCTGGTTTAATGGTTTATATATTCTCGAAATAAGCTATGATATAATTGAAGTATCAGCGATTAGCAAACGGGAGGAATATGAATGGGATTATTCGATTTTCTATTTGGAAAGAAGAAACAGGCTCCGAGTTTTACTCTGGGTGTTGTTAATTTTTTTAAGGGAAATGACAATCCTTCAGACTTAATGGTAGTGGGCTATGTTAAAGGGTCCATCAAAGTAGGCGATGAAATGGTTGTGACAAACATGAGTTCTGTGACGGAAACGCCTATGAAAACAACTGTTTTATCACTTGAAGTTCCTGAAGGCGAGCTACAAGAAGCTTCAGACACAATGGTGATGGCAAGAGTCCAAGATGGGGCTAAACTTGATATTTATAAGGGAACGGTGTTGCATTCGGAAAATGCTCCGGATGCACAACGATATAATGCTTATATTGCTGCGCTGGGAATCGCTTTTGTGGATGAACAAGAGGGTAAACTTACTAAAGAGGATTGTGAAAAATTAACTGCTTCAGATATTTCGGAGATTTGGCAATTATATTATAGAGTGCATGCTGAAGAGGCTAAACGATTTGAAGCCAAACAGGTACTATTAAATTATAAAAGACGAGAATTGTATAAACTGATTCGAGAAAAACTATTTTTATTAGATGATGTTTATGTAGTGTATTCAGTAGAAACAGATGAGCCTTATTTGTTTTCTCATGCATCAGAAGATGAGAAGGGCTCACTTTCTGTTACAATGCCAATGGCTCAATTGATTCCAAGCTCATACATGCATTACCATAAAGAGATTTATAAGAAAGATGAGATATTTGATTTTAAACGAATTGAGAATGGGCCTGATAAAGAAGGGATTCGTAATTTTATTAGAGATTTATTCATCTATGATGGAATACGTGGAATTCAATATTGTGGTGAAAAAACAACGATTCTTGCGGAACAACTAGTGGATCTTCCGCGGTATAAAGGGATGGATGAAAAAGAAATACCTGTAACGAATCCGAACGTAATCAAGTGGTTATATTTGGTACGTCAATTGGGTAAACTGAATACGAAAGATAAAAAAACACTAAGCAAAGTCTATTTGTATCAGTTTTATGAAGCTTTAAAAACAGCAAAATTTATTGCGCCAATGCGACTTCATGGGTATGACCAATTTCTAGAAGATAACCCGCAAACGGATGTAGAACCTAATATTCCTTTTGATTTGGCAATGCAACCAGGGAAAACAAAAGAGTGGACACTCAAAGTGTATACGGACTGGAAAAGACTTCGTAAGCACTATGGAGAAGATTGTAAAGCATTAATTGTGACGCTTGATGAACAATTAGCGTTTCATGATGTCGTTATTAATCCGGGAGACCATCCGATGGCAGCTGCTACGATTACGGAAGAATTGTATAATGAAGTGAAGTGAAAGCAGTATAAGAAAAGCAACTCAAGGTGTTGCTTTTTCTTTGGTCTAATTAAAACCCCCGGATTGTCCGGGGGTCCAAAAAGCTTTAGCGGAG
>CAURBR010000025.1:0-26407 GCA_963523415.1 uncultured Streptococcus sp. | reverse complement strand
GTCTTCTTTGTTCAGTTTTCAAAGGTCAATCGTTGTTTTTCAACAACTTCTATATGTTATCACAATATAGATGTACCGTCAAACAATTTCAAAAAATATTTTTCAGTTTTTTGAAACTGTTTTAAAAGCGAACGTTCGCTTAACAGTGATACTAATTTAACATAACTACCTTTCTATTTCAACTGAAAAGATACATTTTTTTATAAGAAATTTTTATGAATAAAATACAATAAAAATGTTGTTTTATAAGCGAAAAAAGAGAGCTTAGCATTAAACTAAACTCTCATTTTTTTATTTTGTTTCAGTATCTTCAAGCCATTCCTTCTTGATGTTTTTTTCAAGATTCTTTTGACGTTTATCTTCTTCTAATTTTGGCATCATAATGATTGCATCTCCAAAACTATCCAAATCATATTCATCATGGTTTACTTCTTCTTTTAGATTATCTGGAACTTCTAACTTTTCTTTTTTAAATAAATCTTCTTTTTTTAGACGAATAGACATTTCTATTCTCCTTTCGCCACACGGTCTTCAAATACTTTTATCTTTTCTAATAATACAGTATTTTTATTCAGTCTGGCAAATGCGGAGGCATCTTTAATCAATTCGTCTACTTCCTGTGGAGTCATTTCATTGACGTAAGCATTTTCGGCTAATAAGAATTTAATGCGAGCTAGATAGTAGGTGACGTGGTTTTCACCGCAAATTGTTACACCTCTTCGTAATAAGACATCACTTGTATCAAATTCCTTAATTGCAGCATAGAAAGTAGCTGCATAATAAAGCACCATCAATACACGACATACATCTTCAATAGATTCAATAGAATAGGAATCAATTTGATGAATTGCTTTTTCAAAAAAATATTCAGCCTTTTCAAAATCCTCTTGATTCATATAAATTAAACCAATTCCTGTATAGGCTAAAAAGATAAACTTATTATCAACATCTGAATGATCAGCTAATAATTGATTAAAATAGAAGAAACTATCCGCACTTTCTTTATTTAATAATGTCTGAGTGAACCCTTTTAAATAAAGATATCTCCATTCTTGTTGAGTAGATAAGTGCGTCATGTTAATACTTTTAATGAGTTCTTCTGCTTCTTCGTATTCCATATTAACAATATCAAATTCAATTTTTTCAAGCTTTTTATTAATGACTGAATCTTTAATCGCTACAGATGGAAATAACTCCCCTACATCCATATGTAGTTTTTTACAAAGTAAAGTTAGTATTTTCATGGAAGGAATTTGACCATGATTTTCAAATCGACTCAATGTTGCTTGTGTGCAAATACCCTCACTCAATTCAATTTGAGATAAACCTAATTCTTTTCTTCGATTCACAAAAATTTGAATGTCCATAGTATCTCCTTAATTCTTTTATTTAAATATATGCTCCCTATATTCTTTTTTATTATACCTTTATTTTTCAATTTATCCAAAGAAAAAACTTTATTTTGGTAGATGTTTATAGGAATTATTCTTTTTTTATGATTGAAATGACCGTTTATTTATTTTGTTATATATATTCATTTTTTGGAGAAAAAATATATTTTTAAAAAATTCTTTTAATTAAAATATTGATATAACAAAGATTTTATAATCATAATTTTTTAAATATACATTGAAATTAAAAAAGGCTTATGACAAAAACGGTCATAAGCCTTCATTTTCTTATTCAGCCATTTCAACTACTAGGTAACGATGTGGTTCTTTACCTTCTGAGTGAGTTGAAATACGTTTATTTTTACTTAATGCAGCGTGAATTTGTTTTCTTTCATATGCTGGTAGTGGTTCTAAGTAAACAGGTTGTTTTGTTTTTAGTACCTTACGAGCAGTTCTTTCTGCAATTTGTTGTAATGTTTCACTACGACGTGCACGATAATCACCTACATCGACTTGAACGGAAATACGTCCTTTTACATAACGATGTACAGATACTTGTGCTAGTACTTGTAAAGCATTCAAAATCTTACCATGTTTTCCGATAAGAAGCCCTTGTTTATCAGTATCAAATACGAAAGTCATACGATCACGACGCGCTTCAACACTCACTGTGGCTTCTGCTCCATAAGTTTTTGCGATACCTTCTAAATAGGCCTTTGTAATATGAGCCGCTTCTTCTAATTGATCATCTGTTTCTGCTAACTCTGCTTCATCATCAGCTTCAAATTCTTCTTCAAAATCATCTTCAACTGATACTTCCAATTCTTCAATCGGTTGAGCAATTGAAATTTCCTCTTCTACTACTTCTTTAGAAGAACCTTCTTCTACTGGTGTTAAAAGAACTACTGCATCTTTTTGTCCAAAGCCAAATAGTCCCTTTTTTCCTTCAGAAACAATTTCAACAACAACTTGTTCTTTTGATAATCCTAATTGTCGTAATCCTTTTTGGATTGCTTTTTCTACTGAAGTATCATTTACTTTTATTGAATTTGTCATCGTAAACTCTCCTACTCTATAAAAATCATTGTCATTATCTCATGATTGAGCGTTTTCAACAAGACTTTTATCAAGAATTTATTTTCCGTTTCTTCTTTTTGCTTTTTCAAGTGCTTTTGCACGACGTCTTTTTTCTCTTGCAATTTCTTTTTGTTCTTCTTTAAATTTGAACGGATTATTCATTAATAATGTTTGGAACACCATAAATACATTTCCGACTACCCAATAAAGTGATAAAGCACTTGATAATCCCATTGACATTAATAAAATCATGATTGGCATTACAAACATCATGATTTTACCAGCCCCACCAGTATCTTGCATTTGCATTGACAACCATGTTGTTAATAATGTTGTTGCTGCCGCTAAAACTGGTAAAACGTAATAAGGATCTGCTAAATCTAATTGGAACCATAAGAAATGTCCCGTTTTTAATACATCTGTACGACTAATAGCTTGATATAACGCCATCATAACAGGTAATTGAATTATTAATGGAAGACATCCTGCATATTGATTGATTCCTTCTCTTTCATATAAAGCGTTCATTTCAGCTTGTAGTGTTTGTTGAGTTTCACGGTCACGTGCTGAATACTTCTCACGTAAAGCTTTAATTTCAGGTTGAAGAATCGCTTGTTGACGAGTGCTCTTATATTGCAAGTGCATCAACGGTACCATCACAAAACGGGTAATAATCGTAAAGACGATAATCCCTAAACCGAAACTTCCTCCTAATAGGTTTGATAACCAGATGATAAATTGAGATAAATTATAGAGAACAATTCGGTCCCAAAATCCTGTACTAGACTCCGTAATTGGAGAAGTTCCACAGGCTGCTAAAAATAAAGTTAAAACTGCTAATGATAAAATCAATTGGCTTTTTTTCTTCACTGAAAAGTCCCACCTTTAAGAATATATAATGTTGTAAGTGACGTAATATGAATATAGAAAACTTATTGATTTAATAATGTTGCTACTTTTAAAACATGCAACATACTATTTTTAGTTTCCTGATAAGACATTTGTACGATTGGTTGACGAGCAATCACAATGAAGTCAACTTCTTTTATTAACTGCTCATCTAGTTCCATTAAAATATGACGGATTCTTCTTTTTAAACGATTTCTCGTAACTGCATTTCCAAGTTTTTTACTGACAGAAATTCCCACTCTAAAATGAGTTTGTTCTTTCTTATTCAATTGATAAATAACGAATTGTCGATTTGCTGTTGATTTTCCTTTATGAAACACCTTTTGAAATTCGCTATCTTTCTTTACTCGATACGATTTTTTCATCTACTTGAATATCTCCAGTCATTCAAATGGTTTTTAAAAAAAAAGACCACTGAGACGTTCAGTGATCTAAGCTGCTAAAACTTTTCTACCTTTACGGCGTCTGCTTGCTAATACTCTACGGCCATTTTTTGTACTCATGCGTTTACGGAATCCGTGAACTTTTTGGCGTTTACGTTTGCTTGGTTGATATGTTCTTTTCATTCGTTGTGCACCTCCTACTGTAAATGAAATATCTAGTCTCCCTAGACAGTCTAGTACATTATAAGAATAAAATGTTCAATTGTCAATATAAACTATCTATCTGCTAAATTACTGATGTATCATACCATAATCAGAATAATAATTTCTACAAATAACTGTTGATTGACTATGATTTTTTTAGTTATTCACATCTATGGTGGATATTTTTTCGTTATGAAAGAGTATTTCCACAGACTTATAAACAATTTATCCACAAAATAACACTCTGTTTACAAATTTTATACACAATGGTGGATAACTTTATCAAAATCCTTTTATATCAACTTTTTTTATTGTTTATAACTACTCTTTTTTTGTGTATATCTCTGTGAATAACCACTTTTTTCTTCGACTTATCCACCATTTTGTGGATAACGTTATCCAAATCTTATATTTTTTGTGGTTTTCTCCATCCAATTGTGGAAAACTTTTTTGAAAGATGGTACACTGTTAAATGGATTAGAATCTTTAATACGATAGAAGGAGGTGCATTTATGAATTCCATCCAAGAATTTTGGAAACTACTATTAGAACACTTTGAAAAAACAAATTCCGAATTTACCTTTAATCACTGGATTAAACCTGCTGAACCAATTCGAATTGAACAAAATATTCTCTATATTAAAGTGCCATCTAAAACATTTGCGAGATACTGGCAAGATAATCTCATTAGAGACATCATGGAAATTGGATATGATTACTTCAGACAATCTTTTGAACCACGTTTCATTGATTTAGAAGATGAATCTCCAATGAATACCCCATTTCATCAAGAAATCGAAGAAATTCAACCAAATATTCCTGAAGCACCAATAATGGTAGATATCGAGGAAGACTCGCATTTGAATCCTAAATATACATTTGAAACCTTTATTATCGGTAAAGGAAATCAAATGGCTACGGCTGCCGCACATTATGTTGCAGATAATCCTGGCAATACCTACAATCCTCTTTTCTTCTATGGTGGTGTAGGACTTGGAAAAACTCATTTAATGCAAGCAATTGGGAATAAATATAAGAAGAGTCATCCAAATGCACGTGTCAAATACGTGACTAGTGAAGAATTTATGAATGAAATGATTGCTTCGATTGGATCAAAGACTCCTCAAGAATTCCGCAATCGTTACCGTAATGTGGATATCTTACTAGTCGATGATATTCAATTTTTAGCGAAAAAAGAAGCAACTCAAGAAGAATTCTTCCATACATTTAATGCACTCTTTAATAATCAAAAACAAATCGTATTAACGAGTGACCGTCAACCAACGGAAATTAAAGAATTGCAAGAACGTCTTGTATCTCGTTTCGTATCTGGGTTATCCGTAGATATTACTCCACCAGACTTGGAAACAAGAATTGCCATCTTGCAAAATAAAGCAGCTTCACTTGGATTTAATATTCCTATTGAAGTATTGAGCTATGTCGCAGGTCATATTCAATCAAACGTCCGTGAATTAGAAGGAGCTCTCATGCGTCTTCAAGCGTACTCAGTGATGGTAGGTCAAGATATTTCAACAGACCTTGCAGCAGAAGCGTTACAATCGTTCCTTCCTGGAGGCGACGAGAAGCTTCTAACAATCCATGATATCCAAAGCGCCGTTGCGAAATACTACAATATTACAGTAGAAGATATTAAAGGAAAGAAAAGAACAAAGACAATGGTTCAACCGCGTCAAATCGCGATGTATCTTTCTCGTGAATTAACACGCGTTTCTCTTCAAAAGATTGGTGCTGATTTTGGTCGTGACCACTCAACCGTGATTCACGCCTATGAAAAAATTAGCCAAGAAGCCAAAGATGATCCAGAAACGATTCGCGTGATTAATGAAATCAAGCATTCGCTCGGTTATTAAGCTGTGGATAAGTCCCATAAAACAGTGGAGTTTTCCACAATACTTATCCACAATGAAAAATGGTCTCTGTTATAAGAAAATTTAACTTTTCCACAATATACACAGGCCCTACTACTATTACTATTTTATTAATAAATTAAATATAATATAAAGGCTATCCAAAAGGAGGATACTATGAAATTTTCAGTAAATAGACAAGGTTTTCTAAAAAATCTTGTAGATGTGCAACGTGCCATTCCATCAAAAACAACAATTCCAATTTTGACAGGGATTAAATTAGTTGCAAGTGAAGAAGGATTAACATTAACAGGTAGTGATTCAGAAGTTTCTATTGAAGTATTCTTACCGATTGAAGACGAAGAATTACAATTAACAGTCCAAGAACCAGGTAGCATTGTTCTTCCTGCTCGTTTTTTTGGAGAAATCGTTAAAAAATTACCTTTAAATATATTCACACTAGAAACAAATGATCAATTGCAAGCAACAATTACAGCAGGTAATGCATCATTTACATTAAATGGATTATCAGCAGTAGATTATCCACAATTACCAGAAATCGAAAAAAATCATGTCATCACTATTCCTGTTCCATTATTTAGACAAGTGATTGTACAAACAGCCGTTGCCGTTTCAACTGCAGAATCTCGTCCAATCTTAACAGGGATTCATATGGTGATTAAAGACAACCAATTAAAAGCAGTCGCAACGGACTCTCACCGTTTAAGCCAACGTATCATTCCATTACAAATGCCAGCTGGAAGTGATGCATTGACTTTTGAAATGACATTACCTGGTAAAACATTATTAGAATTATCTCGTATAATCGACGGATTAGAAACCATCGATTTTGCAATTACAGATAATCAAATCTTGTTCCAAACAGAAACATTATCTTTCTACTCTCGTTTATTAGAAGGAATGTACCCTGATACAGACCGTTTAATTAACGACGGAGCGAACACTTCGATTACAGTCGTTGCTAGCGAATTGGTAGCAGCTGTAGAACGTGCTTCATTAATGTCACATACCGATAAAAACAATATTGCAACATTAACACTTTCTAAAGAACGAGTTCTTTTAACAGGTAAATCACCTGAAATTGGAACAGTTGAAGAAGAAATTGCTGTGGAAAACTTCGAAGGAGCTCCACTTGAAATTTCATTCAACCCAGACTATTTAAAAGAAGCGTTGAAATTATTCGGTTCTTCAGAAGCTGTCATCAACTTCTTAGAAGCAAACCGTCCATTCACATTGAAACTAAAAGAAGACCACTCTGGTATTCCACATAGCTTCATTCAATTAGTGACACCTGTTCGTACATTCAACGGGTAATTGTAGGTTATTAAACTTTCACTCGGGCTTTCGTTTTGAAGGCTCGAGTTTTTTTATTTTTTATTCTCATTTATTCATTTTCCCGAAATTCACTTATAAGTGAATTTTGGGCAGTGTGATTTTGGGGTGATTTTCGGACCTAAACTTTCAATTTTTGAAAAAATCCCGTTAAATTTTGTTTTTCGTTTTTTTAGGCTTTTTTGCTGATTTTACCTAAAAATTGAAATAACCCCCTAAAATTTGCAATTTCTTTGCGAAAAGATTGTAAAAATTGTATAATATTGTAGAGTTATTCTACTTAAAAATGTGTGACCACGCATGAGTTTAATGGAGTTCTCACCAATATCCATTAGAAAAGAGGAAGTTCATGACTACTATCGTACCAATCTCCGATGAGTACATCACATTAGGGCAATTTTTGAAACATATTGACGTCATTACAACGGGCGGACAAGCAAAATGGTACCTGCAAGAATATACAGTTTTTGTAGATGGAGAGTTAGAAAATCGACGTGGTAGAAAATTATATCCGAATACACGTGTCGAAATACCTGATGAAGGTATTTTTATTGTGAAAGAAATGAAATCGGATGAAACTGATTTGAACACACATGAAGCATGAGACTGACGAATTTACAATTACAAAACTTTCGTAATTATGAATCTGTCCAACTAGAGTTTACTGAAGGTGTGCATGTTTTTATTGGTGAAAATGCACAAGGGAAAACCAACCTGATGGAGTCAATTTATGCCTTGGCGATGACAAAGAGCCACCGCACTACAAACGACAAAGAACTGATTGGATGGAAAAAAGAGTTTGCGACGATTAAAGGGACCGTTGAGAAAACAGCGACAAAGACGAATTTAGAATTGCAATTTTCTAAAAAAGGAAAAATCGCGAAAGTGAATTATTTGGAGCAAAAACGACTGAGTTCCTACCTTGGAAACTTGAATGTCATTCTATTTGCCCCCGAGAATCTTACGCTTGTCAAAGGGTCTCCGCAAAATAGACGTAAATTCGTAGATATGGAACTTGGACAAATGAGTTCCCTCTACCTCTATGATTTAGTGGAATATAATCGCGTCTTAAAACAACGCAATACGTATTTGAAGCAGCTAGCCATTAAGAAAAAGCAGCCGGACGAATACTTAGAGGTTTTAAGCGAGATGTTAAGCGAGTTAGCTAGTAAAATCGTCTTTCATCGTCTCGATTTTATGAAGCAATTGGAGGCTTTAGCCATTCCGATTCATGACCAGTTATCGCTTGGTCGTGAAAAATTCTCGGTTTCGTATCAAGCAACGATTCCGCTGGAGGATGGTTTAACACCTTCGCAAATGAAAGAAATCTATATGAATCAATTCAAAAAGAATCAAGCTCGTGAGGCGGATCAAGCCACAACGTTGATTGGACCACACCGTGATGATTTGATTTTTTATTTGAATGAGATTCCGGTACAAACATATGGTTCGCAAGGACAACAACGATCGACCGTTCTCAGTTTAAAGCTTGCGGAAATCGAATTGATGAAATTATCGACAGGCGAGTATCCTCTTCTACTATTAGATGACGTATTGTCCGAACTCGATGATGATAGACAAACCCATCTGATTAAGGCGATTGAAAATAAGGTGCAAACCTTTATTACGACAACGAGCCTGGATGGAATTAAGCAACAATTTATTAATGAACCAGTCGTAATACCGATTGAAAAAGGAACTATTTTAAAAACGGAGAGTGAGAATTAGCATATGACAGAAGAAAACAAAGCTGAATTAGCTGCGCAATATGATGCCAGTCAGATTCAAGTATTAGAAGGACTCGAAGCTGTTCGTAAACGTCCTGGGATGTATATTGGTTCAACAAGTAGTGCCGGGTTGCACCACCTAGTTTGGGAAATCGTAGATAACTCAATCGACGAAGCGTTGGCTGGGTTTGCGACACATATCGAAATCGAAATCACTAAAGAAAACCACATTCGCGTTACCGATGATGGTCGTGGGATTCCGGTGGATATTCAAGAAAAAACAGGTCGTCCTGCCGTAGAAACTGTATTTACAGTACTTCACGCCGGTGGTAAATTTGGCGGTGGAGGCTACAAAGTTTCTGGGGGGCTTCACGGGGTTGGGGCTTCTGTTGTAAATGCTCTTTCAACAGACTTAACCGTTCAAGTATTTAAAGATGGCAACATTTATGAACAATCCTATAAACGTGGTGCTGTTTTAGAAGATTTGAAGATTGTAGGTCAAACAGATAAACATGGTACTAGTGTTTATTTCGTACCAGATCCAGAAATTTTCCAAGAAACAACAGTCTTCGAATTTGATAAATTAGCCAATCGTGTTCGTGAATTAGCGTTCTTGAATAAAGGTTTAAAATTAACGATTACCGATTATCGTGAAGAAGAACCGATTGTAAAGACATTCCACTATGAAGGTGGGATTAAGAGCTATGTAGAACACCTCAATAAATCAAAACAAGTGTTATTTGAAGAGCCAATTTACGTAGAAGGAGAACAAGATGGTATTCAAGTAGAAGTCGCTATGCAATACACTTCTGGATACCATACAAATCTTCTCAGCTTCACGAATAATATCCACACTTATGAAGGTGGTACTCACGAATCAGGAATGAAGACGGCCTTAACACGTGTGATTAATGATTACGCGCGTCGTCAAAAATTGATGAAAGAAAACGAAGAAAAACTAAGCGGTGAAGATGTTCGTGAAGGTTTAACAGCCGTTGTTTCTATCAAACACCCTGATCCACAGTTTGAAGGACAAACTAAAACGAAATTAGGAAACTCCGAAGCCCGTACGATTACAGATAGACTATTCTCCACGCACTTCGATAAATTCTTAATGGAAAACCCCCAAGTCGCACGTAAGATTGTTGAAAAAGGGATTTTAGCGTCGAAAGCACGTCTTGCTGCAAAACGTGCGCGTGAAGTGACTCGTAAGAAATCTGGTTTAGAAATTTCAAACTTACCAGGGAAATTAGCAGACTGCTCAAGCAATGACCCAACGATTTCTGAATTATTTATCGTCGAAGGAGATTCTGCGGGTGGTTCAGCAAAACAAGGACGTTCACGTCATTTTCAAGCGATTTTACCGATTCGTGGGAAAATCTTGAACGTTGAAAAAGCGACACTTGATAAAATTTTAGCCAACGAAGAAATTCGTTCGCTCTTTACAGCGATGGGAACTGGTTTTGGCGGAGATTTTGATTTATCGAAAGCCCGTTATCAAAAATTAGTCATCATGACCGATGCCGATGTCGATGGAAGTCACATTCGTACATTGCTCATTACTCTTTTCTATCGTTATATGCGCCCTGCAGTGGAAGCTGGATATATTTATATCGCGCAACCACCTCTTTACAAGTTGAAACAAGGAAAGAATGAATACTACATTCAAAACGATAAAGAGCTTGAAGCAAAATTAAAGGAATTACCAGCACATCCAAAACCACAATTATCACGATACAAAGGTCTTGGGGAAATGGATGCAGAACAATTATGGGAAACAACCATGAACCCTGAAAATCGTTCAATGTTACAAGTATCTGTAGAAGATGCTGCGGAAGCAGACCAAATTTTGGATATTTTAATGGGGGATCGCGTTGAACCACGTCGTGAATTCATTGAAAGTAATGCAAAATATATCAATATTGAAGATTTAGATATTTAATCGATTGAAAATAAACTTCAGTAATAAAGAAAAGGAGACGAATTATGTCTGAAGAAGTGAAACACTTTGATGAAACTTTTGAATCAACTGATTTAGTACATACTATGCGTAAATCATTTCTAGAGTATTCAATGAGTGTTATTGTATCGCGTGCCTTACCAGATGTACGCGATGGATTAAAACCAGTGCACCGTCGTATTTTATATGGAATGAGTGAACTTGGAGTAACGCCAGATAAACCGCATAAAAAATCAGCGCGTATTGTCGGGGACGTAATGGGTAAATATCACCCACACGGTGACTCTGCAATTTACGATGCTATGGTTCGTATGGCACAAGATTTCTCTTATCGTTACCCATTAATTGATGGACATGGTAACTTTGGTTCTGTCGATGGGGATGGAGCCGCTGCGATGCGTTATACAGAGGCTCGTATGAGTAAAATTGCTCTTGAAATGCTTCGTGATATTAATAAAGATACGATTAATTTCCGTGATAACTATGATTCTACTGAACAAGAACCGGAAGTACTACCTGCTCGTATTCCTAACTTATTAGTTAATGGTGCAACAGGGATTGCCGTTGGGATGGCAACTAATATTCCACCACATAACTTGGCGGAAGTCATCTCTGCTCTTCACTTATTAATGAAGAACCCTGATGTAACCACTACTGAATTGATGGAAGCTCTCCCTGGACCTGACTTCCCAACTGGAGGAATTGTCTTAGGTAAATCTGGAATTCGTCGTGCGTATGAAACAGGTCGTGGATCAATTACGGTTCGTGGACGCGTTCAAATCGAAGAATTAAAGAACGGAAAAGAACGCATCATCATTACGGAATTACCATATATGGTAAATAAAGCACGTCTTGTTGAACGAATTGCGCAATTACACCATGAAAAGAAAGTTGAAGGAATTACTTACTTAAACGATGAATCTGACCGTGTGGGAATGCGTGTCGTGATTGAAGTGCGTCGAGACGTATCAGCATCCGTTGTATTAAATAATTTATACAAATTAACACCATTACAATCCAACTTCGGATTTAATATGCTTGCGATTGTGAACCAAGAACCAAAAGTATTGAGCTTGAAAGAAATTCTAAAATACTACTTGGATCACCAAGAAGAAGTCATTCGTCGTCGTAGCTTATTTGATAAGAAAAAAGCTGAAGACCGTGCTCATATCCTAGAAGGATTACAAATTGCTTTAGACCATATCGATGCAATTGTGGCTATCTTAAGAAGTTCTGCAAGTGGTGACGTTGCCAAAGAACGTTTCATGAATGAATATGGATTAAGTGATAAACAAGCACAAGCAATTTTAGATATGCGTATGGTTCGTTTAACAGGATTAGAACGCGAAAAAATCGATGCTGAATATCATGAATTACAAGAAACGATTCAATATTTAGAAAAAGTATTAGCAAGTGAAGAACTCCGTTATGAAATCATCGAACAAGAGCTTCTTGAAATTCAACAACGATTCAATAATCCGCGTCGTACGGAATTATTAGTGGGAGAAGCATTAAGTCTTGAAGATGAAGACTTAATTGAAGAAGAAAATGTAGTTATTACTTTAACCAAGAATGGATATATCAAACGTCTTGCAAACACTGAATTCAAGGCACAACGCCGTGGAGGACGTGGGGTACAAGGAATGAGCGTTCATGATGATGACTACGTGGAAAACATGATTTCATGTTCAACACACGATTCACTCCTCTTCTTTACAAACACAGGAAAAGTTTACCAAGCAAAAGGGTATGAAATTCCTGAATATAGCCGTACTGCAAAAGGATTACCAGTCATCAATTTATTAAATATTGATTCGGCTGAGAAAATTCAAGCGATTATCAGTGTTCCAGAATCAGATGAATCAGAACGTTACTTATTCTTTACAACATTACGTGGAACGGTAAAACGTGTACGTTTATCAGAATTCAAGAATATCCGTACAAATGGTCTACGTGCCATCCAATTACGGGAAGATGATGAATTGATTCGTGTAGTAGTGACAAGCGGAAATGATGGAATCATCCTTGGAACTTATCACGGTAATGCTGTAAGCTTCCATGAAGATAAAGTTCGTGCGATGGGTCGTACTGCATCAGGTGTTCGTGGGGTTTCCCTACGTGACGATGATTATGTCATCGGAATGGATATTTTAACACCTGGTAGTGAAGTATTAGTCGTGAGTGAAAAAGGTTACGGAAAACGTACCGATGCGAGCGAATATGCATTGAAAGGCCGTGGCGGTAAAGGGGTTCGTACACTTCGTATTACAGAGAAAAATGGACCACTTGTCTGCCTACGTACTGTAACTGGAGACGAAGACTTACTCATCATGACCAATAAAGGGGTTATCATCAGATTCCATGCCGAAGACGTGTCTCAAACAGGCCGTGGCGCACTTGGAGTTCGTATGATGCGTCTTGATCAAGATGCGATTGTAAGTTCATTAGCGATTGTGGACCGCGAAGAAGAAACAGAAGAAGGTTCTGAAGCCACTGACTCATCGACTGAATCAGTAGCAACAGAAAATCCAACTGCAACTCTTTCAGATGAAGCCATCAAAGGCAATATGAAAGACTTTGCGCAACAATTAGTTGACGAAGAAAATGAATAATAAATTAGAGACTGAATAGCTCTATAAAATCGATTACTACGAATCCTTACGGATATCTTCATAGTAGTGATAATAGGGCACCGGTTCGAGCCTTGGGTCTCTCACCTTTAAGGCCTCAAAGAGGGAGTAAGGAATTATTTTTTACTAAAAAAACTTATAGAGTTAGACGCAGTAGCTGATTGGATTAAGCTTCATCATTTATGATTTGCTTAATCCTAATCAGCCTTGCGGGGGTAAGACTACAAAGCAAAAAGGATTCACACTGTGAATCCTTTTTTATCTTTGGTCTTACTCCCTCTTTTTCGCATTTAATGCTATCCCCTATTACTACTACTATAGAATCCGTAGGATTCTTCGTAATCTTAATAAGTACTTTTACTATTCAGTTTTTAATTATTCCACTTTGGAAAAATCCAAAAAAAATTGGACTACCTGTCTCCGATTGAATAACGGAGACAGGTAGTCTTAGGGTGTTTTTATTAAATTCTCACTTTTTGGGGTCAGTCCCTTTTTATTTTGGATTATTTTTTATCCTCTTTTAAAAATATTTTTGCGAGAATTAAAGCTAGTAGTAAGATGACTGAGATAACATAACGATACATTTTTATTCACCTACCTTTTCTAAATTAATTATTTTATTTGCCATTTTTTCAAATTCCTTAATATGAGTAGAATAAATAATTATTTTATCTTTACTTAAATTTTCAATATACTTAAACATTTTTTCTTGAGTATTTTTATCAATTGATGAAAATGGTTCATCTAATATTATTAATTCAGATTTTTTCGATAACATGATAGATAAATATATTTTATGTCTAGTACCTTCTGAAAGATGTTTAACTAGATAATTTTCATATTCCAATATTTCCATATCTTCAATATAAGAATATACTTGGTCAATGAAAGATGAATCTTCTCCAAATAATTCACAGTAAAATTTAATATTCTCTTTTACTGATAAGTATCCATATAGCGTATCTTCACTCATAATGTACGAAATATGTCTGAAAAGGTTTTTCTGATTGATTAACTCAATATTGTTAATATATATTTTTTTCCCACCATTAAATATTCCACCAATACATTTCAAAAGTGTTGTTTTACCGCTACCATTAACTCCTTTGATCAAAATAATATCATTTGTTTTAGCAACAATATTAATATCCTTTAAAATCAACTTTTCATTATAACTAAAATTTAAATTTTTAATTACTAATTCCATTTTACTTTCTCCTTTTTAAAGATATATAGAAACAAAGTATTCAATAACTGCAGCTATTGCTAATAAAACTGAAATAAATATACATTCTACAATAAAATGAATAAGAAACTCTTTATTATTTTTAATTTTTGAGTGTTTATTTTGAATAATTAATTTTAATAGTTTTAATATATATACGGAAATTTGAATCGAATAGATACAAATTAGTACCAGAATAAAAATTTCTAGAATACCATGAGGAATTAATCTTATTATTAAAGATTTTTTATCTGAAATAAATAATCTGTTTGCAATAATACTTAAAGAGTAGGTGTTTTGTATTATGGATCCTATAGGAAATAAACCAAAAGTAATAACACCAAGTAATAGATTAATAAAGATTAATTTAAAATTTGATAGAAAAACATAACTTATATTAATCTTCTTAATTTCAATAGAATTAATGTCAAAATCTGAATTTTCACTAATTTGTGTGTAAACAACTAGTAAATAGATAATTAAAAAAATTACTAATGAAATCATAAACGCATAATAGTACTTTTTTTTATCAATTTGATTTTTTAAATATTTTAGAAATATCAACACTATAATCACCATCTTCTAAAAATGAATAAATGTTATTTTTAATTTTTTGCATTATCATTTTTAATAATAAGAAAAGAGCAATAATCAAAACAGAAATAAAATAGTTTACAAATGATATTAATTGAAAATAGTCTGAAAAATTTGATGATATTAAAGTAAAGACTAACCAAATGGTTAATAAATTATAAAACCAATTTATAATAAAAAATTCTTTAGATTGTTTCATTATGAAATTATAATCTTCAATAAACTGATTAAAGTTAGGATAATTTTGTCTAATATAAATAAGATTATTTGTAAAAAGAATTTTTGGTAAGAATATCCAAAAGAGTATTAATAATAAAGAGGACGTAATAACAATCATGATGGATAATTTAAATACAAATGTACAAACTAACAAAAGGATAAAGTAACTTATAAGACCAATTACTCTAGAAAATCTGAAAAGGATTATTTTTATATTTAATAGTTCGTTCAGATCTAATTGAGTAGACTTCATGATTGAAATTACTGAATAATCTGAAACGAAAGATAAATTAGGCATTAATTTTACATTGATACTTGAACTGTTATCTAGAAAATAAAATAGAGTGAATATAGGAATAAATACAATTTCAAAATTTGGGTTATAGTATTTATAAAGAGTTAATATTAAAGATATTAAAATGAAAAAAGATCTATCACAGAAGAATGTATAAAAATATTCTTTATAATTAAAGGTGTATAATTCAGAAATAACACCTAATTCTTTATAAAATAGATTAATTCTTTTGAATTTTAGCTTTGTATATAAATAATACATCAAGCGGAGAATAATAAAATCACTAATTTTTTGAGACGTATATTGATTACTATTTTCGAATTTATTTTTTTGCATTAAATAAATAACTAAGTAAAAATTAATGATAAATATCAAAATACTGGAAATTATGATTACTAGTTGATTGTTTTCGTATACGATAAATAAATTGAATATATAATTTTTAACAGAGTACAAAATATTCTCTAGAACTAATTCGCGTTGAATTACATAATTGATAAGAGAAATGAATGCATTAATAAAAATAAAGAAAACGTATGTGGTTGTTATACAAGATATAATATAGATGAGAAATGAGTAGATTTTTTTTAAAAACAGATTTGATTGTAATAATACTAGTTGGAAAGTTACGGTTGTCAAATAAATTAATATTAAACTTACATATATTCCTAAAAGGACTAATGGTTTTATAAATATTAATTGGTAGATAATTAAGAGTAAAATATTATCTTCTACAATAAAGTCTATTATTAAATTAGAAAATAAAATAACTATATAACGTTGTTTTTCAATTGGAAAAGCGGAAATCCAATCATTTCGATAAAAGTGTGCCCATTTTCTACTATTGATAGTAAATAACTTAAATATGAACAACAGTATTGGTAGTAATGCTAAAAAATAAGAATAGTCATTATACCAATACGAAATTCCAAAAATACAAATTGGCACAAGCATACCCTTTAAAAAGAAGTAAAGAAGATATATTTTATTGAAAAATAGGTTGTTTAAGAATTTAAATCTTTCAAAAAAATAGTTTTTATTTGAATGATAATATAAATATAAATAACTATTCATCATTACTACTCCCTTTAATATTTATTGATTTGTGAAAAAGCAAGGAAAGCACTAGAGTTAATTAACTATTTTTACAGTAGGATGGCAGATCGTTTACTTAAGTCTTTAATCGCTTGTTTTAAGCCGAATTGAGCAGCTGATTTCATTAAAGATGCAAGACCACCTGAAACGATTCCAGCAACTAAAAATCCAGCATCAATCATCCATGCCCACCAGACAGCACCAGTTAAGTATTGGTAAATTAAATTACCAGATGACCAACTAACACCTAGCGTTTCAATAATGTTTAACATACTATCATGTCCTTTCTTATACACTAATAAAGCGCTTTCCTTGTTTTTGAGGGAATATTATCATAAATATATGTTTGTTTTGTGATTCAAATGAGATTATTTTCAGAAAAATCTTAACAAAAACGGTATAATTTACGTTATTTTTTTATGAACCAATCATTTTTCAAATTTTGAATTCATTTTAGCAATGCTAAGGAGAGGTTTTTAGCAAAAAAATATTCTTTTTAAGCAAAAAAATATTATTTTTTAGAACAATAAACGGTATAATTAGGGTAAAATGATTTCATAAGGAGGAATAACTATGATTGAATTTCGTAATGTATCAAAAGTATATGATCAAACCGTCGCTTTAGATGGACTTAACTTAACAATTGAAAGTGGAAAAATTATTGGATTAATCGGACATAACGGGGCTGGTAAATCAACCACGATTAAATCACTCGTGAGCGTCATTCATCCAACTAGCGGAGAAATTATTGTGGACGGACAAGAATTATCTTCTAATCGTCTAGCCATTAAAGAAAAAATTGGCTATGTAGCTGATAGTCCCGACCTATTCCTACGCTTAACAGCTAATGAATTCTGGGAATTAGTCGCATCTTCTTATGGTATGACTCTAGACGAAGTAGAAAGCCGTCTAGCTTATTTATTAGAATTATTTGATTTTGAAGGACATCGTTATGAAGTCATTGATTCTTTCTCACACGGGATGCGTCAAAAGGTATTCGTCATCGGAGCGCTTTTATCAGACCCTGAAATTTGGGTACTTGATGAACCAATGACGGGACTTGACCCACAAGCTTCTTACGACTTGAAGAAATTAATGCGCGAACATGCCAATAAAGGCAATACCGTTCTCTTCTCGACACACGTTTTAGAAGTAGCAGAACAACTTTGCGATAAGATTGCCATTTTGAAAAAAGGAAAACTACTCTTCTACGGTACGATTCAAGAGTTGAAAGGCCAACAACCAGAAAGCACGCTTGAAGAAATCTACTTATCACTAGCCGGTAGACAAGAAGGAGTGGATTCACATGCGGTTTAATCGAATTCTTACGCTGGTGAAGACCAATTTAATTTTTGCGACGCAACCGGCACAATTACAAAATTATCGAAAGAAACAGGCAAAAAATCCATCGAAACCGGTAAATGTTGCGATGAAAACCTTGATGCAGCAATTGATGTTTGCAGTTGTGTTTGGAGCTTTATTTGGAATTCCTGGAGCGATTTCGGGACGTTCATACTCTCCACTTCAATTTGCGAGTACGGTTTTCTTATTCTTGATGATTTTAATTTCGCAAGCATTGCCAGCTATTTACAATGTCTTTTATGAAAGTAAAGACTTCGAATCGTATTTACCTTATGCCTTTACGGAATTAGAAGTCATTCTTGGTAAGAGCCTTTCGATTGTGGTGGCTACATTGCAAGGATTTCTTCCAATCGTGATGCTATTTGGTATTCACGTGTACTTTTCAGGAGGAAACTTCCTTCTCACGATTCCAATTGCTTTAATGGGGGCGCTAGTACTCAGTGCGACTGTTTACGTATTGATGTTTCTTCTCTGCTTCTTCCTAGCGAAGATTCCACTCTTTAGAAAATATCAATCCGTGATTGCGAATATTTTAATTTTTGGAATTTCTCTTGGAGCTATAATTGGCTATCAACTGATTATGACAAAATCCATGATAAATGCTGTATTCACAGGAGAAATGCCAATTTTCCTTCAACCAGTACTTGCTTTTTATAATGCGATTTTAAATCCACTTGATATGAGCTTTTATCCAATGATTGGATTCGTGATTTTAGTATTTGTGGTGATTTTACTACTCGTGAAGTTCATCGTATTGCCAAACTTCTATGAAGCTATTTCGCAAACATCGTCTTCGAATGTAAAAGTCGAACGTGTCAAAAAAATGGAGTTAGATGGCAACAAGCTTTCGACAAAATTTATGATTCGCTATACACTTCGCCAATTAATGGAAGGTTCTGTATTAACGCAAACGATTATTGCTGCAGGAATATTACCATATCTCTTGCTTCTTCCAATAGTTTTAAATTTTTCGAGTGGTCCTACAGAATTTAGTTTTATGAACTTCCTAAATCTAAATACCTTCTTACCATTTGCGATGCTTATTACCTTCATTGCATTCTTCAATACAGGAGGAAACAACTTAATAGCGGTCGGAATTTCACTCGAGCGGGAAAATTATTATTATTTAAAAGTTCTTCCATTCGATATGCATCAATTTTTGGAACGTAAATTCTGGATTCTCTTTGCGATTCAGTCTGCGATTCCTGTTATTCTTATGACGGTCATTTGCACGGCGCTACACTTACCGATTTATATGACCTTGGGCATTATTCTCTCATGGGGAATTATCAGTCTAGGGCTTAGCCGTTGGGGATACGCAAGAGACTTGAAGCTCTTTACCCCAACTTGGACGAATGTGATTGAACTCTTAAACCGTATGCGTAGCGGAGTGAAATCAATCATTTTTTTCGTGATTCTCTTCGGATTTCTCTTGGGAGCGATTTATTTATTAATTCACTTACCAGAATGGAATCGTACTTTCGTTTGGGTTATTACGATTGCGTATGTTGTCTTAATTCTCGGTTTATCGATTTTTGCAACATTCTACTATAAGAAAAAATTACATGAATTGGTTGATTCTGAATAATGATGTAAGACTTAGAGATTGTCTCTAAGTCTTTTTTTATAACTAGTTTTATAGGATTTTATAGGTATATAATCAATAGTTATAACAAACGATAGAAAAACGGTATAAGAAAATCTATTGCCATGCGGTTTGTTCTCTGTTATCCTAAGAGCATGTTCATCAGATATCACAAAGAACAGGTGAGTAGAAAATAAGATTTGCTAAGAGAGTCTCGGTTGGTGGAAAGAGATCAAATTGAATTTTTGAAGATGGCCTCGGAGTGATTTTACGTCGAATTATTAGACGTAAATGGGTAGCCCATTATAGCTGTAGAGTATAACACCCAGTGTGCGTACTCGGTAAGGTAGGATTCGTGAGGATTCTACAAAACAAGGTGGTAACACGAAAATTTCGTCCTTGCAGTAGCGATACTGTGAGGATTTTTTATTTATTGGAGGAATGTACAATGTCAAAATTACAAGCACCATTTAGAGTCGATCACGTAGGAAGTTTCTTACGTCCAAAAGAATTAGTAGAAGCAAAAGAAAAATTTGTAAAAGGTGAAATTTCACGCGAAGAATTAACAGCCGTCGAAGATAAAGCCATCGAAAAGTTAGTCGAACAACAAAAGAAAGCTGGATTAAAAGGATTCACAGACGGCGAATTCCGTCGCCAATACTGGCACTTAGATTTCTTCTGGGGATTAAACGGAGTAGATCACACGCAAGCGAAAATCGGATATCAATTCCACGATGAAATTACAAAACCAGACTCAGCGGATGTCGTTGGAAAAATCACTGGGGAAAATCACCCATTCGTTGAACACTTCAAATTCTTAAAACAATTTGAAGATGAAGATTTCATTGTAAAACAAACAATTCCTGCTCCAGCGCAATTCTACTTCGAATTGATTCGTGACGCAGAGCATATTGAGCAAACTTTCTCAGTATACCCTTCAAAAGAAGAACTCTTTAAAGATATCATTGCTGCTTACAGACAAGTGATTAAAGAATTATACGATGCAGGTTGCCGTCTTTTACAAATTGATGATTGTACATGGGGTGTAATCGTAGATGATAACTTCTTAAACATCATCTCAAAAGAAAGTCATTTAACACCTGAAGAATTAAGAAGAGAACACAAACGTGAATTCTTAGAATTAAACAACGGAATTCTAGAAGATTTACCAGAAGATTTAACAGTGAACACTCACGTATGTCGTGGAAACTTCCACTCAACTTGGGCAAGTTCAGGTGGCTACGATTCAGTAAGCGACGCATTATTCGAAGACGAAAACGTACATGCGTACTACTTAGAATACGATACAGACCGTGCCGGTGACTTCAAGCCACTAGCAAAAGTGTCTGACGGTAAGAAAGTTGTTCTAGGGCTTCTCACTTCTAAATCAGGAAAATTAGAAGACAAAGATGAAGTCATTGCTCGTATTAAAGAAGCAAGCCAATATGTTCCACTTGAAGATTTATACTTAAGTACACAATGTGGATTCGCATCAACAGAAGAAGGAAATATCCTTACTGAAGACGATCAATGGAAGAAAATTGCCCTAATCAGCGAAATCGTCCGTGAGGTATGGGGAGAATAATCATCACTAAAAAGTAATTCGAAGGTAGATTGGAGAAATTAGTATATGACATCAAAACAAGCACCATTTAGAGTAGATCACGTAGGAAGTTATTTACGTCCAAAAGATTTAGTAGAAGCACGCGCAAAATTTGCAAACGGCGAAATCACACGCGAAGAATTAACAGCTGTAGAAGATAAAGAAATCCGCGAACTTGTTAAAAAACAAATCGCTGCTGGATTAAAAGGCGTTACAGATGGCGAATTCCGCCGCGCTTACTGGCACCTTGACTTCTTCTGGGGATTCAATGGCGTGGAACATACAGTTGGTAAACACGGTTATAAATTCAACGGTATCGAAACAAAAGCCGATACTGCAACACTAACAGCTCCAATCGATGGTCATAACCACCCATTCGTAGACCATTTCAAATTTTTACGTGATTTAGTGAAAGACGAAGATGTTATTGTGAAATTCACAGTCCCTTCTCCATCACAATTCTATTTCGAATTAATTCGTACACCTGAACACATTGCAGCTTGGACATCTGTGTATCCAACTGAAAAAGAGCTTTTCGAAGCGATTAAAAACGCATATGTAGATGTAATTACAGACTTATACAACGAAGGACTTCGCACGATTCAATTTGATGACTGTACATGGGGAGCTTTAGCAGATGATGGTTTTTCTAAACGATTCAACGATAGCCGTCCATTAGAAGAAGTTCGTCGTGACTTTGCTGGTCGTGCTTTACAATTGAACAACTCAGTGATTGATGCATTACCAAAAGACTTAGTAGTGAACACACACGTATGCCGTGGTAACTTCCACTCTACTTGGATTTCTCAAGGGGGATATGAAAAAGTAGAAGATGAATTATTAGCAGGTGAACACGTAAATGCGTACTACTTAGAATACGATACAGACCGTGCCGGCGACTTTAAGCCTCTTGCAAAAGTTTCTGACGGTAAGAAAGTGGTTCTTGGTCTTTTAACTTCAAAATTTGCAGACTTAGAAGACAAAGATGAAGTCATCGCTCGTATTAAAGAAGCAAGTCAGTATGTACCACTTGAAAACTTATATTTAAGTACTCAATGTGGATTTGCTTCAACTGAAGAAGGAAACGTCATTAAAGAAGAAGATCAATGGAAGAAAATTGCATTGATTTCAGAAATCGCCCGTGAGGTTTGGGGAGAATAAGCCTCGCACTAAAAAAATAAATCAAAAGGCTGTGGGGAGAATAACTTTTGAACCACAGCTTTCTCTTATTCAGAAAGGAAGTGTTATTATGACAGCATTTCAACAATAATTAGAACAAGCATTTAAAATATTAAAACAAGCAAAATGGGTAAACTTAAGCCATCAAATCGATGCCAATATCCCTCACTTCCCTGCTCTACCAGCATTGGAACAAAAAGCTTTATTTACATTAAAAGATGGATTCCACGTCCAACAATTATCAGTGGTGACACAATATGGTACACACATCGATCCACCTTGCCACTTCTATGAAGGAGGACGTTTCCTTGATGAAATTAAGTTGAAAGATTTATTATTACCACTTTATGTTATCGACCGTTCAAAAGAAGTAGCCGAAAACCCTAACTATGAATTAACAAAAGAAGATGTTTTGGCCTTTGAAAAAGAATACGGTACAATCGAACCAGGAGCATTCGTTGCCTTCCGCAGTGACTGGTCACATCGCTGGCCAAGTCAAGACGCAGTTCGTAATTTAGACGAAAACGATGTTCAACATACACCAGGTTGGGCAAAAGATGCACTAGAATTTTTAATTCACGAACGTCATGTGAAAGCTGTAGGTCATGAAACATTAGATACAGACTCAGGTGTTCACGCTGCTGCACATGGATTAACAAACGAATACTACTTATTAAGTCAAGATATTTTTCAAGTTGAAGTATTAGCAAATCTTGACCAAGTTCCTGCAGTGGGTGCTGTGATTTCCATTTCATATCCAAACTGGAAACGTACCCCAGGATCACCTGTTCGCGCCATTGCCTACTTACCAGAAGCTGAATAAATGAAAAGAGGAAAAAATATGTCAAATCAAGAAAATTGTAGTTGTTGTCAAAAAGCACCATTCAGACTCGATCACGTAGGAAGTTTCTTACGACCTGAACGTCTAAAAGAAGCTCGTGCTAAATTTAGTGCTGGAGAAATCACTGCTGAAGAACTCGAACACGTTGAAAATGAAGAAATCATTGCTTTAATCGAGAAAGAAAAAGAACTCGGCCTTAATTCTGTCACTGACGGTGAATTCCGTCGTGCATTCTGGCACTTAGATTTCTTGGAAAACTTAGATGGAGTTGAATTGGTCGAAGTAGACCACTTCTCTATTCAATTCAAAGATAAAGATGTGAAGCCAAAAACATTACGTATCGTTGGAAAGGTTGATTTTTCTGAGGACCATCCATTTGTAAAACACTTTAAATTCTTAAAAGAGCATGCTGGCGATACACCGGTGAAACTAACGATTCCATCACCAAGTATGTTACATTTGATTACGCAAGTTCGTGAGAAAAACTATGTGCCTATTGAACGCTATAAAGACAATGAAGCCCTCTTCTATGATGATGTAGTTGCAGCGTACCGCAAGGCACTACAATGCTTCTATGACTTAGGATGCCGCAATATTCAATTAGACGATACTAGCTGGGGTGAGTTCTGTGCGTTAGACAAACGTGAAGCGTACGAAGCACGTGGATTTGACCTTGAACAAATCGCTCGTGACTACGTAGATGTGTTAAACCGTGTCATTGAATGGAAACCAAAAGATTTAGTGGTGAATATGCATATTTGCCGCGGAAACTTCCGCTCAACATGGTTCTCTAGCGGTGGTTATGAACCCGTGGCAAAAACGCTATTTGGTCATTGCCGTGTGGATGGATTCTTCTTGGAATATGATAGTGACCGTGCTGGGGACTTTACTCCACTTCGCTATATTAAAAACCAAAAAGTCGTTCTTGGCTTAATTACTTCTAAATCAGGAGACTTAGAAGATAAAGGCGAAGTCATTTCTCGTATTAAAGAAGCAAGTCAATATGTTCCACTCGAACAATTATGCCTCAGTCCTCAATGCGGATTCTCTTCTACAGAAGAAGGCAATATCTTAACGATTGAAGCCCAATGGGATAAATTAAAACTGATTGACGAAATCGTTCATGAAGTTTGGGGATAAAGTTAAATGAAAAATAGCTCCTACAGATAAAAACTGTAGGAGCTGTTTTTGTTGATTTTGTCGTATTTATTACTTCTTTTTCTTAAAACAAATCTCTAAATCATACCCATTTTTACTCGCAATTTTTTGAAGATGACAAAGCGTAGGATTATAATTTCCTTTTTCGAGCCTAGAGAGATTTCCTTGTGTCATACCGGCATTTCTAGCGAATTCTGTTTGCGAAAAGCCAGAATCGAGTCTAAGTTTAATCATCGTCAGAGCATTTCTTTGAAGGAAATATTCTGTCTCAAAATCATCCCTAAAAGTCTCATATTTCGCGTCAAAATGGTTAAAAAGTCGATTTAAATAATCCACCATTTTCTCTTTTCCCCCCCTAATTCCTATATAAGCCAATTGTAACATATATGTTACATATCAGATATGATATATTAAAATTTTTTTGCTACTCAAAAAACTTTCCTGAGTACTTCTGCACCGCGGATTTCTGTTGCATTCTATAGCTTTGTTTGCTATAATGATTGAACGTGAGTATTAGAAATGATACTCTCCTTGCTTGCTGAGAATTCAGTAGGCCAAAAGTCCATAAGGAGGTGACAGTCAATGAGTCAAACATCAAAATACGAGATTTTATATATCATCCGTCCAAACATCGATGAAGCTGCTAAAGCTGAATTGGTTGCAAGATTTGATGCTGTTTTAACAGACAACGGTGCAGTTGTTGTTGAATCTAAAGACTGGGCGAAACGTCGTTTTGCATACGAAATTAAAGATTTCCAAGAAGGTATCTATCACTTAGTGAATATCACTGCTGAAGATGCTAAAGCAATCGACGAATTCGACCGTTTAGCAAAAATCAACAATGACATTTTACGTCACATGATTGTTAAATTAGAAGCATAATTATTTACTATATGTAAACAAAAATCTTGAAAGGAGTAAGAATTTATGATTAACAATGTTGTATTGGTTGGCCGTTTAACACGTGCTGTTGATTTACGTTATACTTCAACCGGAACTGCTTATGCAAGCTTCACTGTTGCAGTTGAACGTCGTTTTAAAAACCAAAATGGTGAACGCACGACAGATTTTATTAACTGTGTAATGTGGAGTAAAGCTGCAGAAAACTTTGCGAATTTTACTCGTAAAGGTTCGTTAGTAGGTATTGAAGGACGAATCCAAACAAGAAATTATGATAACCAACAAGGCCAAAAAGTTTATGTTACAGAAGTGCTTGCTGAGAATTTCTCATTATTAGAGTCTCGTAACGTTACAGAACAACGCCCTGCTAATGATTCAAATTCTCAAGGTGGATTCCAACAAAATCAAAATAATAACTTTAATCAATTTAACACTCCTACTTCATCATTTGATGGTGGTGCGTCTGATCCGTTCTTAAGTAATGGTGAGACGATTAACATTTCTGATGATGATTTACCATTCTAAAGTTTAAAAGGAGGATACCATAATGGCTCAACAACGTAGAGGTGGCGGTCAACGCCGTCGTAAAAAAGTTTGCTACTTCTGTGCAAACCACATCGACTACATTGATTACAAAGATGTAGAATTATTAAAACGTTACATTTCTGAAAAAGGTAAAATCTTACCACGCCGTGTAACAGGTACTTGTGCTAAACACCAACGTACTTTAACTGTTGCAATCAAACGTGCTCGTATCATGGGATTATTACCATTCACAACAGTTGACTAATAATAAGGCTCTTTGTCAAATAGTGTTGATGAAGAAATTTAGGAAGGGATTAAGCAACT
>CAURBR010000024.1:0-31920 GCA_963523415.1 uncultured Streptococcus sp. | reverse complement strand
AAGAGATGGATTGTTTTCTAAGATATAATCCACAATTCCTTGGGTTGTCATAAAGATTTCAAAAAGCTTATAACGATTATATTTATAGCTCTGGAGTGCATTAGGATTTTTTTAAATTAACTTCCAATAATGTTTTAAACTGTTTGACATATTTTTCGATAAGTTTCGTTACTCGTTCGATTATTATTTTATATTGATCTTTATCATTAGATTAATTCCTATAGAATATTAATTTAGTTTTGACATGATATAAGGCTACTACATCAAAAATAGCTTGGAAATACCCATAGTTTGCTTCGCCAATAGAATAGTCTTTTATCTAAATCTGGTGGAATCACCATATCAGAATTTAATCTGTTTTCCAGGATTTTGTATGATTCAGTAAGTGGATAAGTGAGTTCACGCTTCATTATAATATTTACGTTATATAATGTATACGTTATAATAAAAGTGGGAGGGAATTCTATGAAAAATAATTTTAAAGTTACAAAAGAAATGGCAGCACTTTTCAAGACTTTAACTTATAACGAATCAGTCAAATTTTTTTCTGTTCTGACATTATTAGAAAAATATGGAATTACAGAATCTATTATTGAAAAATGGGGCAGTGGAAAGAATAAACGTGAGTATTTGTTAATACCAGTATCAAGAACTTTTAAAGAAGGTGAAGCTGATGGGAAGATACCTGAAGAAATTATACACTCAGTTACAATCGACTTATCCAGAGTTTGAACATGATGTTACGAGTGAAATAGCTAGACAGGATACTGCATTAAAAATGATTGAGTTGAGACTGAATTCTGGATTAAACCAGACAGAATATGCAGATAAAACCGATATATTTCAAACAAGAATATCTTTATTAGAGAGTGGAGAAGCCAATCCTCGTTTGTCTACTTTAATTAAATTGGCTGAAAAAAATAACTGTCAATTGGAAATTACGTTTAAGAAGAATAAGTAACTATCGAAAGACTTCTAGTTAAGTACTGCATCAAAAAAGTTAGACAATTAATTTAAGTAAATGATTTAGTTCTGTACTGTACAGGATGAAGTCCTTTTAATTTTACTTTAATTCATTTATTGTTTCTATATAAAATCGTATTTTAACATATCATTTACTTGTATAAATTCGGTTAAGACGATATAGTATATAACTTCGCTGTTGTAATCACCTAAAATTTGTAATTAATTTATTTTTGGTTAGTTGTTAGGAATAGAAAAATCCTTGATGACTGTATAGTACTCTCATTGTTCTGAAGTGTTAAATTGGCGCTGAATAATGTTTTTAGCTCTCTTTCTAATTTCTAAATAATAAGAAGAATACTTAAGTTTTCGACAAATACGGGCGCATAGGTCTATCATTTTTATCAGCCGCTGTACTTCTTAATGTTTACGATGAATTCACGATTTTTGAGCTAAAGAGTAATACGATAATATACATTATTTCTTTTATGGTAGTTTTATGTGTTGAGTATATTATTTTTTTTATTGGATTATTGTTTACTTGATAATGATTTAGGTAATAAGGTATATTACAATCAAATTAGTTTAATATATGGAGGTATATAACATGCGTGGTTACTATTATTGTTCGTTAAGCACATTTTTAAATATAATAAAAAATCAACAAATTTATCTTTCAGATCCATTAAAAATGAATGATAAACTAGAAATAAAATGGTATTTGGATAGGTTGAAAAATGAAGAACTTAATTCAAATAAATTCGAACCATCAATTCTTGATCGTTTGAGAAATCGTTCGCAGCTAAACTTTACTTTTGAGCAACTAGTAGAAATATTAGATTCTAGGGGCCAACATAGTACGTATATTAGTTGTTTTTCTAAAAAACCAGATATATTAAGTCAATGGAGAGCTTATGCAGACGATGGTAAAGGGGTTTCAATAGGATTTAATTTGAAAAAGTTAGCAGGCGCTGATAATTTATTAGTTAACGAAGTAATTTATACAAATAAATTTAATGACGATGTTAATGAGAGCGATATTGAGTGTGTGGCAGATACTATACAGACAGTTATACGGGAAAATAAAATTGTTGAAGAGTCAGAAATCATAGAGGTATTTTTACATGAACTAATTCCAGAACTTCTAAAATATAAAAATCCTGCTTTTAAGGAAGAGAAAGAAATTCGACTTATTTACCTCAGTGATCCAAAATTTGAAAAAATACTTGCTAGTCATGATGCATTCCAAAACCCGTGGGGACCTCCTAAGTTGGAACATGATTTTAGAACCATTGGAAGTAATAATATAACTGAATTTGTGAAACTGAATTTTTCCCCCGAAGATATTGAGGAAATATGTATAGGTCCAAAATGTCTTTTAAGTAAAAATGATATTAAGAAAATCTTGAATCAATTTTTAAAGACGGATATAAATATTATTGAATCGAAATCCAGTTATTGTTAAATTAACAATAATTACAAGTTTGTTGATTCAAATAATTAAATAGGTACTCAGAAAATATAGAAAAAATGCATCTGTTATGATAAATCCTCCCTTTTACTTGTCAAACAGTAAAGGGGTATTTATTATGTGTTACGCATTTTAAACTTTATAACCTAACAAAAAGATTTTACAACATATATAAGGGCTTATATTCTTTATTTTATTATTTTGGATATTGTGTCTAATAAAGAAGTATGTTTTGAATTAAGAAAGGTTCTATAAATTTTAGGGTTGGTGGAAAATTTCCATCAACCCTAAAATTTATAGAACCACTATTTTTTTACATTAAAGTTCCACATTTGGCATTAAATCCAACAAATCGTTAACGTTTTATTTTGAAATAGATTAAATTTTGCTTTATGACGCATAATTAATAAATTGTCATAAATTATTTTACAGTTTTGATAATTCTTCAAGAAATGATTTAAATGAGAATCTTATTTCGGGATAAAATCTTAATAAAATGAGGATAATAGCTAAAAATATCTTGTAAAATGTCTTTAGCTATGGACATTAGTTGAAATCGCAGTAATCCATAAAATTATAAAATATAGTCAAGAGGTGAAGATAATGACATTTAGTGCTAAAGAATTATCAATTATTTACTACTTAAATTATGAAACTTATATAACCTCTAGTGAGCTCTCGAAAAGATTTTATTTTACGCCTAAAACGGTTTATAGAATCATCAAGAGAATCAATGAAGTTGGGAAGGAACTGTTTGATCAAGAAATAGTATTTTCGGAGCCAGGAAAAGGCTATCGTTTAAATTCTTATTTTCTTGATAAAGATTTAAGAAATTTAGCTTCTAGTGAAAATCAGTTGGATGAATATAACAAGATATTAAAGATTCTATTTAATCATCCTAAGAAAACTACTATTAGCTTTCTATTTTGCAATGATTTTTGTAGTTCAAGTACAAAACAAAGACGAATAAAACAGATTGAATCCTACCTTCATCAGTTTGATATAGATTTAAAACAGGACCAAGTTTATTTATGGATTGACGGAAAAGAAGAACAAATTAGAAGAGCCATTCAATACACTTTGATACTGAATAATAATACCTATCAAACAGATATTATGAATTATAAAATTGGAACTTATGATAAACATTTTATAGAAAGTCAATTAAATCTCATTGAAGAAAGATTTGGAATAGAAATTCCATATCCTTACGATGTAAATCTCTTTACACATATTTATATGCTTTTAATTCGATATAGATTGGGTAGAGTTTCATTTCTACAAGGTCAGGAACCGCTGAATGATGAGGAAAAGTTACTCATTCAGAAAAACTCAGATATTTATGAAATGGCAAAAACTATCAAGAAAAATATTGATGATTATTTATCTGTTAACTTAGATGACTTAGAAGAATATTTTATTTTTCAGAATATCTATTCTTTCAGTTATTTCAAGCAAAATTTCCAAAATGTGGATGAGTTAGTCGCAAAAGAATTTTCGGTAAAATTGGTTGTAGCATTTTTTGCTCCGGACAAGAGCTCTGATACAAAATATTTTGATTTAGTTGATGATTTGTATTTTCATGTATTACCGATGATTAATCGACTGAGAGTTGGAATACTCATTGAAAATAATATGCTGGAAGAAATTAAACGAGAATATTGCGATACTTTTAATCGATTAAAGGATATTATTCCTGATGTTCAAAATAAAGTGCATTTAAAAGGAGATATTTCCGAACAGGAGATTGGCTTCTTAACTCTATATTTTGAGAAATATCTGTCAAGCAATAAAAAGAATGTGTTACTAATTTGCTCAACGGGTATTGGAACTTCAGAATTACTTAAAATTAAACTTCAAAATGCATTTCCAGAATTTCATATTGTTTCGACTATGGGATTTAGACAATTGAAAAATTCAAATTTTGAAATTTTAAAAGATGTTGATTATATTTTCTCAACGATAAAGATTCAGGACAGTAAAATCGTCAAGCCGGTCATCAATATTAGTCCTATTCTTTCGGAAAGGGATGTTCAACTTATTAAGCATTTAGTGGAGGGAAATAAAAATGAATAAAGAAATAGACTTATCCAAAGTAATTAAAAAGTCTTTAATGATTGTGCAATCACATGCTCAGACTAAAGACGATATTCTAAAAGAGCTATCAATGCTTTTAGAAAAAGAGGGCGTTGTGAATGATTGGAAAGAATTCTTGGATGATGTTTATCTGAGAGAAAAAGAAGGTATCACTGGAATTGGAAATAATATTGCCATACCACATGGTAAATCAAAAGCAGTGATCAAAACTACAGTTGCTGTAGCTACATTAGAAAACGAAATTAATTGGGAAACACTAGACGGGAAAGGAGTGAAAGTAATTATATTATTTGCTGTACAAGATACAGATGCAACGACGACTCATATCCTCTTGTTACAAAAAGTCGCAATCTTGTTAGCCGATGATGAATTTTTAGAAAGTCTAAAAAGTGTTTCTACAGTTGATGAACTTTATAAACTATTTATGGAAAAATATTAAGGAGTGTTGAAAAATGTTAGTAAGTGGTAAGGAAATTTTAGAAGTTGCAAATGCTCATGGATTCGCAGTTCCTGCGTTTAATGCGGGTTCAGGACAATTATTAGAAGCTGTCATTCAAGCATGCGAAGAAACTCAATCACCTGTAATGATTGCGATTCACCCTGATGAGTTATCATTTTTGACTGATAGTTTTGTAGATCAAGTTAAATATTATGCTAATCATTCTCGTATTCCAGTTTGTATTCATTTAGATCATGGTGCTAATTTTGAACAAGTGGTTCACGCTATTCAATTAGGATTTACCTCAGTAATGATTGATGCTTCTCATAAGGAATACGAAGACAATATTGCGATTACTAAAAAAGTCGTTGAAGCAGCCCATGCAGTGGGAGTTTCCGTTGAAGCTGAATTAGGAACAATTGGTGATACAGGTAATAGTATCGAAGGTGGAGTAACTGAAGTAATCTATACGGATCCAAAGGTTGCTCAAGACTTTATTGAAAGAACGAATGTAGATAGTTTAGCAGTAGCCATTGGTACAGCTCATGGTATTTATCCAAAAGATTTAAAACCAAAACTTCGTCATGATATTTTAGCAGAAATTGAAAAATTAGTTGAGATTCCATTGGTATTACACGGAGGCTCAAGCAACCCAGATGATGAAATTGCAAAAGCAGTTACGATGGGAATCAATAAAATTAATATTTCGAGTGATATCAAGATTGTATTTGCTAATAAATTAAGAGAAGTCTTAAATAACGGTGGAAGTGAAATTCGTGAACCAAATGTTATGTTCCCACCTTGTATGGAAGAAACTAAGCGAGTAGCTATCGAAAAAATTAAATTATTCAAGTCTGATAATAAAGCTAGTTTGTATTTTAACAAATAGAGTGGAGGGATAATTATGAATATCGTTGGTATTGCGGCATGTACTGCTGGGATTGCACATACGTATATTGCCAAAGAAAAAATTGTTCAAGCAGCTCAAAAGAGAGGTCATAATATTCATATTGAAACACAAGGCTTGGCTGGAACTCAAGATGAATTAAAACCACAAGATATCAAAGAGGCAGACATTGTATTGATTGCTGCAGATATCAAAGTGAATGGTAGAGAAAGATTTAAAGGTAAAAGGATGGTAGAAATCCCAACCGGTTTAGCCGTTAAATCGTCTCAAAGACTTGTTGAAAAATTGGAACAGCTCGTTTTAGAATCATGTGAATAAAATTAGAGGAGTGACTACTATGAAAAAGTTTGAGGTTAAAAAACATTTGATGACAGCTATCTCATTCTTTCTACCAATCGTTGTTGGTGCAGGGTTCTTATTAGCGATTGGTAATATGATGGGAGGACATAACATTCAAGCCTATAAGGATGGTTTCACTTTTGCTGACACCCTAGTAACTATGGGTGGATATGGTCTAGGCCTATTGCCTATGATTGTATCAACGGCTATTGCTTACTCAATTGCTGATAAGCCAGGTATTGCTCCAGGATTGATTGTTGGTATGGTCGCTTCAGGTATTGGAGCTGGCTTCTTAGGTGGATTAGTTGGCGGTTACATTTCTGGGTATACTGTTGCCGCAATTGTGCATTTTGTAAAAGTTCCAAAATGGATGGAAGGATTAATGCCTACTTTAGTGATTCCGTTCCTAAGTTCATTTATTGCTGGTTTATTGATGTACTATGTTATCGGAGGACCAATTAACTGGGTTGCGGGATTAATTACTGGATATCTTTCAAGTTTAGATACATCTTCTTTATTCTTATATGGAATGATTATTGGGGTTCTAGCTTCTATCGATTACGGTGGTGCTATTAATAAAGTTGTATTCGCCTTTGTATTTGCACTCTTCTCAGAAGGAATCTATGAACCAATTACAGTATTAATTCTTGCTTCAATGGTTACACCATTCGGATTAACAATGGCTTATTTTATCGGAAAAGTTGTCAAGAAAAATATCTTCAACAAACAAGAAATTAATGCACTAACTACTGCATTTCCAATGGGAGTTTGCCAAATTACTGAAGGTTGTTTTCCAATCGTATTAAATGATTTATTTAGAAATGTCATTGCTACTGGTATCGGTGGAGCTATTGGTGGTGGATTAAGTATGCTGTGGGGAGCTGATAGTCATATTCCTGCTTCCGGAATGTTTGCAGTGTTTACAATGACAAAACCTTGGGGATTCATTGCAGCGTTATTAATTGGTTCACTTGCAACTGCAATTACAATTTTAATTCTTAAACCAAAAGTTGATCCAAACTTCGTCCCTGGAATGGAAGAAGAAGTTGAAGAAGATATTTCTTGGGATGATTTGAAAATTAGTTAGGGGGAATTTGAGATGACGGACCTAAAAGAAAGAGTATATCAAGCATTTTTAGATTCAAACATTGTGTTTACACCTGAAGAACTTAGTAACATTGAATATGCAGATTTCGGATTAAACAACTTTGAAACTGAAGGGCTAAATTTAATTGTATACGAGAATAATAGTAGATATTGTTCAAAAGAAATGGTTTTATTGCCATATCAAACCTGCCCTGAACATTTGCATCCAGATCGAGACGGACAACCAGGAAAGCAAGAAACATTCAGATGTAGAAAAGGTAGTGTCGTACTTTTTGTTGAAGGGGAAGACAATGGAGTTAGTGTTAAAATTCCAGAAGGAAAGGAAAAATATTATACAGTAAAACACGGAATTGTATTACATCCAGGTGAACAGTATACGATTTTTCCAAATACAAAGCATTGGTTCCAAGCGGAAGGTGAAGGAGCAATCATTTCTGAATTTTCTTCTAATAGTGATGATGCTAGTGATGTATTTACAGATCCAAATATAAAAAGAGTGAATTGATAAATAAAGGGGCTAGGATTGTTTCTTAGCCTCTTTATAATAAAGAAGGGTATTTTATGAAAATTTATTCTATTGAAAATGAATTTATAAAAGTTGATTTCTTAACCAAAGGAGCAACTATAGTTTCTATTGTAAAAAAGGAAAATCAATCAGAATATATTTTATCATATAAAGATATGGAAGATTACACTCATAATGAGTATTATCTTGGAGCAACAGCTGGTAGAAATGCTGGAAGAACCTTCCCTACGGAATATGTAGATTACTATGGAAAAGTTAAAAAGTTATTACCTAATGAAAATAGAGTTTATCTACATGGTGGGGAACATGGATATAGTACAGTAGAGTGGAAATTAATAATCAAACAGGATGATTTTGCTGTTTTGGAATATGTAGACAGAGATTCAGACTATGTTGAGGCTACAATTTTTATCATTTATGAATTAATAGATAATAACTTTGTTATCAGATATCTTGCTTCTAGTGAAATTCCGACAATTTTTAACCTAACTAATCATTCATATTTCAATCTAAATCAGCAAGAAGAGGCGACAATAGAAGGACATTATTTGAAGATTGACAACTCTGAGTTGCAATTAGTTGATGATGAATTTGTTCCTACTGGAGAGTATTCAGATATGAAGGAGCAATACAATAATTTTAATTTTGCTGAATTCAAAAAAATCAAAGAAGCATTTAACGGAAATAACGATTTAGGGGAAAAATGTAAGGGTGGTATTGATTTAGCGTATTGTTTCAAAAATATTGATGTTAAAAATCCAAAAATAGAATTATGGTCTGAGAATAAGGAAAATGGTCTACAAATATTTACGAATCAAGAATCCTGTGTGGTTTATACGTTAAATAAATTAAGTAAAAATATCTTAGACTTCAATCAATATCAAGGGATAACATTTGAAATGCAGAGAAGGCCAAACTATATTCACTTACTAAATTCTGAGTATCTTGAAAAAAATTACTATAATTATATTCGATACAAAATTTTATAAGGAGGTGTGGACAGTGGGTTATGTATTAGGTTTAGATTTAGGAACAAGCTCTCTAAAAGGAATTATAGTCAATAGAGATAATAGAATTATTGCTCAAGAAACATCAACGTATACATTTGTTTCTCCCAAAACAGGTTATTGTGAACAGGATCCTTCTGTTTGGATTAAAGCTTTAAATCATGTAATGAGACGCTTGAAAGAAGATATTAAAGATTTAGATAATCAACTTGAGGCATTAAGTATTTCAGGTCAAATGCACGGTTTAGTAATTTTAGATGAAAACAATGAAGTTCTTAGACCAGCAATATTATGGAATGACACAAGAACAACACAACAATGTCGGTTGCTTGAGGGAGAGTTAGGAGAAGAACTCTTATTAATTACAAAAAATAGACCTTTAGAGGGCTTTACCCTTCCAAAAATTTTGTGGGTACAAGAACATGAACCCGAAATTTGGAAGAGAGTTGCTCATATTATGCTCCCAAAAGACTATTTAGTCTGGTATCTAACAGGTAGATATGCTTCAGATTTTTCAGATGCTGCGGGTACTTTGTTATTAGATTTGAATAATCGTGATTGGTCAAAAAAGCTCTTAAAGCTATATCAAATTGATCAAGGTGTACTTCCAAAACTATTTGATTCTAGTGATTTTGTAGGAATAGTCAAAGAAAATCTTTTAAAAAAATGGGGGCTACATACAATCGTAAAAGTAGCTGCTGGTGGAGCAGACAATGCTTGTGCAGCTATTGGTGCAGGAATAATTTCAAAAGATATCTCTATGGTTAGTATTGGTACTTCAGGAGTAGTGCTATCTTATGAAGAAAAAGTTCATGATAATTATAAAGGTATACTCCATCTTTTTAGCCATGCTTTAAAGAATAGTTACTATTCGATGGGAGTCACACTCTCTGCGGGTTATAGTCTTGAGTGGTTTAGAAAAACATTTAGGCCAGATAGTAACTATGATGTTTTGCTAAAAAATATTGGCAAGATAAAAAATGGATGTGAAGGTTTGCTATTCACTCCATATATTGTGGGGGAAAGAACTCCATACGCTGATAGTAAGATACGTGGAAGTTTTATTGGAATTGATACCAATCATACTATAGATCATTTTACTAGAGCAGTAATAGAAGGAATTACCTTTTCTTTAAAAGATTCCTTGATGTTAATGGAAAATATTTCCGGAAAGGCCATTGATAAAATTGTCTCAGTTGGTGGCGGGGCAAAAAGTAAGGAGTGGCTTCAAATTCAAGCGGATATTTTTAATTCTGAAATATTACAGTTAGAATCTGAACAAGGTCCAGGGATTGGTGCGGCCTATCTTGCGATGTGTGTTTCGGGTTGGTATAAAGAACTGGAAGATTGCATTCTAGAAAACGTAAAATATAAAGACTCTTATTTCCCAAATGAAAATGCCGTTAAAGAATACGAACAAATTTATCAAAAATACAAGAAAATTTATAATGCAACTAAAGCCGTTATATATTAGATATTTGTGTATTTTTATGATAAGGCTAAGTAGGAATAATTATATTCCTTTAAAATGTGTTTAAACTCCTTTTTGGAGAATAAACTAAAATAACCCCTATGAATTGTGGTGTTCAGAAAGTAAGGATACTTGTCTGACACCACAATTCTGTTTTTAGAAGAAACTTTATTTACCCCCATCTTTTTCTTATGATAGCCATGTCCTTAGGTTCAATATACACATCCTTCTGTTTTTCGATGCGGTCGCAGACGGTGTTCTGGATGAGATAGAGTGTATCGTTTAGTGTCATATGGACCGGCATGAATTCACTGTTGATGGGATGTGGGACACGGATGACTTCAGAGTGAGGTCGCGTTGAATGGAGTGCTTGTTGAAGATTATCAATAATAGCATAAGCAAGTGTTTCGTGAGTGTGTTGAATGAGACGGTACTGTTGGAGTTGTTTGTGAACGGTTTTCGTGCAGTACGGAAGAATGACGCGAAGGCAGTCAGACAGGATGAGAGAGACGTGTTGGTCTTCTTTATCTGTCTTAGTTAGATGATGGAAGGCGCACCAATGAGAATAGGTGCTTGCTTTCTCTTTGATTTCGAAATAGAGGAGTTGGTTGACGGCATATGGTATTTTTGAGGCTGTCTGCGTTAGTAACTGAGTGATGGCTTTTGACTGTGCGTAAGAGATTCCAAGATGAATCTCTAAGTCGGTAAATAAGGCGCGCGTGGTTCGTGGTGTAAGAACACACTGGCCGTTCTCGTAAAAGACCGCACTTTGCATTTCTCCCGGGAATGCGCTGAGGTCATAGAGAAGCAACACTTCTTTACTAATGAGTGGATACTCTATACATTGTGGTCCAGGGTCGTTCTCCCAACAACCGATGGTAATCGTTTTCATTTTACTTCCCTCCTAGGGCTTTTTCTTTCATTTTACACCCGTTTTTTCGGAATTTCTATAGGAATTTTATAAAAATATCTGGTTTCTTACATATTTTTTGAAAGCGTTCTGTTTTACCCGTGTTTCTTTTATAAATCTTTTAAATACGTCCATTTCTCAACTTTTGAGAATGGGCGTTTTTGTGTACGCTAATGACTGAAGAGGATGGCCAGAATCTTACATTACGAAAAAGAAGGTTAAAAAGTATGGATCGTTGGAATGAATCTGAAGGTATCACCATTCAATTATTGGAAGCGTACGAAGGAATGATTTATCACGTATTGCAACAGCTACATCTGACATGTTGGAATCCGTTGTACGAGGACTTCTTGCAAGAGGGACGCATTCTCTTGTTGGAGTGTTACCAGCAAACGAAAGGAAATCCGCTGGGAAGCTTAGAAGAGAGAAATCAGTTTGGAACGTTTTTCAAGAGGAAGTTGTATTGGAGTTTCTTGCATACGTTAACGAAGAAGCAGCTAGAGACTGTCGAGTTCTCTAGTGACTGGATGGGACAGGTAGTTGAAGATGAGCATTGGTTTGAAGTAGAGATGCAGTACCATGATTTTTTCAAAACTCTCACAAGACGACAACTGGAGACTCTTGACTGGCTGATCGGCAGTAATGAATCCATGCACTTATATGCACTGCGTGTTGGGAGAAGCCGGCAAGCTATCCAGCAGGATGTACTCGCGATTCGAAAGAAATTAAAAAAATTTCAAGAAGAGCATAGCAATTAGTCTCAAAAATCGGTTCTTATAGATGTAGCCGTCATGACACTACAAAAACAACAAAAATAAGGAGGAGCCAACCATGGCAGAAACATTTAATAAAGCAACATTAGAACTCTACTATCAAGACGCGGAGAAAGGGAAAGTGAAGAAATTCAAAAGCCTTCCGAACTTGAAGAACGGTGCAACGCATGAAGCAATTTTATCAGTAGCGGATGCGATTGATACACTTGCAAAGGAACAAATGTCCTACGCTGAAACGATCGTGCATACACGTCACGAACGTAATTAATCATTAATAAGAAAAGGAGTGAATGAATAATGGCAGGAGAAAGTACTACTGTAAAAGAATTACATTTAGGATTTAAAGGAAGTGACGGTAAGACAAAACGAATCGTCATTACCCATCCGGAAGAAAACTTGGATGAAGCAGCCACTCGTGCGGCGATGAAAAAGCTTGCGGATGCAAATCTATTCGAAAAACAAGGGGTACAGCTATATAACATCAGCGAAAGTGCGACTTACTTAACTCGTACGAAAACCCCAGTCTTTAACGACAAAAAAGCGAAATAGTCGCTAACACGTCCTACACGCTTAGAAGAGAAACGAGAGGAAGATACTGATTCGTATCTACATGTGGGAGGGGTAGAAAAAGCGCGTTCTACTCCTTCTAATACCTCTTTGTAGTTATCAATCGTGTAGGGATACATAGAAGAATAGAAAGGAGGAATTCCGATGAAGGAAAATACAATAAATGTACGTGGTGTTATGTCTATCATCGGTGGGATTCTTGGTGGATTTCTTGGTGGCATGGATGGACTCTTATATGCGTTGATTTTATTCGTCGTCTTAGACTACGGGACAGGGGTTCTTCGTGCTATTGATGAGCATACACTTTCCAGTGAAGTCGGATTTAAAGGAATCGCTCGTAAGGTTCTGATTTTTATGCTAGTTGGCGTTGCGAATACGTTAGACTTACATATTCTTGGTAGAGCAGGAGTGTTGCGCGCTGCCGTGATTTTCTTTTACTTATCCAATGAAGGTATCTCCATCTTAGAGAACGTGACCAGTCTAGGGCTGCCGATTCCAGAACAACTGCGCAGTGTCTTTCAACAGATTACAAAAAAAGGAGAAAAGTAAAATGGTACGAAAACGAATAGAAACGTTAATGGATGATAGTGGTGAAGTGGTTAGAATCGAGTTCGTCGTCATTCATAACGATGCTGGTTCTATGACACCAGATGAGTACGTCGACTGGCTCTCTCAAAGAGAGAAAGCCTTAGGAATTGCACATTACTATTGTGACCGCGAGTGTATTGCTCGTGTGATTGATACAGGAATGATTGGGTATCATACTGGAGATTGGTGGAGCAATTGCCGTTCTATTGGGTATGAAGTCTGTGAGAGCCTCAGTGCAAGTGATGAGGAGTTCCTCCAAAATGAAGATGTTACACTGGCACAAGCAACAGAGGACCTATTAGCATATGGACTACCGATAACAACGGAGACGGTACGATTGCATCACGAGTTTGTGCCGACAACATGCCCGCATCGTAGTCTGGCACTGCATGGCGGAACAACGGAAAGCGTGAAGGAATATTTTGTTGGCCGTATGCAATTCTTTGCGAGCCTTGGAAGTACCGTAGATGAGATATTAGAAGCTATCGGGCAACAAGACAGCGCAGAAAGAGCATTTGTTGAGGCTAGCAGTAGCGAGGCAGGAACGATGCAGGCGGAAACAGTGACGGACGAAAACGGCTCCGTAATGGACGCAGACACTCTAGTGAAAATAGCTAAGGAAGTCATCGAAGGAGACTGGGGAAACGGAGAGGAACGACGTGAACGCCTCGAGAGTGCCGGGTATGATTATGAACTGGTACAAGAAAGAGTGAATGAGATGTTGGGAGAATTATAAATAAGAATAGCACCTCTAGAATTTGTCATAGTGGCAGATTTTAGGGGTGTTTTCATGCGAATTTTGAAGTGCACCCCAAAAGATAGACACAAAATCTAACTTTTGGGGTGCACTTCATTGTCCAGTAAAAGGGGTACATCTCATTATCAAACGTCCTTTTTTTGGCAAAAAATTCAGATTAATCTTCGAAAGTTTTTGAAAGTGAGAGAGCCGCTCTTTGTTTTTTTAGTACTTTTTCATTTTCTTCTTCATCTTTAAACATAATGATGGTATAAAGAATATCCATGACTGTTTGATAGAGGAGCCGTGAAGTTAAGCTTTCTGTACGATACTTGGCCTCTTGAGAAAAAGCAATAACAGATTCATCAGCAAAATGTAAGATTTTTCCCGTTGGATTCCCAGTGATACAAATAACAGGGCATTGATTTTTTTGGGCTATTTTAGCGAGGTTAATTGTTTCTAATGAATCTCCTGAATGAGAGAAAAGAAAGACACAATCGTCTTTTGTAAGTTTACTACAAATACTCAACTGAATATGATAGTCAGATACATAATGGCAATTCAACTTCGAACGAAGAAACTTATGATATGAGTCTAACGCTATAACAGAAGAACCTCCTTGACCGAGGAAGTATATGTTATGGCTTTTCTCGAGATGACGAACGATTCGATGAAGGGTCTTCTCTTCTAAGAAATTAATCAAATTCTCCAATGATTGTTGATTGAAATGAATTGTCTTCTTCGCGACATCCAGATACGAATCTTTTGGCGTAATCTCTGTGTAGTTCATGAAACGTTCTGGTTGAGTAGCGGTGATGGAATTAGAGGCAAGCTTGATTTTAAAATCTTGAAATCCATTAAAACCTAATTTTTTGACGAAGTTATAAATGGTTGTTTGTGAGATATCTGTATCGCTTGCCATATCAGCTAATGTTTTATTCACAAGTTCGTCATTTTTCAGTTGTAAGAAGTAATCCGCAAGGGCGTCTTCTGAAGTGCTAAATTTATTTTTATTGTGTTTGATTTTACTTAGTAAATATAGGTTTTGCATAAGAATCCTCCCTGTTTCTTTTTCTACAGAAATCATAACATAGGAAGCTTAAAAAGAAAAGAATATAAAAAATATTTTTTTATAAAAGGGTTTACAAAATAAAATTTAATGATATAATTTATATATAAGTTAACTTTGAACTCATAAATAGAAGGTGAAAGTATTGAAATGGGCATTTAGATGGTACGGAGACAGTGATCCGATTACGCTAGACCATATTCGACAAATTCCTAATATGCATGGAGTAGTCGGAACGCTAGTTAAAAAATTACCTGGCGATCTTTGGACGAAAGAAGAGATTTTGGAATTAAAAAATGCTGTCGAGTCAAAAGGTCTTACCTTAGCCGGGATAGAGAGTGTATCCATTCATGATTCTATTAAAGCAGGGACTCCTGAACGTGATCATTATATAGAAGTGTATAAAGAAAATATCAAGAATTTAGGAGAACTTGGGGTAAATGTGATTTGCTACAGTTTCAAACCAATTTTTGGTTGGGCGAAAACAAACCTAGAATATGAACTCCCAGATGGCTCTCATACACTTGAATATGATGATAAAGTGGTTCAACAAATTGAGCCAAAGCAAATGTTCGGTCTCATTAGCGGACAAACTTCCGGATTTCAATTGTCGGGTTGGGAACCTGAACGTCTAGCTAAATTCCAAAAACTAGAAGATATGTACAAAGGAATTACTGAAGAAAAATTATTCGAAAACCTTTGTTACTTTTTAGAAAGAGTTATTCCGGTTTGTGAACAATGCGGTGTGAAAATGGCGATTCACCCTGATGATCCACCATTTGATATGTTTGGACTTCCACGTATTACGAAGAATAAAGAAGATATTCTTAAAATAGTAAACGCTGTAGATTCAGACTACAACGGTGTTACTTTATGTACAGGTTCCCTTGGAGCAAATCCAGAGAATGACTTAGTAGATATCATTCATTCCTTAAAAGGGAAGATTCATTTCGCACATTTAAGAAATGTACAAATTCTTGGAGAAAAACACTTCCTTGAATCGGCACACTTAAGTAAAGAAGGTTCGCTAGATATGTATGAGATTGTGAAGGCGTTACATGATATCGGATTCGATGGAATTGCCCGTCCTGACCATGGGCGTACCATATGGGGAGAAGTTGCAAGACCTGGATACGGACTATATGACCGGGCAATTGGTATTTCGTACCTACAAGGCCTTGAAGAAGCAGTAGAAAAACAAAATTAAGCTTGAAAGGAAGCTATGCAACATGAAAATCGGAATCATTGGACTAGGGAAAATGGGACTAAATTTAGCACTAAATGCTACAGATCATGGGTTTGAGATTGTAGGTTATGATGTCTCAAAGGAAACAGTAGAAAAGGCTAAAGCAGATCATCTTAAGGTTGCCTCTTCAATCGAAGAATTACTTCATGCTTTAGAGGATGTCAAAGTAGTAATGTTAAGTCTTCCTGCTGGGAAAATAACTAATGGTGTAGTTCAACAATTATCATCTTTATTAAAAGAAGGAGATATTGTGATTGATAGTGGAAATTCAAACTATAAAGATAGCTTGCAAAATTATCAAACTTTAAAAGAAAAGAATATTTATTTCCTTGATTGTGGAACATCAGGAGGAATGAGCGGAGCAAGAAATGGTGCTTGTCTTATGATTGGTGGAGACCAAGAAGCATTTGACCATGTAAAAGATTTCTTTGAAGCTATTGCAATCGAAAATGGTTGTTTGTTCATCGATCAACCATCTGCAGGTCATTACTTAAAGATGGTTCATAATGGAGTTGAATACGGCATGATGCAAGCCATTGGTGAAGGATTCAATATTTTGGAACAATCTGAATTTACATTTGATCACGAAAAAGTGGCAAAAGTGTGGAATAATGGTTCTGTCATTCGTTCTTGGTTAATGGAATTGGCTCAAGAAGCGTTCAAAAAAGATCCTAAATTGGATAAAATCGAAGGTGTCATTGGAAGCAATGGCGAAGCCAAATGGACACTAGAAGAAGCACTTAGACTTGGAGTTCCTACTCCCGTTATTGCAGATGCATTATTTGTTCGTAACAATAGCTGTGAATCGGATGAATTTTCTAATAAAATCATTTCTGCTTTAAGAAATGGATTTGGCGGACATGCGATGAAAATGAAATAATCGAGGAGACAACTTTATGGGGATTCATAGAATCGCAATTGTCAATTCGAGTAGTTTTGGAAAAATCTTTCCAAAACACCTAGAAAGATTAAGAAAAATTGGACCGGTTGACTATTTCAACTTTCCACAAGAGATTCCTGGAAAAGAATTAGCAGAAAAGTTAGAAGGTTATGATATCATTATTGCGAGTGTTACACCTTTCTTTGATGCAGAATTCTTTGAAAATAAGGATAAATTACTATTAATATCAAGACACGGAATTGGTTATAACAATGTGGACTTAGAAGCAGCAAGGCAACATAATACCATAGTATCGATTATTCCAGCTCTCGTTGAACGAGATGCTGTTGCTGGGAACAATGTTACGAACTTACTTGCTGTTATGAGAAAAACTGTAGGGGGATTAAAAGCAGTAAAGGGCGATCAATGGGAAAAACGAGCCTTCTTCATTGGACACTCACTTTATAATAAAGTTGTTGGTGTTATCGGTATCGGGAATACAGGAGGTTGTGTTGCAGAAACATTGAGATATGGTTTTAGATGCCGTGTACTTGCATATGATCCATATAAGAGTAAACTAGATATAGAAGCACACGGAGCGGAAAAAGTAGGTTTTGAGGAACTAATTCGTCATTCGGATGTTATTTGTCTGTGTGCGAACCTTACAGAAGAAAACTATCATTTCATTTCTAAAAAAGAAGTCGAAATGATGAAGAAAAATGTGTATATTTCGAATTCAGCTAGAGGTGCATTGGTTGAAGAAGAAGCCATTGTAGAAGGATTAAAATCTGGTAAAATCGCTGGCTTTGCAACAGATGTTCTAGAGGTTGAACCAGGACGTGCTAATCATCCATATCTTGCATTTGAGAATGTAATTGTGACTCCACATACTTCTGCATATACAATGGAATGTTTAGAGGCAATGGGCGAAAAATGCGTAGAAGATTGCGAGGTGATTGTTGAAGGAAAGCTTCCAGTAAGATCTATTCAAAGTGAAAGTATTTACGTTCATCCATAAGAATGTAAGTCTTTCAAGAGTTTCGTTAAATTAGTTTGTTATTATCTTTATTTCTTTAAAAATGAGTATGAGTAATTTTATTGATTAACGAAATAATTTATTTACGTTCAAAATTTTCAAGTTAAGAATAATCCTTAACTTAAAGGAGGAAAATAGGTAATGGAAACATTATCAGTAGTACAAAGTTTATTAATTGCTCTATGGGTAGCAGCAGTTATGTCAAGATGGCTTGGCGGTGGAGCAACATTAACACTTCGCTTCTCACCATTAATGACAGGTTTAATTTGTGGGGTAGTGATGGGAGATGTTGCTAATGCAATGATCGTAACAGCAGCTCTTCAATTAATTTATATGGGAGTGTTCTCTCCTGGTGGAACAATGCCTTCAGAACCTGCAATCGCTGCAGCTATCGCTGTTCCAGTTGCATTGTTAGGAAATCTTACTCCAGAAGCTGCCATCGGTGTAGCTGTTCCAGTTGGATTGTTAGGAAGTTATTTATATCAATTACGTTTCTTCGTAAATACTTTCTTAGGAAAATACATGGATAAAGCAATCGAAGATATGAATGAAGGAGCCATTAAACGTTCTATCATCTGGTATCCAACCATTGCATCATTCATTCTATTTGTTCCATTAATCTTTGTGGCACTTTACTTTGGGGCTCCTATGATTGCTGATTTAATTGTTCAATTAAAAGACACTGTAGTATTCCACGTGTTAGAAGTAGTAGGTGGAGGCTTAGCAGCAATCGGTATCTCAACAACTATTTATGTAATTGGTCGAAAAGATTATCTAGTGTTCTTCCTATTAGCATACTTCATGAGTGTTGTATTAAAACCTTTAAATGTCACAATGGTAACTTATGCTATTTTCGGAGTACTCTTCGCAGCTCTCTTTGTGATGGTAACTAGAAATAATCAAGCAGCCACAACAAGTAGTGCAGCAGCTTCATCTAGTCAATTAGATGATGACGATGATGATGATTTTTAATTGGAGGAATAGATAATGAGTACAGAATTGAATCAAAAAAATGAAGCATTAGCTCCTGAAGAGATTACACAAAAAGATGTTACAAAGGCATACTTGAGATGGCATTTCGCAAATGAAATTCCACATTCATTCGACCGCTATCTTGCTCCTTCATTACTTTATGGAATGATGCCTGTTTTACAAAAATTATATAAAGACAAAGATAGAAGAAGAGAAGCATATAAGAGACAATTACTTTTCTTCAACACTCAATTAACTTGGGGTGGTGGAGTCATCACTGGTTTAATGTCTTCAATGGAGAAAGAAAGAGCTCGTCAAGAGTATGAAAATGAAGAAATTACAATGACAGATGACTTAATGTACAATACAAAAGCTGGACTTATGGGTGCTCTTGCCGGGATTGGTGATGCCATCGATTCTGGTACAATGCAATATATCTTTATTGCGATTGCAGTGCCATGGGCTCAACAAGGTAGTGCACTTGGAGCGTTATTCCCATTCTTAGCATTTGCTTTATACCAAGTATTTGTTGGTTTATTCTTCGCTAAGCAAGGTTTCTCATTAGGTAGAAATGCAACAAGTCTTGTGCATAGCTCAGGCGTAAAAGACGCAATCAATTTATTGTCAATTCTTGGTTTATTTATGATGGGTATTTTAGCTGGAAATTATGTAAAAGTAAGTTCTGCTCTTCAATTTACAATTTCTGACAAAAAATTCGTTATTCAAGAATTACTTGACAAGATCGTACCAGGTATCTTACCTTTAGCTATAGTAATGGGTGTATATTTCTATTTCGTTAAAAAAGGACTTAAAGTGACTCAAGCCTTGTTATGGTTGACTTTAATCCTAATCGTTTTAGCATCCATTGGAATTTTATAATTTGGAGGTTTAACTCATGGGGAAAGTTAATTTAGCCAGAGTAGATGAACGTTTAATTCACGGACAAGTAATGATTACTTTGTCTCAAAGAAATGGAGTTAATTCTATTTTTGTAGTCGACGATGTGGTTGCGAAAGATTCTTTTATGAAGGACTTATATAAAAGTGCAGGAAATCGTACAGGTCAAAAGACTATCGTAATTTCTGAAGAAAAAGCAAAATATTATTGGGATGAATATAAGTTTAAAGACTATAGTTGTATTTTAATTGCTAAAACAGTTGGAACAATTGCTAATCTTGTAAAACATGGTGTACCGGTAGAGGAATTAAATATTGGTGGTGTTGCTAAAAAGAATGATGAAGATGTATTAGTAACGAAATCTGTTTATTTAAACAAATCAGATGCGGAAGTTCTAAAAGATATTCATGATAACTACGGAGTTAAAGATATTTACTTCCAAGCTACTCCTTCAGCACCTAAAACTTCTCTTGAAGAAGTTCTTAAAAACTTTAATTTATAAGAGGTAGAACTATGGAAAGTAATCGCCAAATGAACGATTGGATTTTGCGATATGGATTTCTGTTGAAAAAAAGAAATTCAGATAAGCAAAAGGATAAATTTATTCAAGCATACTTGTCAGATATCTTAACAATTAGAGATGATATTAATGTTAAGGAAATCGAAGTCAATAAAAGAAAGTATCACAATATTTATATTGGCGATGTTTCTAAAGCGGATAAAATTATTACCACGTATTTCGATACGCCAATTGTTTCATTTGGCGATTATTCTTTCGAAGATTTGGAAAAGAATCAAAAAAATACATTGATAAGGATTGCTATTGAAAGTATTCTAGCAATATTGTTTGGAGTAGCTCTTTACTTTTTGATGAGCTATCTATTCGATGGATGGCTATTAAGCATCCTATTAGCGGTGTTTGCGCTTGGATTCTTTTATCTTTTTAGTAGAATTGTAAAAGGTAGATCTAGTGGTAAAACGCAGGTGAGAAATACTTCCTCGGTGATTGAAGTGTTAAATATGCTCGAAAAATATAAAAAGAATAAAAATGTAGCCTTTGCACTAGTGGATGGTGGATGCACTAATAGAGTTGGGTTAATTGCACTATGCAGAACAGTAAAGACCAATTCAACTGTCATTTTTCTTGATTGTGTAGGAGCTAATGAAAATTTAACAGTGGAAGAAACTCTTGTAGCTTCAAATAATATGAAGGTATTGGTCGTACGGCCAAATAAGGATTCTTTAAATAATAAAGAGCTTTCGAAAAATATTGATAGTGATCATTTAAATTCTCAATGTCAACAAATTGAAATAATACTGGAGGAAAGAACATGCAAATTTTAATTGTTACACACGGAGAATTAGCTGCAGGATTCAAAGATGCTGCGGAAGTTATTTTTGGTGAGGTAAAAGGAATTACAACAATTGGATTGCATTCAGGTGAGTCCGTAGAAGCATTCGGTGGAAAAATTTACGAAACATTGTCAGGTTATGATGTTAATGAATCAGTTCTTATTTTTGCTGACTTATTAAGTGCTTCACCTTATAATCAATCAGTTCTTGCTGTTAATAAACTAGAAGAAGGCCGTGCAGAAAACGTACGATTAATTGCTGGAGCAAGCCTTCCAATGGTACTTGAAGGAATTAATCAACAACTTCTTGGAAGTGATATAGAAGCTGCTGTAAATGAATTGAAAAATTACACAATTTCAGATGATTATGTATGGAAAAAATCAGTCGTTGAGGATGCAGACGAAGACGACGACTTTTAGGAGGAATGACATGCCTAAACGGGTTGCAATTTTCGATATGGATGGTTTGTTTGTAGATAGCGAACGCGTATATGCCGAAGGATGGCACTATGGATTTAAGCATTATGGAATTACACCTCCAGAAGGCTTCGTAGAATCATTTACAGGGCATAGTGCAAAATCGAACGATGCAAAGGTCGCTGAATTACTTAATGATGTAGACTTTGCTAAAAAGATTCGTGTGGTCCGTGAAGAATACTATCAAATAAAATTACAGAATGGCGAAATCAAGTTGAAAAAGTTTGCTAAGGAAATTGCCGAAAAATTGAGAGAAAAAGGCTTTAAGGTAGTTTTAGCTTCATCTTCATCAAGAGCCAGAATCGATGAATTGTTATCACAAAATGGGGCTAGTCATTTATTTGATGCGATTGTATGCTCAGACCATGTAAAAAATGTAAAACCTGCACCGGATATTTACTTGGCTGCTTTGGCAAGTGTTGGAGCTAGTCCAGAAGATGCCATAGCTTTTGAGGATACTTTCCTTGGAGCGACAGCAGCAGTCAGTGCAGGAATTGATGTTTGTATAGTAAGTGAGCAATTGTATCGTAAACAGTCGAAATTCAATCATGAACAGTGTCAGGGCCTATTTAGCGACCTCAAAGAAGCTTACAACTATTTGGAGGCGAAAAAGATATGTTAATTGAACAGTTGAAGGAAAATTATTTTTTTGCAGTTATACGCGGAAAAGATAAAGATGATGCTAAGAATATTGCACGCTATGCGATTAAAGGCGGTATTTATAATATTGAAATAACATTCTCAACGCCAAAGGCAGATGAAGTCATCAAGGAATTGATTGAAGAATTTAAAGATGATAAAAAAGTCATCGTTGGTGCTGGAACGGTAATGAATTTAGACCATGCTGCATTAGCAAATGCTGCTGGCGCGAAATTCTTAGTAAGTCCACATTTTTCACCGGAAATCGCAAAATTTGCTGTGGGAAATGATATTGAATATTCACCAGGTTGCGGGACGGTGACAGAAGTTGTGAACGCAACGGCTGCTGGTGCAAAAATCGTTAAACTATTCCCTGGTGGAACGATTGGTAAAGGATTTATCCAAGCCATCCACGGACCGATTCCAGAAGTGAATTTAATGCCTTCTGGTGGCGTTTCGGTATCAAACGTAAAAGAGTGGAAAGAAGCTGGTGCCTGCGCTGTAGGAATTGGTAGTGCGCTTTCTGCCAAAGTTGCTACTGAAGGATACGAAAGTGTAACGCGAATTGCAAAAGAATTTATCAAAGCATTAAATTAATTTATACGTGTTTAAATATCAAAGACTAATCTGGTATACCAGATTAGTCTTTTTTTGTAGATGGAGAATATTATTGAAAAATTTAAAAATTTCAACTTATAAACCTTTAAAAGTGTCAAAATATAGATGAAAACTTCCACAATGTTCTGGAAAAAAGTTGGTTTATCATATGTTAAGGAGATTTATATAATGAGATTGTGGAAATAGATGGAGGGGAATTTGAGTGAACAAGAGACAATTTGATCTTTTGAATAGATTAGTTCATGAACAGGAACCAATAACTGGGAAAGAACTAGCAAACACATATTTAGTTTCTACAAAGACCATCTACAACGACATCAAAGTTTTAAACGATTTTTTGAAACCGTATTCGTCTGAAGTGGTGAAGAAACCAAGCGCTGGAATTTATATTGAAATTGATAAAAAATTTAGGCATCAGTTACTGGAAAAGTTTCAAGATAACAGTGAGGTTGAGGTAAATAAAGAAGAATTTAAGTTACTATTTGAGTTTCTTTTAAATAGTAAAGTTGATCTACTCGATTGGTCTCTTGAACATTATATTAGTGAGTCAACTATTCGAAGAGAAATTTATGAGCTTGAAAAAGAATTAAATCCAAATGGTATTCGTATTCAAAAGCAACAAGGAGAATTTATTCTGTTTGGGGAAGAAAGTCAGATTCGTAAATATTTTAGAAATAAGCTTCTCCACGGGATACCTCATGTAAATCTTGATGCAATTCAGCAGGCAGGGTATGTGTCTTCTAAAAGAATACAACTAGTTAGTCAGGTGATGAATCGGTATTTAGAACAATATCAATTCTCTGTAGCGCATGATTTTAGACATTACTTATTACTTGATCTTCTAATATTCGATATTCGCTGGTCGAATGGTTTTAAAGTCGAACAACAAAAGGCATTTGATAGTAATAGCCCAAAGATTATTGAGACTTATCTTCTTGCTAGAGATTTATTGAATGAAATTGCTGGAGAAGAAATAGACGAGGCTGAAATTGTAACTCTCTCGCAGATTTTGATTTCCATTGGGAATTATGCGAGTGCATATTTAGGATCTAATCCAAAGATTGAGAAAACTATTGATGAATTTATAACTATGGTTGGAGATTTAGCAGGAATTCAATTACAAAACGATGAGTATCTAAGAGGAATGCTTCTAAATCATCTTCCAGCAATGATTATGAGATTAAAGAATCGAATTCATTTAAAAAGTAATCTTATTGAAGATATAAAATATCAATATGGGATTCTTTATAATTTTGTATGGCTCTCTGGGAAAATTTTTATGGATAATTTTGGAGTTGAGCTAACTGATATTGAGGCAGCACTGCTAACGATTCATTTAGAAATTGCTGTTGAAAAAATTAATCAACCTATGAGAATTTACGTGGTATGCCCGCATAGTTTAGCGACGTCAGAATTATTACTTAATCAAGTTAGAAAGATTACAGGGCAGTTTGACAACATTGAGAAAGTTGATTTTTCTAAAGCAAAGGATTTAGAAGTAAATTCCAACGATTTAGTGATAAGCTCTGTCTCCCTTGGAGATGTTGAATATGAATATATTCATGTTGGAACTATCATGAAAGAAGAGGATCTATTTAAAATTCAAAAGAGATTTTTGACGTATACGATGGGACAAAACCAATCTAATTATTTGATTAAAGATGACGAAGAGTTAGCTCAAAGACTCATCAAACGATTGATTGGAAATTCAATTTATCTTAAGAAGAAAACCGGTGATGCGGAAAAATGTTTGACTGAAATGATTAATTTATCCAAAAAAGAAAATTTAGAGAATTCTAAATATGAAATAACTATACGACATAGAGAAAACTTAGGTATTACTAGTACTTATACAGGAATAGCGTTGCCACATGCAAATCCAAAGGAAGTCAAGACTTCTGAATTAATAATGATGACTCTTGATAAACCAATATATTGGGGGCAGAACCTTATAAAAGTAGTAATGTTAATAGCTATCTCTGAAAAAGAATTAGACATTTATAAAGATGCCTTAAAGATGATTTATTCAAAGATTGATAGTTCTTCCTATATTCAGCATTTATGGGAAGCAAAAGATAAGGAAAGTTTTTTGACCGCTCTGTTTTCTGAAGCGGAATTTGAACCAATTCAATAAGGAGGGATATTATGACGATTATATCTCAATTAGTACAAAAAGAATTAATTAACTTGGAAGGGAAAGGTGATACTAAAGAGAAACTGTTAAAGGGACTAGCTGAAACATTATTTTCAAAAGGTTATGTTAGGGAAGATTTTGCTAAAGCTATTTTGGCGAGAGAAGAAGAATTCCCAACAGGATTGCAATTAGAAAAAACAGCAGTTGCAATTCCTCATACTTATAGTGAATATGTGAGAAAACCCTTTATTTATGTGGTTAAATTGACGAAGCCAGTTACCTTTATCCAGATGGGAACATCGGATGTTGAAGTCAATGTGCATTTTGTAATTGTTTTAGGGATCTCAGAACCAAAAAATCAAACAGGATTGTTAGTAGAATTAATGAATGTTTTTGGACAAGAGAAATTTATTGAACAACTACAGAATGGGAAAACTGAAGAAGAAATTTATAACTTATTTGCTACGGCAGAAATGGAGGAAGAATAATGAAAAAATTAATTGTTGCATGTGGTTCAGGAGTTGCTACTTCACAAACAGTAGCTTCAAAGGTAGACCGCTTGTTGAAAGAGGCTAAAGTACCTTGTGAGATTGAAGCGGTTGATATGAAATCATTAGATCAATATATAAAAACTGCAGATGGATATATCTCAATAGTAAAGCCTAAAAAGGATTATGGTATTCCTGTATTCAATGGAATTGCCTTCCTAACTGGTATGGGTCAAAAACAAGAATTACAAAAAATTATAGATTTTCTAAATAAATAGGAGGAGAAAATTATGGAAATCTTACAAACAGTTATTCAATATATTTTGGATTTAGGGGCAGCAGTGTTTGTGCCGTTTCTAATGCTAATTGTTGGTTTGGTAATGAAAATGAAGTTTAGAGATGCCTTTACGGCTGCCTTAACTTTAGGGATTGCTTTCACAGGTATGGGAATTCTTGTCAACTTCATCATGACGAGCATGGGTACTGCAGCTAACGACTTAACTACTCATACGGGATTAAGTTTACCAGCAGTTGATATTGGTTGGCCTGGTGCTGCGGCTATTAGCTGGGCTTGGCCTTATGCATTTTTAGTTTTCCCACTTCAATTAGCAATTAACTTCATTATGTTAGTTACAAAACAAACAAAAACATTAAATGTGGATTTATGGAATGTTTGGAATAAAATCTTCACAGCAGTTATTGTAACTTACTTTACAAATAACATTGTATATGGGTTCATCTCTGCTGCAATCATCATCGTATTAGAGTTAAAACTTGGGGATGCGTTTGCTCCTGAAGTAGAACGTTTAACAGGTGTTCCGGGGATTACAGTACCTCACTTTATCACTTTAATTGCTGTAATCTTGCATCCAATCGATGAATTATTAAAGAAAATTCCATTCTTAAATAAAGAGTTCGATGCTGACACATTAAAAGAAAAAATTGGGGTGTTCGGTGAAAACTCTGTAATGGGTGCAATCATTGGTCTTGCTTTAGGACTAGCTTCAGGGAATGGAATTAAGTACGCTTTAAGTTTAGCTGTTCAAGCAGCAACTGCTTTAACATTATTCCCAATGGTTTCTAAGTTATTCTCACAAGCATTATCTCCAATCTCAGAAGCTGTTTCAGACTTTATGCGTGAAAAATTTGAAGGCCGTGAAGTGTACATTGGTCTTGATTGGCCAGTGTTAGGTGGACGTAACGAATTGTGGGTAGCTGTAATCTTTACGATTCCATTCTTATTGGTTGGATCAATTGTTTTACCAGGGAATGTTGTATTGCCATTTGCTGGAATTATTAACTTATCATTCGTAGTAGGGGCTTTATTATTAACGAATGGTAACGTTCTTCGTATGATTATCCATGGTTTAATTTCAACTCCATTATTCTTATATGGAGCAACTTACTTCACACCATACATGACACGTCTTGCTGAAGAAACAAAGACTTTACAACAAAGCGGGCAAATTTCTTGGGCATCATTCGAAGGCCCAGATATTCGTTATATCTTAGCAAACGGATTTAATGGTAGCCTAGTAGCTATTTTACTCGGTGTAGTTTGGTTAGGTTTATACGTGTGGTTACTAAAAGATCGTAAGAAATATAATGAAAAATTAGAAGTAGGCGAATAAAAAAGATGAAAAAAATACTGATAATTGTACTAGGTATTCTATTTGTGGTTTCAATTCTATATCAACAACTCTGGCTTACAATAGTGATTTTACCGATCAGTATTTATCTTGATAAGCAACAATTGTTTAAAGAGTTTGATGAAAAAAGAAAAGCCAAACTAATAAAATTAAGAGAAAGGAAATCATTATGACATATCCAAAATATATTCAAGAACTAGGTCAAATAACTTATGATATGTGGAATAAGGGATGGGACGAATATAACGGTGGTAACGTAAGTTATCGATTAACTGAAGACGAAATTGCTAGTCTACAACATGAATTAGAAGGCACTCCATACACTTATTACACTACAAATAGAAAAGAAGTAGAAGTATTAGATGTACCAGAACATGTACGCGGAGAATATTTATTGATTACTGCTTCAGGAAGTCACTTTAGAGTCTTGCATTCTCAACCACAAATCGATACAGGTGTTATTAAACTTACTGCCAAAGGTTATCAAGTAGTTGCGGGTTTTGTAACTGGAAAAAGACCAACTAGTGAAATCTTTATGCATGTATTAGCTCATGCTGCAAGATTAAAAATTGATTCGAACCAAAGAGTTGTTGTACACAATCATGCAACGAATATTGTTATTTACTCATTGCTAAATGAAGTGACAAGTAAATCTTTAACGTTAGATTTATGGGCAGTATTAACAGAATCTATTGTAGTTTTCCCTGATGGTATTGCAGTTTTACCTTGGGAAGTTCCTGGAACTCAATTAATTGGAGATGCGACAGCAGAAGCTCTTAAAACTCATAGATTAGTAGTATGGAGTAAACACGGGGTATTATCTACTGGTAAAGATTTCCAAGATTGCTTTGGATTGATAGAAACTGCTGAAAAAGCAGCTCATATGGCTCTTGAACTACAAAGAATTAGTGGAAAGAGTATTTATGATAATAACATTATTTCACACGAAGATTTACAAAAGGTTTGTGACATTCTTGGAGTGAAAGGTAAATATTTAAATGAATAATTAAATCAAGTTAATGCCAAAAACTGATAAAAATATTATTCCATAGAAGAGGCGTCAGAAATGAACATTTCTGACGCCTTAATTTTTAAAGTATTATATATAATGGTTTAGTGCTATCTATAACAGATTGAGTCGCAAATAGAAACTAGATATTTCAGAAGTGATTTATTTATAAATCTGTAAGTTAACTAATTAAATTATCAAAGAAGCTGTTCGCTAAGTAGAAATAAAAGAGCCTACTACAAAAAGTAGCATTATTAAATCTTTGTGAATCTATTGGAAGTAGAGAATGTGAAAATAAATATATTGATTATCTACTATTATTTAAGACTACGAAATATCCATTTACGATGCCAAAGGGATTCGAACCCCCGACCTAGCGTTTAGGAAACGCTTGCTCTATCCTACTGAGCTATGACATCCTTATATCTTTATTGAACCACACAAACCTGGTATTTGTCCATACACAGTTACTAATTCTTAACTTAAATGAGGATTGACAATCTTCATCCTCGCAGCAAACCTAATCATAAAACAATAATATTTTCTTTTGTAGTTTGGAGATTTAGAGAGCGTTGATGCTATGAAAAGAAAGATGGAGTCCCTACCATCAAGATATCTCAAAGGAACGGAATCCAAAGACTTTCTTGATAAGTTGGTTTGTGATGAAATGGTGCGGTTATACTAGCTATATTAGGGAATCGCATTGAATGTGAATTAGCTGGAGTTTGGAATTGATTTCTTACTCCAGCTTTGAAGCTTCAAAGGTGCAAGACCAAGGCTTGCACCGGTGCCCTAATATAGCAACTATAACAAAACGCACCATTTCAAAAACAAACCAACGGTAAGCATAAAAAAACCACCAAAGAAAATCTTTGGCAGTTTCAAGTTCATTTATTTAGTCTGCTGATTGACGGTGAGTTGATTGCCAATGTGAATAGAGGCGGAAGAGAGAGTCTACTGTAAAGATCGCTAACGCAATCATCCCGGCGGTAATCATCGTTTGCCCAAAGAAGAATTTTCCTTTTTCAATATCTCCTACAAAGAAGGCGTATACGGTACGGTACATGCCTGCACCAGGAACGAGTGGGAAAAATCCAGGAATAAAGAATACCGTTACAGGGGCTTTGAAATAGCGTGCTGCTAAATGCGATAATACTGCAATGGTAAGGCCGCTATAGTAGGTAGCTAGTTGTAATCCGGAACTATCTAGGAAGAACAGATATACAAACCAGCCAATGCCTCCAATAATCGAAATATGAACGAGGAGTCGTTTGGGTGCTTCAAAGACAATACAACTGAAGTAGACGGCGATGAGAGCACTGATGACTTGATAAATCATAATGGGTTCGCACCTCCTGCTAATACGAGTCCAAGAGCTACAGCAATGGCGACGGAAAGAGCGGTCACGAATGCTTCAATTGCTCGAGCTGCTCCTGAGTTGTAGTCTCCGCGTAATGTATCGCGAATGGCATTTGTAATGGCGGTTCCAGGAACGGCTGGCATGATTAATCCGACAATGGAGATGCCAATTCGAGCATCGGGGACGAATTGTTTCTGAATCAAAATGATAATGACAATCGCTGGAATAATCGAGATGAGGTTCAACACGAATGTTCCTAGTTTTAGTTTTGGATCTAACTTATAGATAAAGGGCATGATAACCGCTGCTACTGCTGCAATCATGAGTTCTATTGGCGTAGCTCCAAATAGAGCAGCGTAGAAGCCACACATGAGAATAAGAGCGATGTCTTTTAACCATTGAGGGTATTCGGACGCCTTTAAGTCATTGAGCCGTTGATAAGCGGTGTCGATATCGATTTCTTTGGTTACAAGTTGTCTCGAGATTGTATTTACTTTGTAGATTCGGTTGAGATTGGTGTCACGGTTTGGGACACGTCTGATTTCGGTTATGGAATCAATGCAGTCATCATCGAGTGTGGCGAAGATACCAGTTGCCATTGCAAAAGCTTCGCATGTCTCAAAGTTGCTCGTAGAAAGAATGTAGTTCATCGTTTCTTCTACACGATAAGATTCTGCGTTGCATTCCAGCATGATTTGTCCGGCTAAAATGGCCGTATCCATTAGTTTTTTCGCATAGGTTCGCAAGGGTCTGCCTCCTTTGTACAATTCGCTATTAGTATAGCACACAACGAAAGAATTGCTAAGGGATAAAAAGTAAAAATAGTGAACTGTACTAATCGAATTTGAATATAGACTGGTACAGGTCGTTTGATTCCACGTGCTGTGTACGTTGTACTGTTTTTTTGAGGGCAGATAGTGTATGATTAGAGTAACAAATTTTTGGAGGGATATCCGTGGAATTATTTGAAGAATTATCACTTAAAGTGAAAGGAAAAAACGTGAAAGTCGTATTTCCAGAAGGGAATGAACCAAGAATCATTGGTGCAGCTGTTCGTTTATTAGCTGATGGCCTTTGTCAACCAATCTTACTTGGGAATGTAGACGAAATTAACGAAGTAGCTGATGCACGTGGATTTAACATTCGTAACTTAGAAATCGTTGATCCAGAGAAAGTTGCTGAAGACCAATATGCTGCAATGGTGGCAAGCTTTGTTGAACGTCGTAAAGGAAAAGTATCGCAGGAAGATGCCAAAAAATTATTACGAGATGTAACATACTTTGGAACAATGATGGTTTACATGGGACAAGCAGACGGTTTAGTATCTGGTGCGGTTCACTCAACTGGGGATACTGTACGTCCAGCTTTACAAATCATTAAAACAAAACCAGGTGTATCTCGTACAAGTGGTGCGTTCATCATGATCAACAGCGACAAATCTAAGAAATATTTATTCTCAGACTGCGCCATCAATATCAACCCTAACGCACAAGAATTAGCTGAAATCGCCGTAGAATCTGCCAAAACAGCTGAATTATTCGGTATCGAACCAAATGTTGCAATGTTAAGTTTCTCAACAAAAGGTTCTGCTAAATCTGAAGAAGCACTAAAAGTAGCTGAAGCAACTAAAATCGCTCAAGAATTAGCACCAAACTACAACATCGATGGAGAATTACAATTCGACGCTGCGTTTGTACCAAGCGTAGGAAAACAAAAAGCTCCTGGCTCACCAGTAGCAGGACAAGCAACTGTATTCGTATTCCCAGAAATCCAATCAGGAAATATCGGATACAAGATTGCACAACGCTTCGGTAACTTCGAAGCCATCGGACCAATCCTACAAGGATTAAACAAACCAATCTCTGACCTATCACGCGGATGTAACGAAGAAGACGTGTATAAATTAGCCATTATCACTGCTAATCAGGCTTTAATGGAAAAATAAGGATACGAGAGCGAACGGTCAGGACTGAATCACTGGACCGGAGTAACGCAAAGGACTTGGCACAAGTCGTGCGGATAATCTGGGAAGCAAAACTTCACAGTGCGAAGTTTTGGCCTGTGAGCTCGAGTTCAACTACATGAAAATGATGACGGCTCTTTGTCAAATAGTGTTGATGAAGAAACTTAGGAAGGGGTTAAGCAACTAATTGTTGCTTAATTCCTTTTTGTTTTGGGCCAAACATTTTTGTT
>CAURBR010000023.1:0-32529 GCA_963523415.1 uncultured Streptococcus sp. | reverse complement strand
TCTCTTTCTATATCTAGCTTTAAATGCAAGAATTTTTCTTCAGGAGCATAAATACCAATTTATCCAGCTCTTCTTTTAAAGTAATCATTAAAGAATTATCATTTTACTTCCATTAAATTCAGCTATACTACTTGATATTAATATCTTGTCTTGAAATAGTATAAATTGAAAATGAAGTAATCATTAAACTTATGAAACTTGCAAATATCAAAAAGAATAAGTTATCAGCAATATTATTAGATAAACTTCCTGGACTTACATTTGAAAGTAATGCTGCTAAACCAAGTCCTGAAAGCATTGTTATAGCTGTTGAATGTTTAATCATACCTAAAACAAATGGTAGTAACCCTATTAGTACTGTTGCAAACGTTATTCCAGCCAAGTTAATTAATTGACTAGCTAGAGGGATATAACTAGATTCAGTTACAACAGCCATGAATCTAATGAATAATTGAGTCACTAAATGTGCAGAAAAATGGGCAATAAATGCTATTAGAATGACTGAAAGAATTTTTCCCCAAAGTAACTTTATTTTAGAAATAGGGTAAGAAAACAACTGAAAAATTGTTCTTCGTTTAAATTCATCAATAATAATCGTAGATAATAAATAAGATTCGAAAATCAAAAATGCTGCTTTTGTAAATAAAGATGAAAACAATGAAGCTACAATTGCCCAACCTTCCCATTTACCAGTAATTCTAATAACATTAGAATCCTGTCCAGTAAATTCTCCTAGTTTATTGTCAGTACCTAAACCCATAATAATGATTGCTGTAATACCTAACACTATAAATATAGTACACAACCAGGCTAAAAATAATTTAGATTTAGAAACTTTATTTAATTCAATTTTAATAAGCGACAACATAGATTCTTTCCTCCAAAATGTAAATAAACTATCCAAACTAATCTCAACAAATATTTAAAAATAAGCTTACTTTTCAGACAATAGCACTATACATACTGTTGGTATGTATACGCTAAAAAATTATACACACCTGCGGTATGTATAATAGATTTTTAATAACACACTTAATGTATGTTTTTTTAATTATCAATTATGTAAAATAATTTATTCAATTGATAATACATAAATAGAAATTAGTAATAACAAGAATGTCATGCGACTACTTATTTACTTTTTTTAAGTGATCAAATAAGTTGAAAATCACCTCTATCATTTCATCAGAAATTAACTGTACCCCTAGACCTTCAAAAGTAAGTTTAATGAAATTCATTTTACGCTTTAATTCTACTAATGAAAAAACGGAAATTTGAAAACCAATCCAAATATTTAGAGATAAAACAATTAAATCTGCTAGCTCTTCTGGATATTCTGTTTTAATAGACCCATCTTCAACTCCTTCGTAAACTTTTTCTCTAATTTCGGGTAAAAAATCAGAAAATAGACCTAGATACTGCTCTCCTAACAAACGTGGACTTCTTAGCATGATTGAGGCAGAGTAAACGAGCCTTTGGTGTTCAAAATTAGAGAAAGAGTCCATCAAAGAATTTTGTATCTTTTCTAATCCAGTATTTCCTCTCCAATTATAATTTAAAATTTCTTGATTATTTTCGCTAATGATTGTTTGCAGTATATCATATTTAGACTCAAAATGATGATAGATAACACCTTTTGTTAATCCACCTAAGCCATCTATGATATCTTGTATTGACGTATTATCAAATCCTTTTTCTAAAAATAAATTTTTAGAGACCTCTAGTATTTTTTTTCTAGTTTCATGTGAGTTTCTATTTCTTGCCATCTTAGCCCCTTCCTATCATACCGATGGTATGTAATTCTATTCTAGTGGAAGTAACTAATAATGTCAAGTTCTTCATTGGAATATAACAAAAATCTTACAATCAAGGCTTTTTACTATTCCTTTCGTTTCAAGTTTTTTTACGCTTTTACAAGCAAAGCTACACACCCAACATGGTTCGTCTCAGAGGTTATATAAAAGTGCCTTTTTTGAGTTTTATTTCAAAAAAATGGAGTTTGTGAAAAGCTATAAGGTAGCGCTTTGAAGGCTTCTCAATAAAATGAAATCTATTTACATCATTTGTAAATTCTGAAGTTTGTTGGATTTGCAACTCCCAACAAAGGCTTGGCTGTAAGAAATAGAGAGTGCCGAAGTTTGAAAACAACAGCGAACGAAAAAATTCCAAAATTCACTTATAAGTGAATTTTGGAATTTCAAAACTCTTTGTGAAAAATATAAGCTATCCCTTGTTTTAGATATTTTTAAAACAATTAGTTGGAACGCTCATGACTATCCTAAAAAATCTCAGCTTCTAAATTAACTTCCCTTTACACGTTTTATAGTGTTTAAGGTTGTAGTGACTAATTCATCAATAGGCATTGTTTGACTATCTGTTTTTAACCATTCATCAAAAACATTGTAAAGACCACCAATAATAAATCTACTATCATAATTGATTTGTCTTTGCGTACTGTTTGTGATATGCCAAGGTGCCTTTATGCTAGTATAAACAGCAGGAAGCTTATCATACCACCTTTGTAAAACAAGTGCTTGCAATCTTGCATCTTGCAAAATTTTTAATGGTTCAGTGTACTGGCTCCAGTACTGAAAAAATAAGTTTACAAGATCCTCAAAATCATCCAATTCTTCTGTTTGAAGTTCGAGAATATATCTCTGGATTAAGCGGTCGATATAGTTCGTGAGGACTTCCTCTTTTGAATGGTAATAACGATAAAACGTTCGTCTAGCAATCTGAGCATGTTCGCTGAGTTCTGCGATGCTAATGTTTTGCAAAGACTTTCTAGTTGCTAACAAATCAAACAAGGCTTCTTCCAACCATTGTCGTGTTTGATATTCCATGATACTTTTCCTTTCCTGGCACACTTTTGGTCAAACTGTGCCAATTTCACTTAACATCTTGTTTTTGAAATCGTATCTCCTTACACTAAAACTATCGCGCGTGATAGATAATTAAAATTTATCGTTAACATTATACAATTGTTAGTTGTTACTAAGGAGGTAAACAATATGAGCATTCTTTTTAACGTTTGGATGCTACCTATTTTATTTATTTTACACGATTTTGAAGAAATGATTGTTATGCCCTTATGGAAAATACGCCATCATCAAAAGTTAGCAACTTTTAAGATACCGTTCTTTGGTTCTGTTACACAAGGGTCTGCCTTTGCAGTAGGCGTTTTAGAAGAGTTTATCATTTTGCTGTTAATTTCTGGATTTTGCCAATTGACTCACAACAGCCTACTCTACTTATCTTTTGTAGTAGCGTATACATCTCATTTCATAATCCATTATATCATGTGCCTGCAATTTAGAGGCTATGTTCCTGGCGTCGTCACGGTAACCTTAGAATTGCCAATAGTTCTAATAATTATTGCCCACTATTGGCCTTCTGACGTTTCTTCGTCATCAGTCGTTGTCTATCTTTTATTGACCATGGTAATAACTTTTACGAATCTTAAAATTATGCATCTCATCATGCCAAAAATCCAAACACATTTAGAAAAATACGCAAATCAAATTTGAATAGGTGGTTGAACTGTCTTCGCATAACTCAACTTCATAATTAAAGCACCCCAAAACTTAGATTTTTTATCTAACCTTTGGGGGTGCAATTTATTTGTGCGATGTTTTGCTTTATCTCCAATGATCTCGGGTTTGGGCTACTAAGATGAGTCCTTTTGTAAAGGAGATGGTCATCTTGTCACTTGTAAATTCATTGCTGACAAGTGCCACTGGGTATGCGTAGCTTTTTGAATCGAGCGTGTATTTAACATCGATGAGGGTGACATTTTCCACAGGAGTCATACTAATAAACGAGAGGTACTTCGTAAAATCCATCTTTTCAATCGTGTAGGTGCCTGGCTGGATGAAATTCACGACATTCGTTGCATCCTCGAACACCACATACGGAATGAGCGGTGCTAAGTCTGGTCGCATCATCGTCCATAAGGTACTAATCGCGTGGTCCACTCGTCCACCAAACGAACCGAGTACATGAATCGGTGTCCCTTCGTAATGCTCCTTCACCCATAATAAAGCTGCTTCAAAATCAGTATCGTCTTTTTCAGAAGGGAGCTGGACAATAGTACCCGCTGCTTCATGAATCAAGTCGCGCTGTTCTTTTGTGACAGAATCAAAGTCCCCAATCGCTACTTCCATGGGAAGGTGCTCGCCTAATAACCGAAGAGCACCACCATCGACTCCAACAAAGCAGAAGTCTTCATAGACCTTACCGTATCGGTTTTCTAAGAGTGTCTTGATATTCTCTTTGGTGTTGGGTCCTCCCAAGACAATCACAACTTCCATCTTCGTCCCTCTTATGCTTCTTTAATAGAATCAATCGCAGCTTTGATATCGTCTGCGTAGTATACATATGAACCGGCAACGGCAACGTCTACCCCTGCTGCAGCGCAAAGTTTCGCTGTTTCGCCGTTCACTCCGCCATCCACTTCGATTAAGTAGTGGTAGCCTTTTTCTTCGCGCAATGCGATTAATTCGCGTACTTTATCCAATGTTTCTGGAATGAATGATTGACCGCCGAATCCTGGGTTTACTGTCATCACTAATACTAAGTCCACTTCGCTTAAGACTGCAGAGATAGCACTCACTGGTGTCCCTGGGTTGATGACAACACCGGCTTTCACGCCTTCTGCTTTAATCGCTTGAAGTGCGCGGTGGATATGTGGCGTTGCTTCCACGTGGACAGAGATGTAATCTGCTCCTGCTTTTGCGAATTGTGGAATGAAACGTTCTGGATTTTGGATCATTAAATGGCAATCTAATACTAAATCCGTCACTGGACGTAATCCTTCAACGATGTTTGGTCCTAATGTTAGGTTTGGAACGAATTGCCCGTCCATCGCATCGATATGAATCCAGTCTGCTCCTAATTTTTCGACTTTCTTAACGTCTTCTCCTAGTGTTGCAAAATTTGCGCTTAAAATTGATGGTGCTACTTTCATGTTCTTCTCCTCTTACTATTTTTTTTCGTTTATAGACTGGTTTTCTTTGCCCCAGTTCTTCATAGAAATTCAAATAATGGTCGTATCGCTCTTGCCAAATGTCTCCTGACTCGACACCTTTAATCACGGCGCAGTTTGGTTCATGTTGATGCGAACACTCTCTGAATTTACATTCATGCTCCACTTCGACAAACTCTGGGAACAAATGTGGTAAGTCTTCTTTTTCAATCTCCATAAAATCAACCGTACTGAATCCCGGAGTATCGGCAATCCACACGCCTTCGATTTCATGAAGCGATACGTGACGAGTCGTATGACGTCCACGTCCTAATGCATTCGAAATTTCTCCCGTTTCTTGGTTTAATTCTGGAATCATCTCGTTCAGTAAGGTGGATTTTCCAACCCCAGACTGCCCTAAGAAGATGACCTTTTCACCACGTAGGCTTTCTAACAATGGCACTTTATCCTTCATCACTTCTTGACCGAAATAAACCGGATAGCCGATTTTTTCATAACGTGCCTTAATGTCCACGAGGCGTGACATTCCTGCCTCATCCAGCAAGTCGGTCTTCGTAATCATGATGACTGGTTTCACATCCAAGCCTTCCAAGTAGACAAGGAAACGGTCGACAAGATGCGTCGAAAATTCTGGTTCGACAGCCGACATCACGATAATCCCGACATCCACATTGGCAACAGGCGGACGAACAATGGCATTCTTTCGCGGCAAGATTTTCGTTAGCGTTCCTTCTTGCAAGGTACTACTCTCGAACTCCACCATATCTCCTACGAGTGGAGATTGACCTTTTTTACGAAACACACCACGTGCCCGCGTTTGATAGATGACTCCATCTGATTCAATATAGTAGAACCCGCTCAACGCTTTAATAATAATCCCTTGAGTCATAAGTACTCCTTCAAAGTAAAGATATACTTATTATATAGCGAACTAGAACACATGACAAATGACTTGAAGAAAAAAAGCATTACTGGAAGGCACTGAACCCCGTAAATGAGAATTAAATAAAAATACCTCCAAGTTGGATTGAAGTGCACCCCAAAAGTTAGACACAAAATCTAACTTTTTGGGGTCAGTACACCCATTTTAGAACCTATTCTTTGATTTTCAATAAGCGTAAACTGTTTAATGTTACAAGTAAAGTTGCTCCCATATCAGCAAATATCGCTATCCAAAGTGTTAACCAACCGGGAATGACCAAAAGTAATGCCACTAATTTAATCGCCAAAGAGAAGGTAATGTTTTGCTTGATGATTGCTAAAGCCTTACGACTTAATTTTATTGTATATGGCAATTTACTCAAATCATCAGACATTAAGGCGATGTCAGCCGTTTCTAAAGCTGTATCAGTTCCAGCACCACCCATTGCTACACCAACGGTAGATGCCGCAAGGGCTGGAGCATCATTCACGCCATCTCCGACCATCCCCACACTTTGATGTTTTTCTCGAAGTTCTTTAATAAAATTAAGCTTATCTTCTGGAAGTAAGTCAGCTTTAATATCCGAAACACCAACTTGTTTTCCGATGGCTGTTGCCGTTCTTTGGTTATCGCCTGTTAGCATCACTGTTTCGATTCCCATATTGTTCAACTTGCCGATAACTTCTTTAGACGATTCCCTCATTTCATCGGCTACGGCAATAAGCGAAAGAATTTCTTTTTCTGTTCCTAACACCATCACCGTTTTACCTTGAGTTTGCATGTCGGCAATTTTTTCTTTTTTATCGCTTGAAATGCTTCCGTGTAATTCCTCAAAAAGATTTTGACTTCCCACATAATACATTTCATTATTTATTTTGGCTTTAACGCCTTTACCTGTAATGGATTGAAAATCCTCTACTGTTACTTCATTGAATTTTAATCCATTTTCTTCTGCTTTTCGCATAATCGCTGAAGCAAGAGGGTGCTGCGATCCTTTTTCAATGGCTGATGTTATGGTTATTAATTCATTTTCATTTCTACCATATGTCACAATGTCTGTTACAACTGGAATCCCTTTGGTTAATGTTCCTGTTTTATCAAAAGCTATCGCTTTTAAGTGTCCTGCTGCTTCTAAATGGATACCACCTTTAATTAATACACCATTTTTCGCTGCATTTCCTATTGCTGTAACCACAGCAACTGGAGTTGAGACTACTAAGGCACAAGGACAACCAACCACTAATACAGCTAATCCTTGATAAATCCATTGGCTCCAGTCTCCGCCAAATAATGGTGGAACTACTGCAATTAAAAGAGCTAGTATGACAATAGCTGGTGTATAGTATTTTGCAAATTTCTCGACAAACGCTTGAGAGGGGGCCCGTTCTGCTTGGGCTTCTTCTACCAAGTGAATGATTTTTGAAAGAGTGGTATCTCCAACTCGTTTTGTTACTTTAACCTCAAGTAACCCTTCTTCATTCAAGGTTCCTGCAAATACTTCATCATTTGTGATTTTCGTTACTGGAACACTTTCACCTGTAATCGCAGCCTGATTTAATGTCGATGTACCTTTAACCACTATTCCATCCATTGCTAACTTTTGACCGGGCTTAACTATCATGATGTCTCCAACTTGAATCTCATCAACATGAATCATCATTTCTTCATTGCCTCGTCGAATTAACGCTTCTTTTGGGGCAATATCCATTAAAGATTCAATAGATTGACGTGCTTTATCCATTGAATAACGCTCTAATGCTTCACTAATCGCAAATAGGATAACAACGGTTGCCCCTTCAACCCATTCACCAATAATTGCAGCTCCTATAATGGCAATAGTCATAAGCGTATTCATATCGAAATTTAATCTGCTTAAATTTTTGAAACCTTTAATAAATAACGAATATCCACCGATTAAAATGGACGCTGCATAACCAATTGTCGGTAGAACATGCTCTTCACCATACTGCTCTCCTAAGAACCAGCTAACTACAAGTAAAAGAGCTGATATATATACCTTAATGTTTTCTTTCTGCTTCCAAAAAGGTTCTCCTTCTACCCTTTGTTCTTTTTCATCTCGAATTTTTAAATTTTCAAATGCTCCTGCTTTTTCTAATTCTTCAATGGTTGTCGTCCCTTTAACATAAACTTTAGATGCTCCGAAATTTACTTTCGCATCCTGAACACCGGGAAGTTCTTTAACATTATTTTCAAAAATGGCTGCACAGTTAGTACAAGTAAATCCTTGAACACGATAGGCTTTCATTTCTTCTTCGAACTGTTTTGCTTTCCCACTAGACATTGATCTTCACCTCTTTCTTAAGTGCCAATGCAATCATCATAATTTGTCTGATATGCTCATCATCTAATGAATAAAATGCAAGTTTTCCCTCTTTTCGAAACTTAACAATCCCTTGCTTATGGAGCGTTCGCAGGTGATGAGAGGCATTTGCAACCGTAACACCTATAATATTTGCAATATCACACACACACAGTTCGTCATCTTGACACAATGCATAGGTAATTTTTGCTCTATTTTCATCTGCAATAGCTTTTAACATTTGGGCAACACTAGAAATATCTACTGTCTGTAAATTACCTTGTATTCGATTGACCTTTTCTTCGTCATAACAATAAATTTCACAAGTATCTTTTTTAATCATATTCTCACCTCAATATCATTCAAGTATTTGCTTGAACATAGTATCACCCTTTTCATTAATTAAGTCAAGTGTTTTTTTGAGTGAATAAAAAAATTCATAAAAAAAGACTTGGAGTACCCAATTCTAATAACAAAATAACCAATCTGCATAAGACTTTAAGTACATAACATTATTAGTATTGAACTTGTTGAGGAGGTGCTCTATGAATCAGCTTGAATTTCAGCGTAATCACCTACAAATGGACTATTACAGCGAGAGCTACCAAGATTTTGAACGTGACTTCTACCGCTACTCCAACATGAATATTCCATTGACCTTTCTGACTGATGATATCCTCAAAACAATGGCAACTTCTCGTAAGAATTACTTTGTCCTCAATAAGGAAAAGTCTAGAGATAACCGTGATCACTTCTTCATTTTCGACACAAGCACCTTAGATGAGAATCCACTAATCTATCGTTATACATATAAGAAAACTGCAACTTATATAGCCTCAAAATAGGAGTTCATCAAGTGATGACTCCTTTTTATAATTCCACACGAAAATAAATTGCCTCAACTTCCTCTATTAATTTATGAACCTTACTTTCAATCTCCTTATTCTCTTCCAAGCTCGTCCATACCTACGGCATAGAGCAGGATCCCTGTCGTACTTCTCGTAGCGCTTGTTCTCTTGTTTATGGTGTTCCTCGCAAACCTACCATCAGTTAAATTAGGACATCCAGGATAAGAACAAGGACGCTTTGGTTTTCTTAGCAACCCTTTCACCTCCTTTTGGGCATAAGAAAAGCCCTGAAGGTTTCCCTCCAAGTCTTGTATTGATATTTCTTGCTAATTATATAGTACCACAGACTATAGGCGGACATTCTAGGACATTTAGGGCATATATCTGATCTAGCATTTTGTAAATTAACACTACTTGATTGTTGCTAGCAGTTTTAACTCATATTCAACGATTAAATTTATTTTCCATAGAATTGGCAAACTTTACCAAGGCTAACATAACAGGAACCTCAACCAGAACACCTACTACAGTTGTTAGCGTAGCTCCTGATACTAACCCAAATAGAGATATAGAAACTGCAACAGACAATTCAAAATAGTAAGTAGATTTAGCGATTTTCATCGCTTTAAGAAGATGTTTTAGTTGGTATCCTACTTCTCGTAATTCCTTGATGATCGCTGCTTTCTCGCCTTGAGAAGCGCAGCTTCCTGTTCTTTTCTCAAGGCTCTCAGTTTTTTTATAACAGCAATTTCAGCTTCTAAATATGCATTTCGTTCACGTAATCGAACTAATTCTTCTCGTTCAGATTCTGAAAGGTTATCAGGTACAACTTTTTTATTCATAACAGGCTCCTTAGATAATGGTCGTCCTCTTTTCTTATTCTCTAAACCATTATATCCATAAGTTAGATACTTGTGAACCCAAGAACTTAATAATCCCTTACTAATTCCTTCTGAAAAAGAAACTTCTGTAATAGTTTTTCCATTTAACATCTGTAGGACAAATGTCAATTTTTCTTCTGTCGTCCATTTCCTTTGCCTTTTAACGTTCTCCAATCCTTTAGGACCATGTATTTTTTCAATTTTATCCCATTCCAGTATTCTTCTTCGAAAACTACTCTTCATAACTTTTTCAGGCGTCTCAGCCCATATTCCTTGTCGATATAATTTGACACATTTCATTTTGAACTCAAATGAGTAACGCATAATAAATACCCCCTTTACTGGACAAACCAGTAAAGGGGGTATTTATTATTCCAGTGTGTTTCTTATTTTATAAATGAATCATAAGTAAAACAGCCAATAAATATATCAACACAAGGATATAAATTAAAAATGATACTGGATTAAATGGTTTTATTATCTTTTTTTTTACTAGAAAAATACTTAGAAAAAATGAAGATAGATTACAAAATATCACAAAAAACCAGAACATAATAAAACTACCTTGGATAGCAAGCAAACGTTGCCCACCAATTTAAATCTAAGATCACACCATCACCATCTAGGTCTGCGTTATAATCAACTGATTCAGCAATAAGACCTACTACAGCTGATGTTAACCCAGTAACACCAACTGCCCAAGGCGCTATAGCTGCGCCAACATATGAACCAGCAGACATAGCCAATGACACATTACGCATTTCATGAGCATATTGTTTCGCATCCCAATCCGAATAAAATATATGTCTCATACCCCACCAATAATACTCAGTATCTTCATTTATACTAAAAAAACGATAATGATAAAATTTGTCTGTTATTTTTTTTGTAACAGGATTAATAATTAAATCATTTTTCTTAATATATTCGTTTCTTTCCTCAAGAACTTGTTTCACTTGTTCTGTAAAACTATTTTCTAACTCTTTAGGAATATTTAAATAAAATTGATTATTTTCAACGATAATATACTGGTCTATATTTTGAACAGTATTAACTTCTTCCGCATACCCTTTACCTGAAACAAAGAAAAATACCACTGACAACATAGCTACAAAACTTATAAGCAACTTTTTCATTTTCTTTTTCTCCTTTGCTTTTTATTTTATGTATACACTAATTTTACTCCTCTTTTTTTCTGCTTAACAGTCTTTTTTTTCATTTTTAGTAGCGGTATAATTAAATTTATAGTCGTCTTTTATAGAGGTTTGCTCCGCCCCTGTAACCCCGAGCAAGCGTGCGACGCTTGACCCGACCTCTAGCAATTAAAATTCCAAAAATTCAAAGAAATCCCATAACAACCACAAATTCAAAGGCTCTCTCAGCAATTAATCGCCAAGAGAGCCTTTGAATTTGGTAGGTGAGAGACTACAGGCTCGAGCCGGTGCCTTTCAGCCAACCACTATAAAAAATCCCGCAGGAATTTGTAATTTCTTTTAAGGACGGAACCTTCGGTTCTTGTATTATTATTTGCGTAAACGTTCGATGTCTCGCGCGATTTCAACTTCTTCGTTAGTTGGGATGTTTAATACAGTAACTTTCGCATTTTCAGAAGAAATGATGGCTTCTGAACGAGTGTCATTACGTTCAGGATCAATATCACAACCGAACCAAGTTAAACCGTTGATGATACGAGCACGAATTGTCTTAGAGTTTTCACCGATACCAGCAGTGAAGACAATAGCATCCACTCCGTTCATAACAGCAACATATTGTCCAATGTATTTTTGAACGCGGTCAACGAAAATTTCCACTGCAACTTTAGCATTTTCGTTTGTTTTACTTGCAGCTTCAACGTCACGCATATCGCTTGATACACCTGAAAGGCCTAATAGACCTGATTTTTTGTTTAAGATGTCAACCATTTCGTTAACGTCTGTAATGTTTAATTTGTTCATTAAGAATGCTACTAATGAAGCATCGATGTCCCCTGAACGAGTACCCATTGTAACCCCTGCTAATGGAGTGAATCCCATAGAAGTATCTACTGACTTACCGCCATCAACTGCAGTGATTGAAGCACCGTTACCTAAGTGGCAAGTGATGATTTTTAATTCTTCAATTGGTTTACCTAACATTTCAGCAGCACGTTCAGAAACGTAACGATGGCTTGTACCGTGAGCTCCGTATTTACGAGCTTTGAATTTTTCATAGTATTCCATTGGAATGCTATATAAATAAGCTTTCTTAGGCATTGTTGTATGGAATGAAGTATCGAATACAGCTACACTTGTAATATCTGGTAAGATGTGTTTGAAAGCACGCATTCCAACTGCTTCTGCTTTGTTGTGTAACGGTGCAAATTCTGCTAAAGCTTCTACTTGTTCAATGACTTTATCGTCTACTAAAGCAGAATCTTTGAATAATTCTCCCCCAGCAACAACACGGTGTCCAACACCAGTGATTTCGTCAAATGAAGTAATAATTTTTAGAGCCACTAATTGTTCTAATAGTTTTTCTACTGCAACTTCGTGATTTGGAATATCTTCCACTACTTCAAATTTTTGATCATCGCCATAACTGATTGAGAAGATTGAATCTCCTAAACCGATACGTTCTACTAAACCTTTAGCCACTACTTCTTCTTGTGGCATATTAAATAATTGGAACTTCAAGCTTGAACTTCCTGCATTAATCGCGATTGATTTTGACATGCACATTCTCCTTTAATTTCAAATTAAGCCCTATCAGGGTCTAACGGATTCATTATAACATTTCTTGTACCCATTTTTCGAATGTTAGAGTGAATTTTTTGAATTTTTCTCTGTTCTTAAATTCTGGGATATCTCCAAGAAGTACTTGACTGACTTGTTTTGCACCATTTCCACGTTTTTGAACGATTAAAAGTGACTTACTAAATTGGATATCTTTGAAAAGATTACGAGGAAATGCCAACATGGCTTGCACGTATGTTTCTTTTTGTAAATAAGAAAGTAACTTCTCTCCTTCAGGTGTATCAAAAAGGTTCGTTGGAACGATAAAGAATCCAACTCCTGCTTTTTTCAAATAACGAATTTGTTGTTCAATGAGTAAGTGATGTGCAAATGAATGGCCTTCTTCATTTTTTGTTTCAAAACGAGCGGTATTTTTATCTACTGGATAGTAGCCAACTGGTAAATCACTTACTACGAAGTCTTGTGGATCCACGAGTGAATCTTGCAACCCATCTTGTAAGGAAGTCTTCACATCCAATTGTTCTAAGGCGAATGCTTGTAAGGCTAAGTGAACAAGCACTTCATCATTATCGATGGCTGTTGCACTCGTAGTTTTACCAGCAGATTGTAAGAATAATAGAATCGTACTGAGTAAGTTCCCGCTTCCTGCAGCAAAATCCGCAATTTGCAACGGTTCGTCTTTTTTCGTCATTTGGTCCATCATATATGCCACGAGTAATCCGATTGCATCTGGCGTCATTTGATGGTTCATTTGCAAGCCATCTTCTTTAGCGGCTTTCAAGAACGTAAATTGAATCATACGGCGAATCTCTTCACTCGAATAGCCTGTTAAATCTAATTGTTGATACGCTTTGTTTAATTCTTCAGCGACTTTATTACTTGGTAATCCTTCGACTTGTTGTGCAGTGTTATTGTTTACGATATTTTGTAACGTCTCACCAAGCGCCTCTACATTCGAATAACCGATTTCTTGTTGAAGCACCTCTACAGCTTTTGCCAATTCTTCGAACGCTTTAATTTCTTTACCGGCTTCGATAAGAATCCCTCCTTCTATTTTTAGAGTCTTTGAGTTTTGAATGATATGAGCCGCAACAGCAGTTCATACTTTTTTCAAAACTACGCAGAACTTTCAGATTCCATAATAGCAATACTAGCGATTGTACTCAATGTGAATGACTGACTCTGGAAATCTATTTCCTAGAGTCAGTTTGAAGCTTGAGAGGAAGGAAGACGAAAGGCTCCCTCCACTCCAGCCAGTATAGCTATTATACAGTAATCTGAAACGTTTGAAGTAGTTTTGTGAAACTCTCATTTTTCCTAAAAAAAAGGATGTGACGTCTGTCACATCCTATCTCTTATCATTATTCAGCAGCAGTTACTGGATAAACAGATACTTGTTTTTTGTCACGGCCTTTACGTTCGAAACGTACAATTCCGTCTACTTTAGCAAATAAAGTATCGTCTCCACCTCTACCTACGTTTTCACCTGGATGGATTTTTGTTCCACGTTGGCGGAATAAAATTGAACCACCTGAAACGAATTGTCCGTCAGCACGTTTAGCACCTAGACGTTTCGCTTGTGAGTCACGTCCGTTTGATGTAGAACCGCCCCCTTTTTTATGGGCGAATAATTGTAAATTCACTTTTAACATAGTTGTGCACCTCCTTGATTGATTATGCAACAGTTACAGCTAGAAAGTCTTGATATTCCGATTGAATATCTTCTAACCCTAGTAATAGACTATTTAATAAAATTTGAGTTGTATGCTCTTGCTCTTTCGTCAAGTCTTCTACAACTTCCATATATAAGTAACCACCCTCAACCTCGTCGACTTCGACAATCGGTTGGTATCCTGCTAACTTCTCAATGCTGTTCACAGTTGTAATGGCTAAAGCCGATACCCCTGCGCAAACGATATCCGAACCATGTTCACTAAAGTTTGCATGACCAGTCATTTCAAAGGAAACGATACGTTGGTTCTTCTTGTGTACAGTCACTTGAATCATCGTGATTAAGCGTTGATTGCGTCAATAACAACTTTTGTATAAGGTTGACGGTGACCTTGTTTACGGTGTGAGTCTTTACGACGTTTGTATTTGAAAGTTACAACTTTCTTTTGACGGCCTTGTTTTTCAACAGTTCCTTCAACAGTTGCACCTGCTACGAATGGAGCACCAACTTTAACGTCATCTCCACCTACAAATACTACTTCTTCGAAAGTTACTTTGTCGCCAGCTTCTGCGTTTAATTTTTCAACGTAGATTGCTTGACCAACTTCAACTTTAACTTGTTTTCCACCAGTTTTTACGATTGCGTACATATTGCACCTCCTATATTTTAGACTAAGACTCGCCAGTTTAAAGTGCCGATTCCGGTCTTTTGTACTCTAATCCGAGCGGTTGTAGCTGTGGTGCTTCACAATTACAACACGACTATTTTAGCAAAAAAGAACGCCCCCGTCAACTCTGGTGAATAACGGGGGACGTTCAATAATTGGACACTCTTAAACAGTGTTTTGAGCGATTATTCTACACCTTGATACAGTTCCTCAAAAACTTCTTCTACCGGTGTTGTTTGACCTTCTTCTACTTGTTTAACGGCTACTTTCATCATCTTGTCAAATTCTTCTTTTGTCAACTCTTCACGTGACCTTGATGCATTTGGGATGGCTACCTCAAAAGGAATGCCTCTGTTTAGGATAATCTGTCTATAAAACATTTCTATCGCCACCGATCTCGAAATTCCCAATTCTCCTAAAATTGCTTCTGCTTGTTTTTTGGTATCTTCTTTTATTCTTACATGTACACTTGCAGTTTTCATCTTCGCCATAGTCTCACCTCAATTACTCTAGTACCGTATTGCGATACATATTCACTCGCCTTCCACCAACTGAATTTGCAGAATCTCTTCCACTGCAATGCGGCGATAGCCTTCTTCTGTCTTCAGCGAGATTTCACTCTCGTATAATTCGCTCACTTTAACACTTTGCTAGTAATATAATTCTCTATTTCTATTACCTTTCACTAAGTCGTTCTAATTCTTTAAGCCCTCTCCCATTCAGTTTTTCTATTGAAAAAAGTTGATTTCTTGCTAAAGTTCGTAACTCAATCATTCTCTCCTTCTGCTTAATCCCTTTAGTTATTAAAATCGCATTGTAGCTTTCCATGTTCGCTAGTACTAACAACTCATTTAAACTAGCGTAGTCTCTCATATTACCTTTTAAATTTGGATTTTGCTCACGCCATTCTTTTGCTCTTTTGTTGAACAATGCGACATTAAGTATATCCGCTTCGCTAGCATACTTATAATTCAATTGTTCATTTGTAAGATCTCTCATTAAATATTTTTTGATTGCATCTGTATGAATTTTATAATTAACCTTAGAAATTTCTCTGTTTAAATTCCAATTAAATGATAGTTTTGAATTTTCATCTGCTTTGAGGCGTTTATAGTCTTCAATTAAATAAAGTTTAAATTCGGCTGAAACCCACGATGCAAATTCCATCGCTATATCCGGATGAGCAAATGTTCCTCCATAGCGACCTGACTTAGATACTATTCCTATCGCATCAGTATTTACTATCCATCTTTGTGGAGATAACGTAAAAGCATTTGACCCTGAAGCTTGTTTAAAGGAGTCGAATTCGACCCCTTTAAATTTAGGGTTATGAAGAGTCTCCCATAAACCAAGAAATTCGATAGTATCCCTACTTCTTAACCAATTCTTCACCACATCTTTAGGTTCGTAAGGGTTTTTATATCTTGCAATATCTGTAAGACTAATATATTCACTTTCAAAATCCTCAGTATAAACCTGAACTGCAATTCCTTTAGCCTCAATTGTATCTTTTTTCATTCTCGACATTCTATTCACCCTTTTTCTTTTCTATTACTAAACAATACCTAACGCTTTTATTCTAACTTTCCACCAACTGAATTTGCAGAATCTCTTCCACTGCAATGCGGCGGTAGCCTTCTTCTGTCTTCAGCGAGATTTCACTCTCGTACAATTCACTCACTTCGCCAATGATCGTTTGGCGCATCATCCGATACGGCACCGTAATACTGGCTTGTAACTTCCCTACATACAATTGCGATAGCAGCATCCATTTTTCTTCCATCGTCAGCATGCTCGTCTGGTCAGCGCGCTTCTTTTCATCTTTTAGGGACGTCGTATGTTCAGACAGGAAAAATCCCATCCACTTCGCCATGCCGCGATCCTTGTGCTCTCTTGCCGAGCGATACGGCAAATACGCTCTTTCCATTATTTCAAACCGTCTAATCCTCCAGCGGAATGTCCTCCGACTAACTTGCTTCTAGCCACCACGCGTGAACCACCTTCCAAGGCGTTCCCTTTTAAAAGCGAGGTGAATCCGTATTGGTCGCGGACCGTATCAATCGCCGTCTGGAGCCTTTCTTCTTTCTCAACTGCTTCAATATCTTCGAATAGTGAAATGAGTCCAAAGCTTTCTTCGACAAATCCGGAATACCGCACCGCCACATTACGCACCGCACCTCCTTTGTATTTCTTACGAAAGAGTTCCAACACCACTTCCGATAACACCGAAGTACGATTCGTCGGATCAATTTTGCGCTGTGCCTGTATCGACGACAAGCCTTCGTCCTTCGAGTAGCCTACATGAATCGAAACAACCGTCGCCTTCTTCTTAATTCGTCTCATGCGAATCGCCACCTGCTCCGCCATCTCACGTAGCACGATTTCAATATCCCGCTGACGAACATAGTTGCGCGGAAGCACCTGCGAGTTCCCGAGCCCTCTTGATTTTGGACGGTACGGCACATGCACATTACTCTCATCGATGCCATTCGCGTGAAACCATAAGTCCAAGCCTACGACGCCAAGCGCTTGTTTCAATCGATCCGGGTTCGCATTTGCCAATTCACGAATCGAATAAATCCCTAGTGCGTTCAGTCGCTTCTCCATCCGCGAACCTATCCCCCAGAAATCGGTCATCTCTGGAATCCCCCAGACCTTCTCTTCGACATCTTCATACGACCAGTTCGCTCGCATATGCGGAATCTTCTTCGCCTCATTATCGAGCGCTAATTTTGCCAAAAGCGGATTCGCATTCGACATACCAACCGTCGAGTAAATCCCCGTCTCCTTCCAAATCGCCCGTTGAATATCCGCAGACACCCAGTCGAGCTTTTCTCGTCTGGACAAGGCCTCATCCGGCACAAAATAATTCAGCGACGACGTTAAATCAATAAACCCTTCATCAATCGAATAGGGAAAAATATCCTCTGGCCCACCGAAGTTTTGAAACACGCGTTGAATTTGCATGTTCACCTTAATATACTCGTCCATCCGAGGTGGCACGATATAGGTCACCTTCGCCCAGTCTTCGATAAACCGTACATACTGCGGCGTCACTTCGATTCCTTGACGACGCGCATTGGCGTAACTAAAACGACGTGTTTTGACATCAAAGGGCAATTCATACGCACGACCGACATTGGATTTCCCGAAGACCTTCTTAAACGTTGGAGACGACGCTAAAATCAAGCCCGCTGAATTATCCGCACGACTCATCACGCACAGCGACGTCTTCAATGGATGCAGCCCCCTCGCCACACATTCCACACTCGCGTAAAAGGACTTCATATCCACAAAGGCAATGTCGCTTCTCGGTTCCTTCGAATAGTCAAAGCAGCCCATCTTTATCCCTCCAACGGCATAAAGTTTCCAACAATCATTCCTACCACTCGTGGTTCTTCCTCATATGGAGCAAACAAGTCCGCATAGTCTGGGTTAAACGATACTAAACGCAACCCGTCCCTTTCACGGTACACGCGCTTAATAAACGTCTGTCCGTTCCAGACCACCGCATAGACTGCCCCGTCATAATCGAATCCTGTCTCACGAATGAGCGCCACCGATCCATTATGGTAGCGTGGTTCCATCGAGTCCCCCGATACCCATGACGCAAAATCATGCGCCAACTCTTCATCGTAGTAAACCGTATCGTAGTCTCGGTCGTTGTAAATCGTCGCCCCAATACCAGCCGACATCTTCTCATACACATGATATGCGACTAGTTTCTTCTTCATCGGCACCACTTTTGGCGTTTGTTCCTCGGTTGCTAGCGCCTTGACATATCGCACCGCCTTCTCTTGGTTGGGTGGCGTGAGTGTATGGTATAATCGTACAATTTCTATTTCTGTAAAATATCCCTTGGGCACAGATAGAAGCTTCTCCAGCTGCTCCACCTTATCTGAAGCTGGCACCTTCACTCCACGCTCCCATGCAGAATAAGCCTGCTTAGAGACGCCCAGTGCATTAGCGAGCTCTTGTTGCGTCAAGCCCTGCGCCACTCTTCTCTCTTTTAATTTCTCTGGTTGATACATTGTACACCTCCTGAAAAAATGTGTAAACCTATTTGGTTGACTTTAGTATAAATCACTCTCCCCCCAGTTGCAAGCAGAATGAATAGTCAAAAAATCAAAATTAACTTATAAGTTAATTTTAGTTAACGCTTGAACCCTTTGAATCCTAGCGGATTTGGCCATAAAAGCTGTAATAGGGCACCGGCTTGAGCCAAAGTCTCAAGCTCTACCAAGCTTCAAACTGACTCTACGGGAATTCCCTAGAGTCAGTAATTCACATTGGTTGCCATCCCCCATTACTGCTATTATGGCATCCGCTGGATTCTTCGGTATCATTTTTTGAAAAGTAACATATTTGTTACTGTAGCATATATGCTACATTTTACTTTTTTTCGTGCAAAAATGGTGCGAGAAAATTTTATACAGACAGCTCATTTCAACACACTTTAAATCAAACAAATTTTGTATAAATGCACTCCTTGCTGTGCAGAAAATACCTTTACAAATGGATCCTGCATCCTGAGTTCTAATCGCTGTTCAACCAATCTGCTAAATAACTTTTATATCATTCAATCACTAGAAATTCAGGCGATTATATTCTAAAAATTCAATTTTCGGAATAGATCCAACAAACTCCGTCGAATTTATTTTTCATTTTTTAGATAAAAAAAGAAACGAAGCAACAACTGGCTGCTTCATTTCTTCTAAAAATTGATTACATTTCTAAACTAACAAAAGAATGTGGTACTAATTCTTCGAGTCTTAACTCACGAATGTCGCCTTCTCCATTCGATAAAAATACTGGTGTCTCTGGATTACAAAATTCAACCATAACTTGACGACAAATATTGCATGGCGGTAGGAATCCTTCTGTTTTTCCTGCTACAGCAATCGCTAAAATATCTCCTTTACGATACCCTTGTGAAACTCCATAAAAAATGGCACTGCGTTCAGCACAGTTTGTCACCCCAAATGAGACATTTTCCACATTGGCTCCCGTAATGACACGGCCATCTTTGAATAATACTGCTGCGCCTACCGGAAACTTTGAATACGGGCAATACGCATTTTTCAAAACTTCTTTTGCTTGCTCCATTAGAGCCACTTTATCAATTGTTGTCATTGGCTATACTCCTTTTTCTACTGTATTCCTATTATACAGATTTTATAAAGAGATTCAAGATTTCATCCTTTCAAACAATATTTCCGACTTGAGTCCTATGCTCAAACCCTTCAACTATGGTACACTAGGCTCAATGATGAAAGGAGCTATGTGATGTTACAACTACAACATATTTCAAAAGTGTATCATACAGGCAGTCAAGAGTTTCACGCGTTGAAAGATATCTCGATTCACTTCCGTGAAAATGAGTTCGTCTCAATTCTCGGGCAATCGGGTTCAGGGAAAACTACCCTATTAAATATCATCGGTGGACTCGACCAATACACATCGGGTGATTTACTCATCCAAGGAAAATCAACAAAGCAATTTAAAGACCGCGATTGGGATAGCTACAGAAACCACACGATTGGATTCGTCTTCCAGTCGTATAATCTCATCGGCCACCAAACGGCACTCTCAAACGTCGAGATTGCAATGACGCTCTCTGGTGTTTCCAAAGCGGAACGCAAGAAACGTGCCATCGAAGCGCTCGAACGCGTTGGATTAAAAGACCATTTATATAAGAAACCAAACCAAATGTCTGGGGGACAAATGCAACGGATTGCGATTGCGCGTGCCCTTGTCAATAATCCAAAAGTCGTTTTAGCCGACGAACCGACTGGAGCGCTTGATTCTGAGACTTCTGTTCAAATCATGGAGTTATTAAAGGATATCGCCAAGGAACGTCTCGTGATCATGGTGACGCATAACCCGAAACTGGCACAGACGTACTCCACTCGAATCGTACAAGTATTAGATGGAAATATCTTAAGCGACTCGAATCCATACGAACCAATCGAAGAATCTAAACAAGGGGACATTCAGTTCACGAAGACGAAGATGAGCTATCTGACGGCCCTTGCCCTTTCCTTTAATAATCTATTGACGAAAAAAGGCCGTACCTTCCTGACTGCCTTTGCCGGTTCCATCGGAATTATCGGGATTGCCCTTATCTTGGCACTTTCAAATGGTGTGAGTGGCTATGTAAAAAAGACACAGGAAGATACCCTCGTCTCTCTTCCGCTAACGATTAGCGAGAAGAATCAGAGCAATCTGCTAGCAACCTCTCCAGATCTAAGTGAGAAACCCTATAAAGACAATAACGAGCTTGGTATCAATACCGTTTTAACAAAATTATTGAAAAAACAAATCGGAAAAAATGACCTAGCCTCCTTCAAGTCTTATTTAGACGAACACGCTTCAGAGGTTCAAGCTCTTACCAAAGATATTCGCTACCGTTACAACTTGCAACCATATATTTATGCAACAGATACGTCAAACGGTCCTAAAAGCATCCTTCCTTCAACTTTAGCGGATGAAGTGGACACAAGCAACCAAACGATTAAGGGTTACTTACAAAATATCGATTATTGGAGTGAGCTTTCTAGTGATTCGAATATGCTTGAAAGTCAATACGATGTGTTAGAAGGACGTTTCCCTCAAGATAAATCAGAAATCGTTCTGATTGTTGATGAAAATAACGAAATCAGTGATTTACTTCTCTATAGTTTACGTATCAAAGATCCTAGCGAATTAAACGATGCAAAAAAACTAGATGAACTAGGCTCTCAAACGTATCAATATAGTGATTTCATCGGGAAAACATTCAAAGCAGTTGTAAATACAAATCGATTCGCAAAAGAGAACAACCGATGGATGAATAAAATTAATGATGCTTCTTATATGAAAACTCAAATCGAGAACGGCCTCGAACTTAAAATCGTCGGCGTTCTTCGTCAAAAAGAAGGCACCAGTTCTGGTGTGAACTCTCCTTCTGGTGGTGTGGCTTACACAAGCGCCCTTATCGACTACACTTCTGAGCAAATTCAAAACAGTGACATCGTGAAAGAGCAAGAAGCCAACCCAACCATCAATGTATTTACTGGAAAAGCATTTGCCAAAGATCCAAAACCATTCAATTCGGCTGATTTAACTCAAGAAGAAAAAATCCAATTGGCAAAAATGACGCCTGAACAACAAGCGCAATACATCCAACAATACAATGACAACTCGGCTGCCACTTACGAGGAAAACCTCGAAAAATTGGGTGTCATCGACAAATCCAAACCGGCTGCCATCGAGTTCTACACCTCTTCCTTCCAACAAAAACAAGAGTTGAAGGACTTCATTAATGCTTACAACACGGATAAGAAAGATGCTGGTGAAGACGATAAAGCCCTCGCCTACTCTGACGATATTCAAACTATCATGTCTTCGATTACGACAATGGTTGGCGTGATTACAACGGTACTCGTTGGTTTCGTAGCCATCTCACTCATCGTATCATCGATTATGATTGCGATTATCACCTACATCTCGGTTCTCGAACGTACAAAAGAAATCGGAATCCTACGTGCAATGGGGGCTTCGAAGAAGGACATCCGTCGTATCTTTACCGCCGAAACTGCCATTGAAGGATTTATCTCCGGGGTACTCGGTATCGCCATTACGCTCCTTGCGACCATTCCAATCAATACGATTGTTGCAAAAATGACTAACGTAGAAAATGTGGCGCAATTACCATGGGAAGCAGCATTTATCCTCATCGGTATCTCCATCGTCCTCACCATGTTAGCTGGTCTCATCCCTTCACGCATCGCCGCGAAGAAAGACCCAGTCGAATCGCTCCGCAGCGAATAACCATTAACATTTGAAAAGGTGGATAAAGGCCTAGCCTTTACCCACCTTTTTTATTGATTAAACTCTCTTAAAATTAACAAATATGTTAATTGCTCTCTCCGTCCCTGCACCCTAGCCCTAAAAGGCAAAAGACAACTCGACTTTTCACAACAAATGGTATTAGCACCAAGGTTAGCGTAAGGACAGAATTTAATTTCACACTTATTCAATGGAACAAAAAAACATCTTCAGATGATATAGTGGTATTTGTAAGGACAAATACCCAATGTGAATTACAGCCGCTAGGAAATAAATTTCTTAGCGGCTGTTTGAAGCTTGGGAACCTGGAGACTACAGGCTCCAGGTGGTATCCTTACATTTACCACTATTAATACATCTAAAGATGTTTAACGTAACACCCATTTAGTTTATTTTATATAAATTCTGCTCCACGCGACCAATTGAGTTAGCACTAGGGAGCACCGATTACTTTGCCTAATCAAAAAAACAAAAATCCTCTGGACTCTGCACCCTAGCCCTAAAAGGCAAAAGACAACTCCGCTTCACACAACCAATTGAGTTAGCACCAAGGTTAGCGTAAGGACAGAATTTAATTTCACACTTATTCAGCGGAACGAAAAAACATCTTTAGATGTATTAATAGTGGAACGGTTCTAGTTTATTTTATATAAATTCTGCTCCACGCGACCAATTGAGTTAGCACTAGGGAGCACCGATTACTTTGCCTAAACTTGTAAAAAACAAAAATCCTCTGGACTCTATAGTGGGAACAGTAAAGAGGTGCAAGCAATGTGAATTACCGAGGGTTCGTGATTTATCACTTACCCTCGGTTTGAAGCTTGCTAGGAATTGAGACTTCGGCTCAATCCGGTGCCTTTACTGTCACCACTATGAAGATGTCCAGAGGACTTATTTTGTTTTTTACAAGATTAGGCTAAGGAACCCATTGGATCCCATGGGGCTAACACAATTGGTTCGCTGTTGAAAGCGTCAAGTTGTTCTTTTGTAAGCAAGTCTTTTCTGACAACGATTTGATACGTATACTCATCCATCCACGCATCCGACATCATCCAGAAACCATCTACACCTGATTTTTCACCCCAGCTGTTTTCAACCTTCCAGCGATTTGGTTTACCATCCACAAGGTTTACCCCTGTTAATACCATTGCATGAGTCATTAAGCTATCACCGTATTCAAGACGTTCGCCCTTCGTTAATGAATAATCAATACCTGTTAATCCTTCAAGATCAAAGTTATTGAGTGCTAAACGTCCATTGCCACGGTTTGAAGATTGACCGACATCACAACCAAACCATACAGATTCCCCTTGTTCTAATTGACGAATCGCTAATTCTTTGAAGGCTGCCATATCAAGGTTCAAATAACGAACTTGATTTCCAACTACATTCCCAAGCATATCGACAGTATACGAACGATTGAACGGTTTATCCGCTGTTGGCGAATTAATAATCGATACGTAATCATCCAAATTAACTCCAATAAATTGTTCAAAGAAGCTTTGTGGAGTTAAGTTCAAATGACGGTGGAATACTTTATCTTGATCACGATATTCGAAATCAAATGTTTCAGGTGGTGTACCAAGTGTAACACTAAGTAAATCATATACTTCTTGCATGAGATGCTTACGTGTTTCATTGATTTCGTCTTCACTAGCGCCACGTGCGACTAAGTCACGGAGAACTTTTGCATCTTGGCGAAGTTTTTTATTTAAATATTTGTTCAAGTCGCTAGAAGCTGAACTTGTGAAGCTTTCCGGCATCACGCTCTTTGGCACAACCCCATATTTCTTGAAGATAGACACAATCATATCCCATTGTCCACCATCTTGTTGAGGAGTTTCTAAGAGAAAGGCTACATTGCGGCTTGTCACAGATTCGCCCGCTGTCTTTAAAATATTTTCATGGAAATAATTTGCTTTTTCATATTTATCCCAGAAGAAAGTGTAACTTTGTGAAAGCTCAAAATCTCCAAGATTGAAGTTATTAAATAATCTATGACGGAAGGTATTCAACGCTGCAAACATCCAGCAACGACCAGATGCTTTTTGGTTAGCAACCTTTCCATGCTCTAAATCAATCGAATACACCGGTTGATTTTCCACAACAGAAGCAACAGTTTCACTCGCTCCTTTTAAACCATTTTTGACTGCAGCATTTTGAGCCACAATACGTTCTGGTTTACTTTCAAAATTTTCTTTGTACTGTTTCGTCAATTCTTTAGATAACGTAAACATAACTTCATCTCCTTTAAGGTTCATACCCTAATGGTACTCCTCTTTCACCCTATATGCAATATCAAAAATTGGTTAAATCCAATAAAAAGAGCCTCCTTCACTAAAAAGGAGACTCCATCGTTTTTTTACCAAAAAAATGTCACAAATACCCACAAGAATACTAAATATAAAACAAATACTAAAACATCAAGCCATTTAGGGATAATGATAATTTTCTTCTCCCGCAAATAGCTATAAAATAATCCGAGGCACAGCCCAAGAATCGAAGGTAGATAAACTAGAATTTTCATTAACCTCACCTTTCCTTTATTAAATCATCCAACTAACTACCCTCTGCACTACTATTATTCTTATTATACAAATAATCCGCCATCCACCACATACAAAATACAATTGACCACTCCATTGAAATTTTGGCCAAATCTGTGAAACTAAAATTCCCCAATAGTAAACTATTAGCAATATAACCATATATCATCAAAGCAAATAAAAGTCTTTTCTTAGGCATTTCTATATTCACATCCTTCGTATCAAATGCAAGATAATTAACCGCTTTCATTCAAATTTATTATACTGCACCTTTTTACGAATTTAAAGACTATATTTCTATACTTTATACTTCCACCATTGCATTTTCTTTCTCTTACGAAGTTCCTAGCGCAAGTGCGATTCCCTTCCTAAGCATTGCCTGCAACATCGCAGCAGTTTATAAAAAAGAAAGCATAAAAATATCTTGCGAATCACTACAAACTCGCAGGAATAAAACAAAATTAAACTCCATAAAAGTACGAAAAAGCCCTTCGGATTCTATAGCAAAAAGGGCTCGAAGTACATTGGAAGCACAGGTGCCTTTTATGTGAGTTGCTTCAACAAAAGTAAAACGGAATATCTAGCTACTCCAATCGTAGAGGGTGATGGATAAACAAAAAGAGCATCAATTGATTGAAAGAATAGTGGGAAATCGTATTGAAACGAATAAGAGGGAGTTAGGAATTGATTCCTACCGAAAATACTCTATAGAGTTAGACGCAGTAGCTGATTGCATTAAGCTTCATCACTCGTGATTCGCTTAATCCTAATCAGCCTTGCGGAAATCCTTCACAGTGCGAAGGATTTGAAACCACTAAAAGAAAAAGGATTCACACTGTGAATCCTTTTTGTCTTTGGTCTTACTCCCTCTTTGAGGCTTCAAAGGTGAGTGACTACAGGCACGAGCCGGTACCCCACTATAACTCTTTCAATCATCAAACTGATGCTCGAAGGTTTATCCATTCTATCGAAAGATGGATGAATCTGTCAGATATTCTTTTTTTATTTTACCGGAGTTAAAGCAATGAACTGCTCGATGTTATCGGCAACTTGCGCTAGTGCTTTCTTCCAAAATGCGCTGTCCGTCACATCCACGCCCAACACCTTCGCAGTATCTTCCGCAGAAGTCACTGTTGTTGCACGCAATAACTCTTGATATTTCTCAACGAATCCTTCAGGTTGCTCTTGATAGATGGCATATAAGCCTTTAGAGAACAATCCGCCGAATGCGTATGGGAAGTTGTAGAAGCTTAAGCCGCTGCTATAGTAGTGCGGTTTGCAAGCCCACATATATGGATGCATTGCGTCTGGATCTAATCCGTCGCCGTATGCTTCTTTTTGCGCATCCAACATTAATTGTTCTAAATCTTTCGAGAACATGAAGCTCTTTTCACGGTTTTCAAATACAGAGGCTTCGAATAAGTAACGTGAGTAGATGTCCACGATAATTTGTGTCGTATCTTGTAATTGTGATTCAAGTAAAGCTACTTTTTCAGCATCGCTTGCTTCGCTAATCACTGTATTCATCACGATATTTTCATTGAAGGTTGACGCCGTTTCCGCAACAGGCATTGAGTAATCTTGATTTAACACACGATGATTTTCGATATGGAAACCGTGGTACGCATGCCCTAATTCGTGCGCAATCGTTACAACATCGCTTAATGAACCAGAGAAGTTTGTTAAGATACGAGATTGTTTGATAAATGGAAGGTTACTGCAGAACGCGCCCCCCACTTTTCCTTTACGTGGTAAGAAGTCGATATAATGATTTTCATATGCTTCTTGCGCTAAATCGGCTAAGTCTTGCGAGAACCCACGGAAGTTTTCTAATAAGAATTCTTTCGACTCTTCGATGGTGAAACGACGTGAGCTTTCTCCGATTGGTGCAAATAAGTCGTAGAATGGTAATCCATTTTCGTGACCTAAGAGCGCTGCTTTATGTTTCAAGTAAGCGCGGAATTGTGGTAAATATTCGCGAATCGCTTCAAGAAGTGCATCCAATGTTTGACGAGACATACGAGACGCTTCTAATGTTTGTGCGAGTGGTGATTCGAAACCACGTAAGCTTGTTTCTGTAAGTACTTGTTGCTTAATATTGTTTAAGGCAAATGCGATTGGTTCTTTGATGGTATCGTACATCTTCAATTCTGTTTCGTACGCCTCTTTACGAACCGCTGCATCCGCATCATACGCCATATTACGAATTTCGCTAAGCGTTACTTTTTCGCCTTTAAATTCACCTTCAACGCCTGAAGTCATCGCTTCGAAGAGTTGTTCCCAACCGTCTCCACCGCTGATAGAGAATTTCGCAATCACATCTTCTAATTCATCTGACAAAAGATGATTGTATTGTTTTTTCGCTTCTGCAAAGTAGAATTCGTAGTCTTTTAGATTTTCGTCAGCTGTGATATCTGTTTCCACGCTTCCGATAAATTTGTAGACTTTTGTATACGCACTGTTTAACGAAGCATATGCATTACCGAATAATGTACGGTATTTATTCGCTGTTTCGTCTGTTGTGTTGGCTGTTAATGTTAAATTAATGTAGTTTCCAAGACGGCTGCTTAAGACGCTAAACTCTTCAAGCGCTGCGATTGCCGCTTTGATAGACTCTAAGTTATCTTCGAGCGTTAAGCTATTGAATACCTCTCTAAAGTTTGAAAAGCGTTCAAAATCACGTTTAAACTCTTCACTTTCAAATGAAGGGTATAATTCTTTTAATGACCATTCAGTTGACATTCTAATTCCCCCTTAAATTGACTATATGTCCTATTCTACCGAATTTCTTTATAAAATCATAGTATAAGAACCTTTATTCTCTAGGCAACAACGTGTATACTTAAGAAGCAAACACTTTTCAAAAAAGGAGTTCTTATGAAAAAGACTTGGAAAGAATTGTTCCCGGATGCTCTACTTGGAGAAAACGGTCAAGACACTGTTCATGTAACGCTGAACGGCGAAGTGATTTATCTCTTAGAATCCAGCTTAACGGAGCGCGAACGATTCCTCATCGAAACATTAAATACACAACCGAAAAAAACTACCATCCCAACGCATCCTTGGCTAGCGTACTTAGAAGGAAAAGGGAATATTCCAACTGCAACAGCTTATGTCCAATGCGTCCACTTGGCGGTATTTCCAAAGCAAGAAGGCGTCTTTCACGAAAAAGACTGGTTAGAGTTCGTCGAGAACTTAACGGTAGGCGCCCTTGCCATCTTCAAAAACTTCCGTCATCATTATACGCTAGTCGTGAACCCAGAAGTCGCAACGTCGCTTGCAAGCACGCTCTTTGAAGTGCAATCCGCCATTGAAGATGACTTCGCTGTGGAATTACAACTCTTTATCGGAAACCGCTGGGCAACATCTAGCCCTGTGCCGCTTCTCTATCAAGCCGAAAAAGCGCTCTTCGTGGAATACTTAATGCATTCGCACAAGCGCTCCAGTCTGGAATTTGCGCCAGTGATGTTATGGGCAATTGCCAATGCAATAGTAGACATCGCACCGATTGCTGACGAGTTAATTCTCTTATTAAGCGAAGACGACGTAAAAGAACTGATTGAAGCACTCTGGGACGCTCATGGAAATGTCTCAAAGGCGAGCCAAAAACTCTTCTTACACCGTAACACCTTACAATACCGCATTGATCGTTTTGCAGAACAAACAGGGCTGAACGTCAAAGACATGAACGACCTTACGCTCGGCCACCTACTCTTACAAAAACAAAGTTATTAAAAAATAGCCACTTCTATATTCATAGAAGTGGCTTCTTTCGTTATGATCTTTATGCTTTAACGGCTTCTTTTTTCGGAGCGACTTTTGTTTCTTTAACGGTCACTTTTCCTTTTTGAGAACCGATTGTTACTTTTTGTCCGAAGCGAATTTCTCCACTGAGGAGTGCTTCACTAAGTGGATCTTCGATTTTCTTTTGAATCGCGCGACGAATTGGACGAGCCCCATATTCTGGGTCAAATCCTTCTTCTGCGATTAGGTCGATAACCCCTGAAGTGAATTTCAACTCAATATTGAGTTCCGCAAGACGCGTCTTAATGTCTTTTGTCATCAATTGAACGATTTGACGTAATTCAGGTTTTGTCAATTTATGGAAGACGATAATTTCATCGATACGGTTCAATAGCTCAGGACGGAACGCATTCTTCAACTCTTCGCGGATACGTTTTTCCATAGCAGTATGGTCATGTTGGACCGTTTTCGCACCGAATCCAACAGACTTTTCATCTCTAAGAGCGGTTGCCCCAAGGTTTGATGTCATGATGAGAATCGTATTTCTGAAGTCGACTTTACGTCCTTTCGAATCCGTTAGATGTCCATCGTCCAAGACTTGCAACAGAATGTTAAATACATCTGGGTGAGCTTTTTCGATTTCATCTAACAGAATGACAGCGTAAGGTTTGTTACGAATCTTCTCTGTTAATTGTCCACCTTCATCGAATCCAACGTATCCTGGAGGTGAACCGACTAAACGGCTAACCGCGTGTTTCTCCATGTACTCAGACATATCGATACGAACGAGTGCATCTTGATCGCCAAACATCGCTTCTGCTAATGTTTTGGCTAACTCAGTCTTACCAACCCCAGTAGGTCCAAGGAATAAGAAAGAACCGATTGGACGTTTTGGATCTTTCAATCCACTACGAGCACGGCGAATCGAACGAGCGACCGCTGATACAGCTTCTTCTTGTCCAATCACACGTTGGTGCAATTCTTTTTCTAAGTGGACTAGACGTTCACTTTCTTTTTTCTCCATTTGTTTCAAAGGAATTCCAGTCCATTGAGAGACGACTTCTGCGATATCTTCATCCGTAATCGCCGCAACAAATTCCTTCTTCGCTTCCACTTCCACTTTATTGCGAAGCTTCTCTAATTTATCTCGCTTTGCTTGTTCCTTTTTACGTAGACGAGCTGCATCTTCGAATTTTTGTTCGCGAATAGCGTCGTCCTTCTTCTGTGCAAGTTCTGCTACTTCTGCTTCTAATTTTTGAAGCGGTGATTGTTTTCCACTGCGGTCTAGACGTGCTTTTGCCGCTGTTTCGTCCATTAAATCAATAGCTTTATCTGGTAATTTACGAGACGTAATATAACGAACCGACAATTGAACGGCCGCTTCAATCGCTGCGTCTGTGATTTCCACACGGTGGTGGTCTTCATAACGTTTGCGTAGGCCTTTTAAGATTTCGACTGTATCATCTGCACTTGGTTCATTCACATGAACAGAGGCAAATCGACGTTCTAAAGCTGCGTCTTTTTCGATATATTTTTGATATTCATCAAGCGTAGTCGCTCCGATGACTTGGATTTCACCACGAGCAAGCGCTGGCTTTAAGATGTTTGAAGCATCGATAGAGCCTTCTGCCCCACCTGCACCGATAAGAGTATGCAACTCATCAATAAAGAGAATGACATCTTGTTCACGATACACTTCGTCCAAGATTTTCTTCATTCGTTCTTCGAATTCACCACGGTATTTTGTTCCCGCAACCACTGCACCCATATCTAACATCATGAGACGTTTCTCCGCGATTTCTTCAGGAACATCTCCACTAACCATCCGTTGCGCTAACCCTTCGACAATTGCTGTTTTACCAACGCCAGGTTCCCCAACAAGAACTGGATTATTCTTTGTACGACGACTAATAATTTGTACGATACGACGAACTTCTTCTTCACGCCCAACGACAGGATCAATTTTCCCTTGACGAGCTAAGTCTGTCAAATCACGTGCTAAGCTATTCAACGTAGGAGTTCCTTCTTGTGAAGACTCTTGTCGAGCTTTTCTCTTTCCTGCTCCAGAATTCGTTGGTTGAACACCAATCTTACTATAAACTTCCTTCATCAAATCTTGAGGTTCGATTTGATTATCTCGAATAATTTTAGTTGCAAGAACTTCTTCACGTAATAACGCTAATAACAGATGTTCTGTCCCTACAAGAGGAACTTCTAGTCGTTTTGCTTCTTCTGTTGCCGATACAATGACTCTTTTAGCTCTAGGAGAATATGGCATTAAGTAGGGATCCATCTGTTTACGATTAGAACCATATCCTGTTAATGATTCTATTTCTGAGCGAACCATCTCAGCTGTTAAACCAGCAGCACGCAACACATTTCCAGCGATACCCTCTTGCTCTAAGACTAAGCCTAATAATAAATGTTCTGTCCCCACTGCTTGGTGTTTGAATAAAATAGCTTCCTTAGCAGATAAGACCATCGCACTTTTTGCTTTTTGTGTAAAAATTTCACTCATGCGTTTTATCCTTTCTTGGTTAACGATACTTTAAACTATCAATTAATTTCTTCATCATATTACTACGTATTTCATCCGCATTCTTCACATCTGAAGGAAAAGTATCTTTCTCTAGCATCAATGCCATCATTTGAGCTTCACGTTTTGAAATCAAGTCATTTTCATAGAGATTTTGTAGAATATGGTTTCCGTCCCGTGACGAGAGTTGTTTTGGAATTAAATCTCCAATCGTATTCAAGAGGTCCATTTCATCCACTAAATTCACTTTCATAATACGGATATAGCCGCCACCTCCACGTTTACTTTCCACAACATAGCCTTGTTGAATCGTGAAACGGGTATTGATGACATAATTAATTTGCGAAGGAACACAATTGAATTGGTCTGCAATCTCACTACGACGAATTTCTACAGTTTCATTTGACAATAGTACATTTTTTAAGTAGCTTTCAATTAAATCAGACATATTTTGATTTGAATTTTGCATGTATCTTCCTCCTTTAACCTTGACTATATTTGACTTTAATTATACAAAAGAATCTAATACTTGCCAATCATTATGACTTTCAATCAAAAAAAGGAAACTAGACTTACCATCTAGTTTCCTTTTTCTCTGTATCGGGAATACAGGATTCGAACCTACGACCCCTTGGTCCCAAACCAAGTGCTCTACCAAGCTGAGCTAATTCCCGTAAGTAAAAAATGCACCCAACAGGAGTCGAACCTGTAACCGCTTGATTCGTAGTCAAGTACTCTATCCAATTGAGCTATGGGTGCATTAAGTATTTAATTAAATGCCGAGGACCGGGGTCGAACCGGTACGGTCATCACTGACCGCAGGATTTTAAGTCCTGTGCGTCTGCCA
>CAURBR010000022.1:0-32567 GCA_963523415.1 uncultured Streptococcus sp. | reverse complement strand
ATTTCAAACAGCTGTGGAAGAATATATAGATTATTACAATAACAAAAGAATACAAGAAAAAACAAAATGGATGTCCCCTGTTCAATACAGGGAAACATCCATGCGTTCAGCTTAATTATTAATGTGTCCAGGAATCTGGGTACATATCAGATTGTGAACCTATTTTTGATAAAAATCATTTTTAGTCTTTATCCATACCCATGGCGCGCATAATTACTTTCGCAATCTCAACAATCGGAACAATAGAGAATGAAGCTCCTAAGACGAACAACCATTGTTCTGCTGTTAGTATCGCCACCCCAAAGATTGATGTTAAACCAGGAACAACCATTACACTAAGTAACATTGCTGCTGAGAGTAAGATTGCATAGTTGAACATTTTGTTTTTGAACGCACCGACAGTTACTAACGATTTGTAAACTGATTTTACGTTAAATGCATGGAATAACTGAATCAAACCAAGAGTAGCAAACGCCATTGTTTCACCTACTGGATTTCCCCATTGGGCAATATGAGTAGCATACCAGAAAATGAATAACGTAATTCCGCCTTCGATAAATCCTTGGTAGAAAATACTTGGTAATACCCCGTTAGATAAGAAGTTAGAACCCTTTCCCCGAGGAGGATGATTCATAATATCTTCCTCAGCATACTCAAGTCCTAAAGCGATCGCTGGGAATACGTCTGTTACTAAGTTAATCCATAAGATATGGATTGGTTCTAGAATTGACCAACCAGCCATTGTCGCAACGAACATTGTCATTACTTCACCGAAGTTTGCAGATAGTAAGTACTGAACTGCTTTTTGGATATTCGCAAATACTTTACGTCCTTCTTCAACGGCAACAACGATTGTTTCGAAGTTGTCATCAGCAAGTACCATGTCTGAAGCTCCTTTAGAAACTTCAGTACCTGTAATCCCCATGCCAACACCAATATCGGCTTGTTTAAGCGAAGGAGCATCGTTAACTCCATCCCCTGTCATCGAAACAACTTTACCATTCTTTTGCCATGCTTTTACGATACGAACTTTGTGTTCTGGAGATACACGAGCATATACAGAGTAAGTTTCAACTGTACGTTCTAATTCTTCATCAGAAATATCGTTCAATTCGCCACCTGTTAATACTCCGTCTTCTTGATCTGGACGAAGGATACCTAAACGTTTTGCAATCGCTTGGGCTGTATCACGGTGGTCCCCTGTAATCATGATGGTACGGATACCAGCTGATTGAGCTACTTTAATCGCAGCAGCTGATTCCTTACGTTCTGGGTCAATCATCCCTACTAGACCAGCAAAGATTAAATCATGTTCGATAGAATTTGTGTCCACTATTTCAGGAAGAGAATCAATCACTTTGTATGCCATCGCTAACACACGAAGCGCTTGAGTTGCCATTTCTTTGTTTAATTTCATTAATGTTGTGCGGTCATCTTCTGTAAACACAGAAACCTCACCATGTTTTTCTATCTTAGTCACACGGTCTAATAACATATCTGGAGCACCTTTTGTTGCAACCAAGTATTTGCCGTCTTCTAATTGATGAATTGTAGTCATTAATTTACGAGTTGAGTCGAATGGAACTTCCGCAACACGTGGAATGTTCACTAGTTCTTCACGTACATCATAGTTTTTATCAAGACCGTATTGAATCATTGCTGTTTCAGTTGGGTCCCCTAACAATGAATTATCTTGAGAAATCTTAGTGTCGTTGGCTAAATTCATTACACGAAGCGCGATGTTGTCTTTAGAAATTTCTTCTGACGCATCATGAATTTCGTTGTTATAAACCATTTTTTCAACGGTCATTTGGTTAAGTGTTAATGTACCTGTTTTATCTGAACAGATAATTTCAACACCACCTAATGTTTCAACGGCTGGTAGTTTACGAACAATCGCATGACGTTGCGCCATTTTTTGAGTACCTAATGCAAGAATAATCGTAGAAATAGCAGGTAGACCTTCTGGAATTGCTGCTACTGCGATAGCGATGGCTGTTAGTAACATATGGGTCCATTCGTTTCCACGTAACATTCCAACTACAAAAATTACGACCGCGATTACTAGAATCATAATCGTTAACCATTTTCCAAGAGCATCTTGGTTTTCTTGAAGAGGCGTTTTCCCTTCTTCTGTATTGGCTAACATATGCGCAATTTTACCGACTTCAGTGTTCATTCCAGTACTTGTAACTACACCAACAGCACGGCCATAAGTTACGTTTGTACTTGAGAAAGCCATATTCGTACGGTCTCCAATACCTACTTCGTCCCCTGAAGGAATTTCCAAATCTTTATCCACTGGAACAGATTCCCCTGTCAAAGCAGACTCTTCGATTTTTACGGTGTTTACTTCAAATAAACGCATATCTGCTGGAACGACATCCCCGGCTTCAAGGATAACAACATCTCCGACTACGATATCTTCTCCTTTAATATGTTCCACATGTCCGTCACGTAAAACACTTGCTACTGGAGAAGCCATTTTTTTCAACGCTTCAATTGCTTCTTCGGCTTTAGACTCTTGGAATACCCCTAATACTGCATTTAACAATACAACTGCTAAGATAATAATGGCATCAGTTGGGTCAGGGTCGCCACTATGGGCAAACATTGAAACAACTGCCGCTACTAAAAGCACTAAAATCATGAAATCTTTAAATTGATCCACAAATTTTTCTAATAGTGATTTTTTCTTACCTTCTTGTAACGTGTTTGCTCCGTATTTCTCTAGTCGTTCGGCAGCCTCTTTAGAGCTTAATCCAGAAGGGCTCGACTGAACTCCTTTAAATACATCTTCAACTGACTGTAAATACACGGGTTTTTCTTGTTGTTGCAACAAAATACACTCCTTTTCTAATATCTATAAAAAGAGAGACTTATGCCTATCATCCTATTGATAACAAACATAAGTCTCACTGTTCAAGATAATACCAGCGAGAATTCGCTTGCTGTTGATATTATCGCAACACAAAGTTGCCAGTTACTCCCTTATAGAGATTGATATTGATGTAGTAACTATATCAAATAAGTATTCGTTTTGCAAATCTTTTAGATAAATTGTTAACCTTCCTTCTTTATTAAAATTTCATAGATTTGGCTAAATCTAAACGTTCAAAGGAACACTCATTTTTCGTGATAAAATACTCGTTCAACTGCTTTGCTCTTAAGTTCATTTCTTTTAACTTTTGGTCTAGAAGAGGATTTCGCTCAAACACCCATTGAGTTCCATGAAGGATTCCTTCGCGAATTCCGGACGACAATAGCCACTGCTTTGCTTGTTTACTCTTCTCACTATAAATCTCAACCATTTCTTTACGATGCTTCACAAACATTCCATTTTCAATAAAAAGTGTAAATGTCTTTTGCATCATCACATTCGAATCATAATCCATCCACTGCTTACGTGTCGCAAATGCTTCGACCAACTCTTTTGGCAAAACAACAATCCCAATTTTCAAAGCAGAAAATAAAATAGATGAGAAGGATTTTACATAAATAACTCGGTTGTCCATATCATAATAATGAAGTGGCGTCGCATTCCCTTCCACAAAGTCCGCCATATAATCATCTTCAATAATATACACGGCGTATCGGCTCGCTAGCTCCACAATTTTTTTCTTTGTAGCTTCACTATAACTTCCGCCAAACGGATTATGAAACCTTGAAATCGTATAAAATAGCGAAAACTCTCCACTCGCAAATAATTCCTCTAGGTGGTTTAAATCAATTTCTCCATCTATCTGACGTTCGATCGTTTCGTACGGAACGCTTAAGTGCTTCACCAGTTCATTCATTCGTGCATAAGTTGGCTGCTCAAGCAACACCTTTTTTCCTTGAATCAACTGCAGTAGAATATAGAGCGCTTGTTGTGTCCCGGTCGTTATGACCAATTGTTCCTTCGAAGCGTATACCCCGTACTCTTCTAAAATAGGCATTAATGCCTGAATTAATTCATCCATCCCAAAAGCTTGTTCTTTTTTAGTTAGTTGTAAATCATGCGCGCTAGCCAGTGATTGATTAAAGCAGATGCGCAAGTCCTCAATCGGAAGTTGAGAATAATCCTCCTCTGACTCCTCCAATGGCTTTGCATCTGAATTTTTCAGCACATAATAGCCACTTTTTTCGACTGCATAAATAAAACTCTCTTCTTTTAGACTACGCAAAGCTCTTTGTACGGTATCCTTATTAACTCCATAGCGTTCGACTAATTCTCTAATCGAAGGAAGTTTATCCCCCTTTTGTAGATTCCCACTTAATATTTCTCCTTTTAATTCATTTGCTAATTGCTGGTATTGATACATGAGGCACCTCCACTGTACCGGTACAGTTCGTTTTCATTCCTATTGTATCCTCACCTGTCCCGTTTTACAATACAGATACATTGAAACTCGAGGAATTGATATGAAAAAAATATTAATCGCGAACGACTTGCCAGGAATAGGCAAAGTTGCACTCGCACCCGCTATCCCGATTTTTGCCTGCTGTCAGATTGAAACGATACTCCTGCCTACGGTGCTCCTTTCATCTCATACAGGCGGATTCAAAAACATTGCGATTGCGGAGCAAACTGAATTTATGAGGCAATCCTTAAAACAATGGCCAGAATTGGACTTAAAATCGGATGCTGTTTTGACAGGATACTTCAGAAACTCGGAACAAATTGAATTAATGGTAGATACCATTGAAAAACTGCCTGAATCTACACAAGTTTTTGTCGATCCGATTATGGCGGACAACGGAAAACTGTATAGCGGATTTACACAAGAACATGTTGAAGCGATGAGAAAACTCATTCAAAAAGCTGATATGATTTATCCAAATATCACAGAAGCTTGCTTATTAACCAGAACGACGTATCCTTCTGGAAAAATCACGATGGACTTTACAAGGGAACTAGCCAAGAAACTAGCCGCACTTGGACCAGAGTACATCATTATTACGGGTTGCCCTGATAGCGAAGAGTTCACTGGTGTTCAACTTTATACTAAAGAGACGGATTCATTTTTTGATTTCTACAAAACAAAGTATCCGCATCATTTTTACGGAACAGGCGATACACTGGCGGCTCTTGCGACTGCATGTATCCTACAAGGATTGTCTATAGAAGACGCACTGTCATTTACGTTGCAATTTATCGACGAAGTGCTTCAATTAAGCAGCCAACAACCTGAACAAATTCCATTTGGCCTTCCAATCGAGAAAAAACTTGGAATGCTAACTACAAAATTTAATACAGAGGTGTCATTATGAAAAATACAGATTTAAGAAATATCGTAGAAACAAGCTTATTTGCAGCTTTAATTTTTTTGGGAGTTAGCGTCTTCAGAATCCCAATGCCATTCACTACACAGTTCGTTCACTTTGGAAACGCGCTTGTCGTTATTGGATGTTTGATTTTTGGAACAAAACGTGGTGCTCTCGCTGCATCTATTGGCCTCGGTATCTTTGATTTATTAAATGGCTATGCTTCAGTTGTTTGGGAAACTATTCTAGAATCGTTAATCGTCTGCTATGTGATCCATCTTGTTTACGAAAAATTATTAAAGAAAAACGACAAAATTGGTAACATCATCGCAGTCGGCGTTGTTGCTGCTATCGTAAAAATCATTGTTAACATCATTAAATACACATTCTTACGCGGTATGATTGTCGGCGGTCTTGCCTTAGTTCCAGCGTTTATTCAAGCTATCAATAAAATCACAGGAACGTTTGGATCAGCTATCTTCACAGTAGTTGCAGTTCCAATTGTTTACCCACTCTTCAAAGAAGCACTAAAACGAGTAAGAAAATAGACAAAACAGCTATTACGATTAAATCGTAATAGCTGTTCTTTTTTCTCTACAGAAGGTTACTAGAAATATAGTGCAAATCAAATAAAACTCCTCGGAGTTATTGTGGCAATAGTAGGAAATCATAACCAATGTGAATTAGGGAGAGTTGCGATCATTCGCTACTCTCCCTTTGAAGCTTGGTAGGTTTGAGACCTAAGGCTCAAACCGGTATCCTACTATTCTTGCCACAATAACAACTCCGAAGGAGTTTTATTGATTTGTATAGAACTATGTTTCTAGTATCCTTCTGGATTTTTCTTTTGCCAGTTCCATGAGTCGCGAACCATATCGTTTAAGTTCTTTTCGGCTACCCATCCTAGCACTTCTTTTGCTTTAGAAGCATCCGCATAACAAGTTGCGATATCCCCTGCACGACGAGGTGCGATTTTGTATGGAATATCCACACCGTTTTCTTCAATAAATGCATGAACTAAATCTAATACACTGTATCCAATACCAGTTCCTAAGTTAAAGACTTTTGCACCTTTTTGAGCCGCATTGTTTTTAACCGCAAGCACATGTCCACGAGCTAAGTCAACAACGTGGATGTAGTCACGAACCCCAGTACCATCATGTGTATCGTAGTCGTCTCCAAACACACTTAAGAATTCACGTTTACCAACAGCCACTTGAGTGATGTATGGCATTAAGTTGTTTGGAATTCCGTTTGGCGCTTCTCCAATCAAGCCACTTTCATGCGCTCCAATTGGGTTGAAGTAACGCAAGTTTGTGACTGACCAATCGCTATCTGAGAAAGCAACGTCATTCAAGATTTGTTCAAGCATTACTTTTGTATAACCATAAGGGTTTGTAGCGCTTGTTGGCATTTCTTCTTTAAACGGAACGACATTATTCATACCGTATACAGTTGCACTTGAACTGAACACGATATCTTTTACGTTAAATTGGCGCATTACATCTAATAATACCAATGTTCCTGTAATGTTGTTGTGATAGTATTCTAAAGGTTTTTCAACAGATTCTCCCACTGCCTTGAACCCTGCAAAATGAATGACTGAATCGATCTTTTCTTTTTCAAACACAGATACTAAGAAATCCCGATTTAAAATATCTCCTTCGTATAATGGAAAATCTTTTCCTGTGATTGTTTTTAAACGATTCAACACTTCAGGTGAGCTGTTTGAGAAGTTATCGACAATAACTACTTCATATCCAGCTTTATCTAATTCAATTACCGTATGAGAACCGATATACCCTGCTCCACCTGTTACTAAAATTGCCATTTTTGCTTCCTCCCTTAGTTCAATACATCTTCTGCATGATCCTTTTGTAATGTTAAAATACGTGGACCATCTTTTGTAATGGCTAATGTATGTTCAAATTGGCAGCTTAGTCCACCATCTAATGTATGAGCTGTCCACCCATTACTTTCCATTTCTGCTTTCCAAGTTCCAGTATTCACCATCGGTTCGATTGTGATAACCATTCCCTCTTTCAAGCGAAGACCTTTTCCTGGTTCGCCGTAATGAGGAACTGCTGGGCTCTCGTGAATCGTTGGGCCAATTCCGTGACCAATAAAATCACGAACCACCGATAACCCTTCACTTTCTACATAGGTTTGAATCGCATGACCAATGTCCCCAATACGATTGCCTACCTGCGCTTGTTGAATTCCTAAGTATAATGCTTTCTTTGTTACTTCATATAAGTGGTCGATTTCTGGAGTACTTTCTCCTACTACATAGCTCCAGCAAGAATCTGAGAGCGCTCCTTTAAGTTCCACACAGAAATCCACTTTTACTAAGTCGCCTGACTTTAAAGGCTTTTTCCGAGGAAATCCGTGGCAAATTTCGGCATTGATACTTTCACACGTTGCGTATTGATATCCTTCAAAGCCAATTTGTGGTGCAGAACCACCCGCTTCTTCAATTTTCTTTTGTACAAATTGATCAATTTCCCAAGTGGTCACACCTGGTTTAATAAAATCACGAAGTTGCACGTGAATGGATGCTAACAATGCACCTGATTCTTCCATTGCGTCAATTTCGCGTTTAGATTTTAAAGTAATCATGAAATAAACTCATCCTTTCTAGTCTCCCCGTCATTATAGCATAGAATAAAGAGAAAGAGAAAGATGCTAGAAAAAAAGTTAATACACTTTTAATCATCAAAAAAGACTGACGAAGTCCTCGTCAGTCCCCTTTCTTCCATATTATAGATGATCTGTAGGTGCTACTGTAATTGGTTCTGGTGTTTCAGTTGCTGCAGACTCTGTTGTTGTTTCTGCAGTCGTTGTTTCACTTGTTGTTGTTTCTACTGTTGTCGTTGTTGTTTCTCCAGTAGTACTAATTTCATTCGTTGTTACAATAGTTTCTGTTGTTGCTTCTGTTGTAGTTGTGCTAACAGTCGTTTCTGCAGTCGTTGTTGTAGCTGCCCTACGAATATATCCTACATATCTGTAACAACCCATGTCGATTAGACTTTGTTCATAATCAGTCACCGCTGAAGTTGTTGAGGCTGTTGCGATGGTTCCTGCTGAAATTAAACCTAGCACCATAATCATTTTCTTTGCTTTTTTATTCGAAACAATAAAGTAACCCGCTCCTGATAAAGATAAAATTCCGATTATTAGAAAAATAGTATTAGCAGTAGAACCGGTATTTGGTAATGTTTCACCGACTGGACATTTTCCAGGGTCAAGTTCATAGACAAATAATGTACGTTCTCCAGATGTACCAGGTGTTGGTTGACCTGATTGGATTGCTTCACGTTGTTCTTTTGATAAATCAGAAATATTCACATTCTGAACCTCAGGAGTATCAGCACTTGCTTGGGTAGTCAAAGATACACTGGCAAAACCAAAAAACAACATCACTACAGTAAAAAATTTAAACCATTTGTTTTTCATTCTGAAATTCCTCCTTAATGATTTTTCTAAATTCTAGTGTATCTAACTTAAATATTCAAACAATATTCTTTATATTAGCCAAAACTTAACATTTACATATATTTCTTCCTTCACAAGGCAAGAATGACGCGATTTTCAGAGTGTTGTAACCGTTTTATTTGCTGCTATGGTAACTTGCTATTTTTTACACATTAAAAACACACATTTTTTTCGTCTATGTTTTTTATCCTATTTCAGCATTCTATTTTCCAAAATTTTCAAACAAAAAAGGAAGTAACCATTGTTACTTCCTTTAGTCAAATCTATCTTCTTTTTTAGCCTAAATAGTCTGTTGGTGCCACTGTGAGAGGTTCAGAAGAAGTAGTTGCTTCCGTACTAGTTTCTGTTGTCGTAGTCGTTTCCGTCGTCGATTCAGTTGTTGACTCAGTCGTCGATTCAGTTGTCAATTCTGTTTGAACTGTTGTCTCTTCAGAAGTATTCTCTACCGTTGTGGTTTCTTTTCCTTCACGAATATAGCCAACATACTTGTAGCAAGTATTATTCTCAAGTGATTCATTAGCAGAGACGATAGTCGTACCGGCAACAAGTCCTGAAACAACAAGCCCAGCCATTAGGACCATTTTCTTACCCTTCTTGTTGGTTACTAAGAAATACGCCGAACCTGTTAACATCAGTACTCCAGCTACTGCAATCAGTGTGGTAGAGCCAGTTCCTGTATTAGGCAACATTGGTGATAACGGACATGCCTTTTGATCATAGGCATACACAAATAATATCCGTTCACCCTCTTTTGCTGGTGTTGTTAAATCACCCGATTGGATGGAGTCTTTTTGTACTTTCGTCAGTTCATCAATAGTCACTCTTACTTCCTCTGGTGAGTTTGCTTTTACAACACCACTAGAAAATAATCCCACTACACTAAAGAGAGTTAAGACCATTAGAATTTGATTGATTAGTTTTTTCATTATTTACTTCCTATTTCTATTTTTTCACAAGTGTAGCATACCTTTTCCGAATACTCAACTTTCAGCACTAAAAACAACTTCTCTATGACAAACGAAACTAACCAATGTCCATCCTTTTTGATTAAGCCCAAAAAAATACTTCGAAAAATTTTTAAAAACAAAAAGGATTAAATCAACGTTTTAAACGTGATTTAATCCTTTAATTAATGATTCTTTATAAATCGAAATTATAAATGATCGTTAGCAGTAGCATCAATACTCATTGGAGCAACTGTTGTTGTTACTTCTGTTGTAGCCTCTGTAGTCGTTGTAGTTGTTGCTTCTGTTGTAGCTTCTGTAGTCGTTGTAGTTGTTGCTTCTGTTGTTGCTTCTGTAGTCGTAGTTGTTTCTTCTGTTGAACCTGCTACTGTTGTTGTAGAGCTTTCTGTTGTTGCTTCAACTGTAGTTGTCGCTGCTGTTGTAGTTTCACCACTTTCACGGATAAATCCTACATATTTGTAACAATGATCATCTGCTAATGATTCATTCGCTGATACCATTGTTGTTCCAGCAATTGCTCCTGACGCTACAAGTCCAATCATTAAGATTGTTTTCTTAGCTTTCTTATTTGTTGCTAAGAAATATCCAGCTCCTGTTAACACTAAGATACCAGCTACTGCGAATACAGTAGTTGATTCCGTCCCTGTATTTGGTAAAGCTGGAGCTATCGTACATGCATTTTGGTCATAAGCATATACTAGTAATGTACGTTCTCCATCTTTTGCTGGTGTTGGTTCACCAGGTTTGATGGCTGCCTTTTGTTCTTTCGTTAAGTCAGCAATGTTTACAGTTACTACTTCTGCTGTTGCTGCTTGTACAAATCCATTTGAGAATACTCCTACTAGCCCTAATAGAGCTACAATCACTAACAATTTTTTAGATAATTTTTTCATCTATCTCTTCCTTTCTTTTTTTGATACCGAAGTACTATAACATAATCAAATTCACAATACAAATATTTTCCCCTCATGATGTATTTATTTGCTTTTTTATTCCATTCACTATTCCTCAATAGAATGTAATGATTTCGCACGTTAATAAAAGATTTTTTAACCATTAAAAAAGTAGGGAAAACAGAATCCTGTAATTTCCCTACTCTTTTTTATAAGCGTATCTTTCAATCAATCGATTACCCAAAAACTAATCTAGCTCGATTTGCCCCGTATAGAGTTTATAGTAAATACCGTTCTTGGCCATGAGACTTTCATGGTCTCCACGTTCAATAATTTCACCGTGATCCATTACCATAATCACATCTGCATTACGAATTGTGGATAGTCGGTGCGCAATCACAAACGAAGTACGTCCTTCCATTAACTGATCCATTCCTCGTGAAATTAACGCTTCGGTATGACTATCAATGGAGCTCGTTGCTTCGTCAAGTATTAATACTTTTGGATTAGCTACTGCTGCACGAGCAATCGCAAGTAGTTGTCGTTGCCCTTGTGACAAGCCTTCTCCATCTCCCGTAATTTCAGTTTGATACCCTTGCGGAAGACGTTTAATGAAGCTATGTGCATTGGCTAATTTCGCTGCTTTAATGACTTCATCATCAGTAGCATCTAGTCGTCCATACCGTATATTTTCAGCAATCGTTCCAGTAAATAGGTGTGTATCTTGTAATACAATAGAAATTGTCTTACGCAAATCATCTTTTTTAATCTTTGTGACTGGGATTTCATCAAAAGTAATGACCCCAGAATCAATTTCGTAGAAACGGTTAATTAAGTTTGTAATGGTTGTTTTACCAGCACCCGTTGCCCCAACAAAGGCTACCTTCAATCCTGGTTCAGCCCATACATTGATATCTTTTAAAATACGTACACCTGGCACATAGCCAAAGTCAACATTGTGTAGTTGGATGTTCCCGACAACTGGAATACGTTTGTCTCCATCCACCCAGTACCATTGTTTTGGATCGCGCTGATCCAAAGTAACCGTTCCTTCATCGACTTCAGGTTCTTCACGAAGAATTGCAAAGATACGTTCAGCCCCGGCCATCGCACTAAGCAGTACGTTCATTTGTTGAGACATTTGAGCAAGTGGTTGCGCGAATGTTCTTGAGAATTGTAGGAATGAAGCAAGTCCCCCGATATCCATCCAATTAATAATCACTAAGTATCCACCAACCGCTGCCGTAATCGCATAGTTCACGTAACTGATATTTCCTAAAATTGGGAACATAATAGTCGAATAGAATTGTGCGTTATTTGCAGCTTCTTGAAGTTCAGTGTTGAGTCTATCAAATTCATCAAGCACTTTATGTTCGTGGTTAAATACTTTCACTACTTTTTGTCCTTCAATATGCTCTTCCACGAATCCATTCACTTGTCCAAGAATCGCTTGTTGAGCAGCGAATTGTTTCCCAGATTTTGCACCTAATTTCTTCACGATTTGGAACATCAAGAATACCATCGCAATTAGAAGCACTGTTAAGACTGGCGAAAGAATCACCATCATCACAAATGTCAATACTAATTGAAGCGTTGAGCTGATAATCATTAACATACTGTTGTTAAATGCATTTTGAATATTTTCAAAGTCGTTTGTAAAGCGAGACATTAAGTCCCCGTGCTTATTCGTATCAAAGAAACGAATTGGCAAGCTTTGAATATGGTTGAATAAATCTGCACGCATTTTTTCGATAGTATTTTGTCCAACTGTTACCATTAAACGTGCTGAGAAGTAGCTGGCTGTTGCTCCTAATACATACACAATAGCGATAAAGCCGAGCATTTTTGCTAGCCCCGCTAAGTTCCCTGTAGCAATAAAATCATTGATTAACGGACGAATCGCATATGTCCCGATAATTCCGGATGCACTTGAAACGATTAAGCAGACCACAACGACTGCAAGAGTCCATTTACTCTTCCATAAATACCCCCATAAGTCCGCCAAAGTTTGTTTCATATTTTCTGGACGTTTTGGCCCTTTATTTCTACTCATCTCCTTTGGCTCCTTTCATTTGGGTTTCGTAAATATCACGATACAAGTCATTTGTTTCCATTAACTCTTCATGTGTTCCGAGTCCATTCACTTTACCATCATCTAATACAAGAATATTGTCTGCGCCTTGGATAGATGAAATACGTTGTGCGATAATAATTACCGTTGTATCTGGTAAATGGTTAAAGAACGCTTCACGGATTTTCGAGTCAGTTGCTGTATCCACTGCTGAAGTTGAATCGTCTAGAATTAACACGGCTGGCTTACGTAACATAGCACGAGCAATTGTAAGACGTTGTTTTTGTCCACCAGAGAAGTTTGACCCACCTTGTTCCACATGAGTGTCATATCCATCTGGCATTTCCATAATAAAGTCATGAGCTTGGGCGTGTTTCGCCGCTTGTATCATCTCTTCTTCTGTAGCGTATGGATTTCCCCATAAGAGGTTCTCACGAATGGTTCCAGAGAATAACGTGTTCTTTTGTAATACCATCGATACGTTTTGACGTAAATCTGCAAAACGATAGTCGCGAACATCATGTCCACCAACACGAACCGTACCAGCAGTGGTGTCATAGAGTCGAGGAATCAACTGTACAAGAGAAGATTTTCCTGACCCTGTTGGCCCGATAATCCCGAACACTTCACCTGGTTTAATCTTGAAACTGATATTGCTTAACACTTCTTCATCTTGTTGCTTCCCATAAGAGAAATGAACATGGTCGAATTCTACTTCCCCATAGACTTTGTCCACAGTGATTGGATATTCTGGTTCTTCTACATCGATATTTGTATCTAATACTTCGAAGATACGGTCCATCGATGCTTTTGTCATTGTTAACATTACGAAAACGAATGAAATCATCATGAGTGACATCAAGATCTGTGTGATATAAGAAATGAAACTGATAAGGTCCCCTGTTGTCATCGTTCCGCTAATAACGAGTCCACCACCGAACCACATAACTGCAATCGTTACAGCATAAATCGTTAACTGCATGATTGGGTTGTTCCACATTACGACATACATCGCATGTAAGGCACGTTCTCTAAAGGTAGAGTTTTCTTTACCAAATTTTTTCTTCTCGAAAGTTTCACGTACGAATGATTTTACAACGCGAATTCCGATAAAGTTTTCTTGTAATGTACGGTTGATGCCGTCTGTTGCTTGTTGTAATTTTCTAAAGCGGGGAAAGGCTGTAGAAATGATGAGCGCTAATGAAAGCACTAAGATTGGAACTGCAACCATGAAGACAAGCGATAATTGCGCATTGATACTTACCGCAAAGAAGATAGCGAAGATAAACATCATTGGCGCACGCGCTAAAATACGCATCGTCATAATAGCTGTATTTTGAACATTGTTAACATCACTTGTCATACGCGTAATTAAAGAAGCATTTGAGAAGTAATCAATATTCTTAAATGAGAAAGCTTGAATTTTCTTCATCTCCGCAGAACGTAACTCTGCTGCTACCCCAGTTCCGGCAATCGATGCAAATTTTGCACCAAGAACTCCGGCTGAAAGAGACACAATAGCTACTAGAACCATAATGAACCCTTGTTGCACAATATAGCCCAAGTCTTTATTTGGAATCCCTTCGTCGATAATTTGCTTCATAATAATCGGTTGTGCTACTTCACAGAGCACCTCGATTAAAATGGCAAAAAACGCTAAGAAAGGATATTTTTTATACTTACTAAAAAACGGAAGAATCTGTTTTAGCATTTTTTCACTCCTTTTTAATGAATTTAGATAATAAAAAACCGCCTTTGAGGACCTCTCAAAGACAAGCAATTAGCTACGAATTACCAATAAATAGTTTATCAATCTTTCAATTTGTTTTCAATAGATTGCCCTTCAAAATTTAATTAAATTTTCATTTTTCGATTTGCTATCTTTTCCTGTAAACATTGAGTATCCACTTCAGAATTTATAGCCGAAATGTGCCTGTGTTTTGTGTTCAGAGCGCGATTTATGGTACAATGAGCGCAACTAAATTTTAGAAAGCGAGGGACTCAAGTGTCCACAATTCAATACATTAGTACACGAGACACAAACAACCGCGTTACAGCTTCACAAGCCATTTTAAAAGGGATTGCTGAAGACGGCGGTTTATATGTACCGACTGCCCTCCCAGAAGTGACTCTGGACTGGGAAGTTTTAAAAACTCAAAGTTATCAAGAAATAGCCATTGAAATTTTATCTGCCTTTTTAACAGATTTTACAAAAGAAGAGATTACAGACTGCGTGCATTCAGCGTACGATACAACCTTTGATACAAAAGAAATTGCACCTGTGAAAAAAGTGGGCGACCGTCATTTCATGGAACTCTTCCATGGAAGAACTATCGCCTTCAAAGATATGGCGCTCTCTATCTTGCCATACCTTCTTACAACTGCTGCAAAGAAAAATCAATCCGATAAAGATATCGTCATTCTAACAGCAACATCAGGAGATACTGGTAAAGCTGCCCTTGCTGGATTTGCGGACGTACCTCATACAAACATCATCGTCTTCTATCCAAAAGGCGGTGTCAGTACGATTCAAGAACGCCAAATGGTGACACAGGCAGGCGGCAACACTTTTGTTTATGGTGTAGAAGGAAACTTTGATGACGCACAAACCAAAGTGAAAGAATTGTTTGCGGATAAAGAACTAAACGCAACTCTTGCAGAAAAAGGATTCCAATTCTCTTCTGCAAACTCAATTAATATCGGACGTCTTTGCCCACAAATCGTGTACTACGTATTCGCGTACGCACAATTAGTGAAAGATGGCACTCTTACCATTGGTTCTCCAATGAACGTGGTCGTTCCAACTGGTAACTTTGGTAACATTCTAGCAGCCTACTACGCAAAAGGCATTGGTGTTCCAATCAATAAACTCATCTGTGCTTCAAACGAAAATGATGTGCTTGTTGATTTCTTCCAAACAGGAACATACAACCGACTACGCGAATTTAAATTAACAAGTTCTCCAAGTATGGATATCCTTGTTTCAAGTAACCTTGAGCGCTTCGTCTTCGAATTAACAGGACGTAGCGCGCAGAAAACAAATGCATTGATGACTTCCTTAAAAGAAAACGGAAGCTATTCTGTTCCAAATACAGACACTGCTCTCTTTAAGCAATTTTACGGAAACCGTGCCAGCCAAGAAGAAACGGCTCAAACGATTCATGATGTATTCAAGAGCGAACACTACTTATTAGATCCGCACACTGCAGTCGCAGACGCTGTGTATACGAAATATAAGAAAGAAACAGGAGACGTAACTCCTACAGTGGTGGTATCGACTGCTAGTCCATACAAATTCCCGCAAAGCGTTCTTTCAGCTCTAGACGTGAATACGAATCAATCTGACGCAGCACTCATGGATGCAATTCAACAAGAAAGCGGCATTGCCATTCCAACAGCTGTCACAAGCGTATTGGATGCGCCAATCCGTCACACAAAAGTTCTTTCAATCGAAGGCATGAAACAATCTGTCTTAGATTCATTAAATATTCAATAAAACAAATAAAGACAAGAAATCGTTGAAGCGACGATTTCTTGTCTTCTTTTTTATTCTTCTGTTAGGAACCCTTGTGCTTTTAGTACATCGAACATTTCAGCACGTTTAGCTCCTAGCGTGTGGTATTTTGTAGACACTTGTTTTGTAAAGGCATCTACACGACGGTTAGCATTACGAAGGTCATAGTATTCTGTAACGGTCGCATCATACTCTTTCAACTCTTCTAATGGATTCTCAAGCTCACGGTATCCATTTTCCATATGAATCACTTCTTTTGGAAGGCGTGGTTTTAATTGTGGCTCTTGCGTAGGCCAACCCACAGCCAATCCGATTGCTGGATATGTGTATTTCGGTAGATTTAGTAACTCAACGATTTTTGCTGTATCATTAAAGAAACTTCCTAGATATACGGCTCCCATCCCTAGAGATTCTGCTGCCACAACAACATTTTGAGCAGCAATCACTGCATCTGTTAATCCAGATACGAAACGGTCTGCGCTGCCTTGAACCCCTACTTCTTGTCCTAAGGATTTTGCTATTTCTGTATTACGATGTTGGTCTATAACGAATACAAATAAATGTCCGTTGTTAGCGACATAAGGTTGCTTACTCACGGCGGCTAATTCCTTTTTCAACTCTGGGTCCGTTACACTAATAATCGAATAAGCTTGTAAATACATACTTGACGCTGTTCTTTGGGCTACTTCTACTAGCAAATCCACTTCTTCTTTTGTTAAAGATTTGTCTTCAAACGCACGAATACTGCGATGATTTAGTTGTGTTTTAATAGTTTCATTCATATCATTTTCTCCTTTGTATCAAAAAAAGAGTCGACTACTCAACTCTTTTTGGTTTCTAGAAATATTGTTTACCTGTTTCCAAGGCTGCTTCCGGCATAATCACTTCGCCGTATTCTTGTAAGACTTCCCAAGAAATTCTTGAGAACTCAGCATACTCACGAATTAACGCAATTTTTGAAGTGAATTCATCTTGTTGTTCCACTGGATGGAATATTCGTAAAAAATAATGATCACTATAACGATAGAGAGCAGATTGTTCAAATTCACCAGTTACTTCTTTGGCCATTGAGACAAAATCTTCAAAGTCTTCGAAGACAACTGTTACATCAATTGGTTTTAATGGAGCAGATGGATCTTCCGTTGCCTTAGATTTTGGAGAAAGTTTTCTATCTTCTTTCTTTTCTTTGTATTTCTTACCCATGCGATCCGTGAGAGAATGTTGAATGGTATCTACAATATTGCGAACCATACGTTCATCACTAGACTCGTCTCCCATATCTACAATACGTGTCACATAGAGTTCTAAGCCATCTGGGTTTGGCATGATTTGGAAACTCAATCCATCTGAGTCTTCAAACTGATTCAAAACGCCCATTTCTTCTAAAATACTATGGAAAAAGCCTTCAATTTCGCCTGGATTTCCAAGTAATTCAGGTATTGATGTACCACGGTCGATTAGATCTTGATTTTCGATACGCAATAAGAATGTATCGTCGTTAATGCGTTCCATTTCCATAATATTCACCCCTTTTTACCTTAATTATTTTAGACCAAACCTGACAAAAATAAAAGAAATACGATTGGAATACGAATTGGTTGGTGCTTAGTGCTTGTTGAAAAAAAGCTTGGGATGGGGCAAATTGAACTGGCGTTCATATACTAAAAAAAGATTACTGCGAATTCTTGCGGATTATTTTTATAATCGCTGTTACGGGGCACCGGCGCAAGCCTGTAATCTTGCACCTTCGAAGCTTCAAAGGCGGAGTACAGGACTCGTCCCTACTCCGCCTAAGCACAGTGGTTGAATGGGATGAGCTTCGCTGTATCTAGTTTGCTCATACCTATTCAACTTTGTGGGGGAAAGAAAACGAAATAGAGTAAATACATTAATGTATTTACTCTATTTCTGTCTTTCTCCCTCACATTCGATGCGATTCCCCGTTACTGTGATTATAAAATCCGCAGGCTTCTTTGGAATCTTCTTTCTAAATTATTTCTCACAAATTTTTTAACATCCACCCAAAGCTGATTTCTAAATACCACCCATTCGTATTTCTTATTTTTGAAGAGTAAATATAATGGAAGTGGGCCGTGAAACGACGATACTTCTTCTCTTTTTATAAATAAGGCTTAGGCTTTGCGGAGGGTGAGGCCGAATTGTCTTGTTCGGATATGTTGGATGCTAAAGGCTAGTGCTGCATACAAGATTCCGAATAAGAGGACCATTCCAATGTTCATGGCATAGCTTGAGAATTCTAGCGATGGGTTTTCGGTTGCAGTGATGACATAATACACTGGGAAGAATTTCGCGATGCTAATGGCTACTGGATTCAGTATTTCAAGTGGCACGAAAATCCCAGAGATAAAGGATACTCCCATCCCCACTACCGTACTTGCTGCAGAATAACCATACGTGTTATCCCCGATAATGACCGAGCATAGGAATGCCAGTGCATAGGCTGTAAGTGCTGACGCGAAAGTGAGCATTAACGCCTTTGGAGCACCTGCACTAATATAGAAGCTTGGTGCCACAATGGCTACGAATAATAAGTTGATTCCAACGATTATTCCAACGACCGTTAAGCCTCCAAGGAATTTTTCAACCATTACTTGATTTACACTCTTCATACCGATAATAATTCGTTTTGCAACTTCATCATTTTCAAGTAAGGCAAAAATTAATCCAAGCAAGAAGATAAATACTGAGATATAAACGAATGGTGTATACGCAAAGTAGATTTCACCAAATTTTGCATAGTAATCGTCATCCTTAAGTGTGGCGTCTTTTGAAATGACACTTACAGAAGCTTGCTCGCTTAAAATCTTATTCATATTCTCAACGCTAAAGTTGCCTTGATTTTTCAATACAACCGCATAGCGAATATAGGAATTAACGTACTCACGAAGGATATTTCCGTTCAGCGAATTTCCGATTTCCATTTTGACAGCAGATTCCCCATTATTGATTCTTGTATCAACATCCGATGGAATCCAAAGTGCACCATCTACATCATTTCCATAGACAGCTTCTTTCATGCTGTTATCGCTATTGGTTGTGAGTGTAACTTTATGATCTTTTTGAAGTGCGACAATGAGCGCGTTGATAATTTCGCTACTGCCATCTGATTCGTCTTTAATCAAGACTTTATATTGAGTATCTTTGAACCCTGTGACTTCGTTGTTTCCTAGCACTTGAGAAAGGCCCATTGCCATAAAGATGACTAGGAAAATAATCGCATATGATTTTAATCGATAAGCCAGTTTTAGAAAATATTTATAGACTATCATAACGTGTTCTCCTTAATCTCCATAGTGCACATCCTAGAATCGCTAGTGTGTATACGCCAAGTAATAAGTAGGTTCTACCAAGATCCGCACTGCCTACAAGGCGATTTAATTGATAAAATCCTGTAACCATTAATGCGACCGGATTAAATTGGTTAAATCCTGGCATAAAGGTATTGGCAAATCCTTTCATTGCCGTTCCCATCATTCCAGCAAGTGCTGAAAGGACGAGGTTTGTAATTAACGCGAAGATAATTCTTCCCTGAATGGTTAGTTTTTGATTAGTTCCAATGAGAAGCCCTGCTGCAATTCCGAATACATTTCCTAGTAACATGAGAAGGAGGCTTCCTGCCCAATCTGCAAATAGATTAATTTTCAATACTTGTGTCGTATAGACCAGCATGATTGCGTTTGAGGCGATATTGAGCAATAACCCAATCATAAAACAGTTCGCAATTAACTTACCTTTGCTAAATGGACTACCCATAATCCGGCGTCCAATCGGCGATAAGTTTCCGTTTAAGTACGCTGCACAAACGACACCGCTAAACATCGAGTACATCGTGAAGCTGGCAATAGCGCTGTAAAATAACATCGTTCCTTGACTAACGTCCGTCGTTTCCTGCGTCACCCAGCTCTTGTTAAAGTCGATAGAGGCTGCGCCTTGTCCAAGGCTTTGCACTTGTTTGATTTGTGTCGCTACATTTTTCAACACGCTTTGCGGAATCCCCATCGATTGACCTACAACTACATCTAAATTCTTTTCAACGAATCCATCTGCTTTATCCTCTTTGACGAGTGCTTCCCCTGCTTCCCCTGAATCCACATCGATAATCTCGAAGTAATCTCCGGCTTGTTCGAACACATGGTGATATGGATTATCAGCTGTCATAGCTACGCGAACCGTTCCCATGTCTTGATTCATGATTCCTGAGAATGATACGAAATACAGTGAAATTAAGATGATTGGATAGATTAACACCCAGAAAGAAAATGAAAAATCTCTTAAGGCATCTTTTGATAAATACGTAAATAACTTTAAGAATGTCTTCATGAATCTCGAAGTCCTTTCCCTGTGTATGCAAGGAACACATCATCTAAGCTTGGCTGTTCACTGTATAAACGAACATAGCTTAAGTTCAATTCTTCAAGGGCATTCGCCACATGAAGTAAGTGATTCGTTCCTTGTTCGAAGTTAAATTTTAAATGATCTTTATGATGTTCTAATACAAGAACGTGTGGAATTTGTTTTAAGCGTGCTACTAGTTCTGCTGTTGGAATCGTTGAAAGTTCCACTTGGATGATTTCAGACGTTGCAATAGATTTCTTCAATTCTTGCGAAGTTCCTGAAACAATGCTCTTTCCTTTATCCATAATCACGATACGGTCACTTAACCCGTCCACTTCGTCTAAGTAGTGAGTGGTATATATAATGGTGCTTCCTTGTTCGTTGAGTTTGCGAATCCCTTCTAAGATGAATGAACGACTTTGTGTGTCTACCGCAACAGTTGGTTCATCAAAGAAAATTAAGCTTGGCTTATGCACGATTCCGCAAGCGATATTCAAGCGGCGTTTCAACCCACCGCTCAATTTTTTCGGAATGAATTTGCGAAACTCTTGAAGCTCTACAAATTCAATGGCTTCTTGCACATATTGTTTGCGTTGTTTTGGATCTGAAATATAGAGCCCGCAGAAGAAATCAATGTTCTCTTCTACTGATAAATTATCTAAATACGCTAATTCCTGTGGGACAATCCCGATTTCACGTCGTACTTTACTCGATAATGGGAACTTGTTTTCTCCAAGAACGGTTACTTCACCACTATCAAAGGTTAAGAATCCTAACATACTGTTAATTGCGGTTGTCTTTCCACATCCATTTGGTCCAAGAAGCGCTAAAAGCTCTCCTTTTCGAATTTCAATATCAAAATGATTTAATGCCATTAAGTCTTTGTACCGTTTGACTAAACTTTTTACTTGAATACTCTTTTCCATGTCCTCACCTCATTGATTGTTTTTACACTGTTAGTATATCGACCACGCTAGTCACAAACTAGTGTCAAATGTCGTTAGTTTCATATGACATTTGTCATAAATAGCTAGATATTTCTCTCTATTTGGGCTACACTGGAAAAAGAAGTTTTGGAGGTGAGAACAGTGCGCACGTTTTTAGAGAAGTTGATGTTCTTTATTTTGATTAGTATGTATTTAACAGGACAACAAACGGAAGTCTTTACGATATTTTTAGGACTTTGTATTTTTATTCTTTCTCTATCTATAGAAGTTTTTGAAAATCGTTGGATACAAGAGATTGCCCTGGTAATTTCCGGTGTAATATGCGTGTTCTATCCCGAAACAGGTTTATATATCTCTCTTTTCATCATGCATGCCGTCCAACTATTTGGTATTCCAGGAGCTTTTTCAGCAATTATCCTATTGCTACGCCCAGATTTATTCACATTCATCCTAACCGTGATTGGAACTTACCTCATTTTACGAAGTCGCTATGATAAAGAATTCCGTTCGAAGAGTTACCAAATTCAAGATAACTTAGAGCACGAACGACTTCTCCTCTTGCAAAGACAACAATTTAGCCAAGAGGAAACCTTGAAGCAAATGGAAGTAGCAACACTGAAGGAACGCAACCGCATCTCTCACGCCTTGCATGACCAAATCGGACATACGCTGAGTGCTTCGATTATGCAACTAGAGGCCTTACAAATCATTACCAACGAACCTGTTGTCGAGAAGAAGCTAGAACAAGTTTCTGGTATCCTTCAAAACGGGATGGATGAAATCAGAACGACGATTCATCAGCTTTACGATGACTCTTTCCTACTTTCTCAAAAGATGGACGAGATTCTCCACCCGCTTGAGGAAAAGGCACAGGTCAATTATCAAAATACAATTTCCGATGAAATTCCAATTGGATTGAAATACGACATTCTAACCATTTGTAAGGAAATGGCAACGAATTTTATAAAATATTCAAACGGAAGCCAACTCCAATTATTTTTACTAGAACAAAACAACTACTACACGATTCAATATAAAGATAATGGGACTACTTCAAGTACAAACACACCTGGAATGGGACTCACAATGATGAAAGAACTGGTAGAGAAACATAAAGGGGTTATGACATTACAAACAATGAACGGATACGATATCTTTATCCGAATTCCAAAGCAGGAGGTTGAATATGATTAAAACAATTCTTGTCGATGATGACTTCTTAGTACTTCAAGCACTCGAGACAATTCTGTCTGTCCAAGATCATATCGAAGTAGTTGCCACGGGAAACGACGGTCGGGACGCAGTTGAACTCTATATCACTCATCAACCAGACTTAGTCTTGATGGATATTCGAATGGAGCCTACTACTGGAATCGAAGCGGCAGAGACGATTTTAAAAGATTTTCCTGACGCAAAGATTTTATTCCTGACAACTTTCCAAGATGATGAATATATTACGAAGGCTCTTTCTATTGGATGCAAAGGCTATTTATTAAAGCAACATATCAAGGGAATTCTTCCTGCTATCGATGCCGTAATGAACGGGCAAATTGTCTACGACTCAAAAATTGAAATGCCGATGAGAAAGACTTTCGAGAAAAAGACGAGTCCTAGTCTCAATGAAAGAGAAAATGAATTACTTTATCTCATTGCCGAAGGATTTAATAATAAAGAAATTGCTGAAAAAATGTTTCTCAGTGAAGGTACTGTAAGGAACTATTTATCTGCTCTACTTGAAAAATTAGAATTACGAGACCGTACACAGCTCGCAATCTATTACTACAAAGAATTATAAAGATAGCCCTCTCCTTAACACTTTTAGGAGAGGGCTATTCCATTTTAATTAAATGTTCAAACAAAAAAAGCTTCGATACCGAAGCTTTTTATTAGAAATTTACTAAGCGTTGTGCCATGTCAAGTTCGTAAGCTCGAACTTCGCGAGGTAAGAAGCGACGAATTTCATCTTCGTTATATCCAACTTGGAATCTCTTTTCGTCTAACATAATTGGGCGGCGTAGCAATCCTGGATTATTTTGGATCAATGAGAATAGGTGATTTAAAGGCACTTCATCTAAATCAATCTTTAATTCTTGGAATGCTTTTGACCGAGTTGAAATAATTTCTTCTGTTCCATCTTCAGTCATGCGCAAAATATTTTTAATTTCATCAATCGTTAATGGTTCTGAAAAAATATTTCTTTCTGTGTACGCAATATTATGCTCTTCAAGCCAAGCACGAGCTTTGCGGCATGATGTACAACTTGGGGATGTATATAATGTAACCATTCCACTATCTCCTCCTTCTGAATAAATGTCCTAAAATCTCTACGTGTATTATTATATATGATATATAAAAAAAAATCTATATGATTTTAAAAAATTTTTTTGAATTTCACAATCTTTTTTCAGCTTTAATGAAAACTTTACTCTTTTATAATGATTACATACTATATGTATAGACGGTTTCAAAAAATTGAAGAAAATAACCGGATTCACAATCTATGAAAATCATGAAACTATTTTCTCATGAAAATCCTCATAAAATAAGGTATAATAAAACTAACAAGTTTAAGGAGCACTTATATATGTCTAAAAAAAGAATTTTCTCAGGCGTACAGCCTTCAGCCATCCCAACTATCGGGAACTATATTGGAGCGATGAAAAACTTCGTGGCCTTACAAGATGAGTACGATTGTACTTACTGTATCGTAAACCAACATGCGATTACCGTTCCGCAAGATCCAAAAAAATTAAAAGAACAAACTCGTTCACTTGCAGCACTTTACCTCGCTATTGGTCTTGATCCTGAAAAATCAACAATCTTCGTACAATCAGAAGTTCCCGCTCATGCGCAAGCTGCATGGATCGTTCAATGTAATGTTGGCGTTGGTGAATTAGAACGTATGACACAATACAAAGATAAATCCCAAAAACAACAATCTGTTTCTGCAGGGTTATTAACATACCCTCCTCTAATGGTAGCCGATATCGTTTTATATAACGCTGAAGTGGTTCCTGTTGGAGAGGACCAAAAACAACATATGGAATTAACACGCGATTTCGTAGAACGTTTCAACAGCCGCTACGGAAATGGCAACAAGCTACTTGTAATGCCAGAACCATTTATTCCAAAAGCTGGCGCACGCGTCATGAGCTTACAAACACCAACGAAGAAAATGAGTAAATCAGACGCCAACGTCAAAGAATACATCAGCATGCTGGATGAACCTTCTGTCATCCGCAAGAAAATCAAGAGCGCTGTAACCGATTCAAGCGGTGTGATTGAATTCGATCCAGCTGAAAAACCTGGAGTATCTAACCTATTAACCATCTTCTCTGCTTTCTCTGGTGAAAGTATTGAATCCCTCGTGGAACGCTTCAAAAGCGTAGGTTACGGCCAATTCAAAGAAGAATTAGCTGACGCGATTATCGCAGTGATAGAACCAATTCAAGAACGCTACTATGAATTACTAAAATCTGATAAGTTAGATGAGATTCTTGATGAGGGTGCTAAAAAAGCAAACGCAGTGGCAAGTAAGACACTACGCAAGATGGAAAAAGCGGTAGGCTTAGTGAGATAAACCAAGAAAGTATATCTGCTTACTTTCTAAAATAAAATCAAAAGAGTCCTCTCGGACGTTATTATAATGACTTAAAAGGCTACACAGGGTTGAGTCAAGGTCTCAATCCTACCGAGCTTCAAACAGATTCTAGAAGAATTCTCTTCAAGAATCTGTAATTCACATCGGTTGTGACCGCCATTAATGTCATTATAAAGTCCGAGAGACTCTTTTTTCTTTATGTATAAGTAAACCTTTCTTTGTTTATCTCCCCCTGCAAAATCGGAAAGGCTATTTCCTCTCTAACTCCACCTAATTCACATTCAATGTGATTCCCCACTATTCTTTCAATAAACTGATGTTTTTTGATAATTGATAACCTTATTCAATAAATGAATCAATCAAAATAGTTTATCTCACACCGCTGAAGGGAAAAGGCTAAATAATTACTTTCTAATTTAATTAGCATAGCAAACTCTAACCTTATAAAATCCGAGGGACTCTTTTTTTAGGTACACCTTTCTATTTTGTCTTCGCTCTCAAGGAGAAATAGACTAATAAAAAATGCTAGGAAAATCCTAGCATTTTTTATCGTTTGCGTGTTCGATAACGAGTAATCCCGCTCCTATGATACCATTATCTCCCTTAATGGTTGAACCCTTGATATGTTCTAAAATATGTTTCTGCTCGCGATGTAAAAGTTCTCCCAACTTTTCGACCACTAACTGAACAAAATCAGGATTAAAGTTTGATACGCTACCCCCAAGTACGATAGCTTTAGGATCTAGCAAGCACACCATTCCCTGTAGCGCACTTGCAAGACCATTTGCTGTTTCCTCTATCACACGAGTTGCGGCTTCCTCTCCGTCTCGCCATTTATCAAAGATATCCTTCGTTGTCAATGTCTCATCTTCGTAGATTTCTCGCCCTGTTCGTTGGATTCCCACACCTGAACAAGCCACTTCTAAATCTTCGAGACATTCAAAGTAAGGTACTTTAATAAATCCGATTTCTCCAGAAAATCCCTCACCGCGTAAGATCGTATTATGAATGATATTCGTTGCTGCAATTCCCGTAGACACCGTAACATACCCAAATAAATCAGTAGGGTTAAGATTTAAAAAGTGATATTCTGCATAAGCCGCTACCTTTACATCATTATCAACTTTTACGGAAACATCCCCATATGTCTCTTTCAATCTTTTAACTACTGGAAAGTTTGCCCACGGAATATTATTTTGAAAAATGGCAATTCCATTTTTCTCATCTACCTTTCCAGGTAAACCAACACCAATTCCATACGTATCTTGAATACGTAAATCATTTGCTTCAAGTACCTTATCCACTAATTGCACGACTCCCTCGTACAATCTTTCAGCACTCTCCGTATGGCTTGGGCTTTGTAAGCGACTAATGATTTCTCCCTGCTCATTAATCAGCGCAACTGCTACTTTTGTACCCCCAATATCAATACCAACAGCTACTTTCATCACAAATCCCTCCAATCATATGATTTCGCTTTCATGATTAGTGTACACCTAAATAAATATTTTGGCTTGCCCTTTCTTGTTCTAACCTATAACTATTTTGCTGTCTTGCATGTAGTTTGAAAAATGATAACCGTGGATAGCCGTTTTATCATAGTGGATTTTGTGATGGGGCACCGCCAAGAACCCTAGGTCTCTTGGTCTTCGAAGCTTCAAACGCGGAGTACGAAAAACGTTTCTACTCCGCGTAATTCACATTCAATGCTATTCCCCATCACTCATTCCATTATAACGGCTATCTTCAGTTATCATTTTTCAACCTCTCTTCTTAAACTCTCCTCTCTTAATTGGCAAAAATTGGGTATTTATTCACCAAGGATACGATACCAAAATATCCGTTTATAATGGAAAAGGTAGTGAGAACTGCATCAAATGTGAATTAGAGGGAGTTGCGAATGGTTTCGCTACTCCCTCTTTGAAGCTTTGAAGCCGAAAGGCCCTAGGCTTGAGGCGGTGCCTAACAACCATATCCATTATGTAAAAACGGATATTAACCAGGTATCATATCCTTTCAATCTTCGGTTGAATCTCTCAATTTTTGCACAAAAAAGGAGGGAAAGCAAATCTGCTTTCCCTCCCTAATTCCTAAGAATTATTTGTTTTTTAAGTTGTAGAATGCTGAAAGACCTTGGTAAACAGCTAAGTCACCTAATTGATCTTCAATACGTAATAATTGGTTGTATTTAGCAATACGGTCTGTACGGCTTAATGAACCAGTCTTGATTTGTCCAGCATTTGTTGCAACTGCGATGTCAGCAATTGTTGCATCTTCAGTTTCACCAGAACGGTGTGAAACAACAGCAGTGTAACCAGCTTTTTGAGCCATTTCAATTGCGTTGAATGTTTCAGTTAATGTACCAATTTGGTTAACTTTGATTAAGACAGAGTTCGCAATACCTTTTTCGATACCACGTGAAAGGATATCAGTGTTTGTTACGAATAAATCGTCACCAACTAATTGAACTTTACCGCCTAAACGTTCAGTTAATAACTTCCAACCATCCCAGTCGTTTTCGTCACAGCCGTCTTCGATTGTAAGAATTGGGTATTTTTCAACTAATTCCGCTAAGTATTCTACTTGTTGTTCAGCAGTACGTTTAGCACCTTTTTCTCCTTCGAAGATTGTATAGTCATAAACACCATCGTGGTAGAATTCTGATGAAGCACAGTCAAATCCTAAGTAAACATCTTTACCAGGTTCTAGACCTACTTTTTTGATTGCTGATAAGATTGTTTCTACTGCATCTTCAGTTCCTTCGAATGTAGGAGCGAAACCACCTTCATCACCAACTGCAGTCACTAAACCACGGTCATGTAAGATTCCTTTCAATGCGTGGAATACTTCAGCACCCCAACGTAATGCTTCTTTGAATGTTGGTGCACCAACTGGTAAAATCATGAATTCTTGGAAAGCGATTGGAGCATCTGAGTGAGATCCACCGTTTACAATGTTCATCATTGGTGTTGGTAAGACTTTAGTATTGAATCCACCTAAGTATTGATATAAAGGTTGATTTAAGTAATCAGCAGCAGCACGAGCTACAGCGATTGATACACCTAGAATTGCGTTAGCACCTAATTTACCTTTGTTTGGAGTTCCATCTAATTCGATCATTAATTTATCGATGGCCATTTGTTCACGAACATCATAACCTAAGATAGCTTCTGCAATAATGTTGTTTACATTATCAACTGCTTTTTGAACTCCTTTTCCTGAGTAACGAGATTTGTCGCCGTCACGTAATTCTACTGCCTCATATTCACCAGTAGAAGCTCCTGAAGGAACCATTCCGCGTCCGAACGCTCCACTTTCTGTGTAAACTTCAACTTCGATAGTTGGGTTTCCACGTGAGTCTAAGACTTCTCTTGCTAGTACATCTGTAATAAATGGCATGATTTATTAACTCCTTTATATTTTATTTTGTACGTTATTATTTTAATCGAAAACGGTGTGAGTTTCAATCCTCTTGGACGAATTCATACTGTTTTCTTATTTTTGAATTAAAGATTCTCCAGTCATTTCAGCTGGTTTTTCTACATTCAATAAATCTAACATTGTTGGAGCTACGTCTGCTAAACGTCCTCCTTCACGTAATGTAACTCCTTTTTTCGTTACAATGACTGGAACTGGAACAGTTGTATGAGCTGTATGTGGAGTTCCTTCAGGAGTAATCATTGTTTCTGAGTTACCGTGGTCAGCAAAGATAATTGCGCTACCGCCTTTAGCTAAGATAGCATCGACTACTTTACCTAAGTTTTCATCTACTGCTTCAATCGCTTTGATAGTTGGTTCTAACATTCCTGAGTGTCCAACCATATCTGGGTTTGCGAAGTTTAAGATAATTGCATCATTTTCATCATTAATGATTGAATTGTATAATGCATCTCCTACTTCGTAAGCACTCATTTCTGGTTTCAAGTCGTAAGTTGCAACCTTTGGAGAAGGAATTAAAATACGGTTTTCACCAGGGAATTCTTCGTTACGTCCACCATTCATGAAAAATGTTACGTGTGGATATTTTTCTGTTTCAGCAATACGCAATTGAGCAAGTCCTGCATTTGATAACACTTCTCCAAGTACATTCTTCATCGGAATTGGAGGGAATGCTACTTCTGCATCAACGCTTGGATTGTAAAGCGTCATTGTCACAAATTTAACATTTGAAGCATGTGCTCCACGATCAAAATTCGTCCATTCTTTATCAGTAAATGCATTCGATAATTGAATAGCACGGTCAGGACGGAAGTTGAAGAAGATGATTGCATCGTTATCTTCCACTTTTGCCACTGGTTTGCCATCTTTAACGATTACAGAAGGAATAACGAATTCGTCAGTCACATCTTTAGAATAGCTATCAGCGATAACCGCTTGTGCATTTTCAAATTGTGGTCCTTCTGAATGTGCAATCGCATCATAAGCTAATTTTACACGTTCCCAACGTTTGTCACGGTCCATCGCATAATAACGTCCGGAAACTGTTGCGATTTCTCCAACGCCTAATTCAGTTAATTTACCTTCTAGTGTTTTGATATAACCTGGACCACCTTTAGGATCCACGTCACGTCCATCCATAAATGCATGGATATAAACTTTTTTGATACCTTTAGCTTTAGCAGTTTCAACTAATGCTAATAAATGGTTAATGTGACTGTGTACACCACCATCAGATAATAATCCGAATAAATGTAATGCCGAACCATTATTTAACACATGGTCGAAAGCTCCATTTAATGCTGGATTTGATTCGAATTCGCCTTCTTCAATCGCTTTATCAATACGAGTTAAGCTTTGATAAACGATACGTCCAGCACCGATATTTGTATGTCCTACTTCAGAGTTCCCCATTTGTCCATCTGGAAGACCAACATCTAATCCAGAAGCTTTCAAAGTTGTATGAGGAAATTCATTATAGTAACGGTCAAAGTTTGGTTTTTTTGCTTGTGCAACTGCATTACCTTCTACTTGAGCTCTCCATCCGAACCCATCTAAGATAATAATTGCAACTGGTGATTTTGCCATTATTTTACTGCCTCCAATAATGCTAAGAATGAATCAGGTTGTAAGCTTGCGCCACCAACTAATGCGCCATCTACATCTGGACAAGCCATATATTCAGCGATGTTTTCTGGTTTAACTGATCCACCATATTGAACACGAACTTTATCTGCTACTTCTTGACCGAAGTCAGCAGCAACAACATCACGAACGACTTTACACATTTTTTGTGCATCGTCTTGTGATGCTGATTTACCAGTACCGATTGCCCAGATTGGTTCATAAGCAATGACTAGTGAAGCTACTTGTTCAGCAGACAATCCCTTTAATGCTGCAGATACTTGTCCACCAACGAATGAAGCTGCTTTACCTGCTTCATAAGTTTCTAGAGTTTCACCACAACAAATAATTGGTTTCAATCCATTTTTAAAAATTGCATGTGCTTTTTTGTTGATGTCTTCGTCTGTTTCATGGAAGTATTCACGACGTTCTGAGTGGCCAATGACTACGTAATGTACACCCATTTCAGCTAATACTTTAGGTGAAGTTTCACCAGTGAAAGCACCCGCATCTTCAAAGTAGCAGTTTTCAGCAGCTACTTTTAATTCAGAACCTTTCGCATACTCTAATAATGTAGATAAGTTCACAGCAGGAGCTGCAATTGCTGATTCTACACGTTCAGATGAAGGTAATTTACCAACAACAGTTTCCACAAAAGCTTGAGTTTCTTGTGGATTTTTATTCATTTTCCAGTTTCCGGCAATAAATGGTTTACGCATAAATCCATCTCCTTAAATTTATTTATTCTTATTTATCGCTAATAGCAGCTACACCTGGTAATTCTTTACCTTCTAGATATTCTAGAGAAGCTCCACCACCAGTTGAGATGTGAGTAAATTTATCTGCATATCCTAATGAAATAGCTGCTGCAGCTGAATCACCACCACCGATGATAGTTGTAGCACCTTTAAGATTTGCGATTGCTTCACAAACACCAATTGTACCTTTAGCAAAGTTAGGCATTTCGAATACACCCATTGGTCCATTCCAAACAACTGTTTTTGCATCTTTTAAGTAGCTTGCAAACAATTCTACTGTCTTAGGTCCAATATCTAATCCTTCTTGATCACTTGGAATATGGTTCGAATCAACAATTGTAGCTACTGCATCGTTAGAGAATTCTTTAGCAACTACATTATCAATTGGTAATACTAATTTGTCGCCTGCTTTAGCAATAATTTCTTTTGCTAATTCAACACGATCTAATTCTAATAATGAGATACCTACTTCACGGCCCATTGCCTTGAAGAATGTATAAGCCATACCACCACCGATAAGAACTTTATCAGCCTTATCTAATAAGCTATTGATAACTCCAATCTTGTCAGATACTTTCGCTCCACCTAGGATGGCAACAAAAGGACGTTCTGGGTTATCTACAGCTCCACCGATAAATTTGATTTCTTTTTCCATTAAGAAGCCAGCAGCTGATTCTAATTGGCTAGCAATTCCAACGTTTGAAGCATGTGCACGGTGAGCAGTACCGAATGCGTCATTTACGAATAAGTCCCCTAAAGAAGCCCAATATTTACCTAATTCAGGATCGTTTTTAGATTCTTTCTTACCATCTAAATCTTCGAAACGAGTATTTTCGAATAATAAAACGTCTCCTCCTTTAAGTGCATTAATAGCGGCTTCTAATTTTTCACCACGAGTTTCTGGAACAAATGTTACAGGTTTCTTCAATAATTCTGATAAACGTTCTGCTACTGGACGTAAGCTCAATTTAGCTTTGTCTTCTTCAGTTTTCACTTTACCTAAGTGAGAGAATAAAATCACTTTAGCTTTGTGATCTAATAAATACTGAATAGTTGGCAATGCTTGAACGATACGGTTATCGTCAGTAATCACGCCGTCTTTCAAAGGAACGTTGAAGTCAACACGGACTAACACTTTTTTCCCTTCCACTTGTAAGTCTGTTACGATTTTCTTAGCCATAAAATAGCCTCCTACTTTTTAGATTTGGAGCGAGTGCATGACTCACATTATGAAAACAGGGCGAGGAAGCGAATGCTTCCATCGCCCTGAGAAATTAGATACGATTAGCTTAATCTAAAGAATAAATTATAGTTTTGCGAAGTATTCTAAAGTACGAACTAATTGAGAAGTGTAAGACATTTCGTTGTCGTACCAAGAAACTGTTTTAACTAATTGTTTGTCGCCAACAGTCATTACTTTAGTTTGAGTTGCATCGAATAATGATCCGTAAGTGATACCTACGATATCAGATGATACTAATGGATCTTCAGTGTAACCGAATGATTCGTTAGATACTGATTTCATTGCTGCATTAACTTCTTCAGCAGTAACTGGTTTTTCTAAAACTGTTATTAATTCAGTTAATGAACCTGTTGGAACAGGAACACGTTGAGCAGCTCCATCTAATTTTCCGTTTAATTCTGGGATTACTAATCCGA
>CAURBR010000021.1:0-34165 GCA_963523415.1 uncultured Streptococcus sp. | reverse complement strand
ACTTAATAAATGAGAATTAAAGTTAGCTATAACGAAGATAGTAGCATATGTAAAAAGTTTTTGATACAACAGTGTTACCAAAAAGTTACTAAAATTTGAAAATTGAGTCTATTTTGCAAGATTCAAAAGGCTTAAAACCCTATTAAATCAAGGTTGTAAGATTTAAATAATGTAGTTATGGAACTCAAAATCCAGTGCCCGCGAGGGCGTGCCGGTTCGACCCCGGCCGCCGGTATATACGTAAAGACAAGGTTTTTAAGGCCTTGTCTTTTTTGTTTTGAGAAAAATTATTTCTTACTATTTTAATATATAAAAACGATGGATAAATATAATCTAGATATTGAAATTTTGATTTAATAGGGCTTATATTAATGTTGATTATGAGGATTTAAAATTACATTTAAAGAATATAGTAATTTGTTTTCTTTCGTAGTAGTATTTTTATATAATGATGGTTATTTTAAGTTGAAGGAGAAAATGAATGGTTTCTAAAATTAATACAGCTTGGGAGCTGTTTCTGAAAGGAAAAATATCAGAATCTAAAAAGATGGTTGAAAAAGATTTTTCTATTAAAACTTGTACAGATTTAAGCCTTTTAAATCTGATGGGGTATTTATTTTTAGCAGAAAAAGACTATTCTTTATGTATACAAATTTATGAGAAATACATTATGTTAGCCCAAGAAAATGAAGATAAAGAAAATGAACATATTGGGTTACATCAATTAGCGATGATTTATAGAGAACAAGGCGATTTTAATAAGTCTTTAAAGTTTATCCAAGATGAAGAGAAGATAATTGAAAAGTATTTCTCAAGTGATAATTTAAAGAAAGCCGTGAATAATTATGAACAGGGTTATTTGAGATTGAAATTAAATCATGTTGATGAAGCTCTTAAATTTATGGTTCTGTCATTGGAGCAATCTTTACGGACTGATGATGTGATTTCTCAAGCTTGTAGCTATAGAGGGTTAGGTGAAATCTATTTAGCTTTTGGCGATACTCAATTAGCTAATATGCATTTTGAAAAAGCTATAGAAATTTTCAAAAGCGTTGATGAGTCTGAAGGAATAAAAGAAATTGAAAAATTAATGACTTGAAAGTAAAAACTAAGTTCTATACTGTCCAAAAACGTTATAATTTGTCTAAAGGACTTAGCTCTGTATTGTCCGGGGCTAAGTCCTTATTTTTAGATATCGATTATTTAAAAAATTAGTAATAATATTTTGTACCAATACTATCTTTTAGAAAAGAAATTTAATATTTTAAAGCAGAAGAGTAGATTTAACATAATAATGATTAATGTTAGAATGGAAGATATGTAGAGTTGTAAACTAATTTGTAAAAGTTGATGAATCAATAATGAACAATATACTCCTGTTACAATTCCACTTAAAAGACCAGGCACATACTTTTTTAGATAAAGAGTCTGGATAATATGGATTATAATGTGATAGTTATATGCGATGATGATAGTTTGATAAATTGTAAAATTACCCAAATAGAAACTATAGGCAAGTAAACATAGAAGGATTAAAAATTCCTCGAACACAATTAAGTTAAACCTATAAGGAGTATAGAGTTCTTTTAAATTTTTAAATTTCGTATTATCGATCATAGAGATCATAAATTTGGGCATAAGAAGAATCTCTTCCATTTCGTGAATCATAAATAAGCTAGGAAAAAGTAAGTAGAATGCCATTTGATCCATATAATAACCTTCTTTATTAAAAATATTCTTTATATTTAATATTATATCAAGAAATGCAAGTTGCTACTTAATATTGACACTTAAGAATGACAAAAGCAGTTAATTTATCAGCTATTAGTGACACTACAGCGTGTATCGTTTATAATGAAAGGGATAATAGAAATAATTTTGTTTATTTCAAACTTAAGGAGGTAAGTATGCGAGTCGGTATATTTACAGATACGTACTTTCCACAAGTGAGTGGAGTTGCGACTTCAATACGAGTATTAAAAGAAGACTTAGAAAGACAAGGGCATAAAGTAATCATTTTTACGACAACAGATCCAAAGGTAACCGAACCAGAAGAGAATATTATTCGATTGGGTAGTATTCCGTTCTTCGCGTTCAAGGATCGTCGTGTGGCAATTCAAGGGCTAGGGAAGGCTTACCGAATTGCAAAAGAAAATCAATTGGATATCATCCATACGCAGACAGAGTTTAGTCTTGGGTTGGCTGGTAAATTGATTGCCGCCATGATGAAGATTCCTACGATTCATACGTACCATACTATGTATGAGAAATATTTACATTATATTGCAAAAGGAAAGGTGCTACGTCCTAGTCACGTGGCGTATCTTTCAAAATCGTTTTGTAATCAAACAAGTGGCGTCGTTGCTCCTAGCCAAATGACAAAAGATAAGCTGATTGAATATGGAGTGCTTCAGGAAGTTCGAGTGATTCCAACGGGTGTCGTTGTTCCTCCTCAAGAACCAGAAGTAGCTTCAGCTTTAAGAACTGCGCTTGGCTATTCAGATAATGAAGTGGTGTTATTATCACTTAGTCGTTTATCGCAAGAAAAGAATATCGCTGCAGTGATTGCTGCATTACCAGCTATCATATCAAGTAAGCCAAATGTACGCCTCTGTGTTGCTGGTGGCGGACCTGAAAGAGAAAAACTAGAAGCACAAGTGGCAGAATTAGGTATGAATGATTATGTTCAATTTGTGGGTGAAATAAAAAATGAAATGGTCTATAAGTATTATCAAATGGCGGACCTTTACGTGAATGCATCTGAATCTGAAAGTCAAGGGTTAACGTATTTAGAGGCATTAGTCAACCGCGTGCCAGTTATCGCTAAGAAGAACGATTACTTAAGCAGTCTAATTACAGCAGATGCATTAGGAATGTTATTTGAAACTGATGCGGATATTGTACAGTGCGTTCTTGGATATATTGATCATCAACTTGCTAACAAATCAGAAGTATCTGCTTTACAAGATCAGTTGTTAGAAGAGATTTCTTCGGAAACATTTGGTGAACGGATAGTTCATTTTTATGAAGCAGCAATTAATGGATACCACTGGAACAAAGAACATTCGCATAATATTATGAACTTGATGAAATTCTTACGGTTATCGACCGATACAATGAAGGATGAGAAAGATGACGATTAAAACAGTTGGATTTATTGGAACAGGAGTTATGGGAAAATCGATGATTCGCCATTTGCTAAAAGAATATAAAATCGTGGTGTATAATCGAACGAAGTCAAAAGCATTAGACCTTATTGAAGAAGGTGCCACTTGGGCAAATACACCGACTGAAGTGGCTATTCAATCAGATGTGGTTTTAACTATTGTAGGATATCCTAAAGATGTGGAAGAAGTCTATTTTGGTGAAACGGGAATCTTTAAATGTAAAAAAGACAAACTGATACTAGTTGATTTAACTACAAGTACGCCAACATTAGCTAAAACAATTGCAAACGAAGCAATTTTTAGATCTTGGGAAGCTTTAGATGCTCCTGTATCAGGGGGAGACTTAGGTGCTAAAAACGGAACCCTTTCTACTATGGTTGGTGGAGACGAGAAAACATTGCAAAAAGTCTATCCTGTATTAAGTTGTTTTTCTAAAACAATTACTCTTCAAGGTCCTTCGGGTGCTGGGCAACATACGAAAATGGCCAACCAAATCATGATTGCTGGAACGATGACAGGCTTAACAGAGATGCTTGTTTATGCCAAAGCAGCAGGTTTAGATTTGGATAAAGTCTTACAAACGGTTGGTGCGGGGAGTGCGGCGAATTGGTCACTTTCAAATTACGGACCTCGTATTTTAAAAGAAGATTATTCACCAGGTTTCTTTGCAAAACATTTCTTGAAAGACTTAGGGATTGCGCTTGATGAGGCGGAAAGAATGCGGTTATTTTTACCGGCTACTCTACAAGCAAAAAAACTATACGAAACACTTTGTGATGACGGATTTGCGGAAGATGGAACTCAAGCTTTAATTAAATTGTATTGGAATCTTCCAACTGAATAAAAATCTCTTAAATAAAGTGGTTATTCTTACTATCATAGATAGGTTTTATGGTAAAATAATGAAAGAAAGTTTGAAAGGGGTAGTAAGTATATGAAACCTTCACAATTGGTGGCAATTGTCCAACGCTTACAAACAATGGCAGCACAAGATTCTGATATTGAGGTGCGCCGATTCGAAAAAGATGGCGTTGAGAAAGCTATCGTTACTTTTAATCATGAAGCAAATAGTTTTGAATTACAAGATGTAGAATCAAATCAAACATTCCAATTTGATGATATTGATTTAGTGACAATTGAAATTTTTGAAATGTTACAAGATTAAAAAATAACTGTGAGTAAAGCCACGGCGCAGAGTGTCTGTGCTGTGGCTTTTCAATATATAAGATAAGGATTGAAATGAATGAAAATAGCATTATTAGGTTTTGGGACGGTTGGCAGTGGTGTGTATTCAATTTTAAAGAAGAATACTGCAAAATTAGAAAAGGTACTACCAGAGAAAATTGAAATAAAAACAGCTTTAGTACGAAATCCAGAATTAATGGATCAAACAGATGTGTTTTTCACGAACAACATTGATGATATCGTATCAGACTCAGAAATCGAATTGGCCGTTGAAGTGATGGGTGGAATTACAACTGCCTATGACTATGTGAAAGCTTGTTTGTTAGCAAAAAAATCAGTAGTTACAGCTAATAAGAATCTAATTGCGATGCATGGAGTGGAATTATCTACAATTGCAAAATTGCAAGATGTGTACTTGTACTATGAAGCAAGTGTCGGTGGGGGGATTCCAGTGCTTCGTCCGATGGTGCAACACTTTGAAACAAATGATGTGGAATCGGTTCTTGGTATCGTCAACGGAACAACAAACTTCATTTTAAGCTCTATGGAAAAAGAAGGGCTCAGCTATGAAGCAGCATTAAAGATTGCTCAAGAAAGAGGATTTGCCGAAGCTGACCCAACAAGCGACGTGGAAGGGCATGACGCAGCTTATAAATTAATGATTTTAACACGTTTAGCATTTGGCGTGAATGTGACATTTGATGAAGTAGCTAAAACAGGAATTTCTGGAGTCACTACTGCTCACATGAAGATGGCTTCTGAGAATGGGTATGCAATCAAACTGTTAGCTAAAGCAATTAGCGATGGGAAAAAAGTTTCGCTTGAAGTAGCACCTACTTTTGTACCAACAACTCATTTATTAGCGCAAGTGCATTATGAAAACAATGCGATTTCGGTAAAAGGAAATGCAGTGGATGAAGTTCTATTTTACGGAAAAGGAGCAGGCTCACTTCCAACAGCAACAAGTGTCTTAGCAGACGTGGTTGAAGTACTTCGCCGCAAAGTAAATGGTAGTGCGGTTGAAACATTTGGTCGAGTAGACAGCCCATTAGTGGAATTCAGTCCAGAGGCAGCAACAAGTTCTTATTTCATTTATGGAAAAGGAATTTTAGAAAAAGCGCCGTTCAATGGAGATGTTGTATCGAACAACCAAGGGGAGTTTGGGATTCGTTATACAGCTTTAACAGCCAGTGAGTTAGCTAACGTGAAAGAAGCTTTTGCCCACTTAAATGAAGTTGCTATTTACCCAATCTTGGAGGAAGCATAATGACTTTTACGATTAAAGTACCGGCAACTTCAGCCAATATAGGACTAGGATTCGATTCTCTTGGAATTGCAGTGAATTTATATTTAACACTTCATGTAGGAGAAGCCTCTAGCGAATGGGTGATTACTCATCCGTTTGGAGAAGAAATTCCGACGAATGAAGAAAACTTAATTATCGAAACAGCTTTGAAGGTTTGCCCGACATTAACACCTCATAAACTTGTATGTGAAAGTGAGATTCCTTTAACAAGAGGGCTTGGCAGTAGTTCAAGCGCCATTGTTGCGGGAATTGAATTAGCGAATGTATTAGGAAACTTACAGTTAACAAATGATGAAAAAGTAAAATGGGCAACGCTTTTTGAAGGACATCCTGACAATGTTGCACCAGCAATCTTAGGAGGCATCGTAGTCGCTACTTATGATCCTCACACACAAGAAGTATTGACGGTCCATAAAAATGTGGAAGCACCGATTGCAATGGTCGCTGTCATTCCAAACGTTCAATTATCAACGAAGAAGAGTCGTGGTGTTTTACCAAGCTCACTAGAATACGGTGAGGCAGTAGAAGCAAGTAGCCGTAGTAATGTCTTGGTAGCTGGATTGATGACGGAAGATTGGAAAGTCATCTCTTCGATTGTTGAAAAAGACTTATTCCATGAAACGTACCGTTCAACGCTCGTTCCTTGGATGGAAGAGGTTCGTACGATTACAAAGCGGGAAGACCTTGATACATGCGGAACTTACTTAAGCGGAGCAGGGCCTACAGTAATGACGTTTTTGTATAGAGAGAATGTAGACCGTTTTGTACAAACAATAGAGCACTATTTAGAAACAACACTTAAAGGATGCACGATTCGTGTGCTTGAAATTGATGCGCAAGGAGTTCGCGTGAACTAGAAGGAGAACTATGGCACTATTCAAACCAACGTGGTTTAAAAAGACCTTTCAAGAGATTACGGTCCCTTTCTTACAAGAAAATGGAATTGAAGTGGTCTTAACCGATTTAGATAATACACTCATTGGGTGGGACGAAAAAGAAGTCGATGAAACTTTACTTTCTTGGGTGAATTCGTTGAAAGAAGCAGGAATTAAAATAATCCTTGTATCGAATAACAATGAACATCGTATCAAAGATGCATCAACTCAGTTGGACGTTCCGTACGTGTATCCTGGCTTGAAGCCACTGCACAAGGGTTTTAAAACTGCACAACAATTACTGGATTTTGATAAATCAAAGGCGGTTATGGTAGGTGACCAACTATTAACTGATATTCTAGGCGCAAATACATTTGGAATTAGAACTGTTATCGTAAAACCTAGAAAAGAAAGTGATGCTTGGAAAACAAAAATCAATCGTTTCTTTGAAAAAGGAATTTTTGTAGTAACACAAGGGGCGTCCTATCATAAGAAATGGGAGGAGGATTAATCATGGAACAGTATGTATGTATTGGATGTGGAGCGACAATTCAAACGGAAGACCCAAAAGGAACGGGGTACACACCGCAAAGTGCATTAAATAAAATGCTGGAAAGTGAAGGTCCTCTCTATTGCCAACGTTGCTTTAGACTCCGCAATTATAATGAGTTACAACCAGCATCTCTAACAGACGATGATTTCTTAAAGATGTTAAGTAGTATCGCCGATGAAGATGCGCTTGTTATTTTTGTCGTTGATTTATTCGACTTATACGGAAGCATGATTTCTGGCTTGAAACGTTTTGTAGGTGATAACCCAATTTTATTCGTAGCCAATAAAGTGGATTTATATCCAAAATCCGTGAATCGTAATCGTCTGAAAGCGTGGATTGAACGTCATGCAAAAGAGTACGGCATTAAACCAGTCGACACTCTACTTGTGAGCGGTCATAAACGGATTCAAATTGACGAGTTGCTTGAGAAGATTAACGAGTACCGTAAAGGCAAAGATGCATATGTCGTAGGGGTAACAAATGTAGGGAAATCAACGCTTATTAATAAGTTGATTCAAAGTATTGGTGAAACGGGTGAAGTGATTACCACTTCTCAATATCCAGGAACGACTCTTGGTCAAATTGATATTCCATTTGATGAACATTCTTCATTAGTGGATACACCAGGGATTATTCACCGTCACCAAATTACGCACTACTTAGTGGAAAAAGAAATGAAAAAAGTCTTACCGCAAAAAGAATTACAACCAAAGACTTTCCAATTAAATAGCGAGCAAACGATTTTTATCGGTGGTTTGATTCGTGTCGATTACGAGCAAGGAGAAAGGAATTCATTTACTTTCTATACACCTCAAACAATCGACTTGCATCGCACGAAGTTGGAGAAGGCGACTGAGTTTTATGCAAAACATGCAGGAACTCTTTTAACGCCGCCAACAGGAGATAATATGAAGTTGTATCCAAAATTAGTGAAGAAGACATTTACCATTAAAGAAAAAACGGACTTAGTGATTGCCGGTCTTGGTTGGGTAACGATTCAAAAACCAGGTACGGTATCGGTATGGAGTCCAAAAGAAGTTGATGTTATTCAACGTCAATCGATTATTTAAAGAAAGGAGAACTTTCATGGAATTAAAAGGGAAAGAAAGACAGTTCTTCAAAAAAGAAGCACACTCGTTGAAGCCAATCTTCCAAATTGGAAAAGGCGGACTCAGCGAAGAGATGATTCATCAAATTCAAAACGCTGTTGAAAAGAGAGAACTTATCAAAATTACTCTATTACAGAATACTGTAGAAGAACCTCAAGAAGCTGCAGATACGATTGCCCAAAAAACAGGCAGTACAGTAATTCAAGTGATTGGTCATACGATTGTGCTATTTAAAGAAGCTAAAAATCCAAAGCACAGAGATATTTCAGTTCGATTTGCTGAATTCAAAAAAAGAGGTCGATAACAGATGAATAGCAAAAGCAGTAGTATTTCTGATACACAAAATAAAGTGGAGCAATTTGGAGAAGCAATGCCAATGGAGAGAGTTGGACTTATTGGAGGAAGTTTCAACCCTCCTCATATTGCCCATCTCATTATGGCCGAACAAGCTCGTGTTCAATTAGGATTAGATAAGGTTTACTTTTTACCAAGTCATATTCCGCCACATGTGGATGAGAAAAAGACGATAGATGCTAATACCCGTGTAGAGATGACACGTTTGGCGATTCAAGATAATATTTATTTTGATATCGAGACGATTGAGTTAGAGCGCAATGAAAAAAGTTATACGTATGATACCATTCAACTGTTAAAGAGAAAGAATCCGCATACGGAATATTACTTTATCATAGGTGGAGATATGGTAGACTATTTACCAACGTGGCATCGAGTAGATGAACTTGTACATGAAGTTCAGTTTGTTGGTGTGGAACGTCCTGGGTTCGAGAAAGTAACTCCGTATCCAGTGCTTTGGATTAATGCTCCAAAGATGGATATCAGTTCGACACAAATTCGTCAAAATGTGCTATTTCAACAAAGTATTAAGTATCTCGTTCCGGAAGTAGTAGAAGCTTATATCGCTGAAAAGGGGCTGTATATAGAATGAATGAAATTCAAAATTTCAAACCATATACGAATGTGACTAGAGAAGAATTGTTACAAAAGGTTCAATCCAATATGAGTGATAAGAGATTTCAACACTGTCTGCGAGTTGAAAAGAAGATACTTGAATTGGCCAAAATATATGGAGTGGATGAGAAAGCTGCATCTTTTGTAGCACTTGCTCATGATTACGCCAAAGAAATTCCTGTGAAAGAACAACAAGATTTAGCAGTTCAGATAGGGCTGCCATCTATTTACCATAACGAGGGGTCTGAGATTTTGCATGGCCCGATAGCAGCTTATTTGATTTCTAATTTGTGTGGAGTACAAGACGAAAAATTACTTGATGCCATTCGTGAACATACAATTGGAGGACTTCAAATGAGTCTTCTTTCAAAGTGTCTCTTTGTGGCAGATGCAATTGAAGATGGAAGAGATTATCCAGGGGTGGATACTGCAAGAGATATCGCAGTGAAGAATATCGATGATGCGGTCTTTTATTTATTGAAGCATACGATAGAGTTTTTGTTAGAAAAAGAAGTACCAATCTTCGTAAGAACGATTGAAGTATATAATCATTGTTTACAACAAAGAAGAGGAGAATAGAATGACAGAACAAACAAGTAAAAAATTATTACAAGTCGTTTTAGATGCTTGTGAAGACAAGTTAGCGCAAGAAGTCGTTGCACTTGATGTAGCGAACCTTACACCAGTTGCAGATTACTTTGTCATTACACATGGTAAAAACGAAAAGCAAGTGCAAGCAATTGTCGATGCGGTTGAAGAAGCGGTTGAAAAAGAAGGATTCGGAGTAAGAAGTATTGAAGGTAAAGATGGTGGCAAATGGATCTTGATGGACTTAAACGATGTGATTGTCCATGTATTCTATTATGCGGATCGAGAATTTTATAATTTGGAAAAATTATGGAGCGATGCACCAATCGTAAATATTGTGAGTGAAAACTAATGAACTATCAAAAATTTGCTCATGCATATGACCAAGTAATGGATCGACAACTCTACGAAGAATGGACGGACTATGCAATTCGTTCTTTTTCGCATAGTGCCAAAAGACCCGTTCGTAAAGTGATGGAACTAGCCTGTGGGACAGGTGAAGTATCGATGCTTCTTGACGATAAAGGATACGAAGTGATTGGCGTTGATTTGTCCAAGAATATGTTAGAAATCGCCGAAAAGAAAGCTCAAGGTAGACCTATCGAATGGCTTCAAGCGGATATGAGGGTGTTAGAAGATGTACCAAGTACCGATGCGGTGACGCTCTTTTCAGATTCTCTTTGTTATTTAATGGATTTTGAAGATGTTGTTTCAGTCTTTGAAGCCGTGTACGATCATCTAGAAGAGGGTGGGATTTTCCTTTTCGATGTGCATTCTCTCTATCAAATGCAAGAAGTATTTCCAGGATACCAATATCATTTCGTGGAAGATGCTTTTGCATTTCTATGGCAAAGCTATGAATTAGATGAACCAGGAAGTGTGGAACATGTGATCGATATGTATATTAAACAAGAAAATGGTAAACTGTATGAGCATTTCCAAGAAGTACACGAGGAACAGACTTTCCCAATTGAAATGTACGAAGCGGCTCTGGAGATGATCGGCTTTACAAATATCAAAGTGAAGGCTGACTTTGGGAAAAGCGAAGTACAAGAAACAAGTCCGCGTTGGTTCTTCCAAGCGGTGAAATGAGGCTTGTGTATGAAGGTATGTGGAGTAATTGCAGAATTTAATCCATTTCATCAAGGCCATGCCTATCTATTAGAACAAGCACGGCGTAAAACAAATGCTGATGTACTTGTTGTGGTGATGAGTGGCAACTGGGTGCAACGAGGCGAACCTGCCATTGAACAGAAATGGAGTCGTGCTACAATTGCGCTTCAAAACGGTGCGGATGTTGTCATCGAGATGCCAACTGCAGTAAGTTGCCAAGCAACTGACCGTTTTGCTAAAGGTGCAGTTGAAATCTTGCAAAAAATCGGATGCGACTTTTTAGCGTTTGGTTGCGAAAATGGCGACGTGGCATTTTTCAAAGAAGCTGTTTCTCAGAGGAATGCTATCGAAAAAGAAATTAGTCGCTTTGTAGAACAGAACAGGTCACTAACTTTTGCAAGTCAATTAACGCAGCTTGCTGTGAAAGAGTTTGGAGAAGAAAGTGCACTCGTAGAAGCCTTGCAGTCACCAAATCAGCAATTAGGATTAGCCTACGCAGTTGAAAATGCTAAGGGTGAAAATCCCGTGCAGATAGTTCCTATTACAAGAGTAGGAAGTGGGCATTTGGATGATGCGTTAGATAAGTCAGGTTTTGGTAGTGGGACGGCCTTACGAAAAGCTCTCAAAGATAATCGAAAGGGAAAAGTTCTACGAGAACAGCTATCCTATGTACGATTTGATGAAGAAGAGTACAAAAATGATTGGAGTTCTTATTGGCTGCTCTTGAAGAGTGTCGTGTTAAGAAGTACTGATGAAGAGTTACGCTCCATTTATCAGATGGAAGAAGGCATTGAGAACCGCTTGAAGGAAGCTGTTCGAACTTCTTCAACAATTGAGGAATGTCTTCAATATCTTAAAAATAAACGTTGGAGCTGGGCAAGGTTGCAACGACTACTTGTTTATGTTTTACTTGGTGTAACAAAAGCTGAAATGGAAGACTATTGGTACCATCCTATTAAACAAGGCACTGTACTTGGATTTACAGCGAAGGGCCAAGAATGGTTGAAGAATATGCGGGAAGTTGAGTCGTTCCATTTGATTACGAATTACGCAGCTCATAAAGATGAGCGTCAAGATAGTTGGGATTTATTGTATGATTTATGGAATCCTTCCAAGCAAATTTCAGCTACGATTTTCAAGCCTATTCAAGTGAATAAAGATGCAGGATTTTAATCTCTGTTTTTTCGAGCTTGTAAAGTAAAAAGCTTTGACAAACTAATGATAAACTAGTATAATTCAGTATGTTGCTTTAGGGGTGAAATTTGTGAAAATATCAGTTAAACAACTTCAGGATTCTCAAGGGATTCCAACTTACTTTGATACTGAAATCAATGTGGAAGAGGCATTAAAACAACGAGATGATTCTATCCTTGCTGTTTCGCCAGCACACATCAAAGGATTTCTTGTTTATCAAAGTGAATCAGTTGTAGCACAATTTACATGCGATGTTGATATCACACTTCCTTCATCCAGGTCTTTAGAACCAGTGGTGGTTCCGCTTCACATTGATATTGTGGAAAGATATATTCAATCCCATGTCTCGATAGATGAGAAAGAGCTCACGGAAATTGTGATGCCATTAGATGGTGATTGGGTTGACCTTGAACCCGCTGTGGAAGACCATATTTTACTTTCAATTCCTTTACAAGTCTTATCGCAAGAGGAATTGAGTGAAGATAAAATGCCTTCTGGAAACGATTGGGAGGTTGTCACACAAGAAGCTCTCGAAGAGCGAAGAAAACAGCAAAAAGAACAATCGGTTCATCCAAGGCTAGCGTCTTTACAGTCTTTCTTCGAAAAGGATGAGACTGAGAAGTAAAAAGCATTTTGTAAAGAAGATTGATTAGGAGGTGTACAAAAATGGCAGTACCAAAACGTAAAACATCAAAAGCGAGAAAAGCAAAACGTCGTACTCACTTCAAACTAGAAGTTCCAGGTTTGAGCGCGTGCCCATCATGTGGAGCATTAAGAAAGAGCCATCACGTTTGTCCTGAGTGTGGTTCATACGACGGAAAAGAAGTTGTTTCTAAAGAAGCATAATTTTAGACGTTACAAAGCCTTAGACAGTTGTCTAAGGCTTTTTCTTTTTTCAACATATTAAATATAATATATATCAAATTTGATATGTATCAATTATGATACATTAGAAAATATTATGAGTTTCCTAAAATCTATTGTAAACTAGTACCGATGGAGGTGAGCGAATGTTATTTTATGAGATGATACTATGGTTTGTTTTTCTATTAAATTTAATTGGATTTACGATGGCTTTTGGTAACAAAATCTTTTATAACGAAACGCGCTTTATAACAGTTCGAGAAATCATGACACCGATGATAGTCTTAATGATACATACGAGTAGTGTCACAGTCTTTGGATATTCTTGGTTTAGTTTTGCAACACTAGGATTTGCAATCATTGGGTTGATATTATTATATTTTAAATTAAAAAAAGGAGAATTAACTCTTAGACCGTTTCTTCACCAACTATTTTCTGTGACATTTTTATATTTTGGTATTCTGTTAATCTTGATTGAAGTGTTGAGATTTATTAAATAATGAGTGCTTAAACATTCATATGAAGCTCTTTACGACGTATTCGTAAAGAGCTTTTTTTGATGCCTTGAAATGTGTAATTGGGGGGTAAAAAACTTTTTTTAACTTTTTTTGGTAAAAAAGTGGTGAAAAGTGGTGGAATGTGGTACACTATGGTTAATCAATTATTGGAATGGAGGAGTCTGCATGTTAATAGGTGAATATCAACATACTATTGATGCAAAAGGACGTATGATTGTGCCTGCAAAATTTCGTGAAGATTTAGGGTTCACCTTTATCGTGACACGTGGACTAGATGGCTGTTTATACGGTTATCCTCTTGAACAATGGGAGCTTATTCAAGAGAAGTTAAGAAATCTTCCTCAATCGAAGAAAGATGCTCGTGCATTTACCCGCTTTATGAATTCTGCGGCTATTGAAGTTGAATTTGATAAGCAAGGGCGAATTAACATCTCTCAAACGCTACGAGAATACGCAGGACTAGAGAAGAATTGTCGTGTTATCGGAAATAATGATCGGATTGAAATTTGGAACGATGCACGTTGGCAAGAATATATTGCAGATACTGAAGATAATTTTGAAGAATTAGCCGAGCATATGATTGACTTTGGCTTTTAGAAAGGAAATGGACCATGTTTAAACATATCACCGTATTGCTACATGAAACTGTAGATGCTTTATCTGTTAAACCAGACGGAATCTACGTTGATTGTACGTTGGGTGGTGCGGGACATAGTCAGTATTTATTAAGTCAACTTACGACAGGGCATCTTTATTGTTTTGATCAAGATATGCAAGCTATTAACCATGCAAAAGTTCGACTTGAAAAAGAAATGTCAGAAGGAAAGGTAACTTTTATTCATGCGAACTTCCGTCAGTTAAAGAAAGAACTTGGGAAACTCGGAGTTTCTAGAGTGGATGGAATTTTGTATGATTTAGGAGTTTCTTCTCCACAACTGGATCAAATTGAACGCGGATTTAGTTATCATCAAGATGCAAAGCTTGATATGCGTATGGATCAAAGTGCGCCTTTAACGGCAAAAGAAATTATTAATGAGTGGAGCTATGATGAGTTAGTTCGAATTTTCTATCGTTACGGAGAAGAGAAGTTTTCAAAACAAATTGCTAGAAATATCGAACGAATTCGTACCCAACATCCTATTGAAACAACAGGAGAACTCGTTGAAATTATTCGTGATAGTATCCCTGCTGCTGCAAGAAGAAAAGGTGGACATCCCGCAAAAAGAATCTTTCAAGCAGTACGGATTGCAGTAAATGATGAGTTGGCTGCTATTGAGGATTCGCTTGAGCAAGCTTTTGAGATTGTGAATGTGGGTGGAAGAATTAGTGTCATTTCGTTCCATTCGCTAGAGGATCGCATAGTAAAAACAATGTTTAAACAACAAAGTACGGTAGAAAAAGCGCCAAAGAATTTGCCGATTTTACCAACAGATGAAGAGAAAGCACCATTTCAGCTAGTAAATAAAAAACCGATTTTACCAAGTGTGGATGAAGTTACAGAAAACTCTCGCTCACAAAGTGCAAAATTAAGAGTTATTGAAAAAATAAAAGGATAATAAAGAAAGAAGGGAATTCTAGTGGCATTAGCAGAAAAATATGTAGATACAATGAATGTAGCTGTACCTACTACAAAGCCTCTAGGTCGTAATGAACGTCAAGTAGATACAATACCAGAAGTAAAACAACATGCAAATTCCATAAAATTATTCATTACCTTGGGAATGGTAATTGTTTTTTTTGCAACGTTAACAATTGTATCAAGTATGGTCGTTGCAAATAAAAATAGACAGTTACAAGATATCGAATCACAAACAACTTTGATTCAACGGGAAAATAATACTTTGCTTCAATCGACTCAAGAGTTGTCTCAATATGACCGAGTAAATCGGATTGCAAATGAGCAAGGCTTGAAGATGAATGAAGATAATGTTAGGAATGTTGGACAATGAGGAGTACGAATAAGACAAATCATGCGAGAAATAGGCAACAAGCGAGCTTAATTTTAATGGGTGTCGCTGCTGCTTTATTTCTCATTTTTTCTTATCATTTTTTCCATATTATGGTCTTAGGAACTACTCATGGAGTTAATTTACGTGAAGAAATTAATGATAAGATTCATCAAAAGAGAACGCTGGTTGCTAAAAGAGGAACAATCTATGATGCAAGTGGCAGCCCAATAGCTGTAGATATCACTAATTATTCTTTATATGCTGTATTGACAGATGAATGGAGTAAAAATTCTGATACACCTGAATATGTAACGGATGCTAATAAAACTGCTGAAGTTCTTTCGAAATATATCTCACTAAGCAAAGACGAAATTCTAAAATTGTTAACTCAAAAAAATGTATCTCAAGTAGAATTCGGAAATGCAGGGAAGAATTTATCGGTTCAAGTGAAAGACCAAATCGAGGCGGAAAAACTGCCTGGAATTAAGTTTTCGGAAAGTCCAGCTCGTTATTATCCAAATGGAATTTTTGCTTCACACTTGATTGGATATACTGACTCGGTTGAAGAAACGGTCGATAATAAGACGGTTGTTAGTTTAGTCGGTAAAACGGGCCTAGAAGGATTATATAATGATCAATTGACAGGGACTCCGGGTGAAGTGGAGTATACAGTTGATGGAAGTGGATATGTCGTATCAGGAACAGAAAAAGTAACAAAGCAACCACAAGATGGGGCAAATTTAACTTTAACGATTGATAAACGACTACAAACCTATCTCGAATCGCTTGTCAGTGAAGCTGATAAGAAATATCAACCGGTACAAATGACAGCAATGCTTGTGAATCCTAAAACTGGAAATGTTGTTGCGGCGACTCAACGTCCTACCTATAATTCGACAACTAAAGAAGGTATCGATGTTCAGTGGAACAACTTATTAACAGATCAAGCGTATGAACCCGGTTCAACGATGAAGGTGTTAGCCCTTGCTGCTGCAATTAATGAGGGTGTTTTTGATCCAAATGAAAAATTCCAATCTGGAAGCGTGAAGATTTATGATGACCTTGTTAGCGATTATAATAAAGTAGGTTGGGGTAAAATCACATACTTAGAAGGAATCGCCCATTCAAGTAACGTTGCCTTTGTTCATGTTGTTCAGAAAATCGGTGTTGAAAAATGGAAACAATACCTCGAAGCGTTTGGATTTGGGAAATCAACGAACTCTGGTTTTGCAAATGAAATTTCTGGTTCAAATCCATTTAATTCGTATTTACAACAATTATCAACAGGTTTTGGGCAAGGAGTTACTGTGACGGTGTATCAAATGATTCAAGCGTTCACAGCTATTGCGAACGGTGGAGTTATGCAAAAGATGCGCTTAGTAGACCATTTAACAGATCCATCAACAAATAAAGAAACGGTTAACCCAACAAAATCTTTAGGGAAAGTAATTTCTCCTGAAGCTGCAAAGAAAACATTAGAATATTTACACCAAGCTACTCAAATGAAAAACGGGACTGCTTATGACTTCAATATTGCTGGTGAAGAAATTGCTGCTAAAACAGGGACTGCGGAAATTATTAATCCAGAAACTGGAAAATATTATTCAAGTGGCAATAACTATATATACTCTGTTGTAGGGTTTGCTCCTTATGATGATCCAAAATACATTTTATACATTACAGTAAAGCAACCTAAAGTAGCTGTAACAGGGAATACTATTATAAAAGGAATTTTTAATCCGTTGATGAAGAGAAGTTTAGAATACTCAAGATTATCTGAGTAAAGGAAGGAGGCATATCATGTTTGCAAAAGAATTGGCGAATCTTTTAGTAGTAAAAGAAATAAAAGGATCCATCGATAATGTGAGGGTGGAAAATCTAGCGCAGGATTCTAGAAAGGTAACTCCGAATACATTGTTTTTCTGTGTCGAAGGAGTTACTGTAGATGGACATGATTTTGCAAAGAGTGCTAAAGAAAAAGGGGCAAGTGTATTTGTAGCCTCTAAAAATATTCAAGCTCAGGTAGGAGACACGCCTGTTATTTATGTAAAAGATGTGACAAGAGTAATGACCTTGTTTGCAAATCACTTTTACGGATATCCTTCAGAGTCTTTAAATATGATTGGTGTGACAGGGACAAATGGAAAGACCACTGTGACCCATATGGTAGACTACTTACTTGAGAATCTAAATAAACCAACAGCTCTCATTGGAACGATGTATCGCAAAATTGGTAGCGAACGTATTTCAACAAGAAATACAACTCCTGAGATTCTAACGGTTCATGAAACACTTCAAAAATTGAAAGAAATCGGTGGAGATACTTGTATCATGGAAGTTTCTTCTCATGCATTGCAGTTAGGCCGTGTTTGGGGGATGGACTACAATATTGCGGTATTCACAAATTTAACACATGAACATTTAGATTTGCATAAAACCATGGAAAATTATGCCCATGCCAAGAGTTTATTGTTCTCTCAATTAGGGAATCATTCTAAAAATAATAAACCTAAAGTAGCGATTCTGAATAAAGACCAAGAAGTCTATGAGCAGTTTGCCTTTTCGACATCGGCAGAAGTCATTTCATACGGCTTTAATGAAGAAGCTGATTTTAAAGCTAAAAATGTTCACGCAAATGGAGCAGTGACAACTTTTGATCTTTACTTCAACGCAAAAGAGTATAAGGTAGAAATTCCATTAATTGGTTTGTTTAACGTTTATAATGTGCTTGCAGCTTTTGCTGTGGCGGTTGTTCGAGGGATTCCCCTAGAAGATGCTATTTGCAAAATGAAACAATTTCCTGGTGTTGGTGGCCGCATGCAGTTGATACAAAAAGGGCAGCCGTTCCAAGTCATTGTTGACTTCGCACATACTCCAGATGGACTTGAAAATGTACTCTCTACGCTTGAAACAGTGAAAAAGCATCGGATTATTACGGTCATGGGGCATAGTGGAGGAAATCGTGATTCTAGTATGAGACCAGAATTAGGACAGATTGCCTTTGAAAAATCTGATTATGTTATTTTAACAGCAGATAATCCAAGAAAAGAACCTCTTCAAAATATCTATCAAGGAATTTTATCTGAAGTGGATGTGGATTCATCGAAATATGAATGTATAGATGATCGTTCAGAAGCGGTTTATCGGGCATTGTCTCTTGCGGAAAAAGACGATATTATTCTATTCGCAGGTAAGGGAGTGGAACCTTACCAAGTTATTGGTGAGGAATATTTCCCTTATGATGAAGTGCAAACTGTTATCAATCATTTAGAAAAACTAGGATATGTAAATTCGTAAAAGAAAAGGAGAAAATTATGATTGCAATCATTTTGGCGATTGGCCTACCGTTATTAGCTACAGTAGTCGCTGAGCCACATTATATTCATTTAATGAGAATGAAACAATTAGGACAAACGACTCTCGATGAAGGACCATCTTGGCATAAGGCTAAAAGTGGAACGCCAACAATGGGAGGATTAGTCTTCCTTTGTATGATTAGTATATCGAGTCTGATTATTGGTGCGGTATTTGGGCATTTGAATTTTGTATTACTTAGTGGTGTGATTGGATTTGCCTTTTTTGGTGCTATTGGCTTCTTAGATGACTACATTAAGATTTTTAAGAAACAAAACGAAGGGTTAAAGAGCCATCAAAAATTTAGTTTACAATTAGTAGGATCTGCTTTGTTCGTTATCTTATTCTTAATGAGTGGAAACCAACCATTAATTCATTTGCCACTTCTTGGTGAAGTAAATAGTGTACTTATTTTTTCTATCTTCACGATTATTTGGATCACAGGATTCTCAAATGCTGTAAATTTAACAGATGGATTAGATGGACTTGCAACCTCGACGAACATTATCGCCTATGGAACATATGGAATTATGGCCTATAAGTCGGCTCAAAGTTCAATAGCTATATTTTGTTTTTGTGTTGTTGGAGGCTTGATTGGTTTCTTATTCTATAATTGGAAACCTGCAAAAGTTTTTATGGGGGATGTTGGTTCGCTTGCGTTAGGTTCGGGATTAGCCATCATTTCAATTATGCTTCATAAAGAATGGACACTATTACTTGTTGGTTTAATTTTTGTGTTAGAAACATTGAGTGTCATTCTTCAAGTGGGTTCGTTCAAACTAACAGGGAAACGAATCTTTAAAATGAGTCCAATCCATCACCATTTTGAAATGAGTGGCTGGAAAGAAGTTAAGATTGTGGCAGTTTTTAGCCTCATAGGATTAATAGCTGGGGCGTTGGCTATTTTAGTCTTTTAATAATGACATATACAATTTACTGGAGAGCTGGTCATTTTGCCCAGCCTTTCTCCATATACATATTTATTTTAAAAAATTGGAGGAATTATTGTGCGGAATACACAGGAGTTTAAACATAAAAAAATCTTAGTTATTGGACTTGCAAAAAGTGGTGTTAATGTGGCCGCACTTTTGCATCAATTACAGGCAGATGTCACTGTAAATGACCGGACGCCTTTTGAAGAAAGTGTTGACGCACAAGAATTAGCAAAAAAAGGGATTCGTGTTGTGTCTGGGGGACATCCATTGGAATTATTGGATGAGCCTTTTGATATCGTCGTTAAAAATCCAGGAATTCCTTACTCTAATCCGTTAGTAGCTAAAGCAGTTGAACAAGGATTACCTGTTTATACAGAAATCGAAATTGCATATAGAGTGATGGAAGGAACTGTTTTGGGGATTACAGGCTCTAATGGTAAAACAACGACAACGACATTAACGAATTTAATGTTAAAAGAATCATTCCCACAAAGAAGAACTTTTGCATGTGGAAATATTGGAATTCCTTTATCTCATCTCGCTGCAGATTCAAAAGAAAACGATATTTACGTTACGGAACTTTCAAGTTTTCAATTAATGGGAGTAGAAGAGTTTCATCCTAAAGTAGCCTGTATCGTAAATATCTTTAGTGCCCATTTAGACTATCACGGATCAAGAGAAGCTTATATTGAAGCTAAATTACAAATTACGAAGAATCAAACTGCGGATGATTACTTAGTATATAATGCTGATTTTCCAGAACTATATGAGTTAATTAAAGATAAAACGAAAGCAACTTTAATTCCATTCAGTCGCAAAGAAGTGCTTGCAACGGGCGCTTATGCGGATGATAAAATGATTTACTTTAATGGGGAATCAGTCCTTCCATTAGAGGCTATTCAAGTGCCTGGGGTTCAAAATGTAGAAAATGTATTAGCAGCGGTTGCAATCAGCAAGTTACAAGGTGCTACAAATGAAGGAATTGAGAAGGCTGTACGCGGATTTCATGGAGTGAAACATCGTACGCAATATGTGAAGACCATTGAAAATCGTAAGTTCTATAATGATTCAAAAGCAACCAATATAATTGCAACACAGACAGCCTTAAGAAGCTTTACGAATCAATCTGTCATCTTAATTGCAGGAGGCCTAGATAGAGGGAACGGATTTGAAGAATTGGAACCTTCACTTAAGAATGTCCGTGAAATGATTGTTTATGGTGAGACCAAAGAAAAATTAAAAGCAACAGCAGAAAAATTATCAATACCAGTGACGGTTGTTCATACATTAGAAGAAGCAGTACCAAAGGCTTATCAAGTCAGTCAAGAGGGAGAAATAATTTTACTTTCTCCTGCATGTGCAAGTTGGGATCAATTCCCGAATTTTGAAGTTCGTGGCGATTGCTTTATTGATGCGGTTGAGAAACTGTAGTATAGGAGAAAAAAGATGAGAGTATTAGTTTCAGGAGGAGGAACGGGCGGTCATATTTATCCAGCTCTTTCCTTAATGAATTATTTGAAAGAAAAAGATCCCTCTACTGAATTTCTGTATGTAGGTACGGAACGAGGATTAGAAAGTACAATTGTACCAAAAGCAGGTTACGCATTTAAGACCATCAAGATTCAAGGAATTGTACGTTCATTATCACTCGAAAATGTTAAAACAGTATGGTATTTTTGCACAAGTTATTTTAAAGCAAAAAAAATCATTAAAGAATTTAAACCAGATATCGTGATTGGTACTGGAGGATATGTGTGTGCGCCAGTATTATATGCAGCTGCAAACTTGAAAATTCCAACCATTATTCACGAACAGAATAGTTTAGCAGGAATTACGAATAAATTTCTTGCGAAAAAGGTTTCTAAAATTGCGATTTGCTTTGATGCGGTCCGTAAGGATTTTAAAAAGTACGAAGATAAAATTGTCAAGACGGGAAATCCTCGTGGACAAGAATTAGCGCATGCGACTATAGACGATTCGTATTTAGAATCCATTGGGGTACATAAGACGAAACCAATTGTGCTTATATTTGGAGGAAGTCGTGGTTCTTTAAGAATGAATGAGTCTTTTGTAGAAGCCATTGATGCCTTTGAAGAAAAAGATTATCAAGTTGTCATGGTTACAGGTCAAGTCCATTATGACAAAATCAACAATCTGATTACAAGTTTGAAAAAACCATTGCAAAACATCACAGTTTTACCCTATATTAATAATATGGTTCAGATGTTCCAGAACACAGATTTAGTGGTCTGCCGCAGTGGAGCAACAACCTTAATTGAATTAACAGCACTTGGACTGCCAAGTGTTCTGATTCCTAGTCCTTATGTAACAGAAAATCACCAAGAAGCAAATGCAATGTCGTTAGTAGAACGTGATGCCGCGACGATGATTCTTGAAAAAGATTTGGACGGAGAACGGTTAGTTGCAGAAATCGATGCTATTATGAAAGATGCTAGTAAGCGTGAAAAAATGGCTGAAAATTCGAAGGCCTTAGGAATCACGGACGCATCAACGAGACTGGAAACGATTATTCATTCTCTAGTGAAATAAGGATAGAAGGAGGAGAATATGTTTAATCGAAAGCAATCACAAAAAACTCCTCCACGTGAATTAACACCTTGGGAGTTAGCACAGCAATCGCAAAGAGAAGACTCAACAATCACTACAGATAGAGATGTAAAAAAGAACAAAGTAAAACCTGAAAAGAACAAGAAAAAATCTAAGGGAATCACAAATGCAACCTTATTAAAAGGAATTTTTATTGTTTGTGCAGGGTGGAGTCTTTATTTTATTTCACCATTATCGAAAGTATCGGAAATTGAAGTAGTTGGTCTTGAACAAGTGCCAATTGAACTGGTTCAAGAAAAAGATGGGATTGTTAAGGGCCAGAGTATTTGGACGGTTCTAGCGAATCGATACAAAACAGCTGAATCGCTGAAAGAAGCTAGTCCAAAAATTAAGAATGCTTCAGTGGAACTACTGGCATGGAATAAGATGCGGTTAAACATTGAGGAAAATCCAGCGGTTGGCTATTATCGTAGTGAAGATAACAGCTATGAGTTATTAGCGGATGGACAGGTCATTGAGACAGAAAACAATCTTTCTTCGAAAGATTACCCCGAATTAGTTCAATTTACGCAGGAGAATCAATATCAATCTTTAGCGAAACAACTGAATAAAGTTTCATCGGCAATTATTAAAGAAATAGCACAAATCCAATATCCTAACGATAGTAAAAACCATTTAAAAATATACTTGAAGATGAAAGATGGAAATAGGGTTATTGGAACGTTGAAAGATATTGGAGATAAATTACCATATTATCCTTCTATTTTTAAACAATTAAATGGGAAAAAAGGGACCGTTGATATGGAAGTGGGAATCTATTTCACACCTGACACAACGATTCAATAAAAAAGTCTTAATATAGACTCAAATGTTTTCTAAAAGTATAGAAAATTATGGTAAACTATAAAGAGTATCATTTATAAATTAGAATCGAAAAAAGAATCAAAGAAAAATTGTATAGGAGGTTTCAATAAACGTGAAAAATCAGGGAATTTATGTGAGTTTAGATATTGGAACCACTTCAATAAAAGTTGTAGTTGCTGAGTATGTCAGAGGGCAATTAAATATTATTGGAGTCGGCAACGAGAAATCAGAAGGATTGAGTCGGGGAGTCATTGTAGATATTGATGAAACTGTAGAATCAATTCGTAAAGCTGTTCGACAAGCAGAACAAAAATCAAATATTCAAATTAAAGATGTAATTGTGGGAATTCCAAGTAATCAAATCGCTATAGAACCTTGTCATGGGATGATTGCAGTTTCTAGTGAAAATCGTGAAATTACTGATGTGGATGTGTACAATGTTATTTCAGCTGCGAAAGTTCGTTCTGTTGCACCTGAACGTGAAATCATCTCGGTGATTCCTGAAGAATTTATTGTGGATGGATTTGACGGTATTAAAGACCCTCGTGGAATGATTGGGGTTCGTTTAGAATTATTTGCAAGCATGATTACAGGGCCAAAAACGATTGTACATAATATCAAACGATGCATTGACAAAGCAGGTTTGAATATTGAAGAAATGGTAATTCAACCATTAGCAATCAGTCAAGTTGCATTAACTTCTGGAGAAAGAGAATTTGGTACAATCCTAATCGACATGGGTGGTGGCCAAACAAGTGCATCTGTAATGCACGATGACCAATTGAAATTCTCATTTGTAGACCAAGAAGGTGGGGATTTTGTATCGAAAGATATCTCAATCATCTTGAATGCAAGTTTTGAAAATGCAGAACGAATCAAGCGTGAATATGGATATGCAATTTCTTCTGAAACGTCGGAAGATGAATTTTTCCCAGTTGAAACTATTGGAAAGAAAGATCCAATGAAAGTGGATGAACATTACTTATCCGAAATTATTGAAGCGCGTGTGGTACAAACCTTTGAAACTGTAAAACGTGCGTTAGATCAAGTGGAAGCATTAAATCTTCCAGGAGGAATCGTGTTAACTGGTGGAGCTTCTTCACTTGCAGGAGTTCAAGAGTTAGCGCAAGAAATCTTTGGAGTTCAGGTGAAAACGTATATTCCTGATCAAATGGGAATGAGAAATCCTATTTATGCTACAAGCATGGGATTAATCAAATACGCTGCTAGCTTAGATGATGTTCATCGTATTGCTCAAAAAGGAAAACCAGTGGCAGAACCACGCCCAGTACAAAGTGCACCAAAAAGTGTTCCAGTACAACCAAGTCAACCTGTTGCACCTGTTCAACAATCACAAGAAGTTGAAGTAGAACCAACAAATGACGAACAAGGCTTTGGAGCAAAAGTGAAGAACTTCTTTAAAATGTTTATTGATGAAAACTAAGAGAGAACTAAGGAGGAAATAAAATGGATTTCGAATTTGATACAAATTTAGATGGCGCAGTCATTAAAGTAATTGGGGTTGGGGGCGCTGGTAACAACGCAGTTAACCGTATGATTTCAGAAGGAGTACAAGGTGTAGAGTTCATCGTAGCAAACACAGATACTCAAGCGCTAAGAAACTCTGAAGCAGAAACAAAAATTCAATTAGGACCAAAACTAACAAAAGGTTTAGGTGCAGGTTCATTACCTGAAATCGGCCTTAAAGCAGCTGAAGAAAGTGAAGAACAAATCCGCGAAGCTTTAGTTGGAGCAGATTTAATTTTCGTTACTGCTGGTATGGGTGGCGGAACTGGTACAGGTGCTGCTCCAGTTGTTGCTCGTATTGCAAAAGAATTAGGTGCACTAACAGTCGGTGTTGTTACACGACCATTTAGCTTTGAAGGACCAAAACGTGGTCGCTTTGCTGCTGAAGGTGTTGCACAATTAAAAGCAAACGTGGATACATTAGTAACCATTTCAAATAACCGTTTATTAGAAATCGTAGATAAAAAGACTCCTATGTTAGAAGCTTTCCGTGAAGCAGATAACGTATTACGTCAAGGGGTACAAGGGATCTCTGACTTAATCACTGCACCAGGTTACGTGAACTTGGACTTTGCTGACGTGAAAACAGTGATGAAAGATCAAGGCTCAGCATTAATGGGGATTGGTGTTGCTAGTGGTGAAAACCGTACGGCAGAAGCTACGAAGAAAGCTATTTCTTCACCATTATTAGAAGTGTCTATCGATGGAGCAGAACAAATCCTATTAAACATCACTGGTGGCGCAGACTTAACATTATTTGAAGCACAAGATGCTTCAGATATCGTTGCAGCAGCTTCGACAAGTGAAGTAAATATTATCTTTGGTACTTCAATCAACGAAAACTTAGGTGATGAAGTAATCGTTACTGTTATCGCAACAGGGATTGATGAGGAACGTAAACACGAAAAAAAGTCAGTAAGTCGTTCTAACCGTTCACCATTTACAAACAGTAGCGCTTCTCGTAAAGAATTAAGCAATAACCCTCAAACTTTCCAAGAAAAACAAGTTCCTGCTAAACCACAACCAGTGGAAGAAAAGAAAGTAGAAAAAGATTTATTTGGAGACTGGGATATTCGTCGTGAAACTTCAGTTCGTGAAACAGCTTCTTCAACAGAAGCAGCTGATTCTCCATTTTCACAAAGTAACTTTGTAGAAGCTCCTGTTGAACCAAAACAAGCTGAAAATGACGGGCTAGATACTCCCCCATTCTTCAGAAAAAGAAATAGAAACTAATGAGTATTATTAAACAGAATGTAAGTCGTATTATGAACTTGGTTGCATCTTCCTGTAACCAAGTTCATAGACTATCTACACAGATTTGCCCAATAGTAGTGACGAAAAACCGTACTGCCCGCGAGGTTCAAGAAATGTACGATTTAGGATTTCGACATTTTGCAGAAAATCGTGTGGAAAAATTGCTGGAAAGGCAACAACAATTTCCACAAGAGGATATTCATTGGCATTTAATTGGTCCTTTACAAAAACGAAAAGTAAAACAGGTCATTAATCATATTGATTGTTTTCATGCTATTGATCGTCTTTCTATAATGGAAGAAATTCAGAAACGTTTAGAACATCCGTTAGATTGTATGTTAGAAATTAATGTTTCTGGAGAAGAATCAAAGCATGGATTTACACCTGAAGAAGCAGTGAATGCTTTTTTAGAGTCTCAGAAATATGATTTAATTCGTATTGTTGGGTTAATGACAATGGCACCAATAGAAGCAAGCGATGAAGATATTCGCTTATTTTTTTCGCGTTTAGCTAGTATTGCTAAAGAAATTGAAAGTCAAATGCGTCTGTCAACTTCATTATTTTTAAGTATGGGTATGAGTAGAGATTTTCCAATCGCGATAGAATGTGGAGCTACGCATCTACGAATTGGGACAAGTTGGTTTGAATCGGAGGAATAAAAAATGGGATTCTTGAACCGTGTGAAAAATTTTTTGAGTCCGGAAGAGGATTATTATGAAGAGGAACCGATGGAGTACTATGATGAATCTGTAGAAAATACAGTGGGACAAACGAGAACAAGCAGAAATACTTCGAATGTCGTTCCGTTTCAAAGTAGTCCAGTAAAGAAGACTTCAAAAATTTATGTGATGGAACCGAGTGTATATTCTGAAGCAGAACGGATTGCAGATGCACTCTTGAAGGGTGAAGCAGTTCTAATTAACTTTAGAAGGATGGAACCAAAAGATGCAAAACGAGTGATTGATTTTGTAGTCGGAGTGGCGTATGCTATTAATGGTGACGTTCAAAAGGTGAGAGATGAAATTTTTATTTGTTCACCAGCAAATTTCCAAGTTCAAGGAAATTTTGATGATGAGTTAATCGAAACATTCCGTCACAATGATTTTTAGAGGAGTTTTAGCATGATTTATTTTATGAGAGTACTTTTCTGGGCAGTCAGTATTTATGAATGGATGTTAGTATTATATGGACTGAACATATACCATAGACTGTATCTTCCAATGTTTTTAGAAGATCTTTTAGAAAAATGTTGTCGTCCTTATGTTTCACTATTTAGAAATGTAAAATTTCGTCAGAAAAATTTAGCACTAGTAGCTGCGATTGTAGTGTTAGCTACAGTGACGTCATTTTTAGGCTTAATTTTGTCAATTGTAATCACTTATTATGGTGGATAGATGATGGAACGTGGTGTAGAACAACATTTTAGAAAAGAAGAATTTGCTTTTCTAAAGCAAGTAGAAGAATGGGTTGAAGAGGTCCGTGTTCAATATGCTCCTGTTTTGACGAATTATTTGGATCCCCGCCAGCAATTTATGGTAGAAGCTGTTGTAGGTCAATTTGATGATGTACGTTATTATTTTGATGGTGGATATATCGATGCTGAACGAAAACGGTGTATGATTTGTCCAGATTATTTTATACCAACAGCGGATGATTTTGAGAATACTTTATTTCAAATTCAATACCCTAAAAAGTTTGCAACGTTAGGGCACGGAAAGATTCTAGGCTCCGTAATGAGCTTAGGCTTTGATAGAAGTCTTATCGGGGACATTATCACCGACGAAGAAGAGTGGCAATTATTTTGCACGAACAATATAAAAGAATATATTCGACAGCAACTAGAAAAAGTAGGAAAAGTTTCTATCCGTTTAGAAGAAATTGATTACACTAAACTATTAGTTCCAGTGGATCATTGGACTGTAGTACAAACAGTAGTTAGTTCGCTACGGTTAGATACAGTGATTGCTTCGGTATTTAATATTTCTCGTCAACGTTCAAAAGAAATGATTGAATCAGGAAAAGTTAAAGTTAATTGGGCAGAAGAAAACCGCCCAGACTTTTCACTCGAATTATTAGATATAACGTCGATTCGTGGATTTGGCCGAATTCAAATTCGAAAAATCGAAGGACGAACGAAAAAAGATAAAATTAAACTTGAAATTGGATTATTAGAAAAAAATAAAAAATAAAAGGGGATATAATTATGTCAATCACACCAAATGATATTCACAACAAAGACTTTTCAACAAAGTTCAAAGGATTTGACCCAGAAGAAGTCAATGATTTTTTAGATGATGTAAAGCGTGAAATGGAACATTTGATTCGTGAAAATAAAGATTTAGAAAAAAGAGTCAAATTTAACGAAGAAAAAGTTGAATATTTTACTTCTATCCAAGAAACATTAAACAAATCTATTATTGTTGCACAAGAAGCAGCAGATCGTTTGCGTGAGAATGCTCGAAAAGATGCAGAAATCATTGTTTTTGAAGCTGAAAAGGCAGCAGAAGGATTATTGAAAGAAGCAGCGGAAAAAGCTACACAAATTAATCGTGAAACAGATGCAATTAAAAAGGAAACTAGAATTTTCCGTCAACGTCTTCAAATTTTAAGTGAATCACAACTTGAAATGATTAAAAATGAAGAGTGGGATGTTGTATTAAGTACACCAACTCAAATTGAAGTAACACCTCCTACTATTGATTCAATTATCGAAAAACGTGCAAAGAAGAATGAACATTTAACGACAGAAGAACAATAAAGAAAGGGGACGATGTGTCTCCTTTTTTCGTTAGAGGAGGGTAAGAATGAACATTACATTTAGTGAATCAGCAGAAATAAAACTAAAACAGCTACAGAAAGAACATAACGTTGATGAAGTATTTTACGTGATGGATTATGTTGACGGAGATAGTCCCTTTTATGATGGAGGAATTGGATGTCATTGCCAAGTGTATGATAAATATCACTTAGTCGTCTTAAAAAGAGAACAAGAAGACTCGTTGCATCAAAAGTATGATGTTTGTCTAGACACAAACTTGGGTAAAGTCTATGCAGCCAGTCGTTACGAGATGATGTTTGATCACAACAATGTGATTGATTACAGTGTAGATAAATATGGTTTCTATTTAAAAAGCGAAGCAGGAATTATTTCAATGCAAGTAACTGTTGATTTTATCGAGTGACTAGAAGGAATCACCTTCTAGTCTTTTTTTTGCAAATACTTGAAGAATTAGGATAGACAAGGTATACTATTGTTGTTCACAAAAATAACAGGAGAAATTTATATGAACAAAGTTAGCTTAGATTTATTGAAATTAATTAAAAAGATGGCTATACATACTCAAAGAGAATTAGCAGAACTTTCAGGTTATTCTCTTGGTTTAGTCAATAGAGAATTAAAAAATCTTCGGGAATCGAATCTAGTTGATGATCAGTTTCGATTAACGAATACTGCCAATAAGCTCTTTAAAAAGAATCAACCGAAGAATGCAGTGATTCTTGCTGCTGGTTTTGGTATGAGGATGGTCCCAATAAACACGGAAACACCGAAAGGACTTCTTGAGGTAAAAGGAGAAGCACTTATTGAACGACTCATTAAACAATTACACGAAGTAGGTATCACGGATATCACTGTGGTCGTTGGATTTATGAAGGAACAATACGAATATCTCATGGATGATTATGGTGTTAAGTTAGCTGTGAATCGAGACTACGCAACTAAGAATAACTTCTATTCATTACAAAGGGTCGCAAATCTATTAGGAAATACCTACATTGTTCCTTGTGACTTATGGTGCGCAGTTTCTCCATTTGAAAAAGATGAACTGTACTCTTGGTATCTATTAGGCCAAGAGGAGATTTCTCAAAGTTTCTTTAGAGTCAATAAAAAACAAGAAATTATTATTAGCGAAAAGAGAAGGAAAGGTCATCGCCCATATGGAATTTGTTATTTAACTGAAAAAGATGGAAAAGCTGTAGCCAAAAAATTAAATGTTGCTGCCGCTGAGGAAAAACATGAGAAATCATTCTGGGAAGTCACTCTAGAAGATGGGAACAAAAAATATACCGTATATCCGAAAGTAATGAAGGATGCCGATATCGCTGAAATCAATACCTATGAACAACTACGAGAGTTGGATAAGTCGTCTTCAAACTTAGAAACAGACGCTTTACAACAAATTTCAAAAGCATTAAAAGTGCCGCTAGAAGAAATCGTCAATATCGAAGTGTTGAAAAAGGGAATGACAAATCGTAGCTTTCTATTTACTTGTGAGGGGAAAAAATATATTATGCGTATCCCAGGTGAAGGAACAGACCATCTGATTAATCGTAAAGAAGAGGCGGATGTATACAACGTCTTAGAAGGAAAGCGTATTTGCGACGATGTAGTCTACATGAATCCAGAAAATGGATATAAAATTACTGCTTATTTAGATGGGGCACGAGCTTGCGATAGTACCAATAAAGAAGAGTTGAAGTGCTGTATGGCAAAATTACGAGAATTCCATTCTTCAAAACTTAAAGTCAATCATACTTTTGATCCATTTAAGCAGATTGAGTTTTATCAAAGCTTATGGAACGGTCAAAGTTCGTACTATAAAGACCATGCAGAAGTGCAAGAAAAAATCCTAGGACTTAAGAGCTTTGTTGAAAAATATAAAGCAGAGCCTGTTTTAAGTCATATCGATTCGGTTTATGACAACTTCTTATTTACAAAAGAAGGCGATATTCGTCTGATTGACTGGGAATACGCTGGAATGCAAGATCCGCATATCGATATCGCAATGTTTTGTATTTATGCAGGATACAATCGCAAACAAGCAGATGAATTAATTGACCTTTATTTTGAAGGAAATTGCGAAAAAATGACACGGCTAAAGATTTATGCGTATATGGCGATTAGTGGAATGCTCTGGAGCAACTGGTGCGAATATAAACGGACATTAGGAGTTGACTTTGGGGAGTATTCATTGATGCAATATCGTTATGCAAAAGATTTTTACCGTATTGTTCAAGAAGAATTAGCAAAAGAGGATGTAAAATGACAAATAAAGTGAAACAAGCCATTATTATGGCGGCTGGTAAAGGGACAAGGATGCGTCCGATTACAAATGAAATTCCAAAGCCACTTGTGAAGGTGAATGGAAAGAAAATGATTGATACAGTAGTAGATGCACTAAACGAACAAGGCATCCATCAGATATACGTTGTAGTGGGATATCTAAAAGAAAAATTTGAAGAATTTCAATTAGAACATCCAGAGATTACGCTCATCGAAAATCCCTATTATGATGTTGCTAATAATATTTCATCATTATACGTTGCTAGAGATCATCTTGAGGATACAATTATCCTTGATGGAGATCAGCTGATTTATAATAGTGAAATTCTTCATCCAGAATTTACACGTTCAGGATATGCCTGCATTCCAGTCGAAAACGGTACAGATGAGTGGTTGATGCAAGTAGATACTAATGGAGTGGTGACGAGTTGCAGTCGCACAGGCGGCCAAAAAGGATGGCAATTGTTTAGCATTTCTCGTTGGAATAAGGAAGACGGGAAAAAATTAAAACGTCATCTTGAAATTGAGTTTGAAGAAAAGAAAAACCATGATATTTATTGGGATGATGTGGCGATGTTTTGTTATCCAAAGAAATATGAAATGGGAATTTATCCAATGAATCCCAATGATATCGTTGAAATTGATAGCCTAGAAGAATTAGTAGCACTAGATGACTCTTATAAGAGTGTGTTAGAGGAGGCACAACATGAGTAATGAAGTTGAAAAGAAATCTTTAAGAAGTGAAATTGACTGGGTAGCAACATTAGTTCCTTTATTTGGGGTATTGATGTTAGGCGTGCTATTTTTAATTTTTCCAGAAGCGAGTTCAGCAACACTTACAGGTATCAGAGATTTTTTAGGAGACCAATTTAGTATTTATTATGCGTTTCTTGCAGTAGGAATTTTCCTTTGCTCGATGTATGTTGCATTCTCGAAATATGGACATATTGTTCTAGGGGGACAAGATAGCAAAGTGGAATACACAAGTTTCCAATGGGGCGTGATGATTTTTACTTCTACCATGGCGGCGGATATTGTCTTTTATGCAATGATTGAGTGGGCTCTCTATGCTCAAGAACCATATGTGGAAGAACTGGGTGGAATTCAAAAATGGGCCTCAACCTTCCCACTTTTCCACTGGGGACCTATTGCGTGGGGATTCTATATTATGTTAGCTGTTGCATTTGGGTTTATGTTACATAACCGAAAAGTTGAAAAGCAAAAATTTTCTGAAGCCTGCCGTCCATTACTCGGTAAGAAGGTAGATGGTTGGATGGGTAAAACAATTGATTTGATTGCTATTTTTGCATTAATCGCCGGAACTGCAACGACCTTCTCACTAGCTACACCATTACTTTCGGCAGCCATGAGCCAAGTATTTGGAATTCAAAACTCGAAATTAATTACGATTGCAGTCTTATTACTCATTGCTCTGGTATACACAAGTACAGTGATGTTAGGGATGGGTGCTGTATCGAAATTAGCAGCGATTTGTACTTATTTATTCTTTGCCTTATTAGGTTACTTTTTATTTATGGGTGGAGAAACTGTTTATATTCTGGAAACTGGATTTAGCGCGGTAGGTAACCTCGTTCAAAATTTCATTGGAATGGCGACCTGGTTAGATCCACTTCGAGAAACAAGCTTCCCACAAAAATGGACTATTTATTATTGGTCTTACTGGATGGTTTGGTGTGTAGCAACTCCTTTCTTTATCGGTAGTATCTCAAAAGGACGTACAATCAAAAATACAGTCTTGGGAGGGTATGCTTGGGGGATTGCTGGAACCTTTACGGCATTTATCATCTTAGGAAATTACGGATTAGCGCAACAATTGAAACATGGAGTAGATTTAACGGGGATTTTAAATACGAATGCTGACTACGCTGCAGCCATCCTCAAAATTTTTGATACGATGCCATTAACCAATATCGGTCTTTTATTACTAGCTGTGACGATGATTGCTTTTTATGCGACAACGTTTGATGCATTAACGCTTGTTGTATCTGCGTATTCGTATAAAGAACTAGAACATACACATGGTAGTGATAATCGGGTTCGGATGTTCTGGTCTTTAGTCTTCATTTTGTTCCCAATCGCATTAATTTTCTCAGAAAACTCAATGTATAATTTACAATCAGTAGCTATTATTGCAGCATTGCCAATTGGTATCATCATTGTTATGATTGTAGCTAGTTTCTTTAAGGATGCAAATAGCTATTTAAAATCAGATAGATTTGTCTAAAAAAGAAAAACTATTGTTAAGGCGAAAAGCTTTGGGGAATGACCCCCAAAAGTGAGAATTTAATAAAAATACCCTAGGGCTACCGTCTCCGCTATTCAAACGGAGACAGGTACTCCAATTTTTGTTGGATTCTATTTTCATTATAATATTTGATGTAATTTTCTACAATTTGAATTACAATAGAAGATGAAGTTATTACTTCATCTTTTATGTAGAAAGCTTCGCACTTTAGCGAAGAATGGAAGCTTTCGATGGGCGCATTATCTGCGGGAGTCCCCTTACGGGACATACTGCGGATAATGCCTTTTTCTTTACATAGATTGTAGTATTTAGCGGAAGTATAAAAGCTACCTTGATCACTATGTAGTAGAACATCCTTAGGTAAGTCAATTTGATTTAAAGTATCCAGTACAAACTTAGTATCTTGTTTTGAACCAATTGTATACGCAAGGATTTCTCCATAAGGTTATGAAGTTTGGGCAAGAAAACATAATATCAAAACAATGGCAGATTCAATAACTAAATTAAGAGAACAAGCATTAAGTCCATTACCCAGCTCGATGATCTAATCAAAAAATCTGCCGATGATAGACAAGATTTGTTAGATAAAATAAAGAACATTGAAACTAAAATGAAGAGTCTATCTCAAGATATGGAAAATATAAATACTATAAATAAGTATCGTGAAATCTATAAATACCACAAGAAAAATCCTGAAGATAAACAATTTGCAGAGGAGTATTATAGCGAACTCTCCCTATATAAAATTGCCGCTAAAGAAATTTTAGAAAACTATAAAAAGCTACCAAAAACAAAAGAAATACTATCAAACCTCGATAAATTGCAAGAAAAAAAGAACACCCTTATGCAAGAGTATTCTTTGAATAAAGAACAATTTTCTGACCTTGTTCAGTTTAGGAAAAACTATGAAAATTATTATGGGATAGAAGTGGAGAGATAAAAAGC
>CAURBR010000020.1:0-36795 GCA_963523415.1 uncultured Streptococcus sp. | reverse complement strand
CGTAACTTACGTGGTAAAGCAGCACGTATCCAAGAACGTCGTCGTTAATAAACACACGAAAAGCCTTGATATATCAAGGCTTTTTCTTTTTGTCTTTTTATTTAGTTTTGATATTGTGGGAGGATTTTTACTCGTGGGAGGAATATGGGAGGAAGCTTTTCACATAAATTGGATTGCATTATATACTTCATCTTTCATCTTCTTAGTGATATGAAGATAGATAGATTCAGTCACTCGACTATTCTCATGCCCAACTCTAGCTTGGATTGAATGCAATGGCAATCCCATCTCAGCAAGTTTTGATATATGCGTGTGTCTGAATATGTGAGTTGATATGTTCTTGTTGATTCCCATTCGTTCTCTATGTGTCCTTAAAAACGTATTTATTGCTGTGATTGATATCGGAGTGTGTTTGGATGTCGTGAAGATGAAACCTCGATTGTTGCCCTCTAATTCTTCAATTTGAGCAAGAATCTCGATGCATCTATTTGGGAGAGAGACCGAACGGATCGATGCGGTCGTCTTTGGGGATGTGCTCGCATAAACATCCTTGATTTTCAATTGGTGGTATTCTAGCGTTGAAGATACGTGTGCAATTGGTGGATTTGAATCCAAGTCAATTTTGTCCCATGTAAGGGCAAGAGCTTCACCAGCTCGCATCCCTGTCATGTACATCCATTCGAATAGCATCGCATATCTTAGATTGAGCTTTCGAGTATATTCAATCAAACGATTGTATTCATCATCCTCCAAGAATTTATTGGGATTCTTCTTAGATTCTGTTCGGGCTTTATATTCGATGATGCAAGATTCGATTGGATTCGTCTCGATGTATCCATTTTTGATAGCGTATTGGAACAACTTATTCAAACGTGACTTATAAGCCGATGTGGTAGCGTTCGAGATATTTCTTGTATACAATAGATAATCGAAAAATCGATTCAAGTCTTGAGTTGTGATTGTAGTGATAATTCTATTTGAATCGATGAATTCTTCAAATTCTTGGTATTGTGTCTCTACGGACAAAAATGTGGTTCGCTTCACGTTCTTCTTATATATTTTCTTGTATTCTTCTATGACAGAATGAATCGTTCGACTATCCACCACCACATTTCCAAGTTCTTTTTGAATGGCATTCGTAAGCATCTCTTGAGCTCTCTTCTTAGTCTCACGAGTCTTGTTATCCATCGTTACAGATTTTACTCTCCACTTATTAAATCTTGGATCATAGTATTCCTCTTTGAATCGATAACGTATTTTACCACTTTTATCGATTCTTTCTTCCATATACATAAATTATCACCCTTTATGATGCGTAATTAAATCTAATGTACTTAAAAGTAGTTGAGCAGTTTCCGAAACATTTTTATATTCTTTCGAATTACTTTTAATTGGTTTTTCAATTAAATAAATAAAGCAGCAAGGGAAATCGAAACTATTCAACGTGATCCTAACGGCTAGAGAATTCACTTTTTTTGATTGTTTTCTTTTGCCAGTAACGCCACCAACAACAGCCCCGGTCATTCCCCACAATCCACCTGCCAATGCTGTCATTACAGCACCTCCAACAACAGCCTTACCAACACCCCCAGTTACAACAACATCATCATTTTGAATCAATTCATAACTTACCAAGTCATCAAATGAAAACCAATCAGTATTTTTCTTTCCACCTTTTTTGAAAAACGGATAAAAAATATTAGTAATTGAAATTAAAAGAAACTTAGATAAACAACCTCTTTTCTTTGAGTTAGGTACTACAACTTTATCCATTTTGAATTTCTTATTTTCTTCATCGATTGTAATATTTTCATTTTTTTTGAACTTTTGCATAATTATCCCTCCTACAATAGAACCTTACCAATCACTGATACTTTCTCAGCATCTACAACAATATCCTCATACTTTGGATTCTCAGACTTGAGAATGACATTCTTTCCATCACGATAGAGATACTTGCATGTAACTCCTTCATCTTCAACTCTCACAATAGCAATCTCTCCATCTTCGACCGTTGGTTGATATCTTAGATATACTTCAGAGCCTTTCTTGATGATTGGTTCCATTGAATCGCCTGTAATTTGAACCAATTCATTCGCACCATTAGGAACGATAGAAGAGGGAAGTACGCCCATTTCAGCATCAACATCATCAACATGTATCATAGATCCGGCGGCAGATTGACGACCACGCACGAGATAAACCACTTTCTCTTCTTGGATTCCATTTTGCTCGTCTAATTGATGCGAAGCGAATTCGTATACTTTAGATTGTCTCTTGGAGTCTAGTTTGTTGTAAATATCTAACAAATCATTATTTGAAATTTTAATTCCCAACAAATATTCAGAGCTTACTCCTAAAGTATCAGCGAATAAATTTATCTTATTGATTGGAAGTTGTCTGCTTTTGTTGAAATATCTCGAGATGGAAGATTTTGGTAAATCCAATTTTCTAGCGAATTCGCTCAAGCTCCATCCTCTTTGATTGCATAAGTCGATAATAATATCAACAATTTCGGAATTTGTTCTCATGGTTTTGAAGCTCCTTCTTTTGCTTTATTTATGCGATTATTATAACATTAACGTTCCCGAAAAGAAACATTTTTTATTTTTTTTGATATTAAGTGTTGACAAACGGGAACGCCGATGTTATTATAGGGTCACGGTTAAGAAATTAGTCGTACAAAACAAGAAAAAGAGTCACACAAACGCAACATACATTAGAGGAGGTGATGGAAGTTTGAAAAAGATTTTATTTAATCCTAACCGTTTGAAAGCTGAACGAATTGCAAGAAATCTCTCTCAAGAAGAGGTGGCGATGAAGTTAGGCAAAAATCGAACTTGGTTGGCAAAAAGAGAGAATGGGAATGTGGATGTGGGTGCTGATGATTTAGCAGCTATTGCGACAGTATTGAAAGTTGATGATTTGTCAATTTTTTTTACATAAAGCGTTCCCGAAAAGCAACAATTTAAGGAGGGAACATGAATAAGAAGATTATTTCGAAAAAGGAATTCCAAGAAATGTATCCAAGATACAACACGGAATCCAAGTGGAAGACAATCGTGAATCGAATCAAAGCGAGCGAATATGCTGATGCTTATGTACGAATTTCACGAAACGATGTAAACATCAACATCGAATTGTTTGAAAGATTCCTCGAGCTTGAAGGAATCAATTGGGCAAATCGATATGGGACGAAGATGACAAGAACAGAATTTGAAAGGAGATTGGGATGAGAACAGAACGAAGATTAAAGAACACAGTACCATTCAAGAAGTTCTTAGCTTGGTATTTGAAATGGTTAGGAATTGCATTCGGATGTGCTAGTGCATTTCTAGTGATGGCATTGATGGTGCTGTTGTTTGTAGGAAAGGCGGTTGAACAACACGAAACAAAAGTAAATTTAATTAGAAGTGGGCAATATATTGAGCTTGATTTTCAAGATTCATTACAAACAAAAAAGCCAGCGCGGCAACGCTGACTAACTAATAATATCTAAGGAGAGTATAACACAATGTACGGAAGTTTCGAAGCATTACACAACAGATATCTTGAACCACCTGAAGGCAAAGTGTGGGGTTATGACTGGAGAGGACAAGAAATTTACTTCGGTGATGCCTACTACGAGATTGAAGGGGATTACGTTTGTGAAGATGATATCGACGAATATTTGAAGGAAGCGTATTTAACCACTTCACTCAAGATTGCGGGTGAGTAGATGGAAGATGTGTATTTAAACGATGACCTACTGGATTCAAAACTGCAAAACGTTTTATACGCTAACAAAGTCATCGGACAAATCAGAATGAAGAATGATTCATACGAGGTATATCTATATGAGCCTCAAACAAGAAAAACAAGGGTTAAAACCTACGAGGAGGTTGAAGAGATATTAAAAAGCGTATCGAAATCATTAAAAGAACAGAGTCAAAAGTAATTTTAGACATTGATGCGGACTTTGTAAATCCGCTAATTTTTGAACAATACATGGACTACAAAAAAACAGTGGAGGATGCAGCGATGGCGATAGTGCAAAATATTCCCAACGTAAAATCATTCCACATTGAATCACAAGGAACACAGAAAGGAATGTTTTATAAATGAATTTATATGAATTAAGTTTAGCGTTTCAAGACGTACAGAATATGGATTTAGATCCAGAAGTAATGAAAGACACGTTAGATAGTATTGAAGATGCCATCGAGAACAAAGCGGAAAACATTGCAAAGCTTATTCGAAATCTTGAATCTGACGTATCAGCTTACAAAGAAGAAGAGGACCGGTTAAAAACAAAACGTCAAGCTACAGAAAACAAAGTGAAATGGTTAAAAACATATTTAGAAGACAATATGAAATTGACTGGAAAAACTAAATTCAAATCCGGAATGTTTAACTTCTCGATTCAAAAGAACCCTGTAAGTGTGAACATCACTGACGAAAAGATTATTCCAGAAGAATTTCTAATTCCACAACCACCAAAAGTGGATAAGACTTCATTAAAAGAAATCTTGAAGAGAGGAATTGAAGTTCCAGGGGCTGAATTAAAACAAACGGAAGGATTGAGAATTAGATAGCATGAGAATTCTAGCAATCGACCCTTCTAGCAACCAAAAGAACACATCGACAACAGGAATTGTTTTATTAGACAATGCTAAATTAGTTGATTATTGGGTTGTGAGTTACGGCATTTCTGGTTTTCGAAAATGGATGAAAGACATTGGTGAAGATATTGAATGCGATGTCGTTGTGATCGAGAAATTCGAAGCTAGGGACAATGACAAATCAAAAGACAATTCGGTATTGCAAACCATCGCTTATATACAACTACATTTTCCAGACGCTGTCTTGCAGCGTAATGCAGGTTATCAAACGGATATCCCAAATGAATTACTGAAGCAACTTGGCCTATGGAAGTTTGAAAAGAGCCATCACCAAGATGTACGTGCAGCAGCAAGACTCGGACTATTTTATGCAATGAGAAATGATATCGAAGAGGTAATCAAGGATATCGGAAAAAGAATAATGGAGGTATAAAGTTTGACAAAATTAATTTTAAGAAAATGGCAAAAGGAGGCTATTTCCCGAAGTTCAAGATTAACAAATGGTATTTTTCTTGAAGCTTTGGGCGGTTAAGGTCGCGGAAAAACTATCTGTGCTTTAGCCATTGCGAAAGAGAAAAACGCTAAGAAAATCATCATCACAAACAACCGCCTTTCGATTCTGGAAGGTTGGAAAGAAGCCATTAAAAAGATGAATTTTGATTCGGATGTTGAGTTTATTATTTCAACTGACCGAAGTATTCAAAACAGGCTTAAAAAAGGCTCAAAATTCAACTGTGACGTGTTGATTATTGATGAGTGGCAGAATATGTCATCAGAGAAGCAAGTGTCCTTATATCGTCGCATAAAGCGAAAATACACGATAGGTCTTTCAGCTACTCCGATTCGAAAGAAAGGGCAAAATTTCTACCCGCTCGAAAAAACATTTTTCGGATGGGCAACACCTAATAATAAATTTGATTGGCAAAAAGTTCACGGAAGAATGGTGTATGATCCATTCACTTATTCGAAAGAGAAATGGGAGGGTTTTAGAGATTATGAACGCTACGTCAATAATCTTCCAAACTTCTTCAGATGGGAAGAGATTGAAGAAATCGAAAACGCTGTTGAGAATAACGGCTACGAAATTAAGTTCTATCCCGTTACTGTCGAACCTGGGAATCCAGAAACGTTGAACAAGTTTAGAAAATTAAATCTTGTGACTGTAAAAGGTGAAACAGCTATGGCAAAACAATCTTTTGGACGAAACACGTTTGAAAGATACCTCAATCAAGCAGGAGTAGAAGTTGATTTCCCGAAAATCAAACCAGTAAACGCTGATACTCCATTGATGTTAAAACTCGATGGATTAATCGAAAGAGCACCACACGACATGCTGATTGTCAGCAAGTCGAAACAGATTGTAAATGTCATCAAAGAACGACATCCTCACATTGGAATCTGGACCGGTGACGTTCAAGAAGGACTTAACAGAAAAGTAGTAGTTGCTACAAACCAGGTTCTTGGAGTCGGTGTTGATGGCTTGCAGCACAAATATCAAACAATCGTTGTTCTAGATCCAGTTGAAGAAGGTTCTGGAGAATATGACGATTACCGCCAATTGTTATGGCGAATAACAGGAAGTAGACAACAACACGATGTAAACGTGATTGAATTTTATTACGAAGAAAGGTGAAAAAGTGGATAAAACATTTTTAGAAAAAAGAATAGAAGAAAAAGCGAGAAAAGAATTTGAAAAAGAATGGAATGGTTTTGTAGAACAAATGTACCGTAATCCCATTTTCAAACATATTACTATCAAAATCGACGGGAAAGACATTCCACTCGCTACTTTCGGTGTCTTTAATCAAGAGCAAGATAAAAATCCTAGAAATATTTTTTTAAATTTCGAAGATGTAAAAGAAAAAGTGATCCAAGAAAAAATCAAAGAGAAAACAGATGAATTATTGAGTAGATTATCTGCTGTAGATTATTTGTTTGAAAAGGAGGGGTTCTGATGTTTAAACTTCCAGAAAATAAACCACAAGTACCAAAGGATACACCACGGAATTACTTCATTTACGGTGAGACCATGAGTGGTAAATCTTACCTAGCAAACGAGTTTCCTAATCCAATTGTGTTAAATACGGATGGAAATGCAGAAGCAAACAGCGTGCCAAGTATTCAATTATTGAATGACAAAGACAAATCAGGGCGTATCACTAATTCAGTGATTAAGCAACTAGGAGAAATCCTATTAGCTCTACAAACGCAAGAACATTCATACGAAACAGTCGTAATCGATGTTATCGACGATGTTATCGAGATGATTAAAATCGCTGTTTGTGATGAACTAACGCCACCAGGTAAACCTCGATTAAAATCCTTGTCAGAAATCCCATACGGGAAAGGCTACGACTTCTTTAATCAAGCTATTACAGAATTGGTTATTGACCTTAAAGCATTGCCAATGAATGTGATTTACATCAGCCGTCAAATTTCTGAATATGACGATAATGGAAACGCAACGAAGGACAAACCAAGCTTGAAAGATAAGTATGTGAACCTTATCAATGGGAATTCGGATTTAATGATCCACACAGAAAAAATCGGGAATAACTATAACCGTGAAGTTGATAGAAAACGTAAGACTTACTACGCAGACCAGGTTGATGACAAAGCGATTTTAAAAATCTTATCAACAATTAGAGGTGCAGTTGAACCACCTCGAAAACAACAAGAAGCAACAAAACCAACTGCAAAACCAACAAAACAAGAAACAGTTGAAGTTTCTAATAATGAAGACGAATTATTTTAAAACTAAAGGAGAAATGAAAAATGAGTTTATTAAGTATTGCAAAGAAAATTAAAGAAGATGGATTTGACCCTCGTAAAGATAGCGTAAACGGACCTGCAGCATTACCAGCCGGTGATTACACAGTCGTTTTAAAACGTGTGCAATTTAACATTGCACCAAGCGGATGGGAAAGCCTAGGATTCACGTTTGAAGTTCGTGAAGGTGAATTTAACGGACGTACTGAATATGTATCTTTTGGAACATTATCCGAATGGAATGGCAAAGACCTCTCTTGGTCAGTAGAACGAACAATTAAATTCTTTACAAAGGCAATTGAACTTGCTGGAGACAAAGTTATGAAGAACGACTTTGAAGACGGAAGAGCATTAGCTGATGCGTTAGAACGTAAAGCGGTTGGTTCTTACTTCACTTTAAAAATCTTAGAAACAAAAGGTAAAGAAGACAAGGTATATCGCAACTATGATATCGAAGAAAGTGTTGAAAATGCGATGAATACAATCGACGTGGATGATTCAGAATTACCATTCTAAAATAAGGTGATCTCATGCACTCGATGAAAGAATATGCGCTGTTGTATCAGCAAAAAGGGTTCTCGGTCATCCCGATTAGTCCTACAACTAAAAGACCATTAATTGAATTTGCGGATAAACCACCTCTTGACGCTGATGGTATTAACGAAGTTTGGAATCAATACCCGAATGCAAACATCGCACTAAGGACTACCAACTTCTTCGTGATTGATATTGACAAACACGGAGAAACGAGCGGATACGATTCGTTGAAGAAATGGGAACATTTAAACCTAATCGAACCAACACTTCAAGCAAAAACGGCATCAGGAGGTAAGCACCTATTCTATTTCAAGCGTGATGATATCCACATCAGTCAAATGATTGGATTCCTTCCAGGAGTGGATATCAAAGCGCATGAAAACAATTATGTGCTGGTGGCTCCTTCCGCAACGGACAAAGGGCAATATGAATGGGACATGGAAAAATCTCCTGAAAAAGGGACGATGATTACTCCCTCCAGGGCGTTGATTGAAGCGATCATTAAGCAGTACAAAATTACCAACGGACGTGAATTTGATTACAGCGACGGCTTAAGGTCGTGGGTTAGTAAGAGTAGAACATCTGGAAAGACAAAAACAACGGAATTGTTCGAAATCATTGCTAACGGATTAGGCGATGAAGGGAATCGTAATGATAAGCTTGCTAAATTTGTAGGCGGATTATTATGGCGAGGAGTGGACGAGATGGACGTGTTGACGTTGGCTAAAATAGCCAATGGCAATACTCCAAATCCACTATCGATGCAAGAACTAGAAAGAACAGTAGTAAGTATGATTAACAAAGACAGGAGGTGATTGTGATTGGCAAAGTAGTGAGTTTTTATAAGGATTATGAACCGATAAAAAATAGCAATGGAACTTTAAAAACGAACAGTCCAGTAAATGTGTTAAATGCATTTCGAGCTGATGATCAGTTAAATCTCTATCTGAAGCATAACGAATTCTCTCAAGAGCACGAACTAACAAGAGACATCCAACTTGGAAACACGCTTCTAAAAAAAGGAGAGCTGCCTTCGAATTTTGAATCAGTTGTTAAGGTTTATTTTGAGAATGTCACTGGTGCAGCATTTACAGCTCAAGCGATGATAGATGGCATGGAAACTTTCTTATCTGAACGGTCCTACAATCCAGTAAAAGAGTATATGGAAGAAGCTGAGAAAGGCTGGGATAAACGCAAACGCATTGGACAAATGCTGCAAGTCTATCTAGGAGCTAACCAGGACCCTCTAGTGTCTAAAATTGCTGAAATGTGGATGGTAGGTGCTGTTGCTAAAGTGTATGAACCTTACGTCAAATTTGACTACGTTCTGGACCTGGTAGGTGGTCAAGGTGTTGGTAAAACCTCGTTCTTACAAAAGCTAGGTGGGCATTGGTACACGGATGCGGTCACTGATTTTGCAAACAAAGACAACTACGACATCATGCTAAAACATTTGATCGTAAACGATGATGAAATGGTCGCTAGTGATCGCATGAGTTTTGCAGAAACAAAATCGTTCATCTCAAAAACAAGCTTACGTTTCAGAAAACCCTACATGCGCAGAACGCAAGAGTTCGCAAAAAATTTCGTTCTAGCACGAACAAGCAATCACGTTGAATACCTCAAGGATAAAACAGGTGAACGCAGGTTCTTACCTGTACTAGCTAGCAATGATAAACAGAAAAAGCATCCTATGAAGATAACGGATGAAGTCGTAAAACAAATCTGGGGCGAAGCCGTAACCCTTTATAAAAGTGGTGTGAATTTGATGTTTGATGAAGAAACAGAAGCGGAATTGGTTGAATATCGTGAACAATTCATGTTCAGAGATGAAATCGAATTGCAAATCCTTCAATACCTGGAAATGCCCGTTCCTAAGGATTGGGAAAACAGGACAACAACTGATCAGTACATTTACACAGCTAAATATTTTGCAAATAGTCCAGAATGGCATTCGGGAGGGCAAACATTAAATCGAGTAGCTACTCGGGAAATTATGTTCAATCTGTTTCATAAAGAATCGAACGACCAAAAGCTATCCAGAAAGATTAGTTTCATTATGGATAATTTACCAGATTGGAAAAAACAATCGTACAAAATTAACGGGAAAACAACCCGGGGTTACAAAAGAATTTCACCTTAAAAAAAGGTTACACCAGACGTGTAACCTTTGGGAATTTTCGGTGTCTACGTGTAACCTTTGACCACACGTAGTTACACGTAGGTTACATGTTTTTTTTGCTACGTGTAACCCTTAAAAACGTTGATTTAACAACGTTTATAGATACTTTTTATATAAAAGGTTACATGTTTACATGTTTTTTTATAAAAAAGTATATTGTAAGTATAAAAGCCTATTAAATCAACATTCTTATGTTTTTATTTTAATGTTTTTGAAAAAAACGTGTAACCATGTAACCTCGGTTAATTTTTATAAAAAAATAGCAAAGGAGCGATGCTCATGAACAATATAAAAATGTATGTCATTCGAGATGCTAAATATCCACAATGGTACTTCCAACATATCAAAGACTACTCAAGCATGATGGGTTATCTTGCAAAGAACCATCCGCGATATACGCATCAATTTACAACTGACATTAAACAAGCGATGCATTTCAAAACGCCAAATGAAGTTTTAGAGTTTATCAAAGAACATGCTATCGAAGGGACTATCGTTAAGGACCCGTACCAAGAACGAATTAGTAAAACGGCTTTTAAATACATGGATGAGAATTACGGTGAAGCGATCACTTACATCCATGGGATGGTAGAAGGTTCAAACGAAAAGATGTTAGCTGCTTCCAAAGCGTTAAAAGTGAATGCGAATACGTTGATTAAATTTATGAAAGACCCGTACTCAGTTGCAGCTCATATTCGAGATCGAATTGTAGAAAACTTGGCAAATCTAGAAAAGGCGGTGAAGTCAATTGGCTAAAAATGAATTTGAAAAGTTAAAAGACGATGTTCACTACTTGATTGTGGCTCATTGCAAGTACAAGGATATGTTGATGTATGACCGAGCGTTGAAGCAATTCCAAGAAGATATCAATTATGGACAACTTGAAGAGATGAGCTACAATGAACGATTCGCTTTCTTGCTTGGATTTGAAACGTCGTTGAAGGCGATAGATAATGCGATTAAATCAAGCAAACTATTGAAGGAAAATCCAGACATAATTGAATGGCCTACGAGATTAAATCCCGATGACTATAAATATTAAAAAATAGAAATGGAGAATGAAAAATAAATGAAAACGAATCAATTATGGGTAATTTTTTGGCAACTAATGACGTACACGATTTTTGTTTTGAATGTCTTAGGGATTTCTCGAATCCATATCGTTGTTCCTGCAGTCACATTATTTGCTGGAGCAATTGCAGGATATGAGAAAGAAATAGATAAATAGGAGGACAACTATGAAAGAAAAAACACAATATGAGGCTCTTGTGGAAGAACTACAAAAAATAGTGGAAAATTTCAAAGTTGGGTTTACTGAAATTGGAGAAATCCTCTCAAAAATATTGCCTGACGTTGAAATTCCTGATGAAGAGGAAGATACATGGGAGATGAAATGCCCGTATAAGGATGGGGATAAATATTTGCTTATTAACGAAGACGGGTCAGTAAGTGAAAGTCGTTGGGATGATTGGGATATTGATAAAAATCGCTTTTCGCAAGGCAACATATTCCCAACTGAACAAGCAGCCCTACTAGAAGCCGAACGTAGAAACCTACTTACACGATTTAGAGCATTTCGTGACGAGTGCAATAACGGGTGGGAGCCTGATTGGAGCAATCACGAAAGAAAATGGAGTATTTCTAAAAATGAAGAAGGACCGTTTGAAACATGGGCAATTGGACTGGACATCTTTTCCCTTTTCGGCTATTTCAAAAATGAAGAAGATTGCAAAAAAGCTATTGATCTATTCGGTGACGAAATCAAAGAGTTGTTTATGGAAGGTGAGTAGATGAAAACAATTAACGAAATACAAGACTACGAACAAGTATATGATGAACTAAACGATGAACAAATATATGCTTGTGATTTAAAAAGTGAATGGAACTCGTTAAGTATAGAAGAGAGAAATAACTTTCGAAGTACAAAAGAAAGAATAATCAAATTATCTGCTGAATCTGTATTGGATTGGATATATGACTATATGGAACAGGATGGTTACGAAGAAATGAGTATACAGTTATGGAATGACACAACCGATGAGTTTAAGCAAAGATTTCAAAAAATACTTGATGAAATTTGTGATTTTCCAAGTGCGAAAGTTTATGACTTTGATGATTATATCAGTTCTTTTGTGGATTTAGAGGAGGAATAATAATTGAAACTTACTTTATATTTAGAAAATGGTAAAACATTCAAATTTGATAATGTAACTATATTGAATGATGACGGGAAAGAAATAGTTTTTAATTATGTCAGTATGTCAACAGGAAAGACGAAAAGCGCAACAATAAATACAGAAAAAATCCTAGGGATGTCTGTTTCATCAAAGGAGAATAGTAAATGATAACAGTTTATTCAAAGCCTAAATGTATGCAGTGTGAGATGACAAAAATGTGGTTAAATCAAAACAATATACCTTTTGAGACAGTGGATACAGAAGCAAATCCAGAAGCGTTGGAGTTGTTGAGTCATTATGGATGGCAAACTCTTCCGGTAGTGGCTATCGATGACGAAATAAGCGACAATTCTAAATCCTGGAGCGGTTTTCAAGTTGACAAACTCGAGGAGTTGGTTCGATGAAGGATAAGAAAATAGCAGAGATTCGTTTCCGAGAATATCCCTACTATGAACGAGAAATCACATCAAGAAAATTCGATATGTTATGTCACAAGGAAGAAGATGTGAACTCATGGATCCGTGCGAAAGGTAAGAACACGAAAGCAGCAGAAAACGAGCTCATTCGATTCGAGAGTGATAAATATATTCAAAATCGTCTTTTTTGGAAGAAATGTGTGGAAGAAACTCTCGAAGAGCTTGATGAGAAACAAAGAGAGTATGTCGCAGAATACTACTTCGATGATGTATACGACTATCGCTCTCTAGCGAAGAAACACTTCACGAATCGAAATGTCATCATGAACGCTTGCAATCTAGCGTGTGAGATTTTGCTTGTAAAATTAGGAGAAAAGTTTTAGTGACAGAAAACGGTGTTTGTCACGAGAAAAACGTGATATATTATTAGTGTGAAATGTTGCGAGAAAGCTTCATTCATTTAGACTCCTGACTATTTTCCCTCGGGTCCTCCACTCCCGAGGTTTTTGTTAGATTTTGATTGCGGTATAGTTCTACGGAATATACCTTGAACGCCTCTCACAGTCGTGAGGGGTGTTTTATTGTCGTTTAAATACAGAAATGAGGTGATGGAAAATGACGAAAATGACATTAAAACAACAAAGATTCGCTGATGAGTACATCATCACAGGGAATCTTTATAAATCAGCGGTGGAAGCTGGTTATTCTGAAAAATATGCAAAATCTCAAAGTCATAAATTGTTGGATAATGTAGGAATAAAAAAATATATAGATGAACGCCTTGCAAAACTAGAGTCTGAGAAGATTGCAACACAAGAAGAAGTTCTTCAATATCTCACAAGCGTAATGCGTGGTGAGAAGACCGAGCCTCTTTTGGTGCTTGACGGTGAAGGAACTCAAAAGGTTATCGCAGCGATTCCGAACGTACAATCGAGAACACGAGCGGCTGAGCTTCTAGGTAAGCGATACGGAACGTTCACGGATCGTGTGGACATCAATGCTCAGATTGAATCGAAACCGAAATTCGATGACATCGTGAACCAATTAGGGAATCACGGTGAAGGTTTAACAGAATAAAATTTATAGAGTTGGAGGATTCAACTATGGAAATTTTTAAAACGATAAAAGGATTTGAAAAATATTCAGTAAGCAATCAAGGTAGAGTTATAAATTCTGAAACAGGGAAAGTGCTCTCCCAAAGAAAAGCTTCAAACGGATATTTGAGAGTTAATCTTAGAAAAGGGAATATAAAATACGAAAAACCTCATGTGGCTTCTGTTCACAGATTAGTTGCTGAGGCTTTCTTGGAACGTATTCCGGGGAAAGGTTACGTGAATCATAAAGATTTAAACAAAGAAAATAACAACGTTAAAAACCTTGAATGGTGCACAGCTAAAGAAAATAGTCAGCACGTATATTTGAATGATGCTGATTATCGCAAAAAGTGTAATGAGAATTTAAAAGTAAGCCATGAAAGAGCTAAACAAAAAATCGCTGTTTATAAAAACGGTGCACTCGTTGGCGAATTCTTAGGGAAGAAGGAAGTGTCTGATTCTCTTGGGATACATGAAAAGACTGTGTACAACGGTTTACACGGAATGGTCAATCGAAAGGGTTACAGCTTTCAATTGATTAAGGGGGTGGTCTAATGCCTCGTGAAAATACATTCCCATTATCTGAAAAATATTTAGATTTTTGCAACACAGTAAAAGATGTTGATGCTGATTTTCTTGAGGGAACTTAACTACAGCCGCGGGAAAGACTACGGTGGGGCTTGGAGTGAAGTTCATGCGTATGGTCTCAAGGAGTAAGAAGAAGTTCCACATCATTGCAGCCAAGACGGTCGGTGTTGCTGAGAAAAACTTAATCAACCAAGACAATGGCATCCTCGATATCCATCGGGATGCTTTTTATTTTGGGAACGGGGATAAGGACTACAAGATTCCGCATATCAAATTTGAAGATAAGGTCATCTATGTTCTTGGATATGACAACGCAGACAAATGGAAGATGGCTCTTGGTGGACAATATGGATGTGTGTACATCGATGAAATAAACACATCGGACATTGAATTTGTACGTGAGGTCTCTACTCGTAACGACTACATGATGGCTACACTCAATCCCGACAATCCCGACCTTCCTGTTTACAAGGAATTCATCAATCGATCTCGCCCATATAAGAAATACGAGAAGGATGTTCCTGAAGAGATACTTAACGATTTAAAGGAACCGTGGAATCCCAAGTGGAGATATTGGTTCTTCACATTTAACGATAATAAATCTCTAACTAAAGAGGATATTCAAAAGAAGATTGATGCTGCTCCAGTAGGCACTAAGATGTACAAGAATAAGATTTTAGGGCTAAGAGGTCGAGCAACTGGTCTCGTCTTCCCTAACTTCGAGAGGACTAAGAACGTCATCAAACGAGATGAAGCTAAAAAATATAACTTCATCAAATTCTCAGCTGGGTTGGATACAGCCTACTCATCCAAGAGTCCTGATACTATTGCAATGATATTTCAAGGAATCACGGAAGACGGCTATTTGATTACGTTAGATGAGCAAATCTACAACAATGCGGACTTGAATGTCCCGATTGCGCCATCTGATACTGTTCATAAGTTCATTGCGTTCTTGGATAAGAATAGAGATGACTGGGGATTCGCAAGAGATGTGTTCATAGATTCTGCGGACCAGGCTACTATCACAGAATTAAACAAATACAAGAGGCAATTTGGTACTATTTATAATTTTATTAACGCTTATAAGAAAACGAAGATTATTGATCGTATCAATTTTCAAATCGGGTGGATTGCACAAGGATATTACTTGGTACTTGAGCATTGTGTAAACCACATTAAAGAATTAAACATGTACGCTTGGCAAGAAGACAAAGAAATGCCTGAAGATAAGAATGACCACACAATAAACGCAAATCAGTATTCGTGGTTGCCTTATAAGAAAATGATTGGAAAGAGAGGAATAAAGGATGGGGTTGGTGAGTATGATTAGAAACGGAATGAGGAACTTTTTACAAATAAAAGATGCTCAACCTAATCAAATCGTGATTAATGAGTCGATGACGTTTGAAGATAACGCAGCTAAGAATCAGATTTGGTATCGAGGCGAGTCGTTTGAATTGGCTCAATTGTATTCTCAATTACAAAATACGAAGAATAGTTTTTGGGGAGCTAACTCGTCTCAGGGACAGGAAATTAGAAAGATACATACTGGGGTTCCTGGGTTAATTGTAGATAGATTAGTGGATATCGTAGTATATGACATGAACGATTTTGATTTTGATGATTCAAAACAAATGGATTTATGGAATTCGATTCAAGATGAAAATGGCTTTGAAAAGCAATTGAAAGAAGCTATTAAAGACACGTTAGTAGTAGGGGACGGTGCATTTCGTATCTCATTTGATTCGGAAATATCTAAATTACCGATTATTGAATGGGTCGGTGGCGAACGGATTGATATCGAATACAGACGTGGAAGATTGTACGAAGTTACGTTTATGACAAGATTTTCCGAAAACAATCAAACGTATACATTAGAAGAAAGATATGGATTTGGATACGTTCGAAATAGATTGTACCGCGGAAATGAAGAAATCGATATTCATTTAACAGACTATACAAAAAATATTAGTGATTATGAATTTGATAAGGAATTAATATTGTGTGTGCCTTTTAATATTTTTACTTCGAGGAAAGAAAAAGGAAGAGGACAATCTATATTCGACAGAAAGACAGATACGTTTGACAGTTTAGACGAATCCTGGTCTCAATGGATGGATGCTTTGCGTGCTGGACGTACTAAGACGTACATTCCAGAATCTTTGATTCCTAGAGACCCTAATACAGGGGCGCTAGTAAGGCCAAATGCATTTGATAACAGATTTATTAAGACGGCTGATGATACTACAGAAAATGGGAAGAATGTTATTACACAATTTCAAGCAGATATCCCTCATGATAGCTATTTAGCAACATATATAACTGCATTAGATTTAGCACTTCAAGGATTAGTAAGCCCATCTACTCTAGGAATAGACGTAAAGAAACTTGATAATGCTGAGGCACAGCGGGAGAAAGAAAAAGCGACTCTGTATACAAGAAATTCCATTGTGTCGGCATTACAAGAATTTATTCCTAGATTAGTTAAAATGTCTATCAACAGTTTCAACGTGTTGAATCATCATCCTATTGAAGATGTCCAAGTGGATGTTCCGTTTGGTGAATATGCAAATCCATCGTTTGAATCTCAAGTTGAGACTGTGGCTAAGGCTAAAACTGGCGGGATTATGTCTATTGAGGCTTCAGTGGAAGAATTGTATGGGGACTCTAAGGATTCGCAATGGAAAGAAGAAGAAGTATCACGTTTGAAATCTGAGCAAGGGATTGAAGAAGTAGAAGAACCTTCGCTAAATACATCTCTTGGAGGCTTTGAAGTGAAAGATGGTGAATCAAATGATAGTGCGGATAATGAACAAGGCTTACCAGATGAACGAAGAGAAGAGCCAGGAAATGCTGATGATGAGTAGAGATTATGTCCCGTTTGGGATATATGCTGTTAAGAAAGATAATCAAATCGAATTATTGAATCAGAAAGCTTCTTCAACGACTCAACTAAAACATATGATTCGCGAATACAAATCACAAGGTTTTAAGGTGTATAGCAATGGATTATGATGTAAGCAAAGCATTTGAGAACATCGAGAACGAATTGCTCGAGTCCATGACGAGGAATCTCAAAAAACACAAAGCGGAAGAAACTGAGCTTGGCATTGAATGGACTCAATGGCAGGCAATTCAACTAGAAGAACTTCAACGATTTAAGCAAGAGGCTGCTAAGAAGTACGGACTTGAATTCAAGTTGATGAATGAGAAAATCAGAGAGACCATCGCTAATGCATCATTGCAAGGTGCAAGCGATGAGGAACTCAATGTGTTGAAGGCACTCGAAAAAGGCTACGTTCTAAAGCGTGAACGTGGTCTAAGTGCTGGATTCTTCCAAACCAATCAAAAGCGATTAGATGCGTTGATGAATGCTGTCGAGCATGATATGAAGACAGCCCAAACCGCTGTACTTCGATATGCAAACGACCAGTATCGAAAAGTTATCTTTCAATCACAAGTCGCTGCAAGTTCGGGAGCCCTCACCTATGAGAAGGCTGTGGACATGGCAACAAGTGATTTTTTGAAGAAGGGCATCAACTGTATCACGTATTCAAATGGAGCTGTCCACAACATTGTATCGTATGCGGATATGGCTATTCGAACCGCTACTAAGAGAGCTTATCTAATGGGTGAGGGTCAAAAGCGGCAAGAATGGGGCGTTTCAACCGTGATATTGAACAAACGTTTCAATGCATGCCCATTATGTATGCCGTTTGAAGGGAAAGTCCTCATTGATGATGTGTGGAGTGGTGGAACTTCTAAAGATGGACCATATCCACTCATGAGTTCAGCGATGGCAGCAGGATTATATCATCCAAACTGTAAGGACAAACACTCTACATATTTTGAGGGAGTGAGTCCGAAACCAGAATCTAGATATTATAAAGAAAAACCGGTGATAAGAGAACGACAGTTAATTGAGAATAAATTGAATCATGCACAACGACAAGCAAAGAGCTATAATCGTCTAGCAAAGAACAGCCTCGATGCTGAGAACCAAGAGAAATATCGTGCTCGTGCTACTGAGTGGCGTGGCAAGGTCAAGGAATATCGTGAACAGCTCAATTCGTTTGAAGAATCTCATGGATTTGAGTTGAAAGATGTTCTAAAACAAGCAAGAAAACATGATTTAAAAGTAAATATCACACCACAAGCCATTGAAAAAGTGCCGCTTGTCAATATCCCAACATTGAGTGATGTTGAAAACAGAAACATTCAACTAATGCATAAACAATTGTTAGAAGATGCGATGAAAAACAACCATTCGAATGAAGTGGCTTATATACTTTCTAAGAATAGAGTGTCTAAAGTATACGGAACAGAGAATACAGTTGACTTTGCAAAATCTCATGAAACGGACTTACTCTTAAAACTATCTCCCGAAAGAAGTTTAGATGTGTTACATAATCATCCTAAAGGTTCAACGTTTTCATTCGATGATATTGTGTTTTTCGTGAATACTGATTCAGTTAGAAGTTTAACTATCGTAACGAATCAAGGGAAAGTCATGTATTTGACTAAAACAAAATCTATCGATGCTGTGGAAGTAAACAAAGCCATATTTGGGTTGGATCTTACGAATGATGTGTCAAAAAATATTGATAACATGAGTAGAATCATGTATAATTACGGTATAAGATTTAAAATAAGGTAGGTGTGGAATTTGGACTATTTTGTGTTAAACGATGACAATAAACGAGACCCAAAAGAGTTGTTTAAAGAAATCTATGAGAAATCTAAGGAAGAGAAAATCAAAAAAGAAAAAATCAAAGAAGAAAATAAACAAACTCCAGCACCTAGCGAAAGCTAAGTGCTTTTTTAATACCTAAAATTAAATAATAAACCAATTAAGAGTCACCCATCCGGAGGGTGGCTCTTTTTGGTATGCCCGAAGGCGTAAAACTACGAGGAGACACCTGTGAACAAAACTGAATACAGGGAGACACCCTAAAAACTGAGAGGAGGAACATGAAAATGTTCAAACGCAAACTATTTTTCTTTGATGAATCGGCAAACGCTGGTGAATCAACAACACAAGAAACGCAACCAAACTCAAACAATCCCGCTCAGAGTACTCCAGCGATTGATTATGAGAAGATTGCGAGCATTGTGGAAGGCAAACAGAAGGTCGCTGAAGATACTGTCTTGAAGAACTATTTCAAGAACCAAGGATTGACAGGTGAAGAGATGGCTCAAGCTATCTCGAGTTTTAAAAGCCAAAAAGCTTCTTCACAACCAGATGTGGCAAGCCTTCAAGAAGAGCTTCGAGTGGCTCAAGCTCAAGCGCTTCAAACAAAAATCGAGAGCAATTTACAACTTGCTGCTATTAAGCAAGGAGTTAGCTCAAACGTACTGCCATACGTTATCAAATTGGCAGATTCAACAAATCTAACGTTGGATTCTAAGGATGAGGATTTTGAAGAAGTCATCTCTAAAGTGCTAGAAGACGTTCCAGCATTTAAACCAGAGTCTGTTGCTTCTACAGGATTTACTCAAGTAGGTTCAACGGGAGATATCAAACAAACAACTACGAACGACGAATTAAAAAGAGCGTTCGGAATTTAATTAAAGAAAAGAGGAAATTAAATGTCAGTATTAAATTACGCTGAACAATTCAGCCCAATTTTAGAACAAAAATATGCTAAAGAATTGACTTCATTTGATTTATTCCAATCAAATCCACAAGTTAAATTCTTAGATGCACAAACAATCAAATTACCAAGTATCGTAGTCTCAGGATATAAAGACCATAATCGTACAACAATCGGATTCAATTCTGGAACAATTTCTAATGAATGGGAACCTAAAAAATTAACTCACGATCGTGATATTGAATTAGTTATCGACCCTATGGATGTTGATGAAACAAATCAAGTTGTATCAATTGCTAACGTTCAAAACACACTTGAATCAGAGCAAACAATTCCTGAAAAAGACAGCTATGTATACTCTAAACTATTCCAAGAAGCTCAAACATATGCTACAAGTGGAGCAACTATCTCAAACGAAGCTTTAACTGCTGAAAATATTCTTGCTCAATTTGATGATGCGATGGAAAAAATGGATGAAGCAAGCGTTCCAACAGAAGGACGTATTTTGTACGTTACTCCAGCTGTAAATAAATTATTTAAACAAGCTAAAGATTTACAACGTGTTATTGGAGCTACTGGAAACGGAACAGTTACTCGTTCAATTTACGATATCGATGATGTCAAAATCAAAGTTGTTCCTTCTTCACGATTGAAAACGAAATATGATTTCTCTAACGGATGCGTAGCTGCGAGCGATGCAAAACAAATCAATTTCATTTTAATTCATCCAACAGCAACAGTAACTCGTGATAAATACTCTTATATCAACGTGTTTACTCCAGGTCATGATTCTCGTACAGCTGATAATTACTTACTTCAATCACGTTTCTACATGGATTCATTCTTAATTAAGAATCGTGCTAAAGGTATCTATATCAATGCTCAAGCATAATTTGGAGGTGTATTGAATGTACACGGCTGAAAAAGGAAATAAAGTGTATACGATTAGCCAACAAGAATCACAATCGTATCAACATAAAGGCTATGATATCTTTGATGAAAATCATGAGTTAGTAGCCCGTGGAATTCGTTCGACTGTAAGTGGTTCTTTATATAACCAAGCGCTTGATCGTATCGATGAACTAGAAAAAGAAATTGAAATCTTAAAAAGTAAAAAGAAAGCAAAAGGTGAGTAACCATGATCTATGCTGACGAAACGTATTATCGAGACGAGTATCTTGGAACTCACAGTCATCTTCCAGAGCTGAGAGAAGTTCTGAAAATGATGAGTCAGCATATCGACACGCTAACATTCAACCGTATTGTTGGACTTGGATTTAATAATTTAACTCCATTCCAGCAATCGGTTATCAAAGAAGTTTGTTGTCAAATGGCTGATTTTGCAATCGAAAACAAAGATTTGATTGACACAACACTGACTTCATATTCAATCAATGGAGTTTCTATGAATTTCGGCGATAGTTGGAATGTGGTTACGTCTCAAGGCATTGCTTTAAGACGTAGCACATTTGAATTACTTCAACAAAGCGGCCTTACAAGGAGAGTGATTTAATGTACTTTCCTAAATTGGTATTACCACAATTTTGCAACACACCGATTCGTATCTCTATAAATTCTGAAAGCGTATCAGAAGATGGGGAACCAATTAAATCTATCGAATTGAACTTGAAGTGTAATTATCAGGATAAAGTTGCAACTGTTTTAACCGAACAACAAAGAATTGTGAAGATAACAGGAGCAGCATATTTAGATGGCGATATAGCCCCAGAATTAGCGACTCTAAGCGGTGGCATAGCTACCGTGTTTGGAGTTGATAGAAGAGTGGTAGATAGCCGAAAATCACGAAATCCAGACGGAACAGTTAATTACACGTTCCTAGGATTGGAGTGATGATTGATGATTCATGCAAATAGCGTAGTTAGATTTAATATTGGAGCAATTAGGCGATTAGAACGTGCTCAAATACAAGCCCTAGAGATGACTGGAGAATATTTGCACACAGAAGTAGTACAGGCTCAAGTCGTACCGTTTAAAAGCGGAACACTTCAAGGGGAAGGCCTTTCTGTAGATTATTCTGAAGCATCTCGTGGAAGAGTGTCGTTATCACATTCTACGCCATACGCTAGACGATTGTATTATCATCCAGAATACAATTTTAATAAATCTACAAATCCACATGCAAAAGGGCGGTGGCTGGATGATTGGGCAGATGGTTCTAAAACAGAGGATATCAAAAGGGCGTATTCGAGTTTTTACAAGAGATTATCGGGGGTGTGATGTTGTTAACTTTGGCGGAAATAAGAGACTGGTTGAAGCAATTCAATGCAGCTCAGAACTATTACATCGGTAAGCTCGATAATAAGAAACAATACAGTATCGGAGTGTATCAAAGAAGAACGAATTCAGAGCCTAGAATAGCGATTGGTGGGCGTAACCTGTCGTGTTATGATGTAAAATCGATTAGCATCCTTATTCATCACAATACGAATGCGAACGAAACTGAAAAAAGAGCGATGTATCTCTACAATCAAATTCTAAACTCTCATGACGTTGTTATTGGCGATACTTCAATACCTTTGATTAAACTCTTATCAAACGAGCCGATTGATGTTGGAACAGATGATAATAACGTGTATGAACGTGTCATCGAATTAGATATTTATTACGAAATAAGAAAAGAGGAATAAAATATGGCAGAAAAACGTACTGGAGTATTTCCAGTTTATGAAAACCAATTCCAAGTGAATACTGGAACTAAAGATTCACCAGTTTGGACACAAATTAAGGAGCTTGAAAGCTTCTCTGTATCATTCGATAACGGTGTAGAAGAATGGAAACCATTTGAGCATCAAGGATGGACACGCCGATTAATGACAGCTAAATCAGTAACTATTTCAGTTTCTGGAAAACGTCATATTGGTGATGCTGGTAACGATGCAATTGCTGAAATTGCATTGAAAAATGGCCGTGATGCAGAAAAAGACTTTAAATGGACATTCCCAGACGGGTCTACATTGGTATTTAACGAAGCTATTATCAATATTAAAGACTTCGTTTCTGGAGATAGCACAGCAGTAGCTCCATTATCGTTTGATATTATGTCAAATGGTAAACCTGTATATACAGCAGCTGCTTAATTGTAATTTTAGTGGAGGGTCTCATTGACCCTCTTTTTTTGTGATTTTGAAAGGAGGAAAAGAATGTATAAAGTCATTAAGAAATTTATTGATGCTGAAACCTTCAAGGAATACAACGTAGGCGATGAATATGATGCATCTAACACATCTCAAAAACGATTAGAAGAGTTAATGGGGAATAAAAATAAAATTGGAATTCCGCTGATTGAACAAGAAGAAATCGAAATTCACTACGAAGAGAAAGAGGTAGAAAATAATGGGTAAAGTTATCGACATTACAGAACAACTAAACTTTGAAGAAAAACCTAAGCTTCGAATCAAAAAACAACTCTTGGAGGTTAATGATTCGGCTACGACGACATTAAAGTTAATGGAAATTATGAGTGATAATGACGGTAATCCTAACGGGAAACAATTAAATGACATGTATAAAGCGTTATTCTCAAGTGAAGATCGCAAGAAAATTGAAAAATTGAATCTTAACATGCACGACTTCACAGCTTTAGTTAATGCAGCAGTAGATTTGATTGTTGGAGAGTCTGAACCGGGGGAATAAGCGAGCCATATTACGATATCTTTGAAGATTGGGATTTATTAGTCTCATCATTTAGAACGCAATATGGCGTATCATTCTATTCTCACGACTTTCAAAACATGAAATGGAAAGAATTCAAAGCTCTTATATCAGGGCTTTCATCTGATACGCCACTAGGACGAATAATACAGATAAGAAGTGAAGAAGACCCTCAGATGTTGGATTCATTTTCAACAGGTCAACATAAAATTCGCAACGATTGGCGTAACCGACGGGCTAAGAAGCGTACTGAGAAAGAGCTAGATGAAGTTCTAAAAGAATTACAAAAAGCATTTGCCTCATGGTAGAAGAAGGAGGTGTATAGATGGCTACTAGAATAGGAGATGTAGAACTCGGGCTAGTTGTAAATCAGCAAGGATTTACAAATCAATTAAACTCGATACAGTCAAAAGTAGCTGGATTTGCTAAGGCATTGGCTGGAGCTTTTGTCGTTAAAAAGCTCATTGACTTCGGCTCAGAGGCCATTAAATTAGGTTCTGATTTAGCTGAAGTACAGAACGTTGTGGACGTAACATTCCCTAAAATGTCGCAACAAGTAGATGAATTTGCTAAATCAGCAATGTATGCTTCTGGATTATCAGAGACTATGGCGAAAAAGTATACTGGTACATTCGGTGCTATGGCTAAATCGTTTGGATTTAGCGAAGGGGAAGCGTACAACATGGCTACGGCTTTAACGAGCTTATCTGGTGATGTAGCCTCGTTCTACAATATTAGTCAGGACGAAGCGTATACAAAGCTTAAATCAGTATTTACTGGAGAGACTGAAACTCTGAAAGATTTAGGTGTTGTAATGACACAATCCGCGTTAGATTCATATGCTATGGCTAATGGATTTGGACGTACGACTGCTGAAATGAGTGAAGCTGAGAAAGTGGCTCTAAGATTCGCATTTGTAACAGATAAATTATCACTTGCTAGTGGTGACTTCTCTAGAACTAGCGATTCATGGGCAAACCAAGTTCGCCTATTAAAATTACAATTCCAATCGTTTATGGCAACAGTTGGGCAAGGACTTATTAACTTGTTCACGCCTGTAATAAAAGTGATTAACTTCCTATTAGGGAAACTGTTAACGGCTGGGAACGCATTTAAAGCGTTAACCGAATTGCTGACAGGAAACAAAGCTTCTCAAGGAAGCGGAATCCAAGATACAGCGGATGCAGTTGGCAATTTAGCTGATAATATGGAGGGCGCAGCCGGTGGTGCTGGAGATATGGCTGATGCAGCTGATGATGCAGGAGGAGCCGCTAATAAAGCAGGAGGAGCCGCTAAAAAGGCCGCTAAGGATATGAAAACCTTAATGGGCTTCGATAAAATTAATAAACTAACAGACACCAACGATTCTCCCGATGGAGATGGCGGTGGTGGCGGCGGTGGCCGAGGAAAAGGAAAAGGCGGCGGCGGTGGCGGAGGTCCACAGCCTAAAGGTGCTCAAGTGGATATGGGCAAGCTCGCTGAAGGAGATAATAAACTACTAGGATTCTTTGATGACTTATTTAAACGAATCGGAGAACTTCTTGCTCAATTCAAAGCCGGATTTGATGCTGCGTTCCACGCTGAAGGGTTGGAACGGATGAAAGAGGCTCTGGAGAGAATCGGAGCTACCCTCCAAGAAATCTTCACGGATCCACAAGTCGTTCAATCGTTCAACACGATGCTTGATAAGTGGATGTATATGTGGGGACAATTTGTTGGTGCACTCGCTTCTGTTGGAGTGGGAATCGGTGTATTCCTTACTGAATCCATAGCGAACGCACTAGACAATCACAAAGAACAAATCAAGCAAGCTCTCATCAAGTCCATGGATGCTCGTGGTGACATGTATGAAGCAGCTGGAAACATTGTTCAAGCATTAGGTGATGGAATCTATAAGATTTTGACAAGCGAAGGAGCAATCAAAATCGGGACAGCCATCGCAGGGGCATTCATTAGTCTCTACTCAGATGTTGAAGAAATTGGTTCTAAAATCGGACGAGATGTGATGAAAGCCATTGAGACGATTGTCACTAAAAACGCTCCAAAACTCACTCAAGCAATCAACACAGCATTGAAAAATATTGCACCAATTTTTGAAACACTCGAAAGAGCTGTCGAAGATGTTGGTTCGATGTTTAAACGTGTGTACGATAATAGTATCGGACCGTTGATTCTTCAATGGGGTGATATGATATCGGGATTGGTTGGAACGATTATCGATGGATTCAATAATAATGTGAATCCCGTTCTCGAAAAAGTCGGGAAAGCATTTAGTGATGTATATGATCAATTTGTGAAACCTATGATTGATTCATTAGGTAATGCAATTTCAAGCATTGCTGATGCAACCAGTAAATGGTGGTCAGTATTAGAGCCTATTTACAACTTGTTAGCTAGTGCATTAGGTCCGATTCTAGGAGTTATTGCTGGGTTATTAGGTGGAGTGTTACTTGCTGCAATCGCTGGAATCTCAATCGCACTGAAAGGTTTATTTGATTTTGTAAGCTGGATTTTCGATATGTTTGGAGAGGTTGTTGTTGCAATCTCAGATTTTGCAGATAAATTGATGACAGTACTTCCTGAGGGATTCCAAACAGCATGGAATGACATTGTATCTATTTGGAGTGGTCTAGGTCAATGGTTCTCGGACCGTTGGAACGATGTAGTAAACGCGTTTAGTGCTGTTGTAACATGGTTTACAACAATGTTTACAAACGCTTGGAATGGAATTGTAAATGTGTTTCGTGGAATCGGGCAATGGTTCCATGACAGGTGGAATGATATTGTTACAGCGTTATCGAACGTAGCAACATGGTTTGGAAATATGTTTAGAATGGCATGGACTGGAATTACTACAGTATTTAGTGTAGCTGGTTCATGGTTCGGAAGTATCTGGAATGGAATTAAGAGTGTATTTAGCGGTGTATCAAGTTTCTTCAGCGGAATATTCCAAGGAGCTTGGAACACGATCACTGGAATATTCTCTGCAATACCTAATTGGTTTATGAATATATTCTCGAGAGCATGGGCTGGAGTTAGAGATGTATTCTCTACAGGTGGCCGTATCTTCATGGGGATCACAGATGGTATTCTAGGGACGTTTAAAACTGTTGTAAACGGAATTATTGGCGGTATCAACCGAGTTGTGAGAATCCCGTTCGATGGTATCAATGCTGTTCTGGACGGAATTCGTGGCATTAACATCATGGGAGTAAGTCCGTTCGGATGGATTGGAAATATTGGAGTGCCTCAAATCCCTATGCTGGCACAAGGTGGTTTCGTACGTGCGAACACGCCTCAATTAGCGATGATTGGGGATAATAAACACTATGGAGAAATTGTTGCGCCTGAGAATAAGATGCTTGCAATGGCGAAAGAAGCTGCTAGATTATCTAAAGATTCCAGCAATAGTGCTGCTGTAGTTGCTTTGTTGCAACAATTAGTAGATTTAGTGTCTGGATTGGATTTAAGCATTGATGGTGTGTCTATTACTAAGCAAATCTTTGGAATCGCAAACCAAATTCAGCAACAGACGAATCAACCAATTCTTGATTATTAGGAGGTGCACAAATGAGTGAAATCATTGCAAATGGAGTTGCTCTTGCATCTCCAACTAAAATAGGTATTAATAACGAAACTATTTGGAGTTCCGGCACAGGAAGAAGTGCTAGCGGGCATATGAGTGGCGATGTTATTGATACAAAGAAAACGTATCAAGTATCTTGGGGAATATTAACTCAAGATGAATATAATGCTATTCAGAACTTACCAAGTGGGTTCTTCGATGCTACTATTCTGGGTACTAATTTAAGATGCTACAGAAGCAGTATATCGAGTGAATTCTTAGGTGTATTTTCTGACGGAAATAGCTATTTCAACGATGTATCTACATCGTTTATTGAACAATAAGAGGTGATAGGATGCTAGAAACTACTCAAGAGTATAGAGATGCAATTATCTCTGATGTAAGAGTTATTCACGCTTCATTCACTCTTAACAACGTAAATTATGATAAAACACATATCAAAAGGATTGAGTATGATTCTTCAATATCAGGTGGGACATCGTTCGTTCCTGGAGGGACATATATCAATTCATTATCTGTTGAATTAAACCAAGTTGTTGAAGGTATTGAAGAGATGATGCCATCTACAGCGAACATAGGTGTTAAGACATCAAACGGTCAAGTGGCAATGTTGCCTCTTGGTCGTTTTTTTGTTACTGATATAAAAATCGATAGAAATTCTAAAATAACCAAATTAAAACTTCAAGATGATTTTGTAAGAATGCTCGGACAATATGATAGTAAGTTGTCATATCCATCCACATCTAGAGAAGTATTCCAAGAGATTGTTGGCTTGACAGGTATTGAAGTAGACACTTCTATTCGGCTACCTGATATATCCATTAAATCGAAATTGGAAAAAGCTACATTTAGAGATGCAATTATGTACCTTGCTCAATTAGATGGAACATTTGCACGATTCAATAGGCAAGGGAAACTTGATTTTATCGATTTAAAAACAACAACAAAACAAATTACTAGGAGACAATATGGCTCTACTGGATTAGTCCGAAACGAAATTAAATATAGATTGGGCTCAATTGAATGTGCAGTTGATAAGCAGAAGATAATCTCAGGAAATCACTCAGGAAACAAGATGTCGTTTAAGAATCCGTGGATGAATCAGCAACTTCTAGATAGATTGTACGACAAATATAGAGATTTAAGTTTCTATCCATACGAATTAACCTGGAGAGGAGATATTGATACAGAACCAGGGGACTGGATATCTGTCTTCTGGGGTCCTGAGAATGTTAGATTTGATATCCCTGTATTTACTCACCACATAACGTTTGATGGAGGATTAAGTGCTAAAACAAATGCAAAAGAATCAGGGCAATCAACATCACAATATAAATATCGTGGTCCTGTTCAAGAAAAAATCGATTATATAGAAAGCCTAACAACGAAGATAGGAAGACTGTATTTAGACGAAGCTGAGCCTTTAAACCCAAAAGAAGGCGACAAATGGATGAAACCTAGTGGTGGTTATGCCATCATGTATGAACGTGTAGACGGGCAATGGGTCAGAAAAGTAGATACAGCAGACCTAAATAAGATAATCGAAACTATTACTACCGATGAAGTAATTGCTAAGAAAATAAGTGCTGGACTTCTACAATCGTTGGAAATTAATGCTGGGCAAATTACTGCTGGAGCGATTGATTTAAATAGAATATCCGTCAATCAAGGCTCTAAGCAAGTCCTAGCCGTAAGAGATGGAAAGGTATACTTTGATGTATCAAACGTTGAAGATTTCAAAAAGCCTATCAAAGAGCTCGAATCTAAAGTCGAAGCTAAGGCGAACAAAGAAATTACTGAAGACCAGTTGAAACATTTGCAAGACCAACAGCTGATCATGATGCAAGAGCTGAAAGCAAAAGCATCGATGGAAACTATTTTAGATTGGAAAGTGAAATATGATGCATTTGTTAAATCCAACGAATCGGAGCGCTCACAAGCTGAAGCTGATTTAGTATCCTTATCGCAAAGAGTAGTTGGAATTCAAGCGGATTTAGGAGCTATGAGTGCTGTTTGGAATTCGATTGATAGAAATATGAAATTCGGCAATGAAGGTCTATCGATTGGTAATCCGAAAGGCGACAGCTCCATTCTAGTTACTGATGACAGAATTTCGATGATGTCTGGTGGCCGAGAAGTTATGAGTATATCACAAGGTGTAATCCACATTGACAATGGGGTGTTCACAAAATCGATTCAAATTGGATACTATGTGGAATCTCAGTACAATGTAAACCCAAAATACAACGTCATTCGATATGTGGGACCTTAGAAAGGAGTATAAACGTATAAATGGCATATAAATATTTTAGCGGGAATTGGCACGCTTATTTAAGCTATGCTGTCACCTCTCTATCTTCCGATAGAATTGCGAATACTCGAACGATTCGTGTTGATGTTTCAATTGGAATGGATTCCGGATGGAACATAGAATTTAGCAACACGTACGGAGCGTACATCGGAATCCAATTAGGTTCACAATCTAAATATCTATATTTTGACGAATTGTGGCTAGATGGCAGCACCAAGAAAATAGGTAGTGTTGAATTCACATTCTATCATGATGATGATGGACAAGCTACAAGAACAATTAGCTTGTGGAGCGGTTCAACATCTGGAATCACGTACGGTGATTTGTGGTTTGGTTCTGTAAGTACAAGCATTACTCAGACATTCGAAACAATTCCACGTATGTCTCAATTATCTTCCGTTAGCGATAATAGAAAATTAGGTTCTGAAATCACTATAACGATTGATAAGAAAGTTGACTCGTTCACCCATCAAGTTTGGTACAAAGCATGGAATTCTGATTGGATAGATGTTGGAAGTAATCTTGGAACTACTGTATCGTTTACTCCTGATAAAGCATTAGCAAATAATGACATCAATTCGAAGATAGGATATTTAGATGTATGTATCCGAACCTATGACGGGACTCAACAAATAGGCGTTGACGTATATAAATATGGATATGAGATTGGACTGCCTGATGATGCACAACCGTCTCTACAAACATTAGAGCTAACAGACAAAGCAAAAGCTACTAAAGATATTGTAGGAACTAATATGTTCGTTCAAACATTCTCTGAAATGAATTGTAAATTCATTGGGGCGCAAGGGACTTATGGTTCAACAATTAAAGGATATTATGCGGAAGTCGTTGGACAAAAGAATGTTATTACTAAAGACAATACATCGTTCCAATTTTTCAAGAATTTTGGAGATTTTCAAGTACAAGCTTATATCGTAGATAGTAGAGGATTGAAATCAAATGTAGTTACAATCCCGATTAAGGTAATTCAGTATTTTGCTCCAGTATTATCATTCGAAGCTTTTAGAAGCGGTGGGGATTTGCAAACTATCACAGTTCGAAGGAATTGTAGAATTGCCCCTATCATGGTTGATGGAGTTCAAAAGAACACGATGGTATTAAAATTCCAAACTAGTCCATCTAACGATGGCTATTTATCTGATAATTCAGGTGGAGGAATCAATTCAAAAGTATTGAATTCACTTACAAATTCGAATGCTGATTTAAGTGGATTGTTTCCAGCCGATAAATCTTTTGTTGTTGAAGGAACCATATCTGATGCGTATACCACGGTAAGGTTTAGGGCTCCAATTGTTGGCCCTGAAGAAGTAGTCCTGAACTATACACCTGCTGGTGTGGGAGTTGGAAAGATTAGAGAGAGGGGTAGCCTTGATGTGAAGGGAGATATCTACTCTAATGGACAGCTAGTTCAAGTAGGTAGATTAACGCAATCAAATGGAAAATCTATTGAAGTATCAGGCTCTGCAAACGATGTGATAAAGACTGGATTTTATTATTCTAAAGAATTAAATGACTTACCTGAAGGATTAGACTTTTATCAAAAATTTGGATATTTACAAGTCAGCACACATCCTAATGATGATAATTTTGCGATGCAAACTTACGTTCCAAACAATACGGATGTTATGTACATGAGGAGAAAAGTTAACACTTATGGCTGGCTCCCATGGGTTAAATTTGCTCCAGAAGGTCAATGGAAATTAGCAAATTTACAGAATGGATGGAGACATCTTGATGGGGTTGATGGTCCATTAGAGTACAAGAAAGAAGGAAATACTATTAAATTTAGAGGAAGTATCACAGGAGGAAATGCAAGAAATTACACTAATATTTTTTCTCTTCCAGATGGATACAGGCCTCCGAAGAAAGTATATCTGGTGGCATTTACAGGATACTACAATATATGCAGCATAATCGTCTACCCAAATGGAGAAGTTAAAACTGGTGTAAAAGCCGAAAGTGATTGGTTGTGTTTAGATAATATGGAATTCAGCATATAGTGATAAGTGATATAGGGGGAAATTTTATGAATTTAGAACAAGCAAAAGCAAAAAAAGAACAATTAGAAAGCGAAGTAGAAAGCGCTCGTCAAGAGATGTATACTAAATCGATTGAAAAATCTAAGCTTGATGCACAAGCACAAAATCTGCAAAACGATATTGAAATTAAGAGTCGTAGCGTTAATTCGAAGCAGCAAGAGATTAATACTCTTGCCATCGCAATCGAGGTGATGGAACGATGAATCCAACAATTTCAGATGCTGTTATTATCGCTGGAATTGGAGGAATAGTAAGTATATTCACAGCTATTATCACGAGTCACTCAAAGAACAACACTAAGGAAATATTAAGCAAGATTGATGTTGTTTCAAGCGAGATGTTAAACGTTAAGAGCGAGTTGATAGAGAATAAGGAAATCGGGCTTGCGAATAGATCAGGACTTAAATATATCCAACGATATAGATTGTATGTAGAGATGACCGCAGATATTCAGCGAGGTTATACGACTATCGGCAGGCTTTCGGAAATTGGAAAGTTGTTTGAGTCATATAGCAACTTGGACGGCAACGGGGAGATACATGCCCTTTATGAAATATTTATCAAGTTGCCGATTAAAAACGATTAAATTAAAAGGAGAGAAATATTATGATTAATTGGAAAGTACGAGTTTTAAATAAAACATTTTGGATTACACTAGTCCCAGCGCTAGCGTTATTGCTTCAAACATTCTTAGCAGTATTTGGTGTAAAGCTAGAATTAGGAGATACAACAGATAAATTGCTAGTTTTCATCAACGCATTATTCGCTGTATTGATGATTGTGGGGATTGTAAACGACCCTACCACAAGCGGAATTAGTGATAGTGAACGAGCTATGACGTACGAAACACCTAACAATCAATAGTATCAACTAAGGGAACTTTCACGAGTTCCCTTTTTATTTTAAAAAAGGGGGTAACGTATGGAAAAATTAATTACAAAGCATTTAACTATTTCGTCTGCCAATCGAGGCGTTGAAAAGTTAAATCATGAAATTTACAGCAAAGACAAAGGGACTGCAACATTCAAGTTCACTATTGATGAGTTGACAGCCTCAAAAGTTCTTTGTCTCTTTTATTTCAAGTACACAAAACGATACAAAACAGTTGAGGCTACAATCTCAGAAAATACGATTACAGTTCCGTTTGACAGTACTTTAATCACTACAGATGAGCCTGTTATTGGTTATGTATATTTTGAAAAAGTAGAGCAATCAACAGACGTTTACGCATTTACATTTAATGTATGGGTTAGTGCTATTGACAGAGCAAAAAAAGCACCGTTGGTCGAACGTGCAAGCGGACGAATTGTGGATGTTGAAAATATTGTAATTAAGCAAGAGTTAGATGCTCTCTTTGCGAAAATCAAGCAGCAAGGCGGGACGTATGACGACAGCAACTTGCGAGCGGAATTAGAAAACAAGGTAAACCGTACCGAATTATCGCAAATTTCGGGCAAAATTGAGGCTTTGGAGCAAAAGACGGATAATGACACCATTTACGATGATGAGCCTTTAAAACGTCGCATAACGGCACTAGAAAGCAAGACTGAAATTGATACAAGTTCATTTGTAACGAAACAGGAACTTGAAAACAAAGGTTACTTAACTCAACACCAGCCATTGACGGATTACGCTAAGAAAAACGAACTACCACAGCCGTATAACGACACGGAACTTAAAGAACGTGTAGCGCGTTTAGAGAGTAAACCAGAAGCGGATACTAGCAGACTAGTAACTAAAGAAGAATTAGCTAGCAAAGGATATTTAACGGAACACCAACCGTTAACCGAGTACGCTAAGAAAACGGAATTGCCACAGCCGTACAACGATACGGATTTAAAAGCCCGTGTTCAGACGTTGGAAACGAAAACGGAAAGCCTAGCGACTAAAGAAGAAGTCTCAAAGAAAGTGGATATTAGCGTATTCGAGAAAGTCGAACAGCTATTAAAAGATGAGAATAAGATTGATAAATCTGTATGGCTTTGGAACAATAATATGGGTGTTTACAACTCAAATGATTGGTTCAGATATAAGCCGATTCCTGTTGCTAAAGGCGACAAGTTCTATCTTTTGAATATCCGTGGGGTATTTAGCTATGTTGTCTCAAAAGACGGAACACGCTTATTAACTAAATTCTCACAATCAGATGATTTGGTCACTGCAGAGTATGTAGCTAGTGAAGATGCTATTCTTTACATCACATCGAAACCAAACGAAAACGCAAAAGTTTTCAACGCTTCCTTGAAAGAATTGAGAAACGCAAACGTGGACTTTGCCAATCTTCCAAATGATTATATCTCTTTGAAAATTCCTAAACTTTCACTAGATATTCAACCCGAAGAGTTGAGTTTTGTCGATGTTGTGAAACAAATCCTTGACGAAAAGACTTTCAAAGTTGGCAAAGCATGGTCGGGTAATGGAAATGGCACTTATGATGCAGGAACATGGGGCACTTATCCAGCGGTTAACTTAAAAGCTGGAGTTACTTACGGATTGAAGAATGTCCGTGGAGTGTTTACGCACTATTTTGATAAGTCAGGTAGTAAAATCCTTAGTTTCTCATCTAAGGATGAATTGATTACAAGAGATTTCACACCAACCGTTGACGGATATATCCTCATAAGTCGCCTAACAATTGATAAACCGTCTAAAATCTTCCAAGGCGGACTTAGTGGCGCTAGAAACCTTGATAGTCTCGAATATGGGACGAGTGCAATTACTTCAAAAGTACCGTTTATCATTCCAGATAACAGCACAACACAATTTGGTTTAGATATTGCTGGCATTGATACCACGCAACAAACAACCGTAAACAACCTCAGCTATATGTCACCTATCAAAAAATGGGCAAAGAGCCGTGGGTTCATTGACACAATCAACGTATATGTGAAGCAAGCGGGAACATACAATTTCGCTATTGGGAACATCGACCAGAACGATCTAATCGTATCTCCTCGTACTTTCCAAAAACAGTTGAATGCTGGATATAACACATTAGATGTTATCAATGAAGAACGAGAAATCTTTTACGGTGAGCAGTTGTTCTTTGAAGCGCATGACAATACTGTCTATGCTGCTAAAGGTGAACGCAATTTAATTCAAGATGCACAGCACGTCACAAACAACGCTGGGTATTCTGGGAAGGTCATGTATGGAACGGATAACGCTATTCCGTTTAATTACAAAGTGGCGGACGAAAGCACAAAAGAAAAGGCTGAAATTTTGAAACAGAAAGTCGATAAGATTGAACCAATCGTATCTGGCTTAGAACTCTTCAAGAAAACACCTATGCTGGTCAGTCCGAATGGTACTAAATATCGCCTAATTGTAGATAATGGCGGTAACCTATCAACCGTATCAAACGTACCAAACAAGGTGGCAGTCTTTGGTAACTCAATCTTGAGTCATCCTTGGTTACAAGGAATGGGGATGGCAGCAAGCGCCCCTGACAAAGACTATTTTAGCTTGGTCAAGAGTTACATCTTATCTAAAAATCCAAGTGCTAGCGTTGTCCGTGGTAACGGTGCAGATTGGGAGTCCGAGCCAAGTAAGCGTAGAGAAGTATTTGATAGTAAGATGAAACAATCCTTGAGTATTGATACGGATATTGTTATCTTGCAGTTTGGGGACAACCTCAACACAGACGAAAAACGGAAAAACCTTGAAACAGATATTCCAAATCTTGTTAACTGGATACGCTCTGTTTCGCCTCGTGCGCTCATTTATTGGGTAGGTATCTATTACGCTTCGCCTGACTTTTTGGAACGTGTGAAACGTATCTGTGCGCCTCTGGGCGTTACGTTTGTCGATATCTACAAATATTCAAAAGATGCAATCTATAAATCCGAGATGAACAAGGTTCTTCGATTACCAGACGGTTCTAACTACACAATCACCAATCCGGGCGTAGCAAGCCATCCGGGCGACCTTGGGCACAAAGCGATTGCAGATGAAATTATCAAGAATTTCTTATTTTAGAAAAAGGAGATTAAATTATGGTTCAAATTATCAACAACGAAATTTTTAACGGAATTGCGGGAAATCGACCTACAGAAGCACCCAAATGGTACGTGCTTCATAATGATGCAGGTAGCATGAGTGCAACATCATATATCGATTGGTTGCAATCTCGTTATGACAACAATGACTCCGATAAGGGGTTTGCACATTATTACATTGACCGCAACTCTATTGTACGAGTTGAAAACACGTTTAGCGGAGCTTGGAGTGCTGGAGACTATACAGCAAACATGAATTCTCTTAGCTATGAAGTCTGCCAGCAGTTCGGAACGTCTGATAGCGAATTTCTAGAAAATGAAAATATGGTGTTAATGCAAATGGCAGAAGATATGACATATTACGGAGCAACTCCAAATTATGAAAATATCAAATTCCATAACGAATTCTCGCCAACAAGCTGTCCAGCCCGTTCATTAGAACTTCATGGCGGGGATAACGATAGTTTACGGGATTACGTGATTGAAAAAATATCTTACTATCAATCTCTAGGAAGTACAGTATCTGATATGTTAAATGCTGGTGCTTCAAATGTTGAAGGGTGGCAAAAAAATTCTACTGGTTGGTGGTATCGCAATTCAGACGGAAGTTATCCTAAGGCAGAATGGAAGAAGATAGAAAATGAATGGTTCTATTTTGATGACGGCGGATATTGCTTGATGAATAAATGGTATAAAGACGGCACAGACTGGTATTTCTTAAACGCTAGAGGTGCGATGGTTACAGGCTGGTTCTTAGTAGGGACTCAATGGTTCTATTTCAACGATAGCGGACGAATGGTAACAGGTTGGGTCAAGTATAAGGAACATTGGTACTATCTCAACACTTCAAATGGTCATATGGAAAGCAACCAATTCGTTAAAAGTGGGGACGGCTGGTACTATTTGAAAGATGATGGAACTATGGCAGATAAGCCTGAATTTACAGTAGAGCCCGATGGCTTAATTACAACTAAATAGAACGAAAGAGCCTACCTTAATTGGTAGGCTTTATTTTATTTATGGGAGGAATATGGGAGGAATTTCATCGCTTAGAACCTCTTCGAATCCAATTTTAAACACTTGTGAAGCTTACAAAAGAGCTTTAATATCAACAAAAATAACTCTTTTAAATTTTAATAATTATCCTACACCTCATCCGTAACTTACGTGGTAAAGCAGCACGTATCCAAGAACGTCGTCGTTAATA
>CAURBR010000019.1:0-36884 GCA_963523415.1 uncultured Streptococcus sp. | reverse complement strand
CACGACTTGTTCCAAGTCCCTTGCGTTACTCCGGTCCAGTGTTTCGTCCCTGAGCGTTCGCCCTCGTATCCTGGTAGTTGAGTTCGAAAAGGCATAGGCTCAAGCCTTTCGAGTTTAGTCCGCACGGTCTTACAGACCGCTTACGGCTAAACTGCGAACCGTCATCGCCTATGAGCGCCTTTTCTCACATCCTGGTGTAGTTGAGTTCGCCATCGCAGAGCCAAAACTTCGCACTGTGAAGTTTTGCTTCCCGAAACGTACGCAGAACGTTTCACGTTCCTTTCGTCGTTCCGGTCCAGTGTTCGATTTCTGACCGCGATGTCTCACATCCTGGTTTTTATTTAGTGGCTTTTTTCTCTAAGAAGTCGCCAATTGCTTGAGCGGTGAAGACGATAATCAACATAATAATTGTCGCAACGACAATGACGTCCCCTTGGAATCGGTTATACCCACGTGAGATGGCTACATTACCAATTCCTCCTGCACCAAATGCTCCAGCCATGGTAGTTAAACCAATTAAACTGATAATTGTTAATGATCCTGCACGAATCAAGCTTGGTAGTCCTTCTTTTAGATACACTCGGAAGATAATTTCTAACGGTGTACATCCCATCGCTACCGACGCTTCTATCACACCTTTGTCCACTTCCGTCAACGCCAATTGAACTTGACGCGAGAAGAATGGAACAGTTGCAATAACCAGCGGCACTATAGCTCCTGGAATTCCAATCGTGGTCTTCATAATTAAACGAGTGAATGGAATTAAAAGCATCGCTAAGATAATAAATGGAATCGATCTAAATAAGTTCACTACTTTATCTAAAATGAGATAAACCAGTTTATTTTCTAGAATATTTCCTTCTCTAGTAACGACTAACGTCACCCCTAGAGCAACTCCTAAAATCCCAGCTATCACCGCTGTAATACCAACCATGATCAACGTATCGACAGTTGCCTTTGTGATTTCAGCCCACACTTTTTCATCAATGTTAGGGAACCACGTTTGCAAATCAAGTGCTACTAAAAAGTTCATCTTATGCACCCTCCTTTGCTTGTTCTAGTACTTCGACTATCACACCTTGTTCTTTAATGTAGGTTAGTGCGTTCTCAATTCCTGATTGTTCACCAGTTAATCCGACTAACAAAGTCCCTACAGGAGTTTCTTGAATAATCTCTACGTTCGCAAATAAAATATTCGCGGCTACTTGGAATTGAGTGGATAATTTCGTAATAAGCGGTTCTCCCGTAGAAGCACCTACAAATGAAATTTTTACGAGATAATCTCCTGATTTTAGATTTAACAGTTGTTCATGAGAAAGAACTGTTTCAATCCCCTTGTTAATATGAGTCGCTGTATCAATAAAGTCTTTTGTTAACTCACGTTGTGGATTCGTAAAGATTTCAAGGACACTCCCTTGTTCTATCACTTCACCATTTTCCATAACTGCGACCTTATTACAAATTTCTTTGACCACTTGCATTTCATGAGTGATAATGACAATCGTAATCCCTAATTGCTCATTTACCTTTTTGAGCAATTCCAAGATAGAGTAGGTTGTTTTAGGGTCAAGTGCACTCGTTGCTTCGTCACAAAGTAGGACGTTAGGATCATTAGCCAATGCTCGTGCAATAGCTACCCGTTGTTTTTGTCCCCCAGATAACTGACGTGGATAACTGTTTGCTTTATCCTCCAAACCAACTAGTTCTAGAAGAGAATCTACTTTTTCTTTAATTTCTTCTTTCGTCAATTTGACTAATTTTGTTTTCTTCGTTTCTTCTGAGTCTTCTGTTGAACTTTCCTCAGTATTTGATTCACTAAGTTGGCCCTCAGCTTCAGCATTTATTTCTTCAACATTCGAATCGCCAACTTGATTTTCTTCATCCTCTTCATTTTCATCGACCGGCACTTCTTTTTTCGCTCCTTTTAATGCAAAAGCGACATTGTCAAAAACCGATAATGTATTCATTAGGTTGAAATGCTGGAAAATCATTCCTATCTTTTTTCGCGCTTCTCGGAGTTCTTTCGGTTTCAACTCTAACAATTCGACGTCATTCACTTCAACGTTTCCACTTGTTGGACGTTGTAGCAAATTAATCGTACGAACGAGGGTACTTTTCCCAGCACCACTGTAACCGATAATTCCGTAGATATCTCGATCTTCAACCGTTAAAGAAACATTCTTCACTGCGTTAACAACTTTAAGTCCTTGCGTGAAGGTAACATCAATGTTTTCTAACTTAATCATGCGTTCTCCTTTCTTACAAAACAAAAGCGTCCTTTTACCAACTATTTCGTTGGTAAAAGGACGAGTTTCATCTCGTGTTACCACCTTTAATTCATAGCATTCTCACAAATCCTATCTCTTTAGGTTAACTCATTATTAACCATAAGCTATATCGGGCTCTCCCGTAATCGTCTAATGATTCAACGATTAACACTCAAAGGCCATCTTCAAAGTTTCAACCATATCTCTTTTCACCAACCGAGACTCTCTAGGAAGGATTCACTTCTACTCTCCTTATCAACGTGTGTTATAAGCATATGACTAGGATAGCAACAATCTCTACTCTAGTCAATTATCGCTTTTTTATCACTGGTTATTACTTTTAGTTATATCAAAATGTCGCTCTTATCTCATTTGTTTTCTGCTGTATTTCTTGTACAATAAGGGTAAGTAGATTGAAAGGAGCTTTTTGATGACACCTGAATTAATTCCTTATAAAACGATGCCTATATGGACGGCTCATACTTTACCCAAACCATTTCAACAAAAACACAATACAAAAGTAGGTACCTGGGCAAAATTAACCATTTTCGAAGGAGCACTCACTTTCTATGAGTTAGATGATCATGGTAACGTTCTTGCAGAGCATCTTTTTACAAAAGATTCGACGATTCCTTTTGTTGAACCTCAAGCTTGGCATCGCGTTTCTCCTGCTAGCGACGATTTAAAATGCGCACTTACTTTTTACTGCAGGTTGGAAGACTACTTTGCAAAAAAATATGAACTGACAAGAACCCATTCTGAAGTCATTGAAGCAGCTCCACTTTTCCAAAAAGGAAAAGTCCTTGATTTAGGCTGTGGTCAAGGCAGAAATAGTTTGTATTTAGCTAAAAAAGGATTTGATGTAACAGCAGTAGATATCAATTCTAGCAGTTTACATCAATTGTCTCAGATTGCTCAAGAAGAGAACCTTTCTATTCATATAGAACCTTACAATATCGAAAGTGCAGATATCCCAGGTGGTCTTTACCATGCCATTATTTCCACAGTCGTTCTCATGTTTTTAGACTCTCATTGCGTCGCCGATGTAATCGAAAATATGCAATCACACACAGAACCAGGAGGATATAACCTCATTGTTGCAGCCATGTCAACCGAAGATGCACCTTGTCCTATGAATTTTTCAAAGACTTTCCAAAGCGGTGAATTGAAAGACTATTACAAAGGATGGATATTCCATAAATACAATGAAAATTTTGGTAACTTACACAAAAAAGATAGGGACGGTAACTTTATTAAAATGCGATTCGTCACAATGCTTGCTCAAAAACCGATGTAAGCCAATTTTAGCTTAAAAACGAAAAGGTGTGCTAAAAATTTTTAACACACCTTTTTTGCGTTCTATTTTAATCAATATATAATGTCTTATCCTTCACTCGGAAAGTAGTCTTATTAGTAATCGTTTCACCTGTGAGCACAAGAATATCCTTTCCACCATCGGTCTCATCTACCACTCTCCACTCACCATCTTTTTTAACAGTAAGTAATTTATATTCTTTATTGAAGTCTTCGTCTTTTGTTGGAACTAAATATACTTCTGAAACTCCTGTTAATTCAGTTGCTTTATCAACATCTCCATTTTTAACAATTAAGAACTTGCCATTTAACTTCACAATTTTATAGCCTTGCGAGATGTCCTCGTTCATTTCAGCATCTTTTAGTTTTTCCGCAGTCTTCACTTGTTCTGAGATAGCATTAGCTGCTTTCCTCACTTGCTCATTCACAGAGCTTTGATTTGCTTGTGTCGCTTCTTTCACTGCTTGTATTTGAGCTTGATATTGTTCTTGCTTACGATGTCTTGATTCATATCGTTGATAGCGCAAATAAATGGCCACGCATACTAGAATTATAGTCCCCAATATACTTAAAATACGACGTCCTTTATTATCCACTACTTTCGTTCCTCCTTCATTTCGTAACCAAAGTATATCATATAAATAAAATGATATCTAAAAATTTTTAAAAGTTAATTCAGCTCTAGAGTATCTAGGAATCAAAAAAGTACTTTGGAAAATTCCAAAGTACTTCTAATGATTATAAATGATCGTTACCCGTTCCGTTTATATCCGTTTGCGATGAAGTGTCGGTTGTCGTATCAACCGCTCTTGGTTGTACCTTCATTTCTGTTAAATCAACGGTTACCGTTTTATGACCATCGCTCCATGGGACTTCATAGGCACGTCCTGTATAAACCCAATCTTGCTTTCCAGCAGCATACGCCTTTGCAGATTGATCTAATTTCGCACGCATCCATTCTGAAGCTAATTCAAATGAAGCGAATTCTACTCCTGTATTTCCTAAAGGTTTCAAACGATACGCTTCTTGTGTTTGCACTGTTGTATCATCCACAGATGAAGCGCTAGGTGTTTCGGGATTCGCAATGTTGTTACTTGTAATCTCCGGATCTTGAGCAATAATCGCAATTTGAGGTTCTTGTTGAGCAGCGTCTCTCGATGGAAGAGCTTCTTGCGTAGTACTACCCTCTACGACTGTTTTCTGTTCTTCAGTAGTTATAGTTTCCTGTGTGCTTCTTGCAGTCGTGTTTTCTTCTTTTTTTTCGTTTGTTGTTTCCTTTTTTTCGGCACTACTTGGAGAAGATGATGTTGCCACATTAGATGTTTGCACTTCTACCACTTGAGTGACCTTTGGCATCGGACTCATCGCCTGAGAAATACCGTAGACACCAGCTAGAATCGCTAATGACATCCCAAGGGCAATTCCTAATTGACTAACGATTCCCAATGATTTAAAACTTTCTTGCAATTTCAATAAAAATACTTTCATCATCCATCTCCTTTCTCCATATATTTTTATTCACACTATTATACCATATTTTTTCACATTTGTAGAATGAAAAAAGTATGATAACACAAATTTATCGCTATTTGCAATACTTTATAGGGTATTTTTAGAAAATTTAACTTTTTTAAAAAAATTCATATATAATTCCATATGCTTTTATCCACTTTCATTATATATGAAAATCGTTTCAATTGCCAGACAATTCCACAACGAACGCTTGCCATGGAGAAAGTTTGTAAGCGCGTAAATCTGTAATCTCATCATCTGTATTAGTTACTAAAACCTTATTAAATCGGGCATCTACAGAGATTTTCTCCTCAAAATCAGATAAATTCACAACCGTCAACCATCTTTCTTCCCCAAGCGTGCGATAATATGCAAACACATTAGAAGAAGTGTTTAGCAGCTCATAATCGCCCCAGACCACGATTGAATGGTCTCTTCTAAGCTGAATCAGTTTTTGATACGTATGGAAAACAGAGTCTGGATTTTTTAATTCTGCCTCCACATTAATTTCTTTATAATTCGGATTGAGCGCTAACCAAGGAGTGCCTGTTGTAAATCCACCGTTTGCTTCATCAGTCCACGGAATCGGTCTACGTGCATTGTCTCTTCCTTTTGCATTTAACGAAGTCATAATCGAGTCGATGCTAAACCCTTTTAAAACGCGATCATGATACATATTAATGGATTCAATATCATCCAACTCTTCAATGCTAGAGACTGGTGTGTTCGTCAACCCCAATTCTTCTCCTTGATAAATATATGGAGTCCCTTTCATCATATGTAATAAAATGGCGAAAGCTTTGGCGCTACGAACACGATGCTCCTTATCATTACCCCATCTTGATACAATTCTTGGCAAATCATGATTGTTCCAGAACAACGAGTTCCAGCCTTCCTCACCAAGTTCAGTTTGCCATTTTGAAAGAACCGTTTTTAATTCCGTTACATCGAGCGGTTTAAGGTCCCATTTTTCTTTTCCAGGTTCATTATCTAGGAGTGAATGTTCAAATTGAAAGACCATCGATAATTCATGGCGTTCTGGGTTTGAATAGAGTTTTGCGATTTCTGGTGTCGCTCCCCACGTTTCCCCAACCGTCAATAAATCTTTTTCTCCAAAGGTCGCTTTATTCATTTCTTTTAAATATTCATGCAATTTTGGCCCGTTTGAAGTAATGCCTTCTAATGGAATTTTCCCGATTAAATCAATCACGTCCATACGGAATCCACCAACGCCCTTATCAATCCAGAAATTCATCATGTCATAGACTTCACGGCGTACTTTTTCATTTTCCCAGTTTAAATCAGGTTGTTTTTGACTAAATAAGTGCAAGTAATATTGATTGCTTGTCTCATCGTACTTCCAGGCACTTCCTAAAAAGATAGACTGTAAATCTGTTGGTTTCCCACCATCTTCTGCTGGGTCTGCCCATACATAGTAATCACGGTAAGCATTATCTTTCCCTTTTCTTGACTCGATAAACCAGTGATGTTCATCCGACGTATGATTCACAACGAGATCCATAACGATTTTAATACCACGCTTACCCGCTTTGGCAATTAATTCTTCCATATCCGCCATCGTTCCAAACTCGTCCATGATGTCTTCATAGTCAGAAATATCATAACCATTATCATCGTTTGGCGACTTGTAAACTGGAGAGAGCCAAATTGCTCCGATTCCAAGCGTTTGTAAGTAATCAAGTTTCTCAATAATTCCTCTTAAATCACCAATTCCATCTCCATTGGAATCCTTAAAACTACGTGGATAAATTTGATAAACGACAACTTCTTGCCACCAATGTTTTTCCATAACAATCTCTCTTTTCCATTGCGATAGTGATTACACCTCCATGATAGTCCTAAATGCGTATAATTACTATAGTTTTTTCAAATACTATTCCATTAAATTTGTATGACAATGCCAAAACAAAAGCGGAGAAAAAACAGAAATTCTGCTCTTTCTCCACTTCTTAAATAAATCCTGCAAAAAATTGTGTGCAAACGAGAGTAATTATTCCCGAAATGACGATGGATAAACCACTCATCGCACCTTCTACTTCACCTAATTGATATTAGTCTAAGTTTTTCATTGTTGGGAATAATAGGACATTACGGATTGATTGGCTGTTTGTTAGTAACATAACTAAACGGTCAATTCCGATACCGACCCCACCCGTTGGAGATAAACCATATTCCAACGCTTGGATAAAGTCTTCATCATGTGGATGCGCTTCATCATTCCCAGCAGTTTTTTCTTCTACTTGTTTCATGAAACGTCCACGTTGATCGATTGGGTCTGTTAACTCCGTGAAGCCATTTCCGTACTCTTTTGTACAGATGAAGCATTCGAAACGATCTGTAAAGCGTGGATCTTCATCATTCTTACGTGCTAATGGAGATACAGCTACAGGGTGGCCATAGATAAAGGTTGGTTGAATCAACGTTTCTTCAACAAATGTTTCAAAAAATTCATTTACAACATGTCCGAATGTCATTGAATCTTCCACTTTCACGCCTTTTTCTTTCGCGATGGCACGTGCTTCTTCATCAGACATTTGTTTCCAGAAATCCACGCCAGTAACTTCTTTAATGGCATCTACCATATGAATTCTCTTCCATGGAGCTTTTAATTCCACTTCATGTTCGCCATAAGGAACTAATGTTGTTCCTAATACTTTTTGGGCAACATCTGAGATGATTCCTTCTGTTAAATCCATGACATCTTTATAGTCTGTGTATGCTGTATAGATTTCGATGGAAGTAAATTCAGGGTTGTGAGTTGTGTCGATTCCTTCGTTACGGAAAACACGTCCGATTTCGTATACGCGTTCCATCCCACCAACGACTAAACGTTTTAAGTGTAATTCAGTAGCGATACGCATGTACAATTCCATGTCTAACGCATTGTGGTGTGTGATAAACGGACGAGCATTTGCCCCACCCGCTAATGTGTGTAGTACTGGAGTTTCAACTTCTAAATAATCACGTTCGTCTAAGTAGCGACGGATTTCACGGATAATTTTACTACGTGTGACGAAACGGTCGAAACTTTCACGGTTACTAATTAAGTCTAAGTAACGTTGACGATATTGTTGCTCTACGTTTGTTAATCCGTGATATTTATCAGGAAGTGGACGAAGGGCTTTTGTTAAATGAACGAATTGCGTAGCTTTGACAGACAACTCGCCAGTATTCGTTACCATTACAGTTCCGACAACTCCAACGATATCTCCTAAGTCCGCTTTCTTGAAAAGCTCATAAGGTTCTTCCCCCACTGAGTCTTTACGTACATAAATTTGAATTTGTCCTTTACCATCTTGAATGTGGGCAAATCCTGCTTTCCCTTTTCCACGTTTTGTCATCAAACGTCCTGCAATTTGGACCGTTACAGGCTCTTGCTCAGCAAGAGATTCCTTTGTTGCTCCTTCAAATTGGTTGTGGATTTCTTCTGTTGTATTTTTTTGTTTGAATCCTGTACCGAAAGGGTCGATTCCTTTTTCGCGTAATTGATTCATTTTTTCACGACGAACTTGTAATTGGTCATTTAATGTTTCTTGTGTTTCTGTTTCGAAAGACACGTTTGTTCCTCCTTTAAACGGTGCTTTTTCTTTATAACTCTTCTTATTGTACCAAAAGAAGAGGCGCTATTGAAAGTATTTCAAGGCTTTTTGGTTAAATTTCTGTCAAGCGTTGTTTTTGACGCTCTTCACGTTCTAAATGTTCAAGCACGAATTGATCTAGTAAAGCTTCTACAGTCTGTAAATTTTCCGCTTCATTGATAGCCACTTTTGTCTTAGAGGCACGCGGAATTCCTTTTAAGTAATAGCCTGCGAGTTTACGGAATTCTTTCGTTGCAACTGCTTCACCCTTAAGGTTAGCCAGTCGTTGTAAGTGTAATTTCGCAATTTCGATTTTCTCTGGAACAGTATTTTCTGGAAGCAATTCGCCAGTTTCTAAATAATGAACCGTTTGGCGAATCATCCAAGGGTTTGCTAAAGCTGCACGTCCAATCATAACGCCATCCACGCCTGCAATATCAATCATGCGTTTAGCATCTTCTGGAGAGCGAACGTCCCCATTCCCGATTAAAGGAATGCGCGTTAAGTTCTTCTTCACTTCGCCAAGGATTTCCCAGTCGGCTTTCCCGTCATACATTTGCACACGTGTACGGCCATGCATCGCAACGGCGCTCGCACCGGCACGTTCTGCAGCCAAAGCATTTTCAACTGCATATAAATGCTCGTGGTCCCACCCTGTACGCATCTTCACGGTCACAGGCTTATCGACAGCATCTACAACAGCAGCGACCATTTCGTATACTTTATTTGGGTCTAGTAACCATTTTGCACCAGCTTCAGCCTTAATCACTTTGTTGACAGGGCAACCCATGTTGATATCGATAATGGCTGCTTCTGTATTTTCAGCTACGTATTTTGCTGCTTCAACTAACGTATCCTTGTTTCCACCCATGATTTGAACACTCAGTGGATACTCATTTGGCTCGATATGAAGCATGCTTAATGTTTTCTCATTACGAAATTGAATCCCTTTGTCGCTAATCATTTCGCAAACGACTAAACCAGCACCGAATTCTTTTACAGTAACACGGAATGCAGAGTTTGAAATTCCAGCCATTGGGGCCACAACTACGCTATTGTCAATTTGAATATCTCCAATTTTGAAACTCATCTTATTCTCCTTCTTCACTCTTTTAAATCATCTAGTATCATTTGAATCAATCGAAAAGCACGAGCTGCATCACCAATAGTGAGTGCGACTCGTGCGCTAAGTTCACTTATTTCTTGCCGGATTATTGTACCATAACCTGCAGTTTCTTGCATTTGTTTCCCCTTAATAAAAGAGTCTCATCGAAAGCAGCAAGAACATAATGAGGAATCCACCTGTTAGGAGCAACTGCCATCCCGTTTCTTCCACTGATTTTAGCTTAAACGAAATCCAACTAAACAATGAGAAACTGAGAAGAAAACCCACTGTCGATAATACTATTATATACAGCATCACAAGGAACAGTTGCTCCTCTGACCAGAAAAAGTTAACCGTTCCTAACATCGCCACAAAGAAAAGAGCCCACGAAATCCACATCAAGACAGTAGCGACTTTATGCATTTTTACTAACCGTGGTTGTTTTTCAAAACATCGTGTTTCCATTAACATCATCCTCCTAAACCTTTTTTATCAATATCTAATGACTCCAGTGAAGAACAATAACAAAAATGTGACCCAAGCACCTGTAAGCAGTAGTTGCCACCAATTGTTTTTGAACGATTTTTCTTCGAGTGCAATGAAAACATACATCATGAAACTGACAAACGTCAAAATCATGAGAATCGGCATGATGAAGATGGCAATCAACAGTCCTCCTGGGACACTACGACTGGTCATAAAAATCCATTGTGGCACTAACCCAATCCACATCAAGACTTCTGCGATATTCTTTATTTTCTCTAATTTCATTGAAGGCCTCCAAAACTATCTGATATTTTGTTTCTGTATTTGTCTTGCAAGCGATTTTGGGGCGAGCGAGAATAAGCAAATAACAATTCCAAATAGGAACACTACTGACCCAACCACTTCAATAATACTATTAAAATGCGAGAGCACATCGAGCATTAACGCCAAAAGGATGACAGATACACCCACCTTACGAATGGCCTTTGCAGTTGCTCTGTAATAGTCTTCAATGGTTTCAGGAATAGCCGATGTAGATTGCAACTTCTCAAGCTCCAGACGCGTCTTTCGCAGATAGTTCAGCACCATCCAGAAGGCTCCACTGATAGTCATCACTGAGAATAACACTAAAATGGCTACACCGAATTGGCCCATATGTTCTATATAATTTACAGATGGATCCATTTCTTGGAAGACCGCCATTGTACCAACCAAATAGATAAATGAAATAAGGGTAAAACACACTGCTCATTTTGAACTTTTTTTGTTTCACGACAAGCTCCTTTATATTAAATTCAGTATAAACAAAAACGAGCCCAGACCATAGTCTAGGCTCATTTATTTTAACAATTCTTATTAATCTAAAATAGTAAATTTCTCAATAAACAACGGACTTACTGAACGATTTTCGTGGATACGACGAATAGCTTCAGCCATCAATTGGTCCACACTCACTTGCACAATTTTTCCGCCTTTTTTCTCACTAGGAACATCGATAGAATCTGTTACTACAACTTCTTTAATCACAGAGTCATTAATACGATCTAATGCTGGCCCAGATAATACTGCGTGCGTACAGCAAGCGTATACTTCTAACGCTCCAGCATCTTTAATTGCTTGAGCTGCCAAAGTAATCGTTCCTGCGGTATCAATCATATCATCGATTAATACAGCAACTTTTCCTTTTACTTCACCAATAATATTCATCACTTCTGCTACGTTCGCTTTTGGACGACGTTTATCGACAATCGCAATTGGAGCATGCAGAAACTCTGCCATTTTACGAGCACGTGTTACCCCACCATGGTCAGGAGAGACAACAACGATATCCTTATCTTTAAAGTTGTTTTCTAAGAAGTAATTTGCAAGGAGTGGAGCTCCAAGTAAGTGATCTACTGGAATGTCAAAGAATCCTTGGATTTGAGCTGCATGTAAATCAAGTGTTAACACGCGGTCTGCACCTGCTTGAGTAATCATGTTTGCTACTAATTTTGCTGTGATTGGTTCACGAGACTGTGCCTTACGGTCTTGACGTGCGTATCCATAGTAAGGAATAACCACGTTAATCGTTTTCGCACTTGCACGACGTAAAGCATCCACCATAATTAATAATTCCATTAAGTTATCATTGACAGGATATGAAGTGGATTGAACAATGTAAACATGGTCCCCACGAATACTTTCATCAATATTGATTTTGATTTCTCCATCGCTGAATTGAGTCACTGATACTTTCCCTAGTTCTAAGCCCACCTCATCAGCAATTCTTTGTGCTAAAGGACGATTAGAGCTTAATGCAAAAATTTTTAAGTTAGGATCGGAATAATGTTCCACAATGATAACCCCCGAAATTTATTTTATAGTTTTATCATACCGTTTTTTAGATGATTTTTGAATAATTTTGATAAAATTTCTCAAAAAACTTTTAGTCTTTCTTCCCTGAAGGTAATTTAGCCGCATAATTTTCTTTATTTACTTGACGAGAACGCGCAATCGCTAAAGCTCCACTAGGAATATCTTGCGTAATTGTTGACCCTGCCGCAATAAATACATCATCGCCAACTGTTACTGGAGCAACGATATTTGCATTACATCCAACAAATACATGGTCTCCCACTGTCGAACGGTGTTTATTCTTACCGTCATAGTTTACGAAGATTGTACCGCAACCAACATTAATATCTTTTCCTAAATCTGCATCTCCAACATATGTCAAATGTCCCACTTTTGTATCTGCACCAAGCGTTGCATTTTTCACTTCAACAAAGTTTCCGACATGAACACGTTCACCTAGCACTGCATTTGGACGTAAGTGTGCAAATGGACCTGCATTGCTTTCGACTTTCATATGAGATTCTTCGATGTTTGCTGCAACAAGACGAACGCCGTCTTCTAAGATGCTGTCACGAACCACACTGTGTGCTCCAATGAAGCAGTTCGAACCGATGATTGTTTTTCCTTTTAGAACAACGCCTGGTTCAATCACAGTATCTGCACCAATTTGAACCGTTGAATCAATATAAGTGGCTTCTGGATCAACAAGCGTTACACCATTACGCATATGTTCTTCGTTGATACGAAGGCGCATGTATTTTTCAGCTTTTGAAAGAGCTACACGGTCGTTGACACCCATCCCTTCATCGAAATCTTTCATTGGATAAGCAGAAACCACTTCTCCACGTTTCTTCAAGATTTCTAATACGTCTGGTAGATAGTATTCGCCTTGTGCATTGTCATTACCAACTTCTTGTAGTGCGCTAAACAATGCTTCATTGTCAAAACAGTAGGTCCCTGTATTGATTTCTTTTACTTGTTGTTCTTCAGGAGTAGCGTCCTTTTGTTCTACGTTTTTAAGAACGGAACCGTCAGTATCGCGAATCACACGACCATATCCAGTTGGGTCTGTGGCAATCGCAGTTAGAATCGTTGCTTTTGCCCCTGTACGTTCATGTTCATCCATTAATGCAGAAAGTGTTTCGCTTGTTAATAATGGAGTATCTCCACAAATCACAACTGTTGTTCCTTCTTTTCCTTTTAGAAGAGATTCTGCTTGTAATACCGCGTGCCCTGTTCCTAATTGTTCCGCTTGTACAGCATAAGAAACACGATCTCCAAGGTGGTTTTGCACCATTTCTGCACCATGTCCAACAATCGCAACAATTTCAGTAGCTCCTGTTTTTTCAACTTGGTCGACAACGTGTTCCACCATTGGTTTCCCGCAAACTGGATGCATCACTTTGTAAAGCGCAGATTTCATACGAGTTCCCTTACCCGCAGCTAAAATAATTCCGAATTTTTGTTTCATAATAAGCTCCTTGCTCTGTGAATTTCTACCCTCTAATAGTATAGTAGAATGTTGTTTTTTTCAAGAAAACACTGAAAGATAACTAATAAAAACGCCCTAGCTGAACGGCTAGAGCGAACGATTCTAACAATTTAATATTTTGGTGTCCATCTAAATTCACGAACTGCTTTTTCCATATCTTGTTCAGCAGCGCGTGCTAAGCCTTGTTCCTGTGCTTTTTTAGCTACAGCTGTTGCCACTTTCAATGATACTTCATTGACGTATTTGAACGGTGGTAATACAGGTGCTCCTGGTTTTGTAATATCAACGATGCCATTTACAGCATGAGCTGCAGCCCCAATCATTTCATCGGTTAATAGACTCGCCTCAGAAGCCAGCATTCCTAATCCAAGACCAGGATAAATTAACGCATTGTTGGCTTGACCAATGACGTAGTTTACGCCGTTGAACTCAACATCATCTGAAGGAATTCCTGTTGCAACAAATGCTTTTCCGTTAGACCATTCAATGATGTCTTTTGCTGATGCTTCTGCTAATTTTGTCGGGTTAGACAATGGGAAGATGACAGGACGTTCTGCATTTTCACACATCGCTTCTACAACTTCTTTTGTAAATGTATTCGGTTGAGTTGAAGTTCCCACTAAGATGGTTGGTTTCACAGTTTTCACTACTTCTAATAAATCTGTTAATTTATCTGCGTTAGCAAAATCACTACGTTTTTTCGCAAATGGTCGTTGTTCAGGTGTTAAATCATCCATATCATCGAATAACAATCCTTGTTTATCCACCATGAAGAAACGTTTATAGGCTTCTTCTTCGCTTAGACCGTCGACAACCATTTCACGAAGGACACGAGAAGCAATCCCTGCCCCTGCAGTACCACCACCGTAACATAAATACACTTGATCTGTTAGTTTTTCACCCGCAATATCCATTGCGGCAAACACACCACCAAGAGTTACAATTCCTGTTCCTTGGATATCGTCATTAAAGGTTGGAATTTGAGTTTTGTATTTATTTAAAATATTGGCCGCGTTGCCACGTCCGAAGTCTTCCCAGTGTAAGTATAATTTAGGGAAAAGACGTTCTGCTGTTTCAACGAATTGATCGATAAATGCATAGTAACGTTCCCCACGAACACGTTCATGACGGTTTCCTAAATAGTTAGGATCATCTAATAGACTTTGACGGTTGGTACCTGCATCAATCACTAAAGGCAGAACACTTGCTGGATCGATGCCAGCCGCGCCTGTATAGACCATTAATTTCCCTACGGAAATATCTACACCGTTTGTCCCCCAGTCACCAATTCCAAGAATTCCTTCCGCATCGGTTACGACGATTAAACGAATCTCGCGGTCCCCTGCAGCGTTTTTCAAGGTTGTTTCAATGTTTTCTGGATGATTGATATCTAAGTAAGCCGCATATTGAGGATCCACAAAAAGTTTGCTGTAGTTTTCAATCGTATCCGCAATCGTTGGGTCATACACGATTGGGTTGAATTCTTCTAAATGTTGTGAGAATAAATAGTAGAACAATGTACGGTTGGTGTTGAAGATTTCCATTAAGAAAAGGCGTTTTTCAAGGTCGCTGTCTTTTTGGTGCATATGCGCATAGGTTTGCGCTGCTTGTTCTTCTAACGTTTGAACGTAAGGTGGTAATAATCCTACCAACCCTAATTCTTGACGTTCTTCTTCTGTAAATGCTGTCCCTTTGTTTTTAAAAGGGTCGTTTAAAATATCGTGTCCACGCATAGTGATTCCTCCTAAATTTATCGATGGTTATTATATAAAATATTACTATATTTTGTAATCAGAGTCTCTCAATTTAATAAATCTTAAATTTCTAAAGATTGTCTAATCGATATTTCGTTAGTTCTACATTGAAATTTTCCTATCCGCAATTTAACCAAAAATTCTAGTATCAATCCTAATCCCGCTTTTTCATGGAACAATACATTCTGAAAACGAATAGCTCACTCTACCAGAGAGTGAGCTATTACCTTCTTCATGCATTATCGTTTTTCTTTACTAGCATGCCGTTTTCCTTGAGCAATCGCCTGCGCTTCTGTCATTTCAATGACATTTTTCATATTCGTTCTCTTCGGCATATTTTCACGATGATACCAATATATATCTGAACGTCCACCACTCGCCACGTAAACCGTTACTTGTTGTTTCTCGTCCGCCTGTTGTACAGTTGTAGCTTCTGCTTGTTGTTCCGTTGTTTGTACTTTTTTCGCAAATAATGGTTCCGCAGTTCCCGTCGCATAGTCAATTTTGGCATTTGGAGAACTATTTTCAAGTACCACATGTGTCACTCCATCAGCATCGACTTTTTCTTTTTCAGTATGAAATTCTATTTTCATAAAGTTCCCATCACTTTTGATTCCAGCATACTGCAATTCAACTTGACGCGGAATCAATTCATCTCCTTGATAAATCGGAGTTACTTTATAATCTAACCAGTCATTCGGATGATTATTTAACCAAGCTGCAAGACTACTTTCATAATAGAGCATCGCATTTTGATTTTTATCATCTTCATGACTGATGCCTCCCTCATTGAGCAGTGCAGTCATCGGTGTTAAATTTCGAGCTTCGTCATTTAATCCACTGAATTGGTAGCCCACTAAATGTCCACGATTCATCAACCAAGCTTCTTTTCCACTGCCAGAATCGTCCACTAACATCTTATAATTATGCCACCCAACAGGATCCACATTAATTCGTGTATTTCGTTTCACTTTTGGTTTATCGCTCAATTTCATTTGAATATGCGCAAAAGTAGCTCTTTTCAGCTGATCCAGCTCTCCAAGGACCAGTTGTTTTTCTTTTTTAAAAGGCAACAGTGAGTCAGGCAATTTTGCAGGAGCTATCGTTGTTTGTTCAACTGAGGTCTGATTCTCTGCTAAATCTCCTTTTTTTCCACCACATGCAACTAAAGTCATACATATTGCCAGACAAGACAACCATTTTCCAATGTTCTTTGTATTCATTCCCATACACCTCTATTTGTTAAATATTACACGAACAACTATAGTATAGTAAGAATCCTATAAAAATACAATCCTTCTTTCTCAATTTAAATCGATAATGTTGATAATAATCATACTCCCACATTCGACTTTTTGGAAAAAAACGTTTACTTTAAGATTTTTCTTGCAAGACCTTGATTTTTATTTATATACAGGTTACTATACTACTGTATATACACATAAACGGAGATGATTTTTTATGAAAAAAGTTCAGTTCATGACAATGACGGCCTTACTCACTGCCATTGCCATTCTTATCCCTATCGCAATGCCACTAAAATTGGTGATCCCACCTGCTTCATATACACTTGGAAGCCACGTTGCAATCTTTATTGCGATGTTTATCAATCCGTGGATGGCCATCTTCGTCGTTCTTGGGTCTTCATACGGCTTCTTTATTTCCGGGGCATACCCACTCGTTATCGTATTCCGCGCGCTTTCGCATATTCTCTTTGCGACACTCGGAGCCTTTTTCCTACAAAAATATCCAAAGACGCTAGAAAATCGCAAAGCGTCATGGATTTTCAACTTCGTATTGGCGCTCATTCACGCAGTCGGCGAAGTACTAGCCTGCGTCCTCTTCTACTCCGTTTCAGGGACGGATCTGCAAAGCATGTTTTACGTCCTCTTCGTCCTAGTCGGATTTGGTACAGTGATTCACAGTATGGTAGACTATGAATTAGCACTAGCGGTGTATAAAGTTTTACAAAAAAGACGTTAAAAGAGGAAAACTATGCCAAAAGAACGAAAAGCTGAATTACTAAAACTACTGAAAAACGCGCCAAAGCCACTCAATGGTCAAAGCCTGGCGGAACATTTCCACGTAACCCGACAAATTATCGTGCAAGATATCGCGCTTCTTCGCGCTGACGGAGCCACGATTCTATCGACCAACCGCGGATATGTCTACAAAGAGCAAGAGAGTTCGCCTTACGTTCATCGCCTCTTCAAGGTCAAACATGATACCGAAGCCATCGAGAGTGAACTGCTGGCGATTGTCGATAATGGAGGTCGCATCCAAAATATCCAAATCGACCATCCAGTTTATGGGGAAATCCAAACGCTCGTGAAACTGACCTGTCGCCGTGACGTTCAGCACTTCTTGGAGCAAATCCATCAAGCCGACTTCCACCCACTGTCGTCTTTAACAGACGGTGTGCATTATCATCTGGTTGAGGCCGAAAACCAACAAGACCTCGACTATATCGAAGACGCCCTCGACAAATTAGGGTATTTAGTGAAAGAAGATTAACTGAAAAGGACCTAGCAATTAATTTTGCTAGGTCCTCATTTTTATTACAGATTATATTTTTCTTTTAATTGCAAGAGCGCCTCTTTCCCATCTAGCACACGACCTTCTTTAACATCTTCGAGTGCTTCGTTTAGTAGACTTGCTTCTTCATATTGTCTTTCATCTTCAAAATTTGTCATCGGAATATCCTTCATTTTTATTCCTCCTTTTTATTTGTTTACTAATTGTACCACACCTTTTCTAGAACTACACTTTTCTATACAACAGAAAAGACCTGGCATTTCTGCCAGGTCTTTGAAGTTTTGTCTAGTTTCGATTACGCTTCTTCTTTTCCTTTTTTGAGGAATAATGCGCCTAGTGCAAGGCTGAGGCTTGCTACAAAGAGCGTTGCACTTGCATCCGCAGTTCCTGTTGCTGGAAGTTCGTTAGAAGCAACAGTGGCTTGTGGAGCTGGATTAGCCATTGGTTTTTCTCCTGCTTGGGCAGCAGCCACTTGTTCTCCAGGCATTGGGTTAGCCGGAGTACTTGGGGTTGCTGGCGTTATTGGCGCAGCTGGAGTCGTTGGCGTTGTTGGTGTTGTTGGTTCCGCAGTAGCAACTTCTCCTTTATACACAACCGCGTAAATACTGAAGTGAGTCGTTCCAAAGACCACTTTTCCACCCTCTTGTGTAAATGGAAGACTTTCGAGCGTCTTAGAAGGAGTGATGTAGTACACCTTATCAACTTCTCCACCTTCTTTTGCTGGCAAGCTCACTAATACGGCTGCTTTTGGTTGAACTGAATGGCCGTCTTTATCCAACAAGCGGATATCGTAGGCATCATAGTTTTTTCCTTGAAGCGTTTGGTCTGGCACCTTTTGTACCACCACATTCACCACTTGTTCCAAGTCCGTTACCTTACCTGCGATTTTCACGCCTGTTGCAGCATCTTCTAATACACGTTTAGCCACATCTGTTGCAATCGGCGTTAATGGAGTTGCTGGTTTTTCAGGTTCTTCTGGTTGAATTTCATCCTCTGTCACTTCTTTGGTGAAGGTTGATAATTCGTAGAACTCTGCAGGTCCACCGTCCCAAGCGACTTTCACATCGAGGATACGAGGATTTTCTCCTGAAAGTGCGAATGTTTGGAAGCTTGATTTCACTTTACCGAGGTTCTTCCATACGGATTCGCCAGCCTCGTTTAGCGTACGCACACTGACTTTCACAGTTGTGCCCGTTGGAACATCCGCAATCAATCGAACATGGTTAGCCGCAGTGTCTTCTGACAAGTGGTATACGAGTTCGCCTTTATTTTCTGTTGTCTCATAGCTCGTTAAGACATTGCCATCCGCCATACTCTTCTTCAAGTTATCATGATCTTCGGTGCCAGTTCCTGTTACCGTCGGATTATTTTCAGGGTTGATAAATTCTCCATCGTTAATGACGATTTCGCTAAATCCAACGAAACGAGCATTGTATTCTGCTGTAAACAGTACGCGCATGAAGTTGGCTGTTACTGGAGTTTCAAGAACCCCTTCGATATAACGGTTGCCTGGGTTTGACGCATCATGAGTCCAGCCGTCTGTTAATGAATCGTCATGAATTTCATTTTCCACGCCGTCCCCGACTGTCACAACGTCCGTCCAGTTCTTGCCGTCTTCACTCACTTGAATCTTACCGTCACGTAAATAGTTGCGTTCTGCATCTTGGATATACGCGCGAATCTTCTTCACTTGGCGAGTTGTACCAAGTTTCATCACGATTTCTCCGCCTTTATGTTGATAATCAGAGAATTCGACAAAGTTATTGAAATCTCCATCGAATAATTGACCTAAATTGTGAACGCGACGAACGTCATTTGTACCATAAACTGGATGAATGCCAAGAGTCGTAGATTGCAATTCTGTTGGGGCCACTTCTTTTGTCTTCAAAATTAATTTACCTACAGGAAGTACTTGGTCTTTATCCGTCTTATTAATGAGACGAACATAACGCACCAATGCGTGTTCAGGAAGTTGGTCAGCACTCATCCATTCCACTTCGTTTGCAGAGTATTCAAGCGTTAATCCAGTTTCTCCTGCATCTTTAAGCGCAATCGATTTTGCTTCATGGAGTCGGTCCAATTTCAATCCAAGATAGCCGTTTGAAGGAATATTGGTTCCTTGTGGCAAGGTCATTTCATAGCTACCTCGGCTGTCTACGACTGGCGTTTCCTTCAAGCTGTCGACATTTGTTACCGTTAAATCGGTATTTGGAGTATCCACATCGACCGTGAAATCCCCAATTCTCCACCATTTGCTGAGGAGTTGCGTGTTACGAACACGAACGAATTGCGCCATAAATTCTTGGAGAATATCTGATGTACGTTCACCGGCTAATGTTTGAAGTGTTGTCCATTGTTTACCGTCTGTTGAGTATTCGATGACGCCGGCTGCTAATTTATCACGTTCCCCTTGAACAAGGCGGACATGTTTCACTTTCTTCGTGCCTCCTAGGTCCATTTGAACCCATGCATTTTCTGGAGTGACATTCGTTTGGTTCACATGTGCCATCATGGATTCTGTCGCATCCTTGCCGTCTTGCATTTGAAGGACGCTTGTTCCATATTTGTACACGATATTAGAGCTTAAAGTTATATTGCCTCTAACCTTCTTACTACCGATTTCAAGTGGTCTATTTACCGCTATTTCACGCATCGCAAGCCATGCATTATCTTTCTTCGCTGTCGCACGCATGCGCACTGCTTGGGCTGTAATATCGAGATTTTTAAATTCAAGTGTCCGTTCGCGACCCGTGTAAGTTGGTGTCGTAATAGCTACCCAATCACCTTGCTCGTTTTGATATTCCACAACAGCATTGCCGAATGTATAGTTATCGGCCGTCTTCGTTCCTGTCGCAAATCCAAGCGTATGAATCTTCAGTGGTTTATTGAAACGTAACCCTACATAGTCGCCTCGTTCGATAACAGTAGTCGTCTTCACAATTACATGTGTATCGAAATCACCGTCTGTCACTTCTTCAAGTCCACCTTCTGCCCCTGCACGGTTTGTAATGAAAGTCGTCACGAGTTTATCAGGGTGAAGCATTGTTTGAATATACGTCGCCAAGAATTCTTTTAAATTATTAATGAACGGACGAATATGTTGAACCCCAAACTCTGCACGTTCATAATGATCCACATAGAAAAATGAGTAATTAATCGATTGGTCGTAAGCTTTTAAGCCCGCGTAGTAGTTATCCCAGACTTTGGCACTATTATTTTCCGCAAGCCCTTCTGTTGCTGTGAGTAAAGCTTCCAACGCATTCATTTGGTCTACAGTGTTATCTAACCAATAGTGAATTTGCTCGATAAGCTTCTTGTCCCCTTTTTCTTTTAAGAGAATCGCATCGGCTTTCAATTGCGCAAAGATTTCTTTAAGTTCTTTACGTTCCGCATCCAAGTTTTGACCTGCTTTTAGCTTGTTATAAAAGGCCGTTAATTTTGGAGCGAGTTCAATCGATTCTTCGAGTTTTGTAACATGAGGCGGACGGTTTTGGTTACGCATATGTTTTCCAAGTTCACGGAATGCTTTTGATACGTCGCTTTCCTTGAAGTTACCGTTCACCACATAGTTAAATGCCATGTCGTTAATTTCTTCGGCTTGTTCGGCACTACGCCATTGTTTCCAACCGTATTGCGCCATATCAAAGAGCGCTACTTTAGACGCTTCGGATTGTTGCATTGGGTTGAGCATAATTCCTTTAGCCAGTGATAAATCCACATTTGGATGAAGGAATTTTTCACCGCCACCAAGGATTAAGTGTTGCTTGGTGTTATCGTTACAAGGCCAATTAATCCAGAATTGAATTGGATGATATGTCTTGCCGCCTTCTGTTAGATTACGTTTCAAATTTGTAAGGAAGGTTTGGTCTACCGCCCCCCATACTTTCCCTCCCGTTAACGTTAAGTGAACCGTTTCAGGAAGGTGTTCATTAAGCGAACGAAGCTCTTCTTCGCTTCCTTGTCCCATATACCATGCTGGTACGAAAATCATATCTTTGCGTAAACCGCTGTATGTTTTTTGTTTTTCCGTTAACCAGTCTGTTAAATCATGCATTAAACGATTGTAGCTGTTGTAGCCACCCACAGGCCATGCCGCATCATCTGCGAGCACTCCAAACTCACGAACCCCGGCATCGAGTAATTGCGTGAATTTTGCTTTAATAACATCTAAATCTTGTTTATATAAAGCATCCGTATCAAAGCGCATCTTGTTATGCATAAATGGATGGATGGTCCACACATAACGCGTCTTCGTTTCATTTCCGACACGCGCCAAGTCACGAATCTCAGCGAGTTTTTCATCTGGATAAAGTTCACGCCATTTCGCATTGTGGTATGGATCGTCTTTTGGTGCAAAGTAGTATTGCGTTAGCTTGAGTTCACTACCGTAGCGCATCAAGTCTTCTCTATTTTCCTTTGTCCACGGATTGCCATAGTACCCTTCGATAAAGCCACGGTTCTTCACTTCTGCATAGTCTTCCACTGTCACATCACGAAGAACTGGAGTTGATGATTCACCCAGCATATGTTTCAATGTCGTAAGGCCAAAGAACACCGCATCGGTATCCTTTCCGACGATTGAAATCTTATTGTTTTTCACGCGTAATACATACGCATCTATCTTGTTATATAAGTCCGGTGAGATATCTTGCACTTCTTTTTCCGCTAATGGAGACTCCCCATGTACTCCAAGGAAAATATTCGTTGTCCCTTCAGCTTCCTTCGTGCTCGTTGAATAGGACACGTTGTTAGCTTGAAGTACTTCTTTGGCACGATTCCGTGTATAAATATCAAGGCTATCGCTAAAAACAAGGTTCACCGTTCCGTCAAGAGCCGTAACGCCATCGCCATACGTTACCTTTTGTGGCGTTGGGAATACGGTATATTCCTTCTTCGTTACTTCTTTTTTCGCCGCATCGATTTCTGCTTTCGTTGCTGGCTTATCCGCTTTGTATTGGTCGGCTTTTTCTACCGTCCCATTGACTTCGCGTGGTTTCGTTGTTTCTGTTGCTGTATTCGTCTCAGTTGTCGTTGTGGCTTCTTCAGTCGGTTTGACCTCTGTGTCTGCCGCCGTCGTTTCTGCTTCGGTTGGCTTTGCTTCCTCATGCGAAGCAGCCTCTTCCGTTGCTGGCTTGTTGGCTTCAGCTTCTTTTTCTGCCTTCTCGATGGCTTTTAACACATCGTCTGGCAATTTATCCAGAGCCGGCGCCTCACTAATGGTCCCATTCCCTTCCGTTGGCGTTTCAGCCTCCGTTGCGAGTGCAATCGGAGATGCAAAAAAAGTTGCTCCAATCATAACCGAAGCGACTCCTACCGAAAATTTGCGAATACTGTACTTACATCTTTTATCAAAAAATCTCTTACCCATAAGATTTTCGACTTCCTTTCGTTTTATTTTAGTAAGCGTTTGCAACAAAACGAAAAACAATCCCTAACCTTATTGTTTACCGCTTTTTATGCACCTTAAATATAGCAAAAACAACTGGTAGTTACAAGTTTGGTTTGTGAATAAATTAAGAAAAATATCGATTAAAAAAGTAACCTAGCGAACGTCTTTCCACCAGGCTACTATTTCGTATGTTTACTCTATTATTTTCTATCCTTTAACCACTGATTTGCCCACTCTAAAACTGGTAATTCACGGTTTGCCAAAAGGACTCCCCACGGTTTGGCTGCACACCTCTCATACTCACGGACCGCATCTTCATAAGTGAGCTTCAATGTCGATATTTCGAACTCCTTCAGTTCTTTTTGCGTCAGATTTGTTTCTCCGAATTGTTTTACCCGACATAAGAAATAGTGATTTATATTATGCCGATGAATCTGATTGTAGTAGTCGCTCACCGTACCAATTTTACACAAGATTTCAACTTTTGCACCTAGTTCTTCCTTTAACTCCCGACGAATTGCTTCTTCAGGGCTTTCTCCTTCTTCAACACCACCTCCAGCTGTTTCGATAAAGGCTCCGTTGCCGAAAATATCGTCTCTACAGACACGGACAAAGTAGAAAAATCCCTCACCATCCACCACAATCGCACGGGCAATCGTACGATCATGCGTAATCATCGTCTTCTCCCACTGCGTATCTTCTAATGTCAATGCTAATTCTAATTCTTTCACGGCTTCTACTACTCCTCATTCAATCTTTCTATATCAGATTATCGACTTTTTGATAGGAAAAAGCAAACTGCCCCTATACATTCTATTCCCTATATGACGTAAAAATGTTAAAATAATCTTGCATTAACAATATTAAGGAGAACAATCATCATGAAAAATAAAATTTTATTAGGTTCTGTAACACTCCTGTCGACTTTAATAGTCACAGCATGTGGCAACAAAGACCAAAAAGCAGTCGAGACAACTGCAGCTCCAACAACAGAAGCTGTTACAGAAGCAACGACAACCGCAGCCTCTTCTGACTCAACCAAAGTATCTCTTGAAGATACAGAACGGGTAGGACGTGAGGATACAGGTTATGTCAACGTTCCAAAAGGATGGGTTAACTTCAAAGACATTAACGGCGGTCCTCAATTTCAATACGCTGCACCAGATGCATACAATATCGTGACATTAAACGGTTATACCCAGGACCAAGCACAACCTGGAGAAGGTGAAACATGGGGAGCAAAAATGGTTGCGAACCGTCTTTATGCTTCATACCAAGCTAGTTCTGACGTTGATAAAATCCAAGGCGCTAAAAGAACCGTATCTGGAATGGAAGCTTATCTCCTCCAAATCCGCTTTAAAAACGGAAAATACTTCTTCGTTTGGCTCTTTGAAAAAAACAACAAAGTCTACTCAGCAGGCTTTGAAGGAAACAGAGAAACACTTGAGAAAATGATTGATTTAATCGAACAAACATGGGGATTAGATCCAAAAACTCCAGGACAATAATTCAAAAATACAAAAAGAGACTAATCACACATGAATTAGTCTCTTTCTTTATCCTTATGCTCTTGTATTCCACTCTTCTCGTAAAATCCCATACTTCACACTATCATAGTACTGTCCTTGATAGTAACGGACTTTACGGATTTGGCCCTCTTTTAGGAACCCTAATTTCTCAGCAACGACCATCATCGCACCGTTCCCACTCCAAGTCGTCATTCCAATATGTTCAAGCGCATCGGTTTTACTAAAAATGGCATCAACCCACTTTTTTAGCGCGGTGGTCGCAATTCCCTGACCCCACAACTGGTCATCGTAAACCACAATCCCGATTTCCAGCCATCTTGTAGCTTCATCCACCCATGATTTTGAAACCATCCCAACAGGCTGATTGCCAACGATAATACATCTGCAATCTTCGCTCATTAAAAAGTCCGCAATCGGGCTTGCTTCAAAACTTTTCGCATCATCAAACTTGCGATAGTCATTAAAATACGGTGCGTTAAACTTCGTCCACGCTGGATGGCCTGTAGAAAAACCAATCATCCAAATCGTTTCCAGAAAGTTTTTATTAAAAGGCAATAGTTGAACTTCGGTCGTTTGTTTTAAGCTTTCCACTGATTCATTCCTCCTTCAACGTTTACCACATCAAAACCTTTTGTCTCCAAGAACTGGCAAGCACGCTCCGAACGTTTTCCTCCTTGGCAAATAACATAATACCGTTTATCAGACTCTAACTGGTTATACTGTTCTTCTAACGTACTCAGTGGCGCGTTCTCGGCACCCTGGATATGCCCTTCTTGAAATTCATCCACTTCACGAACATCTAGAATCGTGATGCCCTCTTTTTGATGCAATGCTTGAAACGCTGCTGGTGTAATTCTTTCCATCTTCTAACTCCCTTTCTTCTACAGTTGGTTACTCCACTGATACGCGATTCGAGATGATCCATCCGCTACATAAATGATACCACACTTCAAAAATCCATTTTTTAGAATCTGCTTTTGCATCACGTCATTATCCGCATGCGTATCGATACGAATATTCTCGTAGTGGTCCTTGCAATAATCGACAACCGTTCTCATGATTCCCTTAGCACTGGCGTCACTGGCGATGCGATGTATCACCACATACGGTTCCTCGTTCAGCCACTCTCCCTCTTCAATCAGCTGGTAAGTGATGTCTGGTCCTTCCGTTAAAGCACACACCCCACGTACAACTCCTGACTCATCAACAACTACATAAGATACCCCAGACTCGATATCTTCTTGAATAAGCGCAGGCGAAGGATACTCCGTACCCCACTGAGTTGGATTGCCGGATTGTATCATAAACTGTTGCGCATTTTTGTAAATGGACATCATGGCCTTAAAATCCGCTTCTGTAGCCTTTCTAATCTTCATTTCTACCTCCAACTGAGTTGTCTTCGCTTCCTACTCTATCTTATTCAAGCGAAAATAGAAAGCGCCATGCACGAATTCATGCATGGCACTGTCATTATTTAATATGATGCTTGTTCATCTTTTGTTGGAAAATTCCAGTGATGATTTCACGCAACTCTTCGCGTTCTTTTTCAGGAAGGTCCCCTTCTTGTTTTGCAACTTCGTATAACTCAGGATTTTCTTTAGCAATTCGTTCTACTGTTTTCGTTGTTGCGTGACTACGTACAAAGAAAGGAATTCTCTTAATCCATTCTTCAGGAACGAGTGCTAGAATTTTCTTTGCTGCTTCCTTGTCTGTTAGCACTGCCGTACTAAGTCCATGTTTAATTTGTTCTTGTTCTTTTTCTGTAAAATCTTTTAAATCCATTTTGTATCCTCTTTTCTAACTTTAATTTCTACCCTATTTATTATAATCAAATCGGATTACTTGTGCATCTACATCAACTTGGGCATGTACTCCAAAAGGAACAATACAGCGTGTTGTCGCATGTCCAACATTAATATTGTAAATAATAGAGAGCTTTTTGTCTTGCAACTCCTGTAACAACTTGTCAAGGACTTTCTAATCATTTTTATGAGGTGTTTTATCTTTTTCTCGCTCCATTTCTCTAAGCATTATCCTTTTCAATTTATCTTGCAAAGTTTCAGTCGCATTTTCATTAAAATAGACAACAACCTCATAAGTTACCTTTCCAATCTTCTTTATAGTTTTTGTTCCTGTATTTTGTTCATTTTTATTTTCGTGCATATTGTTTTCCTCCTACTTTTCTGCATAAAAAAAAGAAGTAGTTTTTTCTACTTCTCCAATGCTACACATATTCTATTTTTTATTATTTTGTACTATTCCATTGGTTCATTGCATCTTCTAACTTTTCAAAATTGCAATTTGCCCTTCTCACAATACCTGTTTCTTTTTGATTATAATATATTTTTTGAACCTTATTTAATACCTTATCTTTTATAGATAAGCAAAACGCATATTCCTTTTCAAACAAGTTCTTATACCTATCATCGTCTAATTCGTCAAAAACTACTTGTTCATAATATCCGGTTGGAACTGGTATCATCTTTTTTATATCCAATATAGATAAAATGTGCATTTTTTCTGTATCAGAATAGTATTTATATATGTCTCCCTGAATAGATACACTATTATCTATAACTTCATAAATTATAAAATGTTCATTAGACACATTTTTCCATCTTTTATGTTTTTCCTTTGCTGAAGATACAGGAATAAAATAATTATAGTTCTCTATCCCAACAATCACACCAATAAATGGCTTAACGCTATTTCTATATGATGGATTATAATAAACTTCTGAATCCACTCTATTTAGATATTCAAGATAATCAGGATTTACAGTATAAAATCCATACTTTAACGCTTCTATCATACATTCTCCTAAAAAAACAGAGAGGTTTTATCCTCTCTGCCACCTTTAATGCTTCACCTTTGGGATATAGGTAGTGAGACACCTTCTTTAATGTTCCACCTTTTTGGTAGCGGGACACCATATCTTTTATGAAATCATAGCAAAATTATTTTCAAAAGTCAAATACAACTATTTTGATTATTCTCCTGCCTATATCTTATCTGTGTTTATATTATACCCCATTTTCACCGAAAAATCAGCTTGAAACAAAATATTATTAAAATTTTTATTTTGTATGATTCAAATTCCTCAGACTACTTTTTTACTTTAAGCTGTATTATACTTTTTGAAGCTTATTTTACACTTAGCTATAATCTGATATCTATTTTATGATTAAAGCTCTAAAAAGCCTTTCCACCGTCTTATACGAGGTCTACAGGTATACTCCCTTATTATAAAATGTATATACTTTTGATTTACTGCTCCCCTTTAGTTTCCCTTTGCCCTATTCATACCAATGAACTAAGGTCGCATAATGGTCTTTGTAATTTCTTCCTATACTTTGCATATAGGTTGACAGCTTTTCTATCATTTCTTCCTTATACCCTTGTATTTTATCCTTTAACTTCCTATATTCTTCATCAGTTAAAGAAACATTTTTATATTCTCCATAAAATGAAGTTCTCTCCCATTATTCCGCTGGATAAGCTAACAATCCCTATCTTCGTTACATTCATTTGTAATCCTCCTTAAGTGCGGATTAGTGCTCTCTATAGAAACAGGATTCGGCTCACTTCGTTAATGGTTACGCAGTGATTCCAAACCCTGTCTCTTTAAGTTTGCTATTTATACTGCCATAGGTGCTGTTAGGATTCAATCCCACATCTTATCCTATTTTTATGTTGTCTAAAGGATTCCTACGATCTCTCCACATATATCGCATTATCCATAATAAATGGCTTCGCTAATCCTTCTCCAGTATAGTCTTGATATTTCGTTTCAAGATACTTGTAGACATCTTCTTTTGTCTTGAATTTAATCGCTTGATATGGCTCCTCGAAGGTTAGTTTTTCGACAAATAGGAATCCGTCCCTCGTCGGCACTAAGACCCCCACGTGGCCGATAAAGAGCGTTTCCCCGTCCAAATTGTCATGAATTACGACGGAGAGCATCCGCGCATTCTCGTCAAAAGTAAATTGCGATAGGAACTGTTCCATCTTCTTCGCATGCGTCTTCACGTCTGTGGTGGCTTCCGTTTCCACACTTGAGAACAAACGATTCAAGTCTTCTTTTTAGTCCGCGCTAAAGATATGCCCTTTGTCAATCGCATCATTATCGATAAATAAGAGCTCGCTATCCGCAGCAATCTTCGGAATCGTAATCTTATTCTTCAACAACGCATACGTATTGATGCGACAGTTCGTTCCGACAAAATCGCCGTGTTTTGCAGTCCAAAGAGGAGTAATTTTCTCAACGTCATACTCCGTTTTTGTAAACGACGCAAAATCCCCTTGCAAGCCTGTCTCGCCCACAATCGCATTGTAGTCATTCACGAACTCGAAGAACTTCTCCACACTTTCTTTATCCAAGTACGCAGACAACAACGCCTTCACTTCCTCCACACTTGAAGGATTGCTGATATTGGTATAGGTCGCAACCCATTGCGGCGCTTCCTGCGATTGTGCCGCTACGGTTGTCGTCTCTGGCGCTACCTGAGTCAACGTTTCTTTTTGCGTCTTGGCGCATCCTGCTAAGCCGATTAAAACGGCTGCGCAAAGTCCTAATTTTACTGTTTTCGAAATACTCTTCATTCTTTTCGTCCTTTCCCTCACCTATTATGTATGCGCTTACACACTCTCAACTATAATCTATCCTATTCTCTAGAAAAATACAATAAAACCTCTGTGAAATTTAGGAAAACTAAAAGTATCTAAAGAAAAAGGAGTAAGTCCCAAAACTTACTCCTTTTTCTTTAGATTGTACGAGCATATTCACGAAGATATTTAAACGGAAACGGAATTACTGTTAGCATACCTAATTTTACAAAATCTACATTCATTAAAGGTAGCAGTTCTTCAAAAATCAACTTGCTTCCGTCTTCCGCCTCAACTTCACGAATGATACTAGCACGTTCCAGCTTTGCTTTCATTCCTTCACCAATCTTGCCCACACAAAAACGAGCAGTAGTATCGTTTTTCTGGAAGTAATTAATATCAATCACTCCAGAGAAATATTTTTCTCTCTTCTCCTTATTACGAAGAAATGCAAAGAGTAAAATACCTTCATCCTCAAAAATACTGTCTATGACAAATTTCCTTATCGTATTGCCTTTCAACAATTTGAAGATATCTTTTTTATCATATTGTTTTTGTGCTTGGAGTGTTGAGATGATTTCCTCTAGTTTATCAATCAGTGTTTGATTATCTGTTTTAAGCACTGCGATTCTCAGTAAACGTGTCCACTCTTCTCCACTGAACTTTGCACTTTCTGAGGCCTTTTTAAGAACATCCTCAATCTCTTCAATTTCTGGTAAAGTATGCATATTTGTTTTCTTAATAATATTAATATTCCCTACAGCATCCTTCACTAAACCTTCAACAGAACCATCTGCAGAAAAACAATCCATATATCGATTATACTCAGAAGCGTTGAACAAATTATATTGCATTTTCTCAACGTCGAAAGTACCATCTGGATGAATCTTCATGAAATAATATCCTTCGTCAATCTCTATACCAAAAATCCAATCTGAATCAAACTCATACTTTTCCCAATCCATTAGGCTAATCTTTCGTTGTTTCAGATCATTTTTAATCACTAATTCTTTTAAAATCGTTTCAACAGAAACATTCACATCATGTTGGAAGTTTTCTTCCGTAATGTGTTGCACTACTACTTCTTCTGTAGATGCCTTATAAGGATCTTCTTCCCCATAATAGTCTTTTTCATGGATATAACGAATATTGACTTTCCGCTTAGATAGTCGCTTACCAATACTACATTCAACTCCTGGAATTCGATTTTGAAGTTCTTGGCATAAATCCTGTAAGAAGGAATTTGACGTAGAACTTTGCACCTCATCGATTACAGTTATTCCCGTTTTTAATAGTTGTTGCAGCACCATCTCTTTGGAAATCTTCAACTCTTTCTTCTTCACCGAAAGAACTTTGGAGTTTTCATACGTTACAAATGCAATAGAGAAATATTCTGAAAATTGCTCATTAACAAGATTCATGAAATTATACAATACTCCATTTTTAGAACAAGTAAATTTATCATAATCACTAAAATCGAAAAACGTAATCGAATTTTTCTCATTACCAATAGGTTTTTGAATCAAGTTAGTCGAATCATTCAATTTTTCTTTGGATACTCGTTTTAACGTATGGTGATGGTAGGCAATTTCATATTGTGGATAATCATGAATTTTTCGTTTACCAAATTGCATTCGATTTTTTTGACTGAGAGCCGTCATTCGATGAGCAGATAACTGAAGACACATCTCTTTCGTGACTTTCACTTCAATACAATCTAATTGAATCATATTTCCATCAGAATCCTTCTTTTGCCAAGCCGAATTATAACAAAGTAACTTGCCGGTTAAATTGTTATAGGAATACGCATCATGCTCAGGATTCGATAAAGAATTGAAGAACAATTGCAACAAGATATGTTTGTCCATATTTTCTGCATTCAATTCTTTTATCGAAAGATGTTCACTTCCTTCATACTTTTGAACGGCTTGGAATACCATTCTTTTTTCGACATCTTTTGCAGTAGTCATTAAATAGAACTTCTTTCCACTTGCAAAAACAATGGAACGGACAAATGAGTCTTCCACTAAGTCTAAAAATGCTGCTCCGCTTTTGATGAATTTCTCAGATGTTTCCAATTGATAAAAGTGGTAATTCTTTCGAATTGCTTCATAGTCAAAAGTTACTTTTAACTCATTCGTTGTGATTTTTTGCGTCATCTCAAATAACCCTCTCTCGAAATTTTTCCTAAAATCCCTTGATCAAGCTGATTTAAATCAGTGCGATACAAATATGGAATTTCAACAATCCTTCCATCATAGCTTGTTGTAATTTGCATTTCTCTATCATGAAGAATATTAATAATAACCGCACGTTTCCCCTTACAAGCGGCAAGTTTTTGAATGATTTTTTCTTTAGCCTTCTTAGCATCCACTAACATCGTATCCTTCCAATGTTTGAAGTCAACGTATACATCGTCTCCTATCTTAAAGTCAAAAAATTCAAATACGTCTTCAGACACTTCCTGAAGCTCGCAACCTAGGTTCTCTTCCAAAATGTGTTTTCCGGCAACTTCTCCTAAAGCAGCTTTGTATATATTATTGAACATCGGAGGAGTTAATAAATATTCACTAGGAGTAAATCTCGTCGCATATCCCATTTTTTCAAAATAATCCTTGACCCCTGGAATCCTTAACACTTCTTGCAAGCGTGCATCCTCCTCAGATACTTTTTGAGGCAATGACCCATCAAATTTCACGGTAACATTCTTTTGGTAATCACCTTCTTGAGAATATGAGTAGCCAGATATTTTTTCAGGAACTTGGAGGTATAGATTTGGATAATTTTTGTAGTTCTCTTTTGAAATAGTTGGATATTTCAAGTAAAACTCTCTTAACTCCTTCCACTCTTTGATATTTTCTGGAGTCCAATCACTTATTAAATATTTAATACGTTGAATATGCCTTGATGATAATTGACTAGCTTTATTTTCCAATTTAAGAACATAGCTATCCTCAGGCATTTGTTTCTTATTCTGTGGTGCAGTTTCTACAATACGTACAAATTCCGGGTTCAATATGCGATCTTTAACAGTTGTGACGTCATACTTAGTGAAGATTTCTTCATCTAAATAAATATAAATATCTTTATTTTTTAACCCTGTACGACAAATACGTCCCACCGCCTGAATAAGCACACGATTTGCTGCGTTATTTACTGAATCTGTTTTGTATACATCACCTATTTTAATATCTCTAGGAGGTTGTTCACCACTCAGTTTTCTAAAAGCAAATTTAATATTACTCTTCCCGTTGTTTTGAGAGATTTCTCCACTTTCCATTAACGACTCCATTTGAAAGATATATCGAATGAGTTCCTCATCTCCTAGAGAATCATACGTACTTACGTTTACCAATAGATGCGTCGGATTTTCAAGATAGATGGCATCAAAGTCTTTGACCAAATCTCCACGATTAAAATCATTCACATTTACCACAGCCACATCATCTGGAGTTTTATACTGTAGATTTTGTCCTGCTCCTATTGTTTGATAAGAAGACAATACAAATAACTTTTCTCCATTAGAAAGACGATTTATCAAGTTTGCATGTTTTTCGTCATACTCTTCACTGTCTAAGCTCACGACTAGTTCTTTATCATCATCTTTAATATTCGCTTCCCGTTTAATTTCTTGAGCTATTTCTCTCAAAAGTGTAAGGTCAAGTTTATGATTTCCTTCCCTTGCTAATTTATTACTGAGGCATAAGAAAGAGCGAATATCCTTATTCAAAATGAACTGTTTCATCACTTTGACAATTCGAAAAAAACTACGTCCTGCATGATTTTTGGCATCTCCGGAGAATTTATTTTCCAATATCTCCAAAAATTTTGAAACAACATACTCGTCATTAAAAATTTCTCGCAGTTCTTGTTCGAGCTCTTTACTACACGATACAGAATCAACATGAAGCTTTACTTTATCATAACCCTTAGTGTACTCAGAAAAGGCATCCATCAATCGATCATTGTCTTCTTTAGGTAATGTATAAAAATCATCTCCCAACCTCTGTTTTAAGTAGTCGATAGAATAATTTACTATCACTGTGTCAAGAGTCGCTGTTGCAGATATACCTATTACTCTCGCTCTTTCTGCTATTCGAAGAAGAATACTTTCTGGGGAGTCCGAAAAATCATACAAACGAATTTCGGACTGCATATGATGACTCGGTTCATCTTTAAAATCATAGTATCTAAATCCTCTGTCATAAATGGAGAGATTTTTGGTTACTTTATTAAATTTCTTTCCCGTACGCTTTTTCTGATTTTTTCGCATTTGCTGTTTCGAAAGAATTTGCATCTTCATGTAATATCTAAAATTATCCGGTATTCCAAACTCTTCCAAAACAGAAGTTATCGCATTCTCATAAGAAAAATCGTCATCTAAAGGATTTTTTCTTTCATCCTGATATTGCTTGAAGTTAACTGCAAGTTTTGCAACTGCATTTAGGAAATAATTTATTGAGCCTCGAACGCTTCCTAAATACTCTGGCAAACTTACTTCTTGTTCAATAGATTCTTGTTCTGAAAAACATAACCAATTTTGTCTTGCTTCTGAGTCCACTTTCATTTGTACAAATGAATTACCATTCGAAAATATAGAATGAAACTGAAAATCATTAAATAAAAAGTTTCTTTCATTTTCTGCTCTATCTTTATGTTCTGTTCGAATACTATATTGCATAAAATAACGCTCGTGATTATAAGCAAATACTTCCCTCAGCCCTTCAATAATCTGGTTACATGTTTTTTCTCTAGGATTCTCTTTTAAATAGTTTTCTCGTTGCTTCGATTCGGTTGTCATTGCTCTAGGAATTTTTTTGGTTTGGAGAGCCGAATAAATAAGATTAGCTAATTTAATTGAATTGATTGAATTTCTCAATCCCCTTTGAATAATTTGGTTCATCATTCGTTCTTTCGTTGCATCGAATTCATCGATAAAAATAATAGCATTATCAATAATTGAATGATTATAAAAAAGATACGACTTTTCAATTAACGTAGAGTATTCAAGAAGAAACTTATCTATCGTTAGAAAAAAGATTTGCTTTTCTTTCGTAAATACAGAAGGATACAATTCCCCTATCCATTGATATTTTGGATTATTTTTTATTTCTTTTAACTTTTTATCAGAAGTTCTGAAAATCTCTAACTCTTTAATAACGTCCTCTCTAAACTCTCTTTCAGCAGTTTCTCGAATGATTTTATCTGCAATTTTAGACCCGCTATTTCGAAATTCAGTCACGAGCCCTATTAGATCTTTATAACTACTTTTGGATTTAATTTCTTTCGGAATTTTGTTAGTTTTATCTAAATCAAAAAGCTTCTCAATAACGACATCCGCATTAGCTTGAATACGTAGACTGTTATTCTCGAAATACTTCTCCTTACCTCTTTGTTTGAATCGTTCTCGCAAATCTTCAAATGGCAAATTCTTCTTAAGTGTAGTCACAAAAAAGAATTTCACATCTTTGTATTCTGGTTTTTCGCAATTTTCAACAATAAATTCTAAAACATTATACGTCTTCCCAAAACCTGTTGGCATATCCAATAAAAACAGTCCATTTTTTCGTTTCTGGCAAAAATTCTCAATAGCTTTCTGCATTCTATCTTCCCCTTTCCATTAAAAAGAAAAAAGGTTGCATTAAAACACTCCATCTAAAGTAGAGTTGTTTTAGATATCAACCTTTTATTAAGTTTTCATTTCTATTCAGTTGTCAATACAGTCGTTCAAAAACGACCAAGCAAATTCTAACGCAATAAATTTATATAAAGCGCTATCATTTATATTATAACATGAAACTTCCGTACTTTCACTATCTATTTCAGCACAAAAAACGAGCACCCGAAGATGCTCGCTTCTATTATTGAAAGATATCAAAAATGAGTTTGAAATTAAGAATCGTTAAGATAATCGCTACCGCATATCCAAGGAAGGTATTCCATTTAGCATTGGTAAACTCACCCATTACTGATTTTTTCGAAGTGAAATAAATCAATGGGAAGATAGAGAATGGCAACGCTACTGATAGGAATACTTGTGAATATACCAATAGTTGGTCTAATGTTTTTTCTTGTGAGCCAAACAAGATTGCTACAATCACCACTGGCAATAAGGCGAATAGACGTGTCACAACACGAATCACCCATTGTGGTAATTTCATATGCAAGAAACCTTCCATCACGATTTGTCCGGTTAACGTTCCTGTGATTGTCGAGTTTTGTCCACTCGCTAATAGCGCCACAGCAAATAGCGTCGATAACGTTGAGCTGGCAATTGCGCCAGCAATTTTTGAATCTTGCAGTGCATTATACATTTGTGAGAACGCAGAAATTTCTGAGGCATGTCCGAAGAAGAGCGCCGCTCCTAAAATTAAGAGGAGTGAGTTCACAACGAATGCCAAGGATAATTGGATATTGGAATCCCATGTCATAAAATGAACGGCTTTACGAACCGCTTGTTGATCTTCGTAGTTTACTTTACGGGTTTGTGATAATGATGAATGAAGATACAAATTATGCGGCATAACCGTTGCTCCGACAATTCCGAGTGCTAAGGTAAGCACAGAATCGTGATCTGGTAAGGTTGGTTGCAATAACGCACTTGTTGGAAGGAATCCTTCCACAATTCCCGTAATACTTGGGCTTGCTAATAGTACTAGATAAACGAAAATTAATAAAATCGTCAAAATCAGTGTGGATACAATCGCTTCGATTTTCTTAAATCCTAGTTTCATAATTCCAAGAAGTAAGAACACATCCAGTACGGTAATGAAAATGGCTACCATAATCGGAATTCCAAATAATAGATTCAAAGCAATTGCCGAGCCAAGCACTTCAGCAAGGTCCGTAGCCATGAGAGCCAGTTCAACAATAACCCATAAGATATGACGTAACCATTTTGGAGCATGGTGCGCGGTTGCTTGCGCTAAGTCCATTCGAGTTACAATCCCGAGTTTTCCTGCCATTTGTTGCAACTGCATCGCGATTAGTGAGGAAATCAAAATCACGAAGAGCAATGTATATTTATAGGAGGCCCCACCGACAACGCTAGTAATCCAGTTACCTGGGTCCATATATCCAACAGCAACGAGCGCTCCTGGCCCTAAGAAGGCTTTAAGATTTTGCCAAAAATGATTATTATCAGGGGTTTCTATTGATTGATTCACTTCTGCGAGTGAGACTTTTCTACGGGAAGACATAATACCTACTTTCTTATTTTTCAATAACACTCTTACAATATAAAGTGCAAAATAAATATAAAATTCAATATAAAAAACAATACCTATTATAGCACTCAAGCACTCATCGTGCAATGTGAGATGTTACAGTTCATCAAACTGCTGTCTTTCATCCTAGCAAATAAACTGAAATCAGGAAACAAAAAATGGAAATAAACTCTAAAAGCTTACTTGATATGCTCCCTCTAAAGTAGACACTAAAAAAAGTAAACTACTTTAGAGGGGG
>CAURBR010000018.1:0-38674 GCA_963523415.1 uncultured Streptococcus sp. | reverse complement strand
AACGCATAATAAATACCCCCTTTACTGGTTTGTCCAGTAAAGGGGGTACATATCATTTTTCCAAGGCTTTTTTTGTTTGTGGGTCTGTATTTGTTCCGTAAATGAAGTTTTTTCTCACGTTTATTTTTCTCTAATCATGCCCACTCGATTTTCGTCAAGATAGGAAAAATGATGCTTACGATAGAGCTTATCTGCAGGAACTTTAGCGAGTAAAGTGATAAAACTACTCTCATGTGTATTTTCATCAAACCACTGATCAATCATTTCCATTATTTTATTTGCGATACCTCGCCTTTGGAACTTTTTATCTACCATAATGTCGCATACTATAAAAGCAATTCCTCCATCACCAACAATTCTTCCTAGACCAATGAGCTCATCATCTTTATAAACAGAAACTAAGAAAAGAGTTCCGTCAAGAGCTTTTTTCACTTCAGAATGAGGTTTAGTGCTATTCATTCCAGCGTTTACTCTTAATTGATTATAAGCTTCAACAGTAGGAATTTTATGAGTAAATTCCATGCCAATAATTCCTCCATATATTTTTGTTCATTCATTATACCATTCTCTTTTTATTTTGTAATAGGGAGTAGAGCTTTAAGAATCTATTCCCAATATAATGTCATATTCAGGTCATATAAGACGCGTATACTGGAAAGTACCATTTGAAAAAGGAGCAAAAAGATGAAAATTGCATGGAATGAAATTAAATACCAACCTAAAAAATTTATATTAATTGAGGTTCTTATCGTGATTATGATGTTCATGGTCATTTTCCTAAAACATCATTAATAAGAATGATAACGATGAGGCGATACCAAGCATTGGTGCTATCTCTTTATTTTCTTTTAGTGGTGATTTTACCATTTGTAATGGATGAACCAACTACTGGTGCAGCAACAACTGCTAAGGCGGTACAACTTGCAGGGCTTAAATAATTATCTGATATATGCAGAACAAAATCTCCAATCGAGAGATTTATCTCTGCTAACAGATTAACAAATGCTAAAAAATGACTTCATTGCAAAGCACGGGTAACATATGTTACTTTAAAATACGTTTTTTTCGAAATTTCCTCTAAATCATCGTATACTAAAGTGTAAAGAATAGAGGAGGTTCACTATGGAATTTGTAAAAGAAAAAAATGCGTTTAGACACTATAATGCAGCTTGTGAAATGGATGCAGAAATTACCTTTATCCCTGAAGAAGATGGTGTTATTAATGCTAATCACACATTTGTAGATCCAAGCTTACGTGGGCAAGGGGTAGCTCGTCAATTGGTAGATTGTTTGGCAGAATATGCACGAGTAGAACAGTTAAAAATCCGTGCTACTTGTCCATATATTGTGAATTTATTCGAAAAAAGTACTGAATACGACGATGTAAAAATATAAAAAAAGTACTATTTCATATAATTCAGCTTTAAAATTCACACACAATTCACAATATAGGTCTATACTTTAAGTATACCCAATAAAACACCTAAGGTTTACTTCTCCCAAATAAAAAATGAACTCCCAACATTTTTTATTAGTAAACCCTCCTAACCTTTTCCCGCTGTTTTCAAACAGCGGGTTTTTTTGTTTTAAAAAGAATTTGATTTGTGCTAGTATGGTGAGAGATACATTAAAAGGAGAAACGTATGGACCAAAATCATTACTATACGAATCAACCGAATAGTCAAAGTATGGAGCGTTCTTTTAAGTATACCTTGAAAGGATTTCCGTTTCACTTTGTCAGTGACAATGGTGTGTTCTCGAAGCATACAATTGATTTTGGTAGTCGATTGTTAATTGAATCGTATGAGGTACCAAAAGAACTCCAAAAGGGAAAGTTGCTGGATGTTGGTTGTGGATATGGACCAATGGGACTTGCTTTTGCGAAGGGATGTCCAAACATGGCCATCGAGATGGTTGATGTAAATGAACGTGCCGTGGAATTAGCAAAGAAAAATGCTAAAGAAAATCAAATTTCTAACGTGATGATTCACGAAAGTAACCTTTATGGCTCTGTTTCATCAAACGATTATGCAGTGATTCTAAGTAACCCGCCAATTCGAGCAGGGAAGGAAGTCGTCCACGCAATTTTGGAAGAGGCTTTCGACCGTTTGATTACGAATGGACAATTAGTGATTGTAATCCAGAAAAAGCAGGGTGCTCCGAGTGCACAAAAGAAAATGCAAGAAGTATTTGGGAATGTAGAAAGAATTGCATTGGATAAGGGGTACTGGATTTTGGTCAGTACAAAAGAAAAAGGAGAATAGAAAATGGAAAAATTACAAGAACGACAACAACAAAAGAAACCAAAGAAGAATAAAAAGAAAAAATTTAATTGGCGTATCTTCCTTGCAACCATCTTATTTATTATTGCAGGAGTGTTATTTGCAGCTGGACCTATTCGTACGTATATGTTGTCTCGATTACAATCGGAACAAGCGAAAGCCAGTGTGAACTTAACCTTAGCTGAAGTAAAGGCCAATGAGTTAGAAGAGGCAGAGTTTGATTTTTCCAAAGTTGAAGCGATTGACTTGAATCGTGTTTTAAAAGCTAACTTTGATAAAGGAAAATATCTTACACTTGGTCAGATTGCGGTACCAAGTGTAAAGTTGAATTTACCAATTTATAAAGGGGTAGCTAACGAAGTGCTACTAGCTGGAGCTGGTACAATGAAACCAAATCAAAAGATGGGAGTAGGAAACTACGCATTAGCCAGCCATAACTATTTTGGAGATATGACCATGCTGTTTTCTCCACTTGTGAACTTACAAATTGGAGATAAGATTTATACCACGGATTTAGAATACGTATATGAATATGAAACCTATGCGATTGATTTAGTTGCGCCAACACAAGTAGATGTCATTAATGATGTTCCGGGAAAAACAGAGATTACACTGATTACCTGTGATGATATTTATTCCTCTCACAGATATGTATTTAGAGGTAAATTTGTATCGAAGACTCCGGTAAACGAGGTGAGCGAAACAGTTAAAGAAGCTTTTAAATTAGATTTTAATACGATTAAATAAAAACAAAAAAGAATCCCAACGACCTATAAGGAAAGTTGGGATTCTTCTTTTGTTACTGTGAATGATGGATTGGTTTCGAAGTAAGGTTCCACATGAACATCAATAAAAGAAATAGCAAATACCTCTTTTAATTCTTGCTCTAATTCCTCAGTAACTTGATGACTTTTTGTAACCGTTAGATGAGGATCCATACAGACAGTCAAATCAATATAAATATTTGAGCCGTAACGACGAGCTTTTATTTCTCCGACTTCTTTAACTTCTGGATGAGCTGAAATGACAGGAATATAAAGGTCTATTTCTTCTTGTTCAAAACCATCCGTTAGTTGGAAGGTACTTTCTTTAAAGACATCGTATGCTGTTCGAATAATCAGTAATCCAACAATGAAGGCCATTACGTTATCAAGGAAATGGAGCCCTAATGAAGCAAATAATACAGCAATCGCTGTAAGAAAACTGGTCAATGCATCACTTAAATTGTCTTTTGCGGTCGCTTTTAATCCGAGAGATTGGATTCGTTGTGCTAATCGCTTGTTGTAGGTGTATACCGCAAGCATGATGATTCCTGAAATGAATCCCACGATAGAAGATAATATAGAAGGAGCTTCAGCGGTAGGGTTCAAGAGAGCCTCAAAAGTATTTCGTAAGACTTCAATCCCAATTAAAAACATAATAAATGAAGTTGCTAAACTAGCGATTGTCTCAAATTTCCAATGACCATATGGATGATTTTCATCACTGGGCTTTTGTGAGATTCTTAGACCAACAAATACTAAAATAGATGAAATTACGTCAGTAAAGTTGTTTAGTCCGTCAGCAAAGAGTGCTTCGGATTTAAAAAAGTTTCCTGCTAATAATTTAGTTAAGGACAACAGAATATAGGTAACGACACTTAAGAGCGCCCCATGTTCGGCTTGCTTTAGTCGTTCAGTTGCGGTAGTTGCCACATTGTTCAACTCCTCATGTAGTAGTATGATTTATATAGTATTATGCATTTTTGAGGAACTTTCAATAGATAAAGTATGCCTAAAAATTTCGTTCAATAAGTTCTAACATAGGAATTGATTTTTCATTGGGGGAGCGGATTCAGAAAATTGGCTAGTGACTATATGGAGACTCAGAATAGACGACTATTTCAGGATTTGATATAATTTGATTATTGAATAAGAAAGAGAGTGAAATTATGGCAACAGCATTAATCGTTTATGCAAGTTTAACCGGAAATACAGAAGAAATTGCAGATATCTTGGCAGAAGCATTAGAAGATTTAGGTGTGGAAGTTGACGTGAAAGAATGTACAGCTGCACAAGCCAGTGAATTCCATAACTACGATATCACAGTTGTTGCAACTTATACTTACGGAACTGATGGAGATTTACCAGATGAAATCGTAGACTTTTATGAAGAATTAGGCGAAGAGGATTTGACAGGTAAAGTATATGGAGCGTTAGGTTCAGGGGATACATTTTATGATAAATTCTGTCAATCTGTTTTAGATTTTGATGATCAATTTTCGCAAACTGGTGCAAAAAAAGGTGCTGAAAATGTCTTAGTCGATTTAAATGCAGAAGCAGAAGATATCAAGAATATCGAAACCTTTGCGAAAAGCTTAGTGGAATCTTTAGATTAAGCAAGACATTATGGCTACCCTAGGTGTGCTCAGGGTAGCTTTTTTTATGGAGGAAAAGGATGTACCAAACTGTACAGCAAACTGCTGAAGCGTTAGAAATTGATTTAGGATATTTGATGTATCTCATTCAAGCCAAACAAGTAAAAACAGTAGAAGTAGATGGTGAGTTACTGTTAAACAGTTCACAGTTCGATTTCTTCTTGAAACAACGGGAACGTCTCTTAGAAGAATATCAGAAGTACTTGGATGAACCAATCCCAGAAGATATCGATATTAAGGATGAGGACTAAGGGAGGAGTAGCATGAAAGTAAAGAAAGTTTCAAACTATGAACTGTTTTTTGATTTAGTATTCGTGCTTGCGACAAGTCAATTAGTGGGTATTCTCCATTCCACTCCAGAACACATTGTTAACTTGCAGGGGGTTTTAGCGTTTTTTGTTGCAACTATTTCAATTTGGAGTGTGTGGTTAATAGAGAACTCATACTTAAATCGTTACAGTAGAAGAGATACGAATGATATTTATACTATTATCGCAGCGGCGCTTGTCATCGGAAATATGGTGACTTTATTTACAGCGAATTGGAGATTGGGAATTGTTAATTTTAATGGAATTGCTATCCCAGTATATATTTATTACAATCTACTGATGATTGTCGTTTTGGGAATTATTATTTTGCAGTATTTATTGCATATTCGTAAGTACCAACAGTGTACGAATGATATGGTGATTCAAATTAAAGGAATATTCATCGCCATTTTGATTGTCATTGTTTCGATGGTGATTATTTCATTTACTCCAGTTGAGTATATCAACTATATTTATTTTTTCTCTTATTTATCGCTTTTAATCTATCCAACTTTTATGACAAAGAAGATGAAATACAGCTATATGAACTTTCCGCATTTAGTGGAACGAATGCAACTGATTACGATTTTAACAGTAGGTGAATTGGTCATCGCGGTTATCAAAACGTATCCACTAGCTGAACATTTTCTTTTATCTGTATCTACATTTGTGATGGTCGGATTCCTATTTGTTTCTTATGTTTCTCAAACTGTTATCGGAATTGAACACTATCAAGAAAGAGCGGGTGGGCCCTTAGCGTATTTACATATTGGAATTTTAATTGCGATTAATATTATGACCGCTGGAGTAGAGATGTATTATGATGGTCAATTGTTAGAAATGGGAAGTTCAATGGTTCTTGTGGGTATCACACTGTTTTATGTGTGCCTTTTTGGAACCTCACGATACAACAAAGAAGGCCTACAGATGACGAAACAAGTTGCAATGAGTTACTTTGTAGTCTACCTAATAGGAGTTATCCTAGCAGTTCTATTTAAGAATAATACACTCCTTTTCTTCGGAATCCTTGCGATTCAATCTGTATCGATGACACGAGTGGCCCTTCATTTTAGAAAAGAATGGATACAAGAAAATATTAAATTTTAAGCAAAAGAAAACTCTGAAGCCGAGGCTTCAGAGTTTATTTTTTGGTCAATTGGAAATTAATTAGTTTTCTTTTGCATATGCAGCAGATTGCGCACCTGCTTGACGTCCGAAGATGATGATGTCGGCAAAAGCGTTAGCACCGATACGGTTTGCACCGTGAATTCCACCTGTAACTTCACCGGCTGCGTATAAGCCTTTGATTACAGAACCATCTTCTTTAAGAACTTCTGTTTTCGTGTTGATCTTCAATCCACCCATTATATGGTGAATACCAGGTGCGATTTGGATTTCTTTCATGTCAACAGTTGCAGCGCCTAATTCTTTTGCTAAAACAATACCGTCACCAGTTGAACCTTTTTTGTTTTGTTGTTACGAATCCGTTTAAAGTAGGGTTGTATTCAGTGACCATTTCCATGTTGGCACCGAAACCACTAGTAGTTGTTAAGTTGTTGAGTGGTCTACTAAGTAACGTAATAATTCGGGATTATTTGTTCTTTTACCACCTTTTAGTGATTCTTCGTAGAATTTATCGTTAGAGTCTTTAATCCCTTCTTTTTCTTGGAATTTAGTTTGAGATGCGTTCATACCAGCAGAAGATTTAGTTGTGTTTCCTCTGGCAGTTGGTATTTTCTCTAAGATAACTGGGTTTAAACCAGCTTCTTTAGCTTGGATAGCAGCTTATAGACCAGCACCCCTAGAACCTACGATGATAACATCATAGCTATCTTTTAATGTTGAAGGATCTGCATATTTTTGAGCAGATGCACTCGCTGCAGCTTCAGCAGTTGTTGTTTCTTGAGCTGTAGTTGAAGAATTTGAACTATTATTTCCGCAAGCAGCTAATAATAGAACTGATGAAATAGCTAAACTAGCTAAAAGACCTTTTTTCATTTTCACTCTCCTTTGTGAAAAAATGTTTTATTAATTTCCTTTGATATCATAGTATAGTTTCATAGTGAGCAAAATTAATATCAGGAGATTGTTCGCGAAAACACAGCATTTCTATGAAAATGAAAATACACACTGAAAAAACAATTTTTTTTGAAAAAAAGTAGTTGACATTAAGGACGTTTGAGTTCATAATGAACACATCAAGAGAAAAGGAGTTAAGAGCATGGCACACTTAAGTATCGTATTACAGTTGAATACGCGTTGGCAAAGCCACTAGATACAGGTTGTTCTTAACGTACTTTTGTACATATAGATACAACCTTCATTGATGTGAACTTGTATCTATGTGGATTTCAATTTTAAAGCAAACTCGACCACGTAGATCTATGGACTAGAGCTGACGTGGTCTTTCTATTTGTATGAGAGACTCGTATGAAATACGTAGTCTCTTTTTTAGTGAGTTTGCGGAACTTATTTAATTTTTGGAGGAATTTTATCATGAAAAAGAACAAAAGCATTTATTTATTCGGAGCCTTATTAGTATTAGTATTGATTGGAGCATTTTTCTTCAATCAATCAGGAAATCAGAATAAAGAAACAAACACAAATAACACAGCATCCACACAAACAGAAAAGGTTAAAGTGGGGGTGTTACAATTATTAAGTCACCCAGCATTAGATGCCATTTATAAAGGATTACAAGATGAATTAAAAAATGAAGGATATGAAGTTGGCAAAAATTTAGAAATTGATTTACAAAATGCGCAAGGAGATCAAAGTAATTTGGCTACAATGGCAGAAAAGTTGGTTTCTGAAGGCAATAATATTTTAGTAGGGATTACAACTCCAGCAACATTAGCATTAGCGAATGATACTAAAGAAACGCCAATTATTATGGGTGGAATTACTTATCCGGTCGAAGCGGGATTAATTGCTAGCGAATCAAAACCTGGGAATAACATTACTGGAGTTAGTGATAGAACACCTATTAAACAACAGTTTGAAATCATGAAAAAGGTTCTTCCAAATATGAAGAAGGTCGGAATCTTCTATACTTCTAGCGAAGATAATTCAGTTAAACAAGCTGAAGAAGCACAAAAGGTAGCCAAGGAATTAGGGTTAGAAGTAAAAGTAGCTACGATTGCTAATACCAATGATATTCAACAAGTTGCAGAAAGTTTATCAAGCCAAGTCGATGCTATTTTTGTTCCCATTGATAACACTATTGCTAGTGCAATGGCAACAGTTGTTCAAGTAACAGATGCTGCTAAAATCCCAGTGTTCCCTTCTGCAGATACAATGGTAGCTGATGGAGGAGTGTTAGGACTTGGTGTAGATCAATATCAAATTGGGGTTGAAACAGCTAAAGTGGTTGTGAAAGTGCTAAAAGGAGAAAATCCTGCAACAACTCCAATTACACTTGCGAATAAAGGTGTGATTTATGTGAACGAAGAAAAAGCAAAAAAATTAGGAATTACGATTCCTGAAGATATTTTAAAAGAAGCACAAAAAGTGACATCAACTCAACACTAAGATTAGATTATAGAATGAACATGTAGGAGGAATTTCCAAAATGGATTTAGTGATTTCTTCGATTTCACAAGGAATATTATGGGGAGTTTTATCACTGGGATTATTTATTAGTTTCAGAGTGTTAAATATAGCAGATATGACAACAGAAGGCAGTTTTCCACTCGGCGCTGCCACCTGTGTCATTTTGATTCAGCAAGGAGTTAATCCTTTTGTTGCGACATTTGTTTCAATGATTACAGGAGCACTAGCTGGGCTTGTGACGGCCTTTTTCATTACAGTTTGTAAAATACCAAGCCTATTAGCTGGAATTTTAACAATGACAGGTTTACTTTCTGTGAACTTGAGAATCATGGGCAAACCAAACTTAACCTTATTAGGCCAAAAGACTATCTTTAGTGTGTTGTCCTCTATTGGATTACCTAAATATTTCGACATTATAGTCACAGGACTAGTTGTAGTAGGAATTTTAATTCTTTTGATGTTCTTCTTTTTCAAAACTGAAATAGGTCAAGCACTAATTGCAACTGGAGATAATGAAAAAATGGCACGTGCGCTCGGGATTAACACACGCTCTATGACGGTACTTGGATTAATGCTGTCAAATGCGCTGATTGCTTTAGCAGGAGCGATTCTTGCTCAAAACAATGGGTATGCGGATGTGAATTCGGGTATTGGTACAATTGTTATTGCGTTAGCAGCTATTATCATCGGAGAAGTGATTTTTGCGGATGAGAGTTTTGTTGGAAGATTAGTTTGTATTCTTTTTGGTTCTATCATTTATCGATTATTATTAATGCTTGTCTTACTGTTGAATGTATTCCAAGCAAATGACTTCAAGCTAATTTCCGCAGTATTAATTGCCATTTGTTTAACGGTTCCGCAAGCCAAAAATTGGATTCATCAAAAGAGTACAAGACACAGAAAAGAGGGTGCCTAATGAGTATTTCGATTCAACAGTTATCAAAAACATTTTTTCCTGGGACTTCTCGTGAGCATCAAGCTCTAAAAGAGATTAACTTAAGTATCGCTGATGGAGACTTTATTACAATTGTCGGTGGAAACGGAGCGGGGAAATCCACATTTCTAAATGCTATCGCTGGGAATTTCTCAATTGATGAAGGTTCAATTGCCGTTGGAGATAAATCAATTGAATTAATGCCAGAATACGAGCGTGCTGCATTTATTAGTCGTGTTTTTCAGGACCCTATGCAAGGCACAGCACCTCGAATGACGGTGGCAGAGAACTTAGCGCTTGCCCATCGTCGCGGTAAGAAACGTAGTCTGTTTAAAGCGACTAGTAAAGAGGAACTAGACCAATTTTCAGCATTGTTAGCCCCAATAGGACTTGGCTTAGAAGATAGACTTCATACTGAAATTGGATTGCTATCTGGTGGGCAAAGGCAAGCAATTTCGTTAGTAATGGCAACGATGAATGCTCCTCAATTATTATTGTTAGATGAACATACAGCAGCATTAGACCCTAAAACACAACGAAAAATAATGCAAAAGACGAAAGAGACTATTGAAGAAAAACAGTTAACGGCTTTAATGATTACGCATAACTTATCAGATGCTATTCACTATGGGAATCGGTTAATTGTCATGCATCGCGGAAAAATTGTAAAAGACTATCCCCAAGAAGAAAAACAAACTTTGACCGAAGAAGAATTATTCCGTTTCATGAATGCATTAGACGAAGCAGACCTACAAAAGGACTAAATACGTGAAAAAGCTCTTTCTTTATAGACAGACTTTGATATAATAGAGAAGAATGAAGTTGTAAAGGAAGATAAGTGTGAAGTATTTAAATCATTTGAATCCTAGAAGATATCGAAAATCTGGGTATATCGTTATAGGAGCCCTCATTGGGTTGCTCGCGGGGACGGCAGTCAGTACGTTCAGGTATATGATTGGATTCATTCTTGAAAAAGTAATTTTGGTATATTCATTCTTAAGAGAGCAACCACAATGGATTCCTGCTTGGATTCTTTTTAGCATCGTAATGGGAGTCATTTTGGGCCAAATCGTTAAAAGTGAACCTGATATCAAAGGGAGTGGGATTCCTCAAGTAGAGTTACAACTACAGGGGAAGATGGACATGAATTGGTGGTCTGTTTGCTGGAAAAAATACGTAGCAGGGGCCATTGCGATTGGATCTGGATTGCTTCTTGGAAGGGAAGGACCTTCCATTCAATTGGGGGCGTCTGTAGGTCATGGCATCGCTGAAAAAATGAATAGTAGTCGTGTTCAAAGAAATGTATTTATTTCTAGTGGAGCAGGAGCAGGCCTAGCGGCTGCCTTTAACGCTCCAATCGCGGGATTGATGTTTGTGCTTGAGGAAGTTCATCATACGTTTAGCCCGTTAGTTGCTGTGACTACTTTAACAGCGGCGATTATCTCAAACTTTATTTCCTTAAATGTTTTCGGAGGAAGACCGTCTTTAAATTTAGGAAATGATCAAATTTTCCCAATGCATTATTATGGGTACGTCATTGTATTAGGGTTACTCCTTGGAATTTTTGGATTAGCGTATCATCGACTCACCCTTGCTTTACCGGCTATATATAAAAAATTGTTTCCTAAAGTGGCCCCTTATAATTATTGTTTAATTGCATTTATCTTAATTATGCCACTGGGATTGTGGAATCCACATGTGTTGGGTGGTGGAGGAGAGATGATTCTTCGTCTTCTTCAGGAAAATCATTCTGTCCAATTCCTTGCAATGTTATTTGTTATTCGATTTGTCTACTCCATGATTTCTTATGGGACAGGTTTACCAGGTGGAATTTTTCTACCTATTCTATCTCTAGGAGCTTTGTTGGGACTCGTATACGCTGAAGGAGTCATTCAATTTTTTGGTGTTGATGAAAGTATGCGTGTTAGCTTTGTCTTTTTTGCAATGTCTGGCTACTTTGCTGCCATTGGGAAAGCTCCATTAACTGCATTGCTGTTAGTAACAGAAATGGTAGGAGGACTCAACCAATTGATGCCTCTTGGAATTTGTACACTGGTTGCCTATATTGTTGCAGATTTCTTGAAGATGGATCCGATTTATGAAGTATTAGCCGAAAAACTAGATCATGAACAATCCACAAATGCAAAAGGGCAACGGACGACGTTTGAAGTTCCTATTATGGTGGATAGTCCGTTAGTAGGGAAATGCATTTGTGAAATTCAATGGCCAAAAGAAATGGTGATTGCAACAGTCCGACGCGGAGCAAAAGAAATTATTGCAAGAGGAGATACGAAATTAGCCTCTGGTGATATCTTAATCGTGGTTTGTGACGAAGGACTCGTTGGAGAGATATTTGAGCAAACTACAGAAATTTCTCAAAATGGGCATCTTAATGTAGAGGTTTAAAAGTAAAGATGATATACTATGAAAAAAGAGGTGACAAGTGATGAGTGAAGAGCAAAATTATTTTCAAAAAACAGTTAATCGATATTTAAAAAGAAATATGGGATGGGTCTTTATCATTCTAACGCTTGCAATTCTCTTTGGAGCAGTATTTGTATATCGTAGTTTTACAAAATCTACGAAGAATCCATTAGACAATTACAAAGACCAAATGGTTCACATGCAAGAAGAGTTGGATGCACAAGAGGCACGAATTCAAGAGTTAGAAACGCAAGTGAAACAATTACTAGAAGAATCTAATGAATAAATGGAAACCACCTTGGAACTCGATACGTCCAAGGTGGTTTTCTATATGATTAAGGACTCTAGAATGGAAATTAATTTCTTTTCCAAATGAGGAGCAGTTACTTGGTTAAGAGAGTGCCCGTTTAAATACATAGAGTAGGGAATTTCAATCTGAAAAGCTTCAACTCCAGGGAGTTTCCCAAAAGTTTTAATGAGATTTCCACCTGAAAAAGGAGAATCAAGAGTCGCTGAAATTCCTTCCCTTTCAAATAGTTGAATTAATTTACGGCAAGTTTCTGTTGTACAACTTTTTTGACGTCTTGTTCCGATAATAATAGCGTTGGTTTCAAATAAAGAGTCGTCATAACTATGAAGATCGCATAAGTAGACAGTTGTATGTTCTTGTAATTTTTGGTGGAGTATTTGCATCAGTGATTCATAATAGGGATTGTAGTAGAGTCGAATCCACTCCTCTTGCTTCTTCTTGGAAGGATAGTGATAAAATAATGCATGGCCATCCTCGTCTGCTCTATGAATAATTGGCTGAGTAGCTTTTCCAACTCTAACTCTTCCCCGATTGAGATCGACAATGTATCGAGAAATAGTTGTGGCAATCGTAGTATGAGGAAAATGAGCAGTCAACTCTCGCAGACTCCAGTCAGTATGAATTCTTTTTGCATGTGGATGACAAATACTAGTCAGTTCATTTGGAATAAGAATCCCACTATGCGGGATTGAAAGAACAAGAGGGCTATTTGAATAAAACTTTTGAACCAGCACCCATTCACCAACTTTCTAAAATTTGATACCCCTAGTATAGCAAAGGACTTGTATATTGTGTATAATTGAAACTAAATGAAAAGGAGTGAAAGAAATGGCCGAAATTAAATTAGTACCAAGAAAAGAAGTTGATCCTAAAATTACTTGGGATATGACATTACTTTATCCAACCGACGAGGCATTTTACACTGAATTGGAAAGGTTAAAGAAGGAAATGAAATCCTTCAAAGAAAAATACGAAAACCAATTAGGAGACTTAGAAGTATTAGATGAAGCGATTCGCGGGTACGAAGCGATTGAATTAGCAGTATACCGTGCTTCTCATTATGCAGAATTACCAATGACGGTTGACCGATTGAATCCAAAAGTGGTGGAAAACGCCACAGCATTCGAAGCTGTTAGCGTATCGTATGCTGAAAACATGAGCTTTGTGATGACAGAGCTAATTTCATTAGATGAACACTTCTTAAATCAATTTGTGGCAGAAAAGAGACCAGACTTAGCTTACTTTGTAGAGAAAGTGATTCGTCAAAAGAAACATACGCTCTCTAAAGATGCAGAACAAGTGCTATCAAACTTAAGCAGCTTACCAAGTTTCTATCAATTATATGAAGTTACAAAACACGAAGATATGCAATTCGAGTCATTTGAAGCGAATGGCAAGACACTTGAAAATAGCTTCGTTCTTTACGAAAACTTACATGAAATGGACCCTGATAAAGAAGTACGTCGTGCTGCGGCTAAGAGCTTCTATAAAACATTAAACGCATATAAAAATACCGTTGCCAATGAATACATTTCTCAATTGAAGAAAGAAAAAATGATGGCAACAATGCGTGGATATGACAGTGTTATTGACTATTTATTAGACGAACAAGATGGAGACCGTGAATTATATGACCGTCAAATTCGTATGCTCATGACAGACCTAGCTCCTCATATGCAACGCTATATTAAATTATTAGCGAAAGAGCATGGCATTTCTGATATGCAATTCATGGATGCAAAAATCAACTTGGACCCAGATTTCGAAGTCGATATGACGATTGAAGAATCTCGCGACTACTTGAAGAAAGCATTAGGGGTTCTTGGTGAAGACTACAAAGCGATGATTGATGAAAGTTATGACAAACGTTGGACGGACTTCCCACAAAATATTGGTAAGAGCACTGGTGGATTCTGTGCGACTGTTCCTAACGTTGCCGGATTTATCCTATTATCATGGACTGGTAAAATGAACGAAGTATTCGTGTTAGCGCACGAATTAGGGCATGCATATCACTTCATGTCAACAGGGAAACATCAATCCATTTTAAACAACGAATGTTCATTATACTTCGTTGAAGCTCCTTCAACATGTAATGAAGTTATCGTTTCAAATTACTTACTAAAGACAAGTACAGATGCTCGTTTTAAACGTTGGGTCATCAGCAATATGATTAGCCGTACTTATTTCCATAACATGGTAACGCACTATATGGAAGCTGTATACCAAGATCGTATTTACAAAATGATTGATAATAACGAAATGTTAAATGCAGATGTATTGTCATCTGTGAAAAAAGAAGTAATGCAAGAATTCTTTGGTGACAGCCTTGTTGTCAACGTTGGGGCAGAGTTAACATGGATGCGTCAACCTCACTACTATATGGGATTATATCCATATACGTATTCAGCAGGGTTAACAATCGGGACTGCGATTGCCAACCAAATCGAAGAAAATCCTGAACACGCTAAGGTATGGTTAGATACATTATCTAAAGGTGGAAGCATGTCTGCCAAAGACTTAGCCATTCATGCGGGGTGCGATGTTTCAACAGATGAACCATTAAAACAAGCGATTGCTTACGTTGGACATTTAGTAGACCAATTAGAAAGCTTAACAGCAGAATTAAAAGATTAACTTAGTAAATACAAAAAGAGGTTATGAAAGGGAATCATAACCTCTTTTTATATGTATGAAAATGAATAAAATGTTTCGAAAAGGTAAAGATTTTCATGAGAATGAAAAAAGTCAACAAGAAGCATTGAAAGAAGTATATGGATTTGATAAAATAATATTGAAAAAAGATGAGCAAACTATATAAAATTAATAGTGGAAAGAAGGGAGAATAACACTTAAGATTGCTCATTAAATCATATAATGATTAAAAGGGGAGAAAAAAATATGTCAACATTTTATGTACCATCAATTAACTTAATTGGAAGAGGAGTCGTTAAAGAAATTGGACCTTACGTAAAAGATCTAGGATATCATAAAGCTCTTTTAGTAACGGATAAATTTATCGAATCAAGTGATATTCTTCCTAAAGTAACAGGACCTTTAAAAGAAGCTGGTGTGGACTTTGTTGTTTACTCAGATGTAGAGCCAAACCCTACTTGTAAGAACGTTAATGACGGGGTTGCAGCATTAAAAGCCAACAACTGTGACTTCATCATCAGCCTAGGTGGAGGATCACCTCAAGACTGTGCAAGCTGTATTTCAGTAATTGCAACAAATGGTGGTAAACCACAAGACTACGAAGGTTTACACAAATCTGCTAAAAAGGGCTTACCAGTTGTAGCTATTAATACAACTGCAGGTACTTCAGCTGAAATTACAATCAACTACGTAATTACAGACGAAGAAAGAAAAGTTAAAATGGTAATGGTTGATAAAAACAGCCTAGCTTTAATCTCAGTGAACGACCCTGAATTAATGGTATCGAAACCAGCTGCATTAACTGCAGCAACAGGTATGGATGCTTTAACTCACGCGGTTGAAGCTTTAGTAACTCCAGGTGCTTATGGCGTTACTAAGAAATTATCCATTGGAGCAATTGAACTCATTAAAGAATACTTACCACGTGCCGTTAAAGATGGTCATGACATTGAAGCACGCGAAGGTATGGTGAACGCAATCTTCTTAGGCGGTATGTCATTCAATAACGCTGGACTTGGATATGTTCACTCAATGGCTCACCAATTAGGTGCTGTTTACAAACTTCCACACGGTGTATGCTGTGCTATGTTATTACCAATTATCGAACGCGAAAATGCAAAACGTGTTCCAGCTGCATTCCGTGATGTTGCAAAAGCTTTAGGTTTACAAACTGAAGGTAAATCTGACGAAGAATGTGCAGCATATGCAATTAAAGAAATCGAAAAACTTTCTGAAACAGTAGGTATTCCTAAGAAATTAACTGAATTAGGCATTGAAGAAAAAGACTTTGACTTTGAATATCTATCTAAGAATGCGTTAATTGATGCATGTGCACCTGGTAACCCATTCATGCCAACTCTAGAAGAAACGATTGCTTTCTATAAAGAATTGTTTTAATCATTCTAAATAAAGTGAATGAAAGGAGTATAGAGAGGCCTTCTATACTCCTTTTTAATTGTAAAAATTGAGTTTACTTAAAAGTTGGTAAATTAATGATAATGGAGGATGTTGAATGATTGGATTAGTTCTTACGGGTCATGGTCAATTTTCTGTTGGAGTAGGCCAAGCATTAGAGATGATTGCGGGAAAACAAGAGGCGTTTAAAGTAGTACCATTTTTAGAGAATGATACAATGGATTCGCTTGAAAATAAATTACGCAATTCAATTAGAGAATTGCAAGAAGAAACGGAAGGAATTGTTGTGTTTGCTGATCTTTTAGGAGGAAGTCCTTTCAAAGCCGCAATGTTAGCAACAGTAGAGTCTGAAAATGTAGAGGTTGTTGTGGGAACAAACTTACCAATGCTAATTGAAATTGCAATGTTACGTGAATTTGCATCAAGTGCACAAGATGTTGTAACACAAAGTTTATTGGCGGGTAAAGAATCAATCCGACAAGTAAGCATACAAACGATTCAACCCCACGATGACGATGAATGTGATGAAGAATCTGGAATTTAAATACAAATAATAGGCTAGGGTTTATCCCTAGCCTATTTTGCGCTCAATTAAAAGTGTTTTTTTGCTAATACTTTGATACGATCTGCAAGGAAGACGGCAATGACTAATTTCCCTAAGTCAGGAAGAATAAATGGATATAATCCGTATCCTAAAATTTGTTGAAGGCTAAGATCCTGCATCTTAATGCTTAAGAGAACAAATGTCATATATGGAATTCCGATGAGGTAGAAGATAACTTCCCCTACAAGAGCAGCGATGACCCATCCAAAAATGTTGTTAATGCGATTCCCGATGAATGAGATGACAGGTGCTGCTACCATAAATCCGATGACGAATCCAAATGATGGAGAAACAAAAAGTGCTGTGCCACCACCTAGTAGGAAGAGTAAGAGGAAGTGAATGAATTGCGCAGCAAAAGCAGCAACAGGAGGTAAGAGTAGTGATGCCAAAATCACGGTAGCTGTTTGTGCTGAGAATGGTACTGGACCGATTGGGATTTTTAAGTAGCTAGATACATAGCAGAGTGCTCCAAATAGTGCTGCAAGTACAAGTGTTTTAATCGTTAATTTTTTCATGTGTATAACTCCTAACATTTAATTTTCTGGGCGAATACTTACTTCGCCATAGGATAATGAGTGTATGGCACCATCGTCTGTTTGAACGATGAGATGGCCGTTATTATCCACACTTTTTGCGGTAGCAGGATATGTTTTTGTACCGCTAATAACATTGATTTTTTTGCCAACAATAATTGAATGAGTTTTATAGTCTTCCATAAAATCTCGCTTACCAGCATTGATGTTTTCGAAACACAGATTCCATTCTTTTAGGAAACGCGCAACGAATGCATTACGGTTAAATTCTTTGGGAACCTCTTGTGGGGAAAATAGAGAACCAATAATGGATTTTAAATCCTCTGGAATAATAGCTTCATCAATATGAAGGTTAATCCCCATCCCGACAATGAGCGCATCTACGTGCTGTGCTTCAATATTCGTTACTGCCTCTGTTAAGATTCCAGCAATCTTTTTTTCATGGTAGTAAAGATCGTTTACCCATTTGATTCCAATTTTTTCGTTGATAAAAGATTCTACTGTTCTTGTTGCTGCAACAGCGGTAGCGCAAGTAATGAGAGAAATACTTTCTAAATTGTCCTCTGGAAAAATACAGATACTCATGTATAATCCAGATTTTGGCGGAGAAAGAAAAGTTCTTCCTAAGCGACCACGTCCCGCAGTTTGTTCTTCAGCAATGAAAAAAGTAGGTACTTTTTCTCCACTAGCACCATAAGCTTTAGCCAGATCGTTGGTTGAAGTGGTGGATTCCATTACCTCTATTCGCCAATTTTCTAAGAGATTGCCTAAATGTGTACGGATACCTTCCTCAGAGAGAATATCACTTTCAATAGATAATTGATATCCCGTTTTAGTACTAGAAGTGATTTGATATCCTTCTCTTTTTAATTGTTGGATAGCTTTCCAAACAGCAGTTCTAGAAACCTCTAATTCCTCAGCGATTTCTTGACCAGATAGTGGTCTGTTTGGACTTCCATACAACAAAGTTAAAACCTTTTGTTTGGTGTTCATTTTGTATAACCTTTCTGTGATTTCATAAATTTAGTGTAACAGATTCATATTCATTGTCAACACAAAATGTAATTAGGGTTAACAATTAAAACTGAGAAATAACTATAGCGGTTTCTTCATGGAACATGGTATAATAGATTCGAAGCAATCTCGAAAGGAATTTGATTATGAAAAAATTAGTCATTAACGGCCAAAAGCCATTAAAAGGGGAAGTAACAATCAGCGGTGCCAAAAATAGTACAGTAGCTTTAATTCCGGCTGCTATTATCGCGAATGAACCAGTTACTTTGGATGGAGTCCCTGACATTCAGGACGTATCCGCATTAATTGAAATTTTAAACGATTTTAACGTAAAAACTGAATTTGTGGATGGAACACTAACGATTGATCCAACAGAAATGAAGTCTATCCCAATGCCAAAAGGTAAAATTCAAAGTATGCGTGCTTCTTATTATTTTATGGGAGCAACGTTAGCGAAGTTTGGAGAAGGGGTAGTTGGCTTACCAGGCGGCTGTTTTTTAGGCCCTCGTCCGATTGATCAACATTTGAAAGGCTTTAAGGCTTTAGGTGCAACTGTTGTTGACCATGATGGAGCGATTTATCTATCTACTGGCGAAGAGGGACTTGTAGGAGCCAAAATTTATATGGATGTTGTATCTGTTGGAGCAACGATTAATGTTTTATTAGCTGCTGTTCGTGCAAAAGGTAAAACAATTATTGAAAATGCGGCTAGAGAGCCTGAAATTATCGATGTGGTTACATTGTTAAATAAAATGGGCGCAAATATCAAAGGAGCAGGGACGAGTATCATCCGTGTGGAAGGTGTAGAAAGTCTTCATGGATGTAGTCATACGATTATTCCCGACCGAATTGAAGCTGGTACGTATTTATCAATTGCAGCTGCGGTTGGTGAAGGGGTCCGTGTGAAAAATGTTATTTTCGAACATTTAGAAAGTTTGATTGCGAAGATGGATGAAATGGGTGTGAAGATGGAAGTCGGTGAGGATGATATTTATGTATATCCTTCGCCAGAATTAAAAGCGGTCAATATTAAAACGATGCCGTATCCTGGTTTTGCAACTGATTTGCAACAAACGATTACACCACTATTCATGAAGGCAAAAGGAACTGCAATGATTGTTGACACGATTTACCCTAAGCGTGTAGGACATGTACCTGAATTGAATCGCATGGGTGCAAAAGGAAAAGTCATTGAGGATATTATTACCTTTGAAGGACCTACTCCATTGATTGGAGCAGAAGTAGCTGCAAGTGACTTACGTGCAGGAGCGGGGTTAGTTGTCGCGGGATTAATGGCAGAAGGAACTACCAAGATTTCGAATATTGAACATATTTTAAGAGGGTATTCAAATATCGTAGAAAAACTTCAAGCGATTGGTGCAGATATTACGATGATTGAAGAGTAATGGAAGGTAAATATGACAGAACAAATAGAAACAGTAACGTTGCAAAGTATCCAAGGCAAAACGCTAAAAGAAATGTATGGCTTTGCCAAACATTATAAGATTCCGTATTATGGTCAATTAACAAAAAAAGAATTAGCATTAGCGATTATACGTGCACAAGAAGAAGCGACAGGATTCTTTCAAGTAGAAGGAGTTCTGGATATCAATCGTGCTGAAGGGTTTGGATTTTTACGTCCGATTAACTATTCTAGTAGTCAGGAAGATATTTATATTTCCTCTTCACAAATTCGACGTTTTGATTTACGTAATGGAGATCTTGTAAGTGGAACAGCTCGTCCACCTCGTCAAGGGGAAAAGTTCAATGGACTGATGCAAGTGGGGTTTGTGAACGGCAAAGATCCTGAAGAAGCTAAGGAAAGGGACCATTTTCCAGGATTGACTCCTCTTTATCCAGAAAAGCAAATGGTTTTGGAAACTACACGTGGAAGAATTGCTTCCCGTATGTTAGATTTGATTTGTCCTATCGGATTTGGGCAGCGGGGATTGATTGTTGCTCCTCCCAAGGCAGGAAAGACTAGTTTGTTGAAGGAAGTTGCGAATGGAATTACAGCTAATTACCCAGATGCAGAATTGATTATCCTGCTAATTGACGAAAGACCAGAAGAAGTCACAGATATTGAACGAACGGTAGATGCAGAGGTTGTTTATTCGACATTTGATCAGCTCCCAGAAAATCATATTAAAATTAGTGAGTTGGTGCTTGAACGTGCTTTAAGGCTAGTTGAAGATGGTAGAGATGTGATTATTTTACTGGATAGTATTACACGTTTAGCAAGAGCATATAACTTAACGATTCCACCTTCAGGAAGAACACTTAGTGGTGGGATTGATCCGGCGGCCTTTTATCGTCCTAAGAAGTTTTTTGGCTCTGCCAGAAATATTGAAGAAGGTGGGAGCTTAACGATTCTAGCAACTGCATTAATCGATACGGGTAGTAGAATGGACGATGTGATTTATGAAGAATTCAAAGGAACAGGCAATTCAGAAATTCATTTGTCTAGAGAATTAGCTGAAAGAAGAGTGTTCCCTGCTATCGATGTGAAACGATCTGGAACAAGAAAAGAAGAAATCTTACTATCTCAAGAAACACTTGATGCTATTTGGAAGGTACGCCATTCCATTAAAGGTGATGGTTTGGAAACAAGTGAACAACTTGTGAAGCAATTAAAAGAGACAAAATCTAATGCTGATTTTATTAGACGACTAACGCTTCTAAACTAGTAGAAGATACCATATACAAGATGATACAGGAAAGGTTCAAGTGCCTTTTGTATCATCTTTTTCTTTTATGTAGTGAGCAGATTATAGAGGGAATGAATAGGAGATAATACTGCATTTTATTTAGACTCACTCATGTGGTAAAATATTACGTAGGAGTGATTTTACGTGAAGAAGAAAAAAATCATAAAAACGAATGCAGTTCGAATGGTTGAACAAGCAAAAATAACTTATAACATCCATGAATATGATGTAGATACAGCACACTTAGATGCAATTCATGCTGCTGATGGAATGGGGATTCCAGTAGAAGAAGTGTATAAGACGATTGTACTTTCGGGCGATAAAACAGGTTATTTGGTAGCTTGTATTGCAGCTCATCGAGAGTTGAATTTAAAAGTAATTGCAAAAGTATCAAAAAATAAAAGAGTAGAACTTTTATCGTTAGAAAAGTTAGAGCCTCTTACCGGATATGTTCGTGGAGGATGTTCGCCAATTGGGATGAAGAAAAAATTCCCAACTTTTATTGAACAAAAAGCATTACAACAAAAGACGATTCGTATTTCAGCAGGAAAACGAGGCTTACAAATGGAAATTGCACCTACTGACCTACAACGATTAACCCAAGCAATTTTCTTTGATAATGAAGCAGATGAGGTGCATGCATGAGTGAAATCACCATTCTTCACGTGAACGATATGCATTCGCACTTTCAAGCTATAACATCACAAACACATTTTATGAATGAGGAAAGGGCTCGATTGGAAGCTTTGGGGCAAAAAGTCTGGACAGTCGACTTAGGAGACTTGATTGATCGAGTGCATCCTCTTGTGGAAGCTCAAAATGGAAAGATTGCTTCTCCTATTTTGAATCAACAAAAAATGGATTTTGTGACCCTTGGAAATAATGAAGGAACAGCTTATACCCCAGAAGAGTTGGAAGCTGTATACGATACGAGGCAGTTTACTGTAATTATTTCTAATTTGAAATGGTCGCAAACTCGTGAAGTTCCTCCGTTTGCTACGGAAATTCATATGGAAGAAATAGGAAAATGCAAAATTGCATTTTTAGGGCTCACTGCTGCCTATCCAGAAAGCTATCTTCCAAATGGATATTTGATTGAAAATCCATTGAAGACTTTAGAACGGTTGGTTCCACCTCTTGCTAAAAAGGGTGTCCAGATTATTCTATTATCTCACTTGGGAATTGAGATGGATACGCAAATTGCAGAAAAGTATCCGGAAATCCAGGTAATTCTCGGGGCTCATACGCATCATTTTCTACCAGAAGGAAAATGGATACGACATACTTTACTAACGGGTGGATTCAAGTATGGAGAATATATTGGAGAGCTTCGCCTTCGTATAAAGGGAGACAAGTTAGTGCCACTATCAGAAAAGATGATTGCAGTTAATTCGTTGAAAGAAAACCCTATAGTGGATGAAGGTGAAGAGTTAAGAAAAAAAGGAGAAACGTTACTACGAAAACAAGTAGTTTTAGAAGGAATTCCAGCAATGTCAATTCAAGAATTGGCACAGTGTTCACTTACAGCTATGGTGAGACAGACTGGAATCAACGTTGCAATAACGTATACCGGCCTTTTTGTGACAGCAATCTCCGCAGGGACACTTACTAAATATGATTTGCATACATGTATGCCTCATCCAATCCATCTCAATAAAACTACGATGTCAGTAAAAGACTTCAAAGAACTCTTGAAGCAATTTAAAAATAAGCAGCCTGAATTATTAGAAAAAGCTATTCGTGGATATGGTTTTCGTGGTAAGATATTCGGTGAAATCCAAATGACAGGATTTGATGTGAAGGATGGACAAATCGTTGTTGAAGGTAGAACTTTAAAAGATGAAGACGAGATAACGTTTGTTTGCCCAGACCATCTTCGGTTTTCTCCGTTTTTCCCAATCATTGAGGAGAAAGGTCAAAATCAAATTTTATATCCAGACTTATTAAGAACAGTCTTAGAAAAAGAAATCATTTATAGAGAAAGGAAACACCATGACTGAATCAAATGTAGAAACATTTTCAGAAGAATTAAGCCAGGTGTTGCAGGACATAGTAACGGCGCCTGAAGAAGTCAAAAGAGCGGTCTTATTAGACGATGAGACAGTCTTAATTGATGATGTGCAGTACAAGGTTATTGAGAATTTTCGAGAAGGATTTAATATTGAGGCTTTGAATGAACGATATAATGATATCTTTGAACGATATGATTTTATTGTTGGAGACTGGGGCCATGAGAAACTACGACTAAAAGGATTTTTTAAGCATTCGCATAAATTAGCGACTCCAGATCGTGATATCGATTATTTATCGGAGTATATTTTAGAATATTGTAATTTTGGTTGTCAGTACTTTGTTCTTGAACGAGATCCGTCGGCTAAACACAAGACGCTTATAGAAGAAGAGCGTCCTGTACGAGTAAAAAGAGAGAAAAATTCACAGAGACGAAAAGGAAATCGACCAAAACGGGAGAATGTTTTTAGCCCGGTTAGCTTGGAAGAACCCCTTAATGGTAATCCTAAACGAAAATCCAAAGAAAAGAATCAAAATCGTCAGAAAAAGCGCAATAATGAGAACAGACAGCGTAATAAAGAACAAGATTTTAATTTAAAAGGATTTATACCAAAAGAAACAATGAAAGAATATGGTAGTGGTGACTTCAAGCCTAAAGCGAAGAAGAATGCTCAACATTATTCTATGAAGGAAGTCGAAAAAACTTCTTCTAACAAGGTAAAGAAAAATCCAGTGAAGTCTCCTCAAAAGAAAGGCTTCCATATTCGTGAAAATCAGCAAAGAGGAAATTAAATGTATAAAGCATATTTTATTGATTTAGATGGAACAATGTATAAAGGAAAAGATAGAATACCTACAGCGGAGGCCTTTATTAGACGGTTACAAGAAGCCAATATTCCTTTTCTATTTGTTACCAACAATGCTACAAAGACACCTGCACAAGTGGCAGAGAATCTTCAAAAAAATTATGAAACAGCAGTGAGCCCTTCGGAAGTATATACAAGCGGTATCGCTTCTATTGACTATATTAAGAGTCATTTTGATGTGAACCGCATTATGGTTATTGGAGAAGAAGCTATTAAGAAGCAAATTCAAGAAGCTGGGTATATTCTAGATAATGAGAACCCTGAGATTGTATTGCAGTCTTTAGATCGTAACGTTACTTATAAAGAATTAGAGACAGCTACACTGGCTATCCGTGGTGGAGCTAAGTATATCGTTACGAATATTGATTCTAATTTACCAAGCGAGAGAGGGCCAATTCCGGGTTCTGGCGCCATTACGGGATTTTTGAAAGTAGCAACACAGGTGGAACCAATTGTAATTGGAAAACCAAGTAGTATCATTATGGAATCTGCCTTACATTATCTAAATGAAAAGTTCCCAGATACTCATTTTACTAAGAAAGATATTGCGATGGTTGGAGACAATTATCATACGGATATCCAGGCAGGAATTCAATATGGAATGGACACGATTATGGTATTGACAGGTTTTACACCTAAAGAATATCTTTCAACGGTGAAAGAACAACCAACTCATTTAGTAGAGGACCTCAGTGTATGGAAAATCTCTTAAAGCCTTATCGCGTTCAAAAATGGTTGACCGCAATTTGCATCTTTTTCTTTTGGCTAAGTTTGGGAATTACAATCGTAATTTTTTTTGAACCTCTTTATCAATGGTCTATTCAATGGTTTAATGTAGAGAAGCTAACTGGATATTCTGTGGATGTACTAACGAAAAATTATCATCAACTAATCGACTATCTCACAAATCCGTTGACAAATACATTACAAATGAGTGATTTTACGAGCTCTGCTCAAGGCTTATTTCATTTTTATGAAGTGAAACGTCTCTTTTTTGTAAACTTTGCAGTACTTGTTATTTCTGCGGCAGGAGCATTTCTTGGGCTTCGGTTTTTCAAACGTAGAAAGCAAACTTGGCAATTGTGTTCACCTATTCGGCTGCTAATTGTGATTCCAATAGTAGTTTGTGTCGCAATTGGTAGTTTCTTTGATACCCTGTTTATTCAATTTCACCATGTGTTCTTTAATAATTCGGCTTGGATTTTTGATCCAAAGTTGGATCCGATTATTCTTGCTTTACCCGAAGAATTTTTCATGGTCTGCTTTACTTTTGTATTTCTAGTCTTACTGTTAGGGTTAATCGGTACAAAAGCTGCAATTAAAAATTTGAAAGAATTGTGTGACTGATTACTTTTAAAAAGTGGAAATTATCTGATATATCCGTTTCAGATGATTTTCACTTTCTTTTTTTATAAAATATTTAAAAAAATCCGCTAAGTGCGGGCACTCTTTTAGAAAAAATGATATGATAAAAGGTGTGAATGAAATATAAAGGATTGAGGAAGTGGATGTATGAAATTATCTGTAGTAATTCCGTTCTATAACGAAGAAAATATGATTCAGAAAATGTATGATGCATTAGTTAAAGAAATCAATCAAATTACAAAAGCGGAATTTGAAATTATTTTTATTAATGATGGTAGTAAGGACCGTACTTTTGAACGTATGTTAGCCATTGCAGATGCTGATTCACGTGTCAAATATATTAGTTTTAGCAGAAATTTTGGGAAGGAAGCTGGAACAATTGCGGGGCTAGAATATGCAACAGGTGAAGCTGTTATTTTAATGGATGGAGACTTACAACATCCACCTGCATTAATTCCTAAAATGATTGCTGCATATGAAGAAGGCTACGATGTAGTGAGTGCACGTCGTACTCGTACTGGTGAAAAACCTCATCGTACTTTTTTAGCTAAACATTTTTATAAACTTGCTAATAAAATGATGGATATTGAATTGATGGATGGAGTATCAGAATTTCGTCTTTTTAGCCGTAAAGCGGTTCGCGCAATTCTTTCATTACAAGAATATAATCGCTTTTCTAAAGGGATTTTTTCTTGGATTGGATTCAAAGAAAAAGTTATTGAATATGAAAATCAAGTTCGTACTGTGGGAGAGACTAAATATTCATTGAAGTTCTCTTTGAATTACGCTATTCAAGGAATTCTTTCATTTAATGATAAGCCATTACGGATGTGTATTGACTTTGGATTATTCTGTTTGTTTATCTCATTGGTGTACGTTTTGTGGATGTTCATTCAATACTTTGTGGCTCCGGATTCTCTTGTGAGTGGGTATTTCACGACTATTTTCTCTGTAGTCCTTTTTGGTGGAATTCAACTCATTTCAATTGGGGTGCTCGGAGAATATATTGGTAAAATATACTACGAAGTGAAGAAACGCCCACATTATCTTGTGGACCAAACGAACATGACCGTGAAAGGAGAGCAAAATGACGACTAAGAAAAAAGTCTATTTAGCAAGTTTCATTGCGCCTATGATTATCATGTTTGTGGCTTGGGCGATTGATGGATTCTTTCCTTTCGGTGCAAAGTCACTGATGGCGGTCGATTTTAACGCACAATATATTGGATTATATGCATATTTTAAACATTTATTTTTAAATGGAGATTGGGGTAGTTTCTTTTATTCCTTCTCTAAATCAATTGGTGGAGGAATGTTAGGAATTTGGGGATTCAACTTATTGAGTCCGTTCAACTTCTTATTCCTACTCTTTTCTGAAGAAAATTTCCAATGGGTAGTTCCTATCGTTATTGCACTTCGCTATGGGACGATGGGATTGACAATGACGCATTTTCTAGTGAAACGCTATGATGGATTGAAAAGTAAGGCTTACTTAGTTCCAATCGTTGCGACGATTTACGCGTTAAATGGATTCAATGTTAGTTATCAGATGAATCCAATCTTCTACGATGGAATGATTATGCTTCCGCTAGTCTTAATTGGAGTTGAGCAGGTGCTTGATAATGAGTCTCCAAAAGGCTATATTGGCATGCTAGCGCTAGCACTTTTTGTTCATTTCTACATGGGCTATATGACATGTATTTTTGTAGTCATTTATGCGTTGTTCTACATTATTCGTTCTAAAGAGTTCAAAAATATGAAAATTATTTTTGAAAGACTCTTAAAATTAGCCTGTGCTTCAATCATTGCTGTAGGGATGGTTGCAGCCATTCTATTGCCGATTATTATTAGTTTAGTTTCTACAAAAGGTGGATTACAAAATTCACTAAAATTTGAATGGACGTTACAAATTAATCCTTTTGAAATTTTATCTAAACTATTTTTAGGGGCTTTTGATAATGATTCTTGGCCAGCAGGTCCAAACTTACCAAATATTTATGTTGCAAGTTTTGGCTTACTAGGAACTCTTTACTATTTTATTTCTAAAAAGATTACAAAGTGGGGAAAAGTTGCAGCTGGATTTGTCCTTGTCGTTTTCCTAATTTCATGCTCACATGAATTTACAAGTAAACTATGGCATATGGGGCAAAATCCTGCAGGATTCTTCTACCGTTTCTCATGGATTATTGCCTTCTTCCTTATTTATTTAGCCTATTTAAGCTTACGAGAAGTAGACACATTTTCTATCAAAGAAGCTAGTCTTTTATTTGCTTTCATGGCAGTGATTTTTGTCATTGTTCAGTATCAACAACATTCATTCCTAACTGTATGGCAAAGAATTGCTACTCTAGGAATCTTCATGATTCTTTTGTTGGCCTTATTTTCGGCTAAAGTGAAACAACGGTGGGCAGTAGTCGCTATTTTAACTGTTATTGAGCTAACTGCGAATGCCGCAATAGTACAATCACGAGTGGGATATACCGATGCTTATAAATATCATGATGCTGTATTACAGTTGAGAAATGCAATTGATCCAATTCGACCTAACCATCAGAATTTTTATCGAATTAATAAGACATTTAATTTAAGTAAGAATGATCCGTTTATGGTGGACTATCCAGGATTGTCAATATTCAGTTCAAACTTGGAAAATAGTACACGTGATTTGTTTGACCGTTTAGGAAATAACGGGATCAACGCTACAACTTATTATCAAGGGACACCTCTTCAAGATGCTTTATTCTCGGTGAAATATTTAGTAGCGCCAAAACCGGTGTATACGAAAGAATATCCAGATACATCGAAAATGTATGTGTTTGGAAATATGGTAACTCGTAAAGATATTACTTCTAAGGAACCTGTATATGAAGCTGTTAGAACGGTTACTTATGAAGACGGACCAATATTACCGATTGCATACGGAGTCAATGAAGCAACCGTTAATGTGAAGCTAGAAAATAATCAACCAATCCAAAATCAAAATAAAATAGTTGAGGCGATGGCAAGCACTAGTGAGTTATACCTAACGCAACTTGCTGCTAATGAAGTGAAATTGGACAATATGGAAGTTCCAGATTCTGAAAAACCAGAAACCTACAAACGGATTGATAGTTCAAGACCTGGAACTATTACATTCCATTTAGCACCGCAATCAAACGAAGATTATTGGGTTTCTTTACCACCAAAATTATCTCATACGAATAAAAATAATGTGCGTGTTTTATTAAATGGAAATAATTATGACTTCCAAGATAAATTCCAACAAACACAGTTTGTTCAACTAGCACATGATTCGCTTGGAAAAGCAGTTGATTTGACGATTGAAATTTCAACAGACGATGAGTACAATCTTACTGGATTAAGATTGGCTCGTTCTAATAGTGCACTGGTAAATCGTCTTATTGAAGACCGTGCAAAACAAGGACTTCAATTAACGCGTTGGGACGAAAACTTCATTCAAGGAACTGTTACTATTACGGATGATAGTACTTGGATGATGACGAGTATCCCTTATGAAACTGGTTGGACTGTAAAAGTTGATGGAAAACCAGTTTCAACAAAGAAAGTTTGGGATAGTCTTTTAGCATTCCAGATTTCTAAAGGAGAACATACGATTGAAATGAGTTATTTACCAGATGGATTCATGGCTGGACTAATGATTTCAATTTTATCGATTCTCATTTATGCTATTGCAATTTATAAAAAATGGATTTAACGAAGAGGAGTAGACTATGAATCTCATTTCTACAATGAAATTTAAATATAGTTCACTGTTTATAGTTCCATTCATCATGATGTTAGGGGTCTTCCTTTGTTTAAGGTTGACCCCTTATTCACCCAATACAATAACTAGTGGAGATTTCTCATCTCAATATTTTCCACTCTACATTGGTTTACATCAATTGTTTTGGAAAGGAGATTTCGCTGGTTTATTTTGGTCTTTTGAAAAATCACTAGGTGGAGCAATGCCAAGTGTATGGGGATTTAATAGTTTAAGTCCTTTTACATTTTTATATGTATTATTTCCTATTTCCAGCTTTCAAATAGTGACGTATGTGATCCCACTATTACGGGTTGGAACGATGGGTCTGGCCTTTGGGTATTATCTTCAAAAGAAATATCATGGAATAATGAATCGTTACTGGTTAACCTTAGGATTATCTACTTCTTATGCTCTGAGCGGCTTTGTCATTTCTCAACACTATAATCCTAATTTTTTAGATAATTTGGTCTATGTTCCGTTCCTATTTTTAGGAATTGAAGACATTGTGAACGGGAAAAAATCGTTGAAATTACCGTTTTTTCTTGGGATTAGTCTTATAACAAACTTTTATACAGGATATATGATGTGTTTATTGATTGTGTTGTATACACTCTATGTTGTGTTAGGAGAAAAACAGTCGATTCGGGGAATCGTTCTTGCGATAGGGAAAGTGGCTTTATTTTCTCTATTAGGAATAGGACTAGCAGCTTGTTGGTTATTTCCCGTATTTCACGCATTGTTAGATAGTAAAGCAAGTTCGGGAGACACCTTCCATTGGTCTTTTCAAACCGTCAATGATTTAGTATCGATGTCTCAAAAATTGATTGTGGGAGCATTTGGAGAAAAAGAGTGGGGAGACCCGCATGCCCTTCCTCAATTATTTGTTGGGAGTATAGGACTGTTTGGAGTAGTTAGCTACTTTTTAAGCGCCACAATTCCAAGAAGAAAAAAATTCTCAGCCCTTCTTATTTTTGTGATATTAATTTTATCTTTTCATATTCAAGGACTCGATCAACTATGGCATATGGGACAAAGACCAGTTGGCTTCTATTTCAGGAATTCTTGGGTCATGAATGCGTTTATGTTAGGGATAGCAGCTGAAGGATTAATGACCCTGAAAAAAACGGCTTTCAGGAAAGTGGTTTTTGGATTTGGTATTCTGTGTGCAGGAATTTTGACTGAGTCAATAATAGTTCCATTGTCTTTTGTAGAGCCTTATCAGAAAGGGTTAGCGGTATTCTTTTGGGGAATGGTAATAGTGATTACTATTATTCCAAGATGGACAAGAAATCAAAAGGAGAAGCTTGTGACCTGTTTTGTCTTGATTGAACTAACAGCAAATGCATTTATTGGACTTGCACGAGTTCCATATTATTCGAGTAACCAAGGTTTACAAGAGCAAATTCAATGGGCAACATCTCATCCAGAGGTATCTTCAAATACACAGTCGATATTTACGAGAAAAGAGTTCCATAAAGGGTTAACCTTAGCGAATCTTCCTTTAGTGATGCAGTATAATGGTGGCTCTCATTTTACTTCAAGTTTAGAATCTTCTTTAATTGAAGAACTCGGCCATTTAGGGCTGGCAACTTCAAAGTCTGTTGTGAATTATGTGAGTCGCAATCTTATACTAGATTCTATATTAGGATTCTCAGAAATTTATATTAGAGATAGCCAAAACGCTTCTTACCCGGATGTTACCGAACTTTATGTCAAAAAAGATACATTCCAGAATTTTACAGGATATCGGAATCCTTATGTCTTTTCATTAGGGTTTCTGACAAATGAAGAACAAGCAACTGCTGTTCAATTTGAGAAGAATAGTCCAGCCTCAAATCTGAATCAGATCTTAAGTGTTTTGGGGTTAACCGACCGAGGAATGCTCAAAGAAATAAAAGTAGAAGAACCAGTTGTAGAAAATCTTGAGGTGTCAGGTACGAAAAGAACGAAAATCAATGAGAATGAGCCTGCACAACTGACTTTTAATATTCCGATGTTGGAAAATCATTTGTATTTTGTGCAAATTCCTGTTTCACAATCAGGAGCGGTGAATCAATCAAACGTGCAACTTGATGGCAAATCCTATGCTTATGAAAATCGGTTCAAAGAAAATCAATTGTGGGTAATTGGAAACGGAAATCTAAAGTCGATGCTTTCACTTTCATTTGAAGATGGAAAGGCGAAAGAATGGAACTTGCAAGAATTTAAGTTCTACGAACTGGAGATTCCTACATTAGTTCAAAAGCTTCAACAATATCGAAATGATAATGATATTCAAATCGAATCGTACTCAAATGCTTCCGTAATAGCTCAGGCAACTGTTACTAACAACGAACATAGTTTTGCAACTTTTACCATCCCTTATTCAAGTGGTTGGAGCGTAAGTGTTGATGGGGTTCGCTCAGAAGTGAAAAAATCGTTAGGTTTATTTATGGGAGTTCAACTCTCAATGGGACATCATGAAATTGTGTGGACCTATCAGCCACCTGGATTGATCTTAGGTAGTAGCATTACATTTATTTCTGCTTTGATAATTGCTGTAATTTATTACTATTCAAAGAAAAAGTCATAAATAATAAAATAGAGTAGCGAAAGAAGACATTGTTTCTTCTGCTACTCTATTTTTTGTCGTGAAAATCTCTTTTAGCGTTTCTTATCATTGAATTCTTTACTAAGACACAGGTATAATGGATAAGTGAAGAAGATTGATGAAAGAGGGAATTAACGTTTTGGATGCGACTAAAATGGCACAACTAATCAAAGAAAAAAAGATTAGTTCAAGAGAAGCTGTTTGTGAAACCATTGAAAAAGCAAAACGGTTAAATCCTTTTTTAAATGCGATTGTATATCCACAATATGAGCAAGCTTTGGAAGTAGCTAGCAGAATGAAGATAGACGAACGTCCTTTTGCAGGAGTACCTATTTTTTTAAAAGATTTAGGTCAAGAACAAAGTGGAAGTGTTTGTACATACGGTTCTCGATTATTTCAACAATTTAAAAGTACACATACGGATTATTTTGTTCAACGATTAGAGGAACTAGGTTTCATCATTATGGGGAGGACGAATACTCCTGAGTTTGGATTTAAAACGGTTAGCGATTCGCTTCTTCATGGTCCAGTTCGAAATGCAGTGAATAATACAAAGAATGCAGGAGGTTCAAGTGGAGGAGCAGCGTCCGTTGTTGCAAGTGGAATTGTTCCAGTAGCTGCAGCTAGTGATGGAGGAGGTTCTATTCGAATTCCTGCCAGTCATAATGGATTAATTGGATTGAAACCGTCTAGGGGTCGAATGCCAATGGGACCTGGAAACTATAGAGGCTGGAATGGGGCTACCGTACATTTTGCATTAACCAAAACCGTTAGGGATACGAAAAGTCTTCTGTATCATATGCAAGCTTATCAAGAAGAAAGCCCGTTTAATCTTCCGAAGTTAACAAAAGAACAACTCTTCCATGCACAAGAGATAAAGTCTTTGCGTATTGCTGTTTTATTAAAATCTCCTGTACGAGGAACGGTTTCTCCAGAGGCAAAAAATGCAGTCATGAAAGTTGCAAATTGGTTGGAGAATCATGGCCATTTCGTGACGATGCTGCAGGAAGATCCGGTAGACGGCATTGCCCTTCAAAAAGGATTTTACATTATTAGTGAAGTAGAAACAGCTCTCATGTTTCAGCAAATTGAGCAGAAACGAAACCAAAAATTAACTCAAGAGGATATGGAGTTAATGACTTGGGCGCTTTACAGGGGTGGATTAAAGATTTCTGGAATGCAGTATTCACGGGTTGTATCCAGCTGGGATTTATATGCAGAGAAGATGGCTGATTTACATAAACAATATGATCTTTTGTTACTGCCAAGCGTGTCCAAAGCGGCTCCAGAATTACAACCATATGCGTTATCAGAAAAATTAACAGAGCAGTTACAATCAATCGATACGTTCTCTCATGATATTCAACAACAGCTTATTTGGGAGATGTTTGAAGAAAGTGTCGCAGACACCCCTTTTACACAACGCTTTAATATTACTGGACAACCAGCAATTAGCTTGCCGGTATTTAAAACAGCAGAAGGTCTTCCTATAGGAATACAATTAGCAGCAGCAAAAGGAAGAGAGGACCTATTGCTCCAGGTGGCCGAACAGCTTGAGCAAGAAGAGATGTTAGATGTAACGAATTTATAGAAAGAAGTGAGCCTGTGCTAGAAACAGAATCTTTATTTAAACCATTTGAATTGAAAAAAGGAGTGATTTTAGAGAATCGATTTGTTCTTTCTCCAATGGTAACGAACTCTTCTACCGAAGAGGGCCATATCACGGAAGATGACCTTCACTATGCGAAACGTCGTGCTCGTTCAGCAGCTCTTCAAATTACTGGAGCAGCCTATGTCAACAGGCATGGTCAACTATTCGAATATGGATTTAGTGCAACATCCTTAGATGATATTCCAGGATTGACACGATTAGCAAAAGAAATGAAATCAGGGGGAGCTAAGGCAATCTTACAATTGACACATGCGGGTAGATTTGCTAGTCATGCCTTAAATCGAGATCGATTTGTGTATGGACCGAGTGCAATGAAACTTCAATCTCCTTTTCCTCATGAAGTGAAAGAGTTAACCGTAGAGGAAATTCACGGTATCATTGAGGACTATCGTCGTGCTGCGCAGATTGCTATAGAGTCTGGATTTGATGGGCTAGAAATTTCATCAGCACAACGATTATTAATTCAAACATTCTTTTCAACGTTTTCAAACGAAAGAAAAGACCCATACGGATGCCGAACTTTAGAAGATCGCTCTAGAATTGGAATGGAAGTTCTAACGGCAGTTAGAGAAGTTATTGATGAGCTTGCTAATGAAGATTTTATTTTAGGATTTAGAGCAACTCCGGAAGAAACTCGTGGAAATCAAATTGGATATACAGTAGAAGAGTTTCTAGAATTTTTTGAAGAGGCTGTAGAGAAAGTGAAGATTGATTACTTAGCAATTGCTAGTTGGGGTCACGATGTTTTTAGAAATAAGATTCGAGCGAAGGGTCCACATCAAGGAGAACTTGTGAATAAAGTTGTCTATGATCGTCTTAAAGGTCAAGTTGCTGTAATCGCATCAGGGGGAATTAATTCAAAAGAGAAAGCTTTAGAAGCACTGGAAAATGCGGACTTAATCGGACTTTCAACACCTTTTATAACAGATCCAGAATTTGCAGTGAAGATTCAACAAGGAAAAGAAGATGAAATTCAACTTACCATTAAGCCTGAAGCTTTAGAAACATTAGCCATTCCAAAAGCAGCTTTTAAAGATATTGTTCCTTTAATGGATTTTGGAGAATCGTTAGAAAAAGAAGCGCGAGACTTCTTCAGGGGATTGGAAGTCAATTATGAAGGGAGAAAAACAGATGAAAATTAGTCTGTTAGATTATGGGGTTGTTGATGAGGGGAAAAATAGTAAAGATGCTATCCACGACACTCTAGAGTTAGCACAACTGGCAGATAGTCTCGGGTACCATCGTTTCTGGATTAGTGAACATCATAATGTTCCAGCCTTATCTATCAGTGCACCAGAAGTTGTTATTCCCTATTTAGCGAGCCAGACAAAGAGGATTCATATTGGCTCAGGAGGAATTATGGGATTACACTATTCTCCCTATAAGGTAGCAGAAGTTATATCTACTCTTGAAGGAATGTTTCCTGGAAGAGTCGATATCGGTATTGGTAATTCACCAGGGACTCTTACAGTAGCTAAAAACTTACAGTCACTCTTTCAAAAAGAACAATATGGGGACTGGTTGAAAGAGTTACAAGAATATTTAAAAATAGCAACGCAAAAGGGAATAGTCGTTCCTGATATGTCTTCTATTCCAGAACAATTCTTGTTAGGCATGGGAGGTCAATCAGTGGAAGCAGCTGCTTCATTAGGATTGAGTTTTGTCTATGGGATTTTTCCGTATATTCCACAGGAACCCCTAGAATTAGCTAAAAGTCTATCAGAAAAATATAGAAGTACTTTTAAATCGGGACCAATTAGTAAGGAAAGTAATTTTGTTCTAGCAGTATTTGTTGTAATTGCAGATACGTCTGAAGAAGCACACAAGATGGCAGAACCGTTGGATTTATGGATGTTAGGGAAAAAAGATTTTTCAGAATTTCATACTTTCCCAACACAAAATGATGTTTTGAAATATGAAAAAACTGATCGAGATAAGGAAAAAATTACCAATAACAGAAGTCGATTGATTGTAGGAGATAAAGCAGAAGTCTATCGACAAATAGAGGCTTTACGAAAAGTTTCGAACCCTGATGAATTGCTATTCATTCCACTCGTTGGATCAATAGAAAATAGAAAGCGATCAATTGAATTGTTAGCTGAATTATACAAAGGAGAGAAATAAAATGAGAAAATTTGCAAACTTTTTATGGATTGATAAAGAAGGAGACCAATATACATTACGAATGACACCAGAACTTCAAGATGATGTAGGTACAATTGGTTTTGTTCAATTTAATATGGAAGACACACTTGAAGCTGAAGACGAAATTTTAAGTTTAGAAGCTAGTAAAACAGTTATGTCTATTGTAACTCCACTAGCAGGAAAGGTAGTTGCAAGAAATCTTGCTGCTACTGAAAATCCGACTTTACTAAACTCTGAAAAGCCTGAAGAACATTGGCTAGTAACATTAACAGATGTTGATGAAGCAGCTTTCTTGGCATTAGAAGATGAATAATAAGAAACAAGTACAATTATTAAAAGAGATGATCTCTCTTCTATCGAAAGAGAAGTATCATGAAGTCGTACAACTATCTGACTCAATAGAAGAGCTAGAGAAGATTTGGCGTGGAATGGTCAATGTCCGTCCGCCAAAGAAAGTTCCACAAGGGTATGAAGAGCTAGAAAAAGAATATCTAGAATCCTATCATATTGCTAGAGTCCAAACGCTAGATGATTGTCACCCAACGAAATTTGAGAATATCAAACTGTATAATGGTGATTTATGTGAGTTACAAGTGGATGCGATTGTGAATGCGGCTAATAATGGAATGCTGGGATGTTTTATTCCAAATCACCGTTGTATCGATAATGCGATTCATACTTTTTCTGGAATTCAGCTTAGAAATTATTGCCATCATATGATGGTAGAACAAGGAAAGAAGGAACCAGTCGGAAAGGCGAAAATCACACCAGCTTTTCATTTGCCTTCTCGTTTTGTAATCCATACTGTAGGGCCGTTCATTCCTGCTGGTCAAGAAGTAACGCCAATCCGAAAAAAACTATTAGCGGATTGCTATCGAAACAGTTTAAAACTTGCACAGGTATCTGGCCTTCAAACGATTGCTTTTTGTGGAATATCAACGGGAGAATTTGGATTTCCAAAAGAACCTGCCGCGCGTATTGCAGTGGATACCGTTAACAAGTGGTTACAGGATACGTCTTCAACTATGACCGTTGTCTTTTCGACCTATACTAAAGAAGGCCAATCAATTTATCAGAAATTATTATCAGGAGAACAGTAGAATGACGAAATGGAATGCATTACAAAGAGAAAGAACGACTGAAGCTAGTCTACTGGCGGAGTTATTCCAGGAAGCTGATGCCATCGTGGTTGGTATCGGGGCTGGGATGTCGGCAGCAGATGGATTTACCTACATTGGAAGTCGATTCGAAGACGCTTTTCCTGATTTTATTGAGAAGTATCAATTTTTAGATATGTTACAAGCGAGTTTGTTTCATTTTCCGAGTTGGGAAGAGTATTGGGCGTTTCAAAGTCGTTTTATCGCGCTCAATTACTTGGACCAACCTGTGGGACAATCGTATGTTGAGTTGTTAGAAATGCTTAAAACGAAGCCATACCACATTATTACAACGAATGCGGATAATGCGTTTTGGGTGGCTGGGTACGATAAAGAAAAGGTTTATCATATTCAAGGGGAGTATGGGCTTTTTCAATGCAGCCAGCACTGTCATCCAAAAACATATAGTGATGATGTATTAGTTCGTAAGATGATTGCCGAACAAAAGGAGTTGAAGGTTCCTTATGAACTGATTCCGTTCTGCCCAGAATGCGGAGCGCCGCTTGAAATTAATAAGCGTAACGCTGAAAAAGGGATGGTGGAGTCGGCAGATTTCTTCGCTCAAAAGGCACGCTATGATGCGTTTTTAGAAGAACATAAAAATGATAAGGTACTCTTTTTAGAGATTGGAGTGGGCTTTACAACGCCGCAATTTATTAAAACCCCTTTCCAAAAATGCGTACAAGCTGATCCCAATGCGCTATTTGTAAGTATGAATCATAAACATTATCGTATACCGCTTGCGTTAAGAAAACAGACTGTACAATTGTCAGAAAACATCGCCCCATTAATTCATGGGACCTATCAAAAACTTAAAGGAGAATAAACGATGTATTTAATCGAACCAATCCGTGATGGAAAATATGTAAAAGATGGAGCAGTAGCGCTTGCGATGCAAGTATATGTGCAAAGTAATGTCTTCTTGGATGATGACATCTTATTCCCGTATTACTGTGATCCTAAAGTTGAAATTGGAAAATTCCAAAATACAATCGCCGAAGTGAATGAGGAGTATTTAAAAGAAAACAATATTCTTGTTGTTCGTCGTGATACTGGTGGTGGTGCCGTATACGTGGACTCTGGTGCGGTGAATGTTTGCTACTTGATTCAAGACAATGGTATCTTTGGCGATTTCAAGAGAACATATGAACCAGCCATCAAAGCGTTACATGAACTTGGCGCAACAGCTGTCGAACAAACAGGTCGTAACGACTTAACTGTTGAAGGTAAAAAAGTATCCGGAGCGGCAATGACGATTAGTAACGGGCGTGTATACGGTGGATTCTCACTCTTACTAGATGTGGACTATGATGCGATGGAAAAAGTCTTGAACCCAAACAAGAAGAAATTACAATCGAAAGGAATTCAATCGGTCCGTGCTCGTGTGGGAAGTATTCGTCCATATCTTGCTCCAGAGTATCAAAATGTGACGGTAGATGAGTTCAAAAACTTAATCACATGCAAGATTTTAGGAATCAACTCGATTGATGAAGCAAAACGTTATGTGTTAACCGAAGAAGATTGGAAAGCAATCGACGAACTCACAGCTTCTAAATATAAAAACTGGGAATGGAATTATGGCCAATCTCCACAATATAGTGACTACCGTGATGGACGTTTTGCGTGCGGAACGATTCAATGCTACTTAGAAGTGGAACAAGGTAGAATTTCAAACTGCCGTATTTACGGTGATTTCTTCGCTAAAGGAAATATTCAAGAAATCGAAGAAAAATTAAAAGGCGTTCGTATGGTGAAAGAAGACTTAGTGGAAGTCTTAAGCGAAATTGATTTAAGCAACTACTTTGGCGCAGTTACTGCTGAAGAAATTGCGGAACTCATTTTAGGAGAATAGAGTAAAAAATAGGCTCTTTGTCAAATAGTGTTGATGAAGAAATTTTGGCTCTTTGTCAAATAGTGTTGATGAAGAAATTTAGGAAGGGATTAAGCAAC
>CAURBR010000017.1:0-39273 GCA_963523415.1 uncultured Streptococcus sp. | reverse complement strand
ATATCGTCTCTTGAACATTATTATCCCAAATAATGTTTTTATCTTTGATTTGTAGCGTAGCTTCTAGTATATTGTTCATATGGTCATCATCCTTTTGTATTAGGTTTAGGAGCTTTTAATATAACGGATGTTGGCCTTTTTGTATACAATAAAATAGGGTTGGTGGGAAATTTCCATCAACCCTAAAAATTATAGAACCAAAATGACTCGCAGTGCGAGTCATTTTTTAATATATTCAGAAATTCTCACTTCCAAATCATTCACACTGTGAATGATTTCTGCGAGATGTGAGAGAAAAGTCGTTTAGAAGTAGAATCAGCTGTAGTTTCGAACTAAATTCATATTTAATAGTTCATTTTTTACTCAAAATTTTTTATCATTATAATGTATACATTATAATGATATTTTTAATTTTCATTTTAAAAGGCGATGATATCAATGCTTATAAGATTTTTTTGATTTTAAAAAATAAAAATAATTTTTCTGAGCAAATAAATTGCTTTAACATTTAAGTGATGATAATCTAATCACACGCCAAGAGAGAAGACGTCACTTTCTTGGGTAGTATTTTTGAAAAGAGGAAAAGAATATGAAAAATATTTTATTTGTCGTAGGAAGTCTACGTAAAGGTAGCTTCAACCACCAAATGGCAGAGAAAGCTGAGCGCATTCTAGAAGGAAAAGCAACTGTATCTTACTTAGACTACTCAGCACTTCCATTAATGAACCAAGACTTAGAAACGCCAGTATTACCAGAAGTTCAGGCAGCTCGTGATGCGATTGCTAAAGCAGATGCCATTTGGATTTTCTCTCCAGTTTACAACCATGCTATTCCTGGAACCGTGAAAAACCTAATTGACTGGTTGAGTCGTGCGTTAGATTTATCGGATACGACAGGACCTTCTGCATTACAAGATAAAGTCGTGACAGTATCGTCAATGGCAAATGGTGGGCATGAACCATTATTTGCAGCCTACAATGCACTATTACCATTTGTTCGTATGCAAGTAGTTGGAGAATTTACAGCTTCTAAAATTAATCCTGAAGCTTGGGGAAGCGGAGTAGTCACTTTAAGTGAAGAAACTGTTGCAGGACTAGAACAACAAGCTGAAGCTCTATTAAATGCTTAAAATAAACAAACTTTAAGAAGCAGTCTTTACTTGAAGAGACTGCTTCTTTTGAATGCTCAACCGAACATCTATTTGGCCAATCTTTCTTGGATATGCTAGAATTGTACTGATATAGACAAAAAAGGAGAACTGTCATGTTTGAATATTTAAATGGAGAGTTGGCTCATATTTTACCGACTGCGATTGTCATCGATGTTCATGGTGTGGGCTATCAAGTGGTATTTGCTAATCCTTACCGCTTGCAAGATTCTCTCAAAAAACAAATCAAAGTACTTGTCCAACAAGTGGTTCGGGAAGATTCGATTACGTTATACGGCTTTATCTCTAGTGAAGAACGTGAATTATTCCAACGGTTGATTAGTGTTTCTGGAATTGGACCGAAAAGTGCCATCAGTATCTTAGCAAACGATGACACAGAAGGATTTGTGAGTGCAGTCGAAAGCGGAAATGTCACTTACTTAACAAAATTCCCAGGAGTTGGAAAGAAAACAGCACAACAAATTATTCTTGATTTGAAAGGGAAGTTTGAGGTACACCCTGAGCAGTTGGAAGATACGGGAATACCTACAAATGCAGCTACACTTGATGAAGCTAAAGAAGCGTTATTGGGTCTAGGGTATTCTGCAAAAGAAATTACAAAGATTTGGAAGTCGCTTGAAGCTGAGTCTCCAAGCACGACACAAGAGGCATTGAAAGTGGCCTTTAAATTATTAATGAAATAACGGGGGAGTATTGTGGAGGAAGAACGTTTTATTGATGCCAATTCACTTGGAGAACAAGAAGAGCAAGCAGAATTATCTCTACGTCCAAGAAACTTACAGCAATATATTGGGCAGCAAAAAGTGAAAGAAGAGCTAGCTGTATATATACAAGCAGCAAGAAGTCGCTCTGAAGCATTGGACCATGTCTTGTTATATGGACCTCCTGGGCTTGGGAAAACAACGCTTGCGATGGTAATTGCTAACGAATTAGAAGTAGGGATTAAAACAACGAGTGGTCCTGCTATTGAACGACCAGGAGACTTAGTTGCCCTGTTGAATGACTTGGAAGCTGGCGATGTATTATTTATTGATGAAATCCATCGGTTACCGCGAGTTGTGGAAGAAATGCTCTATTCAGCAATGGAAGATTTCTTTGTGGATATTGTGGTTGGACAAGGACCAACTGCACATCCAGTTCATTTCCCATTACCGCCGTTTACCTTGATTGGAGCAACGACGCGTGCAGGAGCTCTTTCTGCACCGTTGCGGGATCGTTTTGGAATTGTGGAACATATGGAATATTATGATGAGGCTTCTTTATCGGAAATCGTGAAACGTAGTGCAAGCGTCTTTGAAACTGAAATCAAAGAGGAAGCCGCTCTTGAAATCGCGCTTCGCTCACGTGGAACACCTCGAATTGCCAATCGTTTATTGAAACGGGTCCGTGACTTTTCTCAAGTCTACGAAGAAGGCATGATTTCAAAAGAAATTACGCAACAAGCCTTAAAGGTATTACGAGTCGATGCAAAAGGGTTAGACCATATTGACCGGAAGCTACTAGCAGCAATGATTGATTTATATGATGGAGGCCCTGTTGGACTTTCTGCCATTGCTGCCAATATTTCAGAAGATGCGGAAACAATCGAAGATATGTATGAACCGTATTTATTACAAATTGGATTTTTAAAGAGAACTTCACGTGGACGTGTCGTAACTCAAGAAGGGTATGCGCATCTTGGACGTGTCTATCCCTTAACGTAAGGAAGGATATTAATGAAGTATACAACAAAAGATTTTGATTTTGACTTACCGGAAGAACTTATCGCTCAAACGCCATTGAAGGATCGAGCTGCTTCTCGTTTGTTGGTAGTGGATAAGAAGTCACATTCCTATGAAGACAAGCATTTTACGGATTTGTTAGATGAATTAGAAGCTGGAGATACGCTAGTGATTAATAATACGCGTGTCTTGCCAGCAAGGTTGCATGGTGTGAAAGAAGAAACTGGAGCGCATATCGAAGTACTTCTCCTTCATAATACAGAAGGTGACGAATGGGAAACTCTAGTCAAACCTGCCAAGCGAATGAAAGTGGGAAGTGTCGTTTCTTTTGGTGATGGACGTCTAAAGGCCACCGTCACAAAGGAACTTGAACAAGGCGGTCGAATGATTGAGTTCTCATATGAAGGAGTATTCCTTGAGGTATTGGAATCTCTAGGGGAAATGCCACTACCTCCTTATATTAAGGAACGTTTAGATGATCAAGAACGCTATCAAACGGTGTACGCCAAGGAAAATGGTTCTGCGGCGGCCCCAACGGCAGGATTGCATTTCACGAAGGAACTAATGGAACAAATTAAAGAAAAAGGCGTTCACATTGTTCCTGTGACCTTACACGTGGGACTGGGAACATTCAGACCAGTTTCTGTAGATTCATTAGAAGACCACAAGATGCACTCGGAGTATTATCATGTTTCAAAAGAAACAGCAGAAACTATTGAGGCTACTAAAAAAGCAGGAAAACGAGTCATTGCGGTCGGAACGACTTCAATTCGTACCTTAGAAACAGTCGCAAGGGATCATGATGGGCATATCGTACCAACGAGTGGATGGACGGATATTTTTATCTCGCCTGGATTTGAATTTCGTGTGGTGGATGCCTTTGTCACGAATTTCCATTTACCCAAATCGACATTAGTGATGTTGGTGAGTGCGTATTTAGGGCGAGAATTTACGCTAGAAGCTTACCAACATGCCATCAAGGAACGCTATCGCTTCTTTAGTTTTGGAGATGCGATGTTTGTACATCAATAAGTAAGAAAACGCAGTGAATCAAATAACTGCAAATCATTAGAAAGATGAAAAGGAGAATAAAGATGTTTATTACACGTCATGAAAAACCATATGCATTGAAAGGACAATTACCAACTGTGGGAGAACAAGCACCCCATTTTTCATTAGAAAGTATTCGTGGAGAAGTAAAAACTCCTGAATCTTTTAAAGGTAGAGTGACGCTAATCAGTGTCGTTCCAGACATTAATACAAGAGTTTGTGATATCCAAACAAAAGCATTCCATCAAAAGATGAAAGAACATCCAAGTATTCAATTAGTAACGATTAGTAAGAATACGAAAGAAGAATTTGCAACGTGGTGTTCTGCCAATGATGTAGCTATGGAAATGTTATGTGATGTTTCCTTTGAGTTTGGCGAAGCGTATGGAATTTATGTACCTGAATTAGGAGTAGATGAACGCTCGATTTTTGTATTAGATCAATCAGGAACGATTGTCTATCAAGAATTAGTGCAAGAAATGACTCATGAACCAGACTACGATGCAGCGATTCAAGCAGCGCAACGTTATTTATCATAGTTTTTAAAGCGTAGAAAAAAGACTACCGATCTTAGAGAAATACTAAAGATGGTAGTCTTTTTTGATTTGGAAATGTAGAAAACACCTTGATGGATGTTCATCGAGGTGTTCTTCCTGATTCTTCTTTGAATGGGGGATTGTACTTTATGAATTAACTTTTTGTTTTTTTGCTTTCATAAAGACGTGTTGAATAATAAAGATTACTGCAGTTACAAGTACCCCAACAATGACAGCGCTTTGGACGTTGTAAGGAGTTTGTGAGAGCGCAGAACCTAAATAATAAGTGACTTGACTTAAGATCAGTCCCCATATCAGTGTAACGATATATTTCACACACAGCCCTTCTTTCGTATCTATTATAGTACAAGCCTCTATCATTTGACAATACGAGAGTTGAAAAACTTTCGTGAAGTCTGAAAGAAGTGGGGATGCTGTGGTATAATAAAGCGAAAATAAAGAGAGGAGAGAGACGATGCCATTTACAACGTTACAAGTGTTTAGTGGGTATTCCCTGTTAAAAAGTACGATTAGAATTGCAGATTACGTGAAGACTGGGAAGTTTTTAGGCTATAAGCAGCTCGTATTGACGGATGATGGGGTCCTTCACGGGGCAGTGGAGTTCTATGAGAGATGTAAAAAAGAAGGAATCGAGCCTATTATTGGTTGTACTTTCGAGAAGGCTTGGAAAAGCGACCCATCCAAAAAGCAAAGTGTCATTGTCTACGCTAAAGGAGATGTCGGTTATCAAGCATTAATGCATCTCTCTACTTTGTATCAAAAGCAATTATGTTGGACAAAAGAGATGTCTGATGTGATTGAAAAGAATGCGACATCTTTAAAAATACTTATTCCTCCGCACAATAGTGAATGGTTCTTTGCCTTACAACGAAACCGTGGAGATGAAGTCATTGCTGCACTGGCAGAAGAATTTTCTGGTGTAGTATTAGCTCTTGGAATCTCAAAGGAAATGGTTGAACGTGGCGAGTTTTCTTCTGTTCAAGTTATTTGCAAGATGTACGGAGTGCTCACTGTAGCGTTTCATGCGGCTATGTATTTGAATGCTACGGATTATTTTGTGTGGAAAGTATTACAAGCCATTCGCTTGAATGAAACGATGTCCTTTACCCAACAAGATTCGACAGGAACTGACTGCTTGTTAGAGGCTCCTTCTACTGCAAAATATTATCAACAGGTAGAAGAAGGAGTGTTGCTTTCTCATCTAGAGCAATTCACGGGTGACTTAGGTGCTTTTATTCCGATGAGAGAGGTGATGCTTCCAAAATTCCATGTACCATCAGAGCAGTCCAGCCAGGAGTACTTACAAATGCTTTGTCAGACTTCGCTGGAGGAAATGGGACTAACGGGTGAGGTGTATCGCCAGCGACTCCAAGAAGAGTTAACAGTTATTCACGAAATGGGATTTGATGACTATTTCTTAATCGTTTGGGATATGATGCGCTTTGCTCGTGAATCAGGAATTCAAACAGGATCAGGCCGTGGTTCCGCAGCAGGTTCGTTGGTGGCGTACCTATTGCATATTACGGGAGCGGACCCAATTCGTTATCAACTCTTATTTGAACGGTTCTTGAATCGGGAACGCTACACGATGCCTGATATTGACTTAGACTTTCCGGATGACCGCCGTGAAGAGATGTTAGCGTATATTGTGGAAAAATATGGGAATCAGAATGTAGCCCAAATTATTACATTTGGAACGCTAGGAGCCAAGCAGGTTCTAAAGGATGTGTGTAGAGTCTTTAATGAATCAGTTGTTACCGTGCAGAAGTTTACTAATAATATTCCAAGCGTACCGAAAATTACTTTAGAAAAAGCGTACGAGGAGAGCAAAGCGTTTCGAACACAAGTGGATAGTACTCCACGAAATCAACAAATCTACGAAGTGGCACGTGCGCTTGAAGGACTGCCAAGACATACGTCCGTTCACGCAGCAGGTGTGGTATTGTCAAATGAACCACTGATTGAAACCGTGCCGTTAATGAAAAGAGATAAACACTATCAAGAAGCTCCTCAAGAAACGGATTGGATGCTAACGCAGTACTCCATGCAGGCTGTGGAAAAAGTAGGACTTCTTAAGATGGATTTGTTAGGGCTAACCAACTTATCTCTACTGCATCGCGCCGTTCAATTAACACAAAAGCTAACGAAAAAGTCTTTTGATGTAACGAAGATTTCGCTAGAGGATGAAAAAACATTTGCGCTATTCCAAGAAGGACAAACGAATGGTGTCTTCCAGTTTGAGTCAGACGGCATTAGACGCGTTCTGAAAGAAATGAAACCAACTGAGTTTGAAGACTTAGTAGCTGTATTGGCACTTTATCGTCCAGGACCGATGGATCAAATTTCGCATTTTATTAAGCGAAAAAAAGGGATAGAGAAGATTCAATATCCGCATGAATCCTTGCGTACGATTTTGAAGCCGACCTATGGCATTCTCGTGTATCAAGAACAAGTCATGCAAGCTGCTAGTGAGATGGCTGGCTTTACTTTAGGGGAAGCTGATTTATTACGGCGTGCAATCGGAAAGAAAAATAGTGAAGCTCTTGCTGCACAAAAGGAAAAGTTTGTTTCTGGAGCAGTGAAAAAGGGATATCAAAAGTCAGATGCAGAACAAGTCTGTGACTACATTGAAAAGTTCGCGAATTACGGATTTAATAAATCTCATGCGGTGGCGTATGGAATGTTGTCTTATCAATTAGCCTATATAAAAGCTAATTATCCAACTGCCTTCTTTACGGCACTCTTTCAAACTGGCGGCTCTAAATTGAAAAAGCTGCAAGATTATTTAGTGGAAGCAAGACAATTAGGGATTCGTATTTTAAAACCAAGTGTGAATGCAAGTGGAGCGGATTTTGTGGCAGATGAAGCCGGTGTGATTGTGGGACTTGGGAATATTAAAGGGGTTCGCCGGGACTTTGTGGAGTCAATCATTACGAATCGTCATACGTATGGTCCTTTTAAGGGGCTTAGAGATTTTGCGTATCGAATGGGAACTCAATTTATCAAAGAACAGCCACTGCTTGCTTTAATTAATGCAGGTGCATTTGATGAGTTTCCTGAAAATCGAGCTACGTTAAAAGCCAATTTAGAAAAAGTGATTCAAGGAGTTAAATTCCATGGAATGAACCTTTCACTAGAAGAAGATATGGAGGTCACTTTCACGGATGTAGAAGAGGAGCCTCTACTAGAGAAGATTCAGCAAGAAATCGAAGTGCTCGGATTCTCTGTATCACCGCATCCTGTCGTGAAATATCAACCATTATTTGACAATGGCTTTCTCACAAAAATCCAGACAGTCTTTGAGGAAGGGTATATGCGTTTTGTGGGGTTAATCATTTCTGTTCGTAAGATTACGACACGAAAAGGAGAACCGATGGCGTATGTCACCTTGCAAGATGATTCTGGAGAATTAGATGTCGTGATTTTCCCGAGTGCTATGCCGCAAGCTATGTTACATTTAAGAGAGAATACGATTGTCATAATGGAAGGGCGCATCAAACCTAGTCAAAAAGAAGAGTGGCAGTTACAGTTGAATCGTATTTACCCAATGAGTTTTGCAGATCAGCTACTCGAAGAATCGATGAAGACTTGCCAACTGATGATTCATCCTGAAAAGCAAAATGCACAAGTCTATTCCAAGATTCAGCAACAGGTCGAAAAATATAAAGGAGTGACTCCTGTTGAGTTATTCCTGGTTAAAACGAATCAGCTCGTCAAGCACTCTTTCAAGAATGGTGTGAATCTCCATTCTGAAGTGGTGGCGAATTTAGAAAAAATTTTAGGAGATTCGTGTGTTAAAATTGGAAAATGAAAAATTTTCTGAAAATGAAAGACATTTAGCTTAAAAAGTGCTAGAATATAGGTGTATGGGATTGTCCATGTAAATTACTATCTTAAGAGGTGAATCTGTGTGAAACGCATTGCTGTTTTAACAAGTGGGGGAGACGCTCCAGGTATGAATGCCGCTGTGCGCGCAATTGTGCGTAAGGGTATTTACGAAGGATTTGAAGTCTACGGAATTAATTATGGATTTGCTGGCCTAGTTGCTGGAGATATTCGTAAATTAAATCCATCAGACGTAAGTGACTTAATTGGTCGTGGGGGTACATTCTTGTATTCTGCACGTTATCCAGAGTTCGCAAATCGTGAAGGACAAGAAAAGGGGATTGAACAATTAAAGAAATTCGGTATCGAAGGTCTTGTTGTTATTGGTGGTGACGGTAGCTATCATGGTGCTGTTGCTTTAACAAAACTAGGTTTCCCAACAATTGGTGTTCCAGGAACAATTGATAATGATATTCCAGGAACAGAATTTACTATCGGATTTGATACAGCAATTAATACTGTACTAGAAGCTTTAGACCGTCTTCGTGACACTGCTACTTCTCACGTTCGTACATTTATTGTTGAAGTAATGGGACGTAATGCTGGAGATATTGCGTTATGGACTGGGGTTGCCAGCGGGGCCGAACAAATTCTAGTTCCTGAAAAGAATTTTGATTTAGAAAAAGTAGCGGAAGAAATTAAACAAGGTCGTATAAATGGTAAAAAACATACGATTATTGTTTTAGCTGAAGGTGTGATGTCTGGTGATTCATTAGCGAAGAAACTTCGTGAAATAGACCCAGAATTCCATACTCGTGTAACTGTATTAGGACACGTTCAACGTGGGGGAGCTCCTACGGTTCGTGACCGTGTACTTGCAAGTCGTATGGGTGCAAAAGCTATCGACCTATTAAAACAAAACGTTGGTGGCGTATGCGTTGGTATTCAAGGTGGAAAAATCGTGTATGGCGATATCGTTGAAACATTGGAAAACGGTAAACATGTGCCAAATCTTGATTTGTATCAATTAAATAAAGAAATTTCTTTCTAAAATAAACCAAAAGGAGATATAAAGAAATGAAAAAGACAAAAATTGTATGTACGATTGGACCAGCTAGTGAAGCTCCTGAAAAGTTAGCTGCATTAGCAGAAGCAGGGATGAACGTTGCACGTTTGAACTTCTCACATGGGGATCATGCAGAACATTTAGAACGTATGAACACTATCAAACGTATCCGTAAAGAAACAGGACTTAACATTGCCCTTCTTTTAGATACAAAAGGACCTGAAATTCGTACACATGATATGGAAAATGGTTCGATCGAATTAAATACGGGAGACGTTGTTCGTATTTCTATGACAGAAGTATTAGGAACAAAAGAAAAAATCTCTATTACTTATCCTGAATTAATCAACGATGTACAACCTGGTTCTATCATTCTTATCGACGATGGTTTAGTTGGTTTAGCAGTTACTGAAGTAGATAAAGACAAAGGCGAAATCGTCTGCGTTGTAAACAACAGCGGTATCGTTAAGAACAAAAAAGGGGTTAACGTTCCTGGTGTTAAAACTAAATTACCTGGAATCACTGAAAAAGACCGTGCAGATATTATCTTTGGTATCGAAAATGATATTGACTTCATTGCTGCAAGTTTCGTACGTCGTGCTTCTGACGTTCAAGAAATTCGTGATTTATTAGAAGAATACGATGCAACACACATTCAAATTATTCCTAAAATCGAAAACCAAGAAGGTATCGACAACATTGATGAAATCTTAGCAATCTCAGATGGTTTAATGGTTGCTCGTGGGGACATGGGTGTTGAAATTGCCGCTGAAGAAGTTCCAATCGTTCAAAAAATGTTAATCAAGAAATGTAACACTTTAGGCAAACCAGTTATTACTGCTACTCAAATGTTAGATTCAATGCAACGTAACCCTCGTCCAACACGTGCCGAAGTTGGTGACGTAGCTAACGCAATTTTTGACGGTACTGATGCAGTAATGTTATCTGGTGAATCTGCTGCTGGGGAATACCCTGTAGAAGCTGTTCGTACAATGGCTAACATCTGTGTTCGTACAGAACGTGAAATTCTTGCGCGCGATAAATTCAAATTAAAAGCACATGATGAATCTGATGTTGCTGAAGCAATCGGACGTTCAGTAGCTCATACTGCTAAGAACTTACAAATTCATACAATTGTTGCTGCGACTGAATCTGGTCACACAGCTCGTATGATTTCTAAATTCCGTCCAAATGCACATATCTTAGGAATTACGTTCTCAGAACGTCAACAACGTGCATTATCATTAATTTGGGGTGTACAACCAGTTGTCGTTAAACGTCCAACTTCAACAGATGAAATGTTCAAATTCTCTGCAGAAGCAGTTCTTGAACACAAACTTGCTGAAAAAGGTGATTTAATCATTGTGACAGCTGGAGTTCCAGTCGGCGTTAGCGGTTCAACAAACATGTTGAAAGTAGAACGTGTTTAATCTGTTCTTGAATAAAAACTAAACGGATGAAAGCTTGAGTAATTCTTTGAGAATTGCTCAAGCTTTTTTCTATGCGGAGGAAGTCTAAAACGAACGAAAAATGGCGACGTAGTAGTATTTGTGGTAGAATAGAAATAAGAATGCTTAAAAAGGAGGTTCCCTATGACAAGTGCATTATCAACCGTTTGCCAAGCGATTGTAACGGACGAAAATGAGAAATACTTTTTTGTTCAAAAAAGTGGAGAAACCTTTCGCTTAAAAAAGGATGAAACGACTGCTTCGTTATCCGTTGGAGCTGTTGTGAACGGTTTTTTATATGAGAATTCAGCTCATAAGAAAGTCTTCACCTTAAATATTCCGAGTGTCACAAATGAGTCGTATGGTTGGGCAAGAGTCACTCAAGTTCGAAAAGATTTGGGTGTGTTTGTCGACATTGGTTTAGAAGATAAGGATATGGTGGTTTCGTTAGATGAACTTCCAAATATGAAAGAACTTTGGCCAAGAAAAAATAATCGTCTTTATGTGACCTTGATCAAAGATAAGAAAGATCGGACATGGGCGACAATGGGGGATGGCCAAGCACTCAATCATCAAGTCGCTCGTGGTTATAAAGGAATGTTGAATCGAGATTTGACAGGGGTAGTGACTCAAGTTCGTCTCGTTGGAACAACGATTATTACTGATGAAGGGTATAAATGTTTCTTGCATCCAAGCGAACGGAACTATGAACCAACGCTGGGAGAAGAAGTGAAAGTTCGCGTCATTGGTCTAAGGCCAGATGGGGTGTTGAACGTGTCGATGCGTCCTCGTGCTTATGAGGCAATTGGAGATGATGCAGAGATGATTTTGACGATGTTGAAGAATCGTCCAACACACACACTTCCTTATTGGGATAAGAGTGATCCAAAAGTGATTCAAGATATTTTTGGGATTAGTAAAGGACAATTTAAGCGTGCCATTGGTTCTTTATTAAAAGCAAAACGAATTACTCAAGAAGAAGGTTTTATTCATCTGATTGAAGAATAAGATGGGAGGAAAAAGCTTTGGAATCTATTTCGATTGAAGAAATTCAAAAGAAATTACAAGAAGAAGGCTTTAAATTAACGCAACAACGGCAAGCTACCGTAGAGATTCTATTAGAACATCCAAATGAATTACTAACAGCCGAAGAAATATACATGTTTGTGAAACAAAAGTATCCAGACATTGGGCTAGCAACGGTGTATCGAACGCTGGAGATTTTAACAGAATTAGCCATTATTACCCGAAATCTTTTTGAAGACGGCATCGGACGTTATCATCTAAAAAATCATGTCAATCATCATTTTGCTCATCATTTACTATGCGTGAAGTGTGGACAGATTGAAGAAGTTGAACAGGATTTACTCGTTGATGTGGAAGCAAAAGTGCTAGAACTCTTTCAATTCCAGGTACTCGATCATCGTCTAACCTTCCATGGTATTTGTAAGAACTGCCAGAAAAAGGAAGTGGAGTAGATGCACGAGATTCACTATTTTATTGATAGTATCGCCGTTCAAGGTTTATCGGATAATACGGTTGCAAGTTATCGTCGTGATTTAGAAAAGTTCGAGAAATTCTTAGAAAAGCACAAAGTACACTCTCTTTCCGAAGTGGACCATGCTTTGATGGTGTTATTTCTACAGCAACTGAAAAAAGACGAATACGCTGTTAGTTCGACAAGTCGGATGATTAGTTGCTTAAAGAAATTTTTTCAATTTCTCGTCCAAGAAAATATCGTGACTGTGGATCCCACTCAGCAGATTCATCCACCAAAACCGAAGAAACAGTTGCCAAAAGCGCTCAGTATCGATGAAGTGAATCGAATGCTAGAGGTGCCTGATACATCAACGGTTCTTGGGTTAAGAGATAAGGCCATGCTTGAACTCTTATACGCGACTGGAATGCGGGTGAGTGAGTTAATTAGTATCGAAATGAGTGACTTGCATTTGGAACTTGGTTTTTTGCAGACCATCGGAAAGGGAAATAAGCAACGAATTATTCCAATTGGTCAGGAAGCGACGAACTGGATTCATAATTACTTAACCTACGCTAGACCATTGCTCGAAGATGAGAAGAAGCCATCGAATGTCTTATTTCTAAACCATCGTGGAGGACCATTTACGCGTCAAGGTTTCTGGAAGAATTTGAAGAAAATTGTTCAGGAGGCGATGATTACAAAGGAAGTGAGTCCGCATACCTTGCGTCATTCCTTTGCAACACATATTTTAGAAGCGGGTGCCGACCTTCGAATTGTGCAGGAATTACTCGGACACTCAGATATTAGTACGACACAAATTTATACACATATTACAAATGAACGAATGAAGGAAATCTATAAACAAGCGCATCCTCGTTCGTAATAAAAATATAATTGGAGATGAAAGTTATGAAATTTAAAAGAATACATGTCATTGTAATGGACTCTGTAGGGATTGGAGAAGCACCAGATGCTGCGAAATTTGATGATGCAGGTTCACATACACTAGGTCATATTTCAGAAACGGTAGGCTTAAATGTGCCAAATATGCAACGTTATGGTTTAGGAAATATTGCTCCTTTAAAAACTGTTCCACCTGTGGAACATCCTGAAGGAAGCTATACGAAATTAGAAGAAGTTTCTGTTGGTAAAGATACAATGACTGGTCACTGGGAATTAATGGGATTAAATATTAAGACTCCTTTCCGTGTATTCCCAAATGGATTCCCACAAGAATTATTAGACCGTATTTCTAAGTTTTCAGGAAGAGGAATCGTATGTAACTTACCATACAGTGGTACAGCTGTTATTGATGACTACGGTAAACACCAAATGGAAACAGGCGATTTAATCGTGTATACTTCTGCAGACCCTGTTATGCAAATTGCAGCGCATGAAGAAATTATTCCACTAGAAGAGTTATACCGTATTTGCGAATACGCTCGTGAAATTACCAAAGACGATCCATACATGATTGGTCGTATTATTGCACGTCCTTATGTGGGTGAACCAGGTAACTTCCAAAGAACTTCAAACCGTCATGACTATGCGTTAAGTCCTTTTGGAGAAACAACATTAGACTTCTTGAAGAAAGATGGATTTGATGTGATCGCCATCGGTAAAATTAACGACATTTTCAACGGACAAGGGATTACTGAATTCGTTCGTACAAAAGACAATATGGATGGCGTAGATAAACTTGTTGAAGTATTGAAGAAAGACTTCACTGGTATGAGTTTCTTAAACTTAGTAGACTTCGACGCAGTATATGGTCACCGTCGTAACACGAAAGGATACGGAGAAGCATTAGAAGCGTTTGATGCCCGTATTCCAGAAATCGTAGAAAATATGCAAGAAGATGATTTATTAATTATTACTGCTGACCACGGAAATGACCCAACATTCAAAGGGACAGACCACACTCGTGAGTACATTCCAGTGTTAGCTATCAGCAAATCATTAAAACATCCAACACACTTACCACAAGGACACTTCAGTGATATCGCAGAAACCATCAGCGAAAACTTTGGCGTTGCGTCAACTGGTAACGGAACAAGCTTCTTAAAAGAATTGAACTAATACAGAAAGAGGGAACAACATGAGCAAATACGAACAATTAGTTGAAACAAAAACGTTTTTACAAGAAAAAGGAATTGGTCATATTGATTTCGGTATGATTTTAGGGTCAGGACTTGGAGAATTAGCACAAGAAGTGAAGAATCCCTTGATTTTTGACTATAAGGATATTCCACACTTCCCAGTTTCAACCGTTGTCGGTCATGCTGGGCGTCTTGTGTATGGTGAATTAGAAGGGAAACAAGTTCTCATTATGGATGGTCGTTTCCATTACTATGAAGGATATGATATGGGAACTGTTACTTTTCCAATTCGTTTAATGAAATTATTAGCGGTTGAAACACTAATTGTGACGAATTCAGCTGGAGGAGCGAATCCAACGTTTGCACCAGGAGACTTGATGATCATTACAGACCAAATTAATTATACGGGAACAAACCCATTAATTGGGCAAAATGATGATCGCTTTGGACCTCGTTTCCCTGATATGAGTCATGCCTACCATGAATATGGACAAGAAGTGGTTCGTAAAGCAGCTAAAGAATTGAACATTAAGATTCAAGAAGGAGTCTATATGGGGTATTCTGGTCCAACGTATGAAACACCTGCTGAAATTCGCTTCACTCAAGCAATTGGTGGTGACGCTGTTGGAATGTCCACAGTTCCAGAAGTGATTGTTGCTAATCATGCAGGGATTAAAGTAATCGGAATTTCTTGTATTACAAACTTAGCTGCAGGAATGCAAGCCAACTTGAATCACGCTGAAGTTGTTGAAACAACACAACGTGTAAAAGAAGTATTTAAATCATTAGTACGTAAAGTATTAGTCTTGTATTAATTACAAGAAGGAGGAATGAACTTGTTAGTACCTTATTCTGCAATGAATAAAAAGATTGTAATGGGATTACTTTCGTATATCCCAGAATTCAAAGACTTTAAACGATTGCAAGAAGAAATCGAAGAAATCGCATCAAATCCATCCATAAAATGTTGGCTCTGGAAAGAAGCTGAAAATGATAATTTTATCGGATTGATTGGTGGGGAAAGTACGACAGATACCATTGTGGTAAAATATCTATCTTTGTCACCTTCATTTCGTGGGGAAAATAAAACATTCAAAATGTTAGATGATTTAACAAAAGTGGAAGATAAAGTATTAAGTGGAACAATTGAAACAAGCGTGATTCTTGCTAAATGGAATAAACAACGTGTAAGTGAGGAACCATGGAAGATTTAACGATTAAGGTAGCGGAATATGAAGGGCCGATGGATGTCCTGTTACATCTCATCCGTGAAATGAAAATTGATATTTATGATATTCCAATGATGGAATTGACTCAACAATATTTACAATTTATTCATTCGATGAAGCAATTGGAATTAGAGGTTGCTGCAGAGTATCTTGTCATGGCAGCGACTCTCCTAGAAATTAAAGCACGAATGCTTCTTCCAAAGCAAAAATTAGAGGAAACCGATGAAGACGGTGAACCGATGGTTGAAGATCCGCGAGATCAATTAGTGCAACAATTGTTGGAATACCAGCAAATCAAAGAAAATGCTAAAAAGCTAGAGGAGTTGTCTTTGCTTAGAGGACAACATTTCGGAAAAGAAGCAAGTGACTTGTCTTCCATGCAAGAAATGATTCCTTTAAAAGAAGGCGAAGTGACCACTCAAGATTTATGGAACGCTTTAAAAAAATTAGCACGCAAGAATATTGCGAAAATGCCACTTAAAGCGAATATTCAACATGAAACGCATACCGTGGAAGAGTTGATGGATTCGATTCTTTCAAAAATTGAGCACACTACGAAAAAGCAAGTACCTTTTGAGGAATGCTTCCCAGAATTGAATCGGCATGCCATTACGACGACTTTCCTAGCGATGCTACAGTTAGTTCGAGAACATCAAATTCGCTTTATCCAGCATTCTCCATACGAGGATATTTTGATTGAAAAAAGAGAAAAGGAGAAAACAGAGTGACGAATTATATTTCGATATTGCAGGGCCTACTGTTTGTTGCAGGGGATGATGGCATTACATTAGAAGAAGCAAGCTATATTTTAGAACTCGAAAGAAGTGCTGTTCGTCAACTGTTTGAAGAGTTAGAAAAAAAACTAGATAGTGAAGACAGTGGCCTGGAAATCTTATTGACGGCATCCCATTATAAGTTAGTAACGAAAGCCTCTCTAAAACCTTATATTGAAAAATATGCCGTATCCCCATATTCTTCTCAACTTTCTCAAGCTTCTTTAGAAACATTGGCCATTATCGCATATAAGCAGCCTGTTACAAGAATTGATATTGAAACGATTCGTGGGGTGCAAAGTAGCGGTTCTATTCAAAAATTACTGCTTCGTGATTTAATTGAAGAAGCTGGCAGACTGGATTCTCCAGGACGTCCGAAACTGTATAAAACAACGGCATACTTTATGGATTATTTTGGATTAGAATCTTTAGATGCCTTGCCTGATGCAGCAGAGTTATTTGATTTAGATTCAGAAGAAGCAAATCAATTATTCAGAGATAATCATGATTTATTTGAAGAATTGGAACTTCTTTCTAAGGAACAGAATGAAGAAGAGAAAGAGTAGGTTTTGTTGTGGAAAGATTACAAAAAGTGATGGCACATGCTGGAGTTGCTTCTCGCAGAAAATGTGAGACGTTGATTCAAGAAGGACGTGTCAAAGTTAACGGGACAATCGTTACGGAGTTGGGAGCTAAAGTAGCTTCAAATGACCGTATTGAAGTAGATGGAATTCCCGTCTATAAAGAAGAACCCGTTTATTTTATGTTTTATAAACCACGTGGTGTTCTTTCAAGTGCTAGTGATGATAAGGGAAGAACCGTTGTGACGGATTATTTTAAAGAAGTAGAACAACGAGTGTATCCAGTTGGACGTTTGGACTACGATACAACAGGTCTTCTTTTATTAACGAATGATGGGGAGTTTTCTAATCTGATGACTCATCCCAAACATCACGTTGAAAAGCAATATATTGCCAAAGTTAAGGGAATCCCAACACCACGACAAATGCGTCAATTAGAACGTGGAATTGTATTGGACGGTAAAAAGACGTCTAAAGCAGTTGCAAAGATTATTTCTGTCGATAGCGATAAGGGAACGGGAATTGTCGCTTTAACCATTCATGAGGGATGGAATCATCAAGTTAAACGGATGTTTGAAGCTGTTGAGTTACCAGTCATGAAATTAAAGCGCGAAGCATTTGGATTCTTAACCTTGGAGAACTTACGACCAGGAGACTATCGCGAATTACGCTCTTTTGAAGTACAAAAACTTCGTAAGCAAGCATTAGAGGAAGACTAATTGAAGGATACTTCAGCAATTCTAAAGAGAATGATTGAAGAAAATAGGGCGTTAGATCAAATAAAGAGGGAGTACGGGTTGGTTCCTACTCCCTCTTATGTTATTCTTTCGTAAATGGGCTGTTCTTTCTTTTGATGGCACCTGTTGGACAAGAAGTATACGCCTTTTTAAAATCCGCAATCGTATCTTCTGGTAGTGGAACAGTCCCGGCGTTTTGGTCTTCTTTTACATAGGCAATTCCTTCTGCATCGTACTCGAAGATTTGAGGTGCTTTTAGTTGGCAGATTCCACAGGCAATGCAAGATTCGCAATCAACTTTTGCGTAGATTTTCGAAAGTGAGGATTTTTGATTCATGAGTATAGACTCCTTTTACCAAATTTGGATATTACAAGCGATTCAATCGTATCAACCTGTCTCTTTGAATCGATTATATCGTATTTTAACGGGAAATCGTACCATGTCGACTTTAATTGGAGTGACAGAAGATAAGGGAGAAGTGTTTTTTGCCAGTCTTCCCCATTTGAATGAGGGGGAATATTCTAAAAGACTACAAGAATTTTTTAGAAAAGGAATGATTGAAGAAAAAAACGGTCTTGTGCATGTAAAACAGCCACTTCCAAAACTTTCAATCCTCCCTAAAGAAGGAAAACATGTCCATTATTTGCTGCATCCTTCTTCCTATATTCAAGTAAGAGATGTAACTAGATTATGGATTGAATGGTTGAGTTATCGCTGCTATGAGTATAAAAAGTTCAGACCGCTTATTCAAAATGCTTGGTTACAGCAATTGTTTAAAAGATGGTATCAAGAGGAAAAAGCACATTTGAATGAAGAATGGTTTACGGCTGTTATTGATGAATTCAATCGTTGGGCGCAAGAGCAGAGTGAGTCTGTTAAATGCCATTGGATTGGACTCTTTCATGGGGCAAAATCTTCTGCTTTCGTAGAAGCAGACTTAGCGCAATTTTGGGACTTTCAACAGGTCGAAGATTGCGAAGCACTTTCACGTCTGGTCTTCCTTAAATGGGTGACAGATTTGTATAATGACAAACAGAAATTCCCGATTTGCTATCATTTTGTATCAAAAATGATACAATGGATTTCTTATGAAACAAGTTCCGTACAAGAAACGGTTTCCTTCTTCAAAGGAGGAATGAAGCGGAAAGCTATCGCAAGAAGAAGACAGCTTAAAGAAAGTACTATTAATGACCATCTGTTGAAGTATTATTTATTGACGGAAGACTGTCGCTACCAACGAGTGGAAGAGAGTCCTCATGCCGGATTGTATCGGTGCTTATTTGAAAATGGATCCTATCCAAAATATAAAGAGGCTAAAGACATATTTGAGAAAAAAGGAATGACAATGGATTTCTTTTTATTTAGATATTATCAGATTAAGGCCTTAAAGGAGCGTGAATGAGATGGACATGATTCTGAATCGCTTTGGATATACAGATTTTAGAGAGGGACAAAAAGAAGTCATTGACGCTCTAATGAATGGGAAAGATGCCGTTGCTATTTTACCGACGGGAAATGGAAAGTCATTCATATATCAATATGTAGGCCTTAAGGAAGAATGTAAGGTGTTAGTCGTTTCTCCATTAATTGCATTGATGGTCGATCAAGTTGCTGCGTTAAAAGAAATGGGGATTCATCAAGCGGTCGCACTCACTTCTATAATGAGTGAAGCGGAAAAGTCTTTTGTACTACGCACCTTACATGAATATCAATTTATTTTTGTGTCACCTGAGATGCTTCAAACTCAAAAATTCATTCAATCGTTAAAGAAGATGGAGATTGGATTACTTGTCGTCGATGAAGCTCATTGTATTTCTCAATGGGGATATGATTTTAGAAGTGATTATTTATTTATTGGGCAGATACGCAAGTATTTGAAAAAGCCACGTACATTAGCATTGACGGCGACGGCAACAAAGCAAGTTGTTTTCGATATTTATACTTTTCTTGGACTAGAAAAGGAGTTTACTTTCTTTTATCAAGGAAATGCTTTTCTTAAAAATCGTGCCATTGATCTAATTCCGGTCGAGGGGAAAAGAAGTGAAATGTTAGCCGAAATCTGTAAGAGAGTGGAATTCCCATGTATTGTTTATGCTCCTACGATTAAAGAAGTAGAGGGGTTAAAAGAGTATTTTCTAGAAGAAGGATTTACGAGAATTGAGTCTTTTTATTCCAAACGAAAATCGATTGACCGACAAACAATACAGCAACAATTTTTTAGAGGAGAAATTCGTGTTTTGATTGCTACGAGTGCTTTTGGAATGGGTATCAATCAATCGAATATTCGTACGATTATCCATTATCGACTTCCTCAAGCACTGGAAGATTACGTACAACAAATTGGTCGAGCAGGAAGAGATTTGAAGTTCTGTAGATGTATTTCACTGGTTCATCTTAATGATTTTGAAGAGATGAGAAGCCGTATTTCCTATACTTATGACTCGAATATAAAGAATGAGACCACCAAAAATATTGAAGAAATTGCAAAGGCCTTTTGTTGGACTCCAATTCAAACGGAAGAGTTTTTAAAGCGTCAATGTAACCGTAAAATAGAAAAGGTAGAACGAATAAAAGAGTATGCTATGACTTCAGCTTGTAAAGAAGTCTTTCTAGCAGAGTATTTTGGAGATGTCACTCGTAAGCCTTGTGGACAATGTAGTAGTTGTCAAAAGAAAGACTTGTTCGAACTACCTATCCAAAAAGAGTGGAACGAAAAGTTTGCTCCAAAGAATTCCTTCGAAGCCACGTTTAAAAAATTATTTAATCTTCAGTAATATCAAGTGATTTTTTCAAAAATTATGCTACAATAGTACTGAAGTAAAAGTTTGCACATTCGCATAAAAATATGCTATATTGTGATATGAATTGACTGAGGGAATCATGGGTCAAATTAGGAGGATTTTCGAATGAGTGATAACTTTAATAATAATGATGATTTGAAACAAAATGAAGAACAACCATGGGAAAGAAAATTTGGAGAAGATGAGAATTTAAAAAACCGTCAATTTTCTCGTAGTGCAAGAAATTCAAAAGGTAAAGCAGTAGCTCCATTATCTAATGTTTTATTATTTGTATTTTTAATTGTTATTGTTGCACCAGTATTATTCATGATGTGGTTCTCAATTAGTAATAATAGTAATCAAGTAAAACCGCGTACTGCAGATGATGTGATGTTAACAAAAACAGTAGAAACAACTGCTATGGCAGATACTACTGTTGCACCATCTACAACGCAACAAGCAACGACAACTGCACGTGAAGCAACGACAACTGCACCTAGACAAGCTGAGACTACTCAACAAGCTCAACAACAAGGTGGCGGACAACAAAGTGGAAACTATACAACTTATGTCGTGAAACAAGGTGATACACTTTACCGTATTGCTGTTAACCATGGCATGGACCTTGCAACCCTAAAGAGAATCAATGGAATTAGTGGAGATAATATCGCTCCAGGAACAACCTTAAAAGTTGCACAATAATAAATCAAGAAAATTTTGGAAGTCTGAGACGCAAGACGTTTCAGACTTTCTTTTTGAAAAGGAGAAATAGAATGCAAGTTGCGATTGATGGACCAGCGTCATCTGGTAAGAGTACAATTTCAAAGTTGATTGCAAAGGAAACAAATTTCCTTTATTTAGATACGGGTGCGATGTATCGCGCCACAACATTGGCATTTTTAAGAAATAATATTTCAGTTGATGATGCGTCAGCAATTGATGAATTGCTATCAAACCTAGTCATCAGTTTTAAAAATACTGAAGATGGCCAACTCGTCTTCTTAAATGGAGAAGATGTGACGCGTGAAATTCGTGATCTTGAAGTGACAAGAAATGTGTCTGAAGTTTCAGCTATTAAAGCAGTTCGAGTGAAGCTTGTTCAAATGCAACGTGAGATTGCTGAAAATCATTCGATTATTATGGATGGTCGAGACATTGGGACAGTAGTCCTTCCAAATGCTGAGCTTAAGATTTTTCTAGTAGCTTCTGTAAAAGAACGTGCGCTTCGTCGATTCAGAGAAAATCAAGAGAAGGGAATCGAGTTATCTCTTGAAAAATTAGAAGAAGAAATCGCTCATCGAGATTATTTAGATAGCACTCGCAAAGAATCTCCATTGAAAAAAGCGGATGATGCGATTGAAGTCGATACAACAAGCTTATCAATCCAAGAAGTTGTTTCAAAAATTACGAATCTTATCCAAGAAAAGTTAACGAATTAACCAGATTTTCCATAAAAACACTAGAATTCGTTTATTATTAGTGGTATTATTGTAAGTGGATAAAAAGTTGTATTTTTAGGTACAGCTTAATGTTCGCATGAATTGTTGCGCTTAGGAGGAAGTCACATGTCAGAATTACAAACAATGCAAGATGCACTTGATATTGTTAAAGATATTCAAATCGGAGATTTAGTTCAAGGTGAAGTATTAACTTTACAAGACAAACAAGCTATTGTTGGAATCATCGGTGGAGGAGTAGAAGGAGTTATTCCTTTCAATGAATTATCAACAACTCCAGTAGAACGTGTTGAAGATGTTCTTGCTGTTGGTGACGTTGTAGATTTAGTAGTCATCAAACAAATTAAAGACAAAGAAAATGGAAGTTTCTTACTTTCTAAGAAACGTGTAGATGCAAGAAAAGTTTGGGAAGAAATTCAAGTTAAGTTTGATAACAAAGAAACAATTGAAGCACCTGTTGTAGATGTTGTTAAAGGCGGATTAGTCGTAGACGCAGGCGTACGTGCTTTCGTACCAGCTTCTATGGTATCTGATCATTATGTTGATAATTTAGCACAATTTAAAGGCCAAACATTAACATTCGAAATCGTAGAAATTGAACCAAGTGAAAATCGTTTAATTTTATCTCGTAAAAACTTAGTTGCCAAAGAAAAAGAAGCTAAACGTGCAGCGGTATTTGCCTCAATCGAAGAAGGTTCTATTGTAACTGGTAAAGTAGCTCGTTTAACAAACTTCGGTGCGTTTATCGATTTAGGTGGTGTAGACGGACTTGTTCATATTTCTCAAATCTCTCATGACCATGTTGCTAAAGCAAGCGACAAGTTAACAGTTGGTGAAGAAGTTCAAGCAAAAGTAATTAGTGTAGATCCTGAAAATGGACGTATTTCATTGTCTATTAAAGATACATTACCTGGACCATGGGATAACATTGAAGAACGTGCTGCTGTAGGTAGTGTTCTTGATGGTGTGGTAAAACGTCTAACAACTTTTGGTGCTTTTGTTGAACTATTCCCTGGAGTAGAAGGACTTGTTCATATCTCACAAATTGCGCATGAACATATTGCAACTCCACATGAAGTATTAAAAGAAGGGCAAGAAGTGAAAGTGAAAGTTCTTGAGGTTCATCCAGAACAACAACGAATTTCATTAAGCATTAAGGCTTTACTTGAAGCTCCAAAAGTGGAAAATGAAGAAGTAGAAGAAGTTGAAGAAACTTACGAACTTCCTGAAGAAGATGTTACATTTTCAGTAGGTGACCGTTTAGGAGAACAACTTTCTGAACTAAACGTTGAAGAATAATTATAAATACAATTAAGATGGAAATAGTCTGGACTGGTTCCAGACTATTTTTATGAATCTGTAAGAGAAAAGGAGGAATTAGATGGCAACACCTGTGATTGCAGTTGTAGGAAGACCAAATGTTGGGAAATCTACAATTTTTAACCGTATTGTCGGTGAACGTATCTCTATTGTTGAAGATATTGCTGGTGTAACGAGGGACCGCATTTATTCTGAGGGAGAATGGTTAGGTCATTCATTCCATATTATTGATACGGGTGGAATTGATATTACAGATGAACCATTTATGTCAAACATTCGTATGCAAGCAGAGATTGCAATGGAAGAGGCCGATGTCATTATCTTTCTTACGAGTGTTAAAGAAGGCGTTACAACAACTGATGAACATATTGCTAAACTATTATATCGAACGAATAAACCAGTATTGTTAGCTGTCAATAAAGTAGACAATCCAGAATTACGTTCTGAGATTTTTGATTTTTATGCTTTAGGATTTGGAGAACCGTTTCCAATCTCTGGAAGTCATGGTTTAGGGCTTGGAGATTTGCTAGATGCTGCTGTTAAAGCATTCCCTGAAGATAAGGCTGATGCAGACGAAGAAGATGTGATTAAGTTCAGCTTTATTGGACGCCCGAATGTTGGGAAGTCAAGCCTCGTCAATGCTATGTTAGGAGAAGAACGTGTCATTGTGTCGAATGTAGCTGGAACAACTCGAGATGCAATCGATACAAGCTTCACTGATGAAGAGGGAACTACGTTTAAGATGATTGATACGGCAGGAATTCGTAAGAAAGGTCGTGTTTTTGAATCAACAGAGAAATATAGTGTCCTTCGTGCCCTAAGAGCGATTGAACGTAGCGATATTGTCTGTGTCGTTTTGAATGCTGAAGAAGGAATTCAAGAACAAGATAAGAAAATTGCTGGATACGCACACGAAGCGGGTAAAGGGGTCATTATTCTTGTGAATAAATGGGATACCCTTGATAAAGATAACTCAACCTATAAAGAATTCGAAGATAAGATTCGCCAAGAGTTCTTATACTTATCGTATGCACCAATTATCTTCGTCTCAGCAAAAACAAAACAACGACTTTCAAAAATCCCACCAATGCTGAAGGAAATACATGAAGTTCGTTCACGTCGTATTTCATCTTCTGTATTGAACGATGTGTTAATGGATGCCATTGCCATGAATCCAACACCAACAGACAAAGGTAACCGATTGAAGATTTATTATATGACACAAGTAGCGATTCAACCTCCAACGTTTGTCACATTTGTGAACGATGTTGAATTAATGCATTTTTCATATGAAAGATTCCTTGAAAATCGTATTCGTTCTGCTTTCGGGTTTGAAGGGACTCCGATTCACATGATTACGCGTCAAAGAAAGTAAAAAAATTCATAGAATGGTTATAAATGACGATATAAAACGTTGAAAGTATCCGCCTAGAATGGTATACTTTAAAGGAAATCAAAACTTTTTTAGATTTCCAGATGAGTTGGGCCACTCAACAAAATCTGATAGAAATTCTTATTTGACGGAGGTGAAACTAAAATGGCAAACAAAGCAGAATTAGTAGATCGCGTTGCTAAAAAAACGCAATTAACAAAGAAAGATGTTTCAGCAACAGTTGAAGCGTTATTCGAAACAATTCAAGAAGCTTTAAAAGCAGGTGAAAAAGTTCAAGTTATCGGATTTGGTAACTTCGAAGTACGCGAACGCGCTGCTCGTAAAGGACGCAACCCTCAAACAGGTAAAGAAATCAAAATCAAAGCTTCTAAAGTTCCAGCATTCAAAGCTGGTAAAGCTCTTAAAGATGCAGTTAAAAAATAATTCTAGAAAATTATTTTTCATAGCATGAAGATTTAAATGGTGTTATATTAGAGTTAAATCTATATAACACCATCTTTTTTTGTAAAAGATACATAACGAATAAGCAGCAACCTGCAAAAGGAGAAAATATGACAGCAGTAATCGAAGAGATTCAACAAGCGTTAGAAGAACAAGATATCGAGAAAGTATATGAACACTATCATAACTTTTTTGATCATTTTAACAAAGACAACGAAGAGGATATAAAAGACTTAGCGGACTTATCTGAATACTCTTTTTCGATTGGTTTTTATGAAGAAGCAAAACGAGGCTACCAATTATTAACAGAAATTGAGCCAGAAGAATCAATGTGGACGATTTTATTTGCAGAGCTTCTTGTGATGGAAGGTGAAATCGACCAAGCTTTATCCATTTTGTATGATATTCCTGAAACAGATGAGAATTATCCGGGTGCGTTGATTGTACAAGCTTTGGCTTATCGTGATGAAAAAGACTATGAATTAGCAGAGAAAAAGTTAATGAAAGCTAAGTCGCTGGTCCCAGATAATGAACTAGTGGATTTCTATATTGGAACTGTATTATTCGAAATGGGAAGTTATGAGAGAAGTGCGGTGTTCCTTAAACGCTTTATAGACGCTGTTCCTGAGGATAACGATGAAAGTGAACGGGCTAGAGAATTATATGTTGAAGCGATGCTGCAAAGCGGAAATGATGAGCCGCTATCAGAGTATATTGGTGGAGAAAGTATCGATGGTGTTTCGACAAGTCTATTGTCATTAATGGCATCTAATGAAACCCTAGAAGGAAATTATGAAAAGGCCTTAGAGTATTATCTACAGATTTTAGAACGGGAAGAAGAAAATCCAGAAGTTATCCTTCAAGTGATTCATTGCTATTTACTCTTGAAACAGGAAGAGAAAGCAAAAGAATATGCCCAAAAATGGGTAGAATTTGATGAATACAATGATGAAGCTCATCGAATTTACGGGGAAATCGAATTAGCAACTGGAAATCGTGAAGTTGCGATAGAGCAACTAAGAAGCGCTGCCGAAATTAATCCGGATTCTATTCTGAATATCCAGTCATATGTAGAGGCTTTAAATGAAGAGGAAGACTTTGAAGAAAGTCTAGCCTTTATGAGTCAATTAGAAGTTAAAGAAGAAACCGAAGTACTCTATTTGATGGCGAAGACCTATGAAGCCATGGAGGATTATGATAACGCTTTTCATTATTATCAACAAGTTTTCGAAATTGAAGGACACACGATTGACTTTTTGGAAGATTATGTTCGATTTATGATTGAGGAAGGAAGAAAAGATTTAGCGAGCCTAGCCCTTAAGGAAGGATTAAAGGAAGATCCTTATAATCCAGAGTTTATTCGCTTCTCGTTTATCTTAGAAGAGTAGGAGGGGTATCTTGTTTCAACCGAGTTTAGAAACGAAAAAGAAATTTATTTCTTGGTTTATATCGAATCATTCCTTGAAAAGAAGAGAATCTTTATGGATTCTCAACTACTTGTTAAACCATGAGTTGTTACTAAGACAAGTACATTTTGTAGAGCATGCAGAAGTGACACCAAAGGCAATGGTCTTTTCAACTACAAAACCTGCTCAAGAATCATTTTCTTTTTATAAGAATGGCACGAAATATGATAACCCTGAAGTGGCTTTTCATGATATGCGCCTTCATTGGAAAGAAGAGTGTTTTATCGAATTAGAGTTTCCAAATGCCTATAAACTGATGGTTGGTTTTTCTGTTTTAGAAAAGAATCCATATTATACAGAAGAAATCGAAGAGTCAGCAGTCGTCATTCAAGAATTAGAAACAATTCAAAAAGAAGCGTTAAAAGAGCAACTTAAGATGGAAATCAATAAAGCTTTAGAGCAAATGGATTCGAAGCGATTTATGGAGCTAACGAGTCAGTTGAAGGAGTTGGAAGATGGAAAAGAATAACCGTAAAGTGCCGATTCAGTCCATTCCTTTATTCGTAAATGCCTTACCAGTAGTGCAGAAATTGCAGAGTGCAGGTTATGAAGCCGTATTTGTTGGGGGATCAGTACGGGATTTAATCCTATCTAAAGAGATTTCGGATGTAGACATTGCGACCAGTGCAACACCTTTTGAGGTCAAAGAAATCTTTTCGCATACCGTTGATGTTGGGATTGAGCACGGAACAGTTCTTGTCCTATATGCAGGAGAGGGTTATGAAGTCACGACTTTTAGAACAGAAAGTACCTATCAAGATTTTAGACATCCAGATTCTGTCACATTTGTACGAAGCTTAGAAGAAGATTTAAAGCGACGGGATTTCACCATGAATGCTCTTGCGATTAATAATCAAGAAGAAATAGTGGATTATTTTAATGGTCTCGAAGATATTGATTCGAAAACGATTCGATGTGTAGGGAATCCCCTTGAACGATTTAACGAAGATGCACTTCGAATGATGAGAGCTGTCCGCTTTGTAGGCCAATTAGGGTTTACCATTGAAGAAAGTACATTTGAAGCGATTTGTACCTTAAAATCGAACTTAGAAAAAGTAGCAGTAGAGCGTATGAGAGTGGAATTTGATAAGATGATTCAAAGTGATTATCGAGACCTCTCTATGGAGTCTTTTGTGAAGAGTGGCTTGTATCAGTCATGTCCTCAATTTAAGGAATTCTCTCAAGCACTTTTAAACATCGGTCAATTTCCATTAAAACACTTATCTGTTACGCAGGCTTGGGTTTTATTAGCCTTTTACGAGCAAATAGATCCAGCTAAGCTTGTTAAATTGCTGAAGGAATGGAAATCTTCAAATGAGCAAGTGGATGCCGTTAGCATGGGCTACCGAGCGTTATTGACGCGTGTGAGACAGCCATGGGATTCTTTCATGACGTTTAATTGTGAAGAAACCATCGCTTATGAAGTAGAAGCCTTGCTACCTGGATTAGGATTTCAAGCCGATATTCCTTTATTAGAGTCAACGTATCAGCAATTACCAATCCGTTCTAGAAAAGAGATTGAAATCGATGGTTTTGGTGTCAAAAAAGCGTTGGGATTAGAAAAAATGGGGCCAGAGATTGGAAAAACCTTACAGGATGTGCAGACAGCGATTCTTTCTGGAACTTTAAAGAATGAACATTCTGCGATTGTTCGTTGGATTCAAGAAAAAAGAAGATGATCAATTTTCTTGCTTTTATAGGAAAAACACAAAAATTATTTCATTAGATATATTATAGTTTCCCTTGATTGAAAGGCGTTTCAATGTTAAAATCTTAATGTAAGTTATAAAATTTAAGGAGTGAACCTATATGAAAAAGGTTATGTCAGGATTACGATTCGTATTTAGAAATGGAGAAACTTGGACGATTGATCGTCGTTTAATTGGTGACTTATGGATTAAAAAAGTTACAACTTCATTTGGTCGTATCCATGGTGGAGAATTCCAAGAAATTCATCCATGTGAATCATTAAGAATTGAAATCTTGCCTGAAGCAGACCACGTTATGTCTGAAGATATTAACTTAGGTGGTTTGGAATTAGGGATGTTCGAACGTGTTAAAAAATATAGCGATATCGAATTAATGGATATTTTATATGTTGATGGAAATCATCCAAAATCAGACGTGATTGTTGATACAGACCGTGTTTATTTCCCATACAATCCAGTGGATGAAGATGGGAACGATAACCAATATCAAAGCTCAGCAATCGGTTCTACAGGGAACTTATTTATTGTAGTTGACCCAGAAAAATCTGTGGAAGATATTTATCCTGAAATTTAATGATTATGAAAGTCTAGGAGTCTTTTCCTGGGCTTTTTTTCATGATTTACTATAGAAAATTTTATATAGTTGTCCTAGTTCTTTTGCGGATTTAGGAGTATAATGAGAGAAGAATTATTGAAGGAGTGAGATTATGAAAGTATGTTTTATTGCAGCTGAAGCGGCTCCCTTTGTAAAAGTTGGTGGATTAGGAGATGTAATTGGCTCCCTACCAAAGTCTCTAAGAGAATTAGGGGTAGATGCGCGAGTGATTCTACCGTTATATTCTAGTATTGATCGTGATCGATTTGGTTTGAAGTACAAGTCTTATCAATTCGTAGATTTAGGATGGAGACACCTCTATTGTGGAATTTTTGAAACGGTTGTTGATGGAGTTCCATGTTATTTTATTGATAATGAACAGTATTTTAGACGTGATTCTGTATATGGACAGTATGATGATGGGGAAAGATTTGCCTTCTTCTCGAAAGCAGCATTAGAGATTCTTCCATCATTAGATTTCCAACCAGATATTGTCAATGTGAATGATTGGCATACAGCGTTGTCCGTTATCTATTTGGATTTATTGAAATCAAATGGAGCAGAATTCTATTCAAATATGAAGAGTATTTTGTCAATTCATAATATTGAATTTCAAGGTCGATTTAATCCATACGATATGGGTTATTTATTCGGCTTGGATAATAAATATTTTGATGCGCTCATTTATAATGGCGACTTAAACCTTTTAAAAGGTGCGATTCAGTTAGCTGACCGTGTGAATACAGTTAGTGAAACATACGCTCATGAAATTCTTGATCCTTATTTCTCTTATGGTTTAGATAAAATTCTAAACGTGGAACAAGGTAAGCTAAAGGGAATATTGAATGGTATTGATACGGACAAATTTAATCCAAAAACAGATCCAGTTATTCCAGTAAATTATGATTTGGATTCTATCCAAAATAAGGTGAAGAACAAACTCGAATTCCAAAAAGAAATGGGATTAGAAGTGAATGCGGATATTCCTTTAATCGGAATGGTCACACGTTTGACTCACCAAAAAGGAATTGATTTAGTCTTACAAGCCAGTGAAGAGATTCTTAAGACGGGTGCACAATTAGTCATTTTGGGAACAGGTGATTCTCATTATGAAAGTGCCTTACGTTCGCTTGAGTATTACAGACATGACCGTGTTCGTAGTATTTTATTATTCTCAAGTGAAATGTCTGCGAAGGTGTATGCGGCAAGTGATTTATTCTTAATGCCTTCTAAGACAGAACCTTGCGGATTATCTCAATTAATTTCAATGCGTTATGGTACAGTTCCGGTTGTTCACCGTGTAGGAGGGCTAAGAGATACTGTTATTCCGTTTACTGGGGAAGAGGGCAATGGATTTACCTTTGAAAGTTTCCAAGCGGGAGATATGATGGACGCGATTTACCGTGCTGTTACATGCTTCTATCAATCTCCAGACGAATGGAAGCAAATTATTAAGAATAACTTGCAAAAAGATGTAAGTTGGGAACAATCTGCGAAGAAGTATTTAGATTTATATAACGAAATTTTATAGAAAGAGGAAGTTTGATGGTACAAAAAAGTTTAAGTAGTCGGGTTCAAAATTCATTAAAGAATCAATTTGGTGTCACTATTAGTCATGCAAGTAAACGTCAAGTCTACGAATCATTAATGCGTTCCGTCCGTGACGTATTGATGGAAAAGAAATTTAGTTACGAGCAAGATTTAAAACGTAGCCGTCAAAAACGTGCTTACTACATGTCAATGGAATTCCTTGTAGGAAGAACATTGAGAAATAACTTATTTAACTTAGGTCTTGAGTCTGAAGTGAAAGAGTTTTTAGAAAAAAACAACTTCTCATTGGATGAAATTTATAATATGGAACCAGATCCAGGTCTAGGAAATGGTGGCCTAGGTCGTCTAGCTGCTTGTTATCTAGATGCCTTAACTAGTAATGAATATCCAGTGACAGGATTCTCAATTCTTTACGAATATGGTATTTTCAAACAAGTTATCACAAATGGATGGCAACAAGAATTCCCAGATCAATGGCTAGATCTTGGGAAATACGGATTGGTATATCGTAATGATGAAGAAGTAGAAGTACGTTTTTATGGTGAATTAGAACAAGTGGAAACTTCTTCTGGATTAAAAGTGATTCATAAGAACTATACTTCGATTCAAGCGGAACCTTATGATTTATTGGTTTCAGGATACGACGCTTCTGCTGTGAATACATTAAGATTATGGGAAGCAAAAGCAAAAACAGGCTTTAATATGAAGTTGTTTGAACGCGGAGAATATACAAAATCTTCAGAAGCAGAAGCAATTGCAGCTTCTATTTCAAAATTACTTTACCCAGCTGATGTGACAAATGAAGGGAAAGAGTTACGTATTAAGCAACAATACTTCTTCATTAGTGCTTCATTACAACAATTAGTGAAGAATCATTACCAAGAATTTGGTACATTGGAAAACTTTGCAGATCACGTAGCACTTCATATTAATGATACTCACCCAGCAATGGGAGTAGCGGAGTTAATGCGTCTATTGATTGATGAATATGGTTATGGATGGGATAAAGCATGGGCCATTACGACCAAAACATTTGCTTACACTAACCATACTATTATGGCAGAAGCATTGGAAAAATGGCCAGTTTCACTATTCCAACCAATCCTTCCGCGTATTTACTCAATCATTGAAGAAATAAACAAACGTTTCTGTGCTTGGGTTATCGAACAAGGAAAAGAATATACATTAAAAGATACTGCTATTATCTATGATGATATGATTAAGATGGCCAATCTTTCAATTGTAGGAAGTCATTATGTCAATGGAGTATCGAAACTCCACAGTGAAATTCTTGTAAGAGATACATTCAAAGCCTTTCATGAACTTTATCCAACTAAATTTGGAAATGTAACAAATGGGATTGCTCATCGTCGTTGGTTAGGTCAAGCAAACCCTGAATTAGCAACTTATTTAGAAAAACTAATTGGGGACGACTTTATCAAAGACTTGTCAACTATTTCTAAATTAAATGCCTTTAAAGATGACGATAAGGTATTGAACGATTTACATGCTATCAAGTTGAAGAAGAAAGAACAATTAGCAGATTATATTCGTGAAAACTTAGCGATTTCAGTGAACCCAGAATCTATTTTCGATGTTCAAGTGAAGAGATTACATGAATATAAACGTCAATTATTAAATGCATTGCATATTGTATACCTTTATCATGAAATTAAATTTAATGGATTAAAACCAACGCCACGTACATTTATCTTTGCGGCGAAAGCTTCTTCAGGATATCAAATGGCGAAAAATATCATTAAATTTATCCATTCTATTTCACAAATGATTGAGAGTGATGAAGTAGTTCGTGACTACATTAAAGTTGTATTTATTCCTGACTACAAAGTTACTTTAGCAGAAATTATTCTTCCAGCCGCTGATGTTAGTGAACAAATTTCTCAAGCTGGTAAAGAAGCTAGTGGTACAGGAAATATGAAATTGATGTTAAACGGGGCGGTTACTCTTGGAACGTTAGATGGAGCAAACGTTGAAATTTATGAATCTGTTGGGGATGACAATATTGTACTCTTTGGCTTGAAGACAGAAGAAGTAGATGCGTTATATGCTAAAGGTTATAAACCTTGGGAATACTATAATAATTCTCCTAAGATTAAGACAGTTCTTGATTTCATTCGTACTATGACTGTTGGTGGAATGAACTTTAACTTCATCGTCGATTACTTATTAACGCAAGATCATTATATGTGTCTAGCTGACTTCGATAGTTACGTTGCCGCTCAAGAACGGATTGAAAAAGCCTATAATGAACCAACGAAATGGATGAAGATGAGCCTTGCAAATATCGCAAATTCAGGTATTTTCTCTGCAGACCGCTCTGTAGAAGAATATGCTAAGAAGATTTGGAATATTAAAAAGGTTGAAGGCTAATTTCAAATAAAGATACAAAAAAGCAATTATCTCAGTGAGATAATTGCTTTTTCGTTTAAATTTGATAAGCACTAAAGCCGTGTGCAGGAATCACTAATCCTAGAGGATGATTTCTAGTTGGTGTACTAGCATAAATTTGTTCTCCATGAATGCCTTCAACAAAATAAGCATAGTCGCCAAGGTTGACTGCACAAATAATGGATTCGCGTTGATAGACTAAACAGTGATCTTTGCAATATAAAATTTTGAAATTACCTTTAAAAGCATCTTTATGAGAATTCCTGAACGCTGTCAAAGATTTATAGTGTTCAAAGACTTCTTGTTTAATACTTTCTTTATTGAAAGTTTTCCGGTTGTAAGGATCTCTAAAACCTTCCATTCCAATTTCGTCTCCATAATAGATGGAAGGAATTCCTGGAAGAGTAAATTGAATGAAACTTGCGACTTTTAAGTTTTCAATTGCACGAGACAATTCTTCACCAGACAGTTCTAAACTAGGTCTCTTTTCTAACTCAACCCATTCAGTATTTTCAAAACCGATCATTGTTAGGATTCGTTCTGTATCATGACTATCTAGTAGGTTCATTAAAACGTCTAATGCAGGTTTTGGATAATGATCAACGATTTCCTCAAGAGCCAACCTTAATTGATAGGCATTTTTGTTTTTAATGAACTGAATAATCGCATCTTTCCAAGGATAGTTCATTACACTATCTAATTGTTTCCCAAGAAAATAACGACGGCGCGTTCCATAAGCTACTTTTGTCGTAGCATCTTCCCAAACTTCTCCAATAATGAGAGCATCTGGATCTGTTTCTTTTACTGTTTCTCTTAAATTATCCAGAAAAACATCGGGAAATTCATCTGCAACATCTAGACGCCATCCGTCAATTCCGAGGTGTTGCCAGAAGGGAAGAACACCTGTCTTAGGATTATTGATAAAATCATTATATTCCTTATTCAGTTTGTTGACGGTTGGAAGGTTATTAAACCCCCACCAAGATTGATAGGTATCTGGAAAATGATCAAAGGTAAACCAAGGATAATAAGGAGATTCCTTTGAATTGTAAGCTCCAATACTATCATAATGGTTTTGCTTATTGAAATAGATACTATCATCGCCAGTGTGACTAAACACGCCATCTAAAATGATATGAATACCGTTCTTTTTAAACTTGGTACACAGTTTTTTGAAATCTTCGTTTGAACCTAGATAAGGATCAACATTAAAGTAATCTGCAGTAGAGTAACGATGGTTGTCAGGACTTTCCATAATTGGATTTAAGTATATGGAATTGATATGAAGAGACTTGAAATACTCTAATTCTTCTTCGATTCCTTTTAGATTTCCTAGGAAGAAATCTTGTGCCTTATAATTCTCATGGGTAATCCCTGATTGAGGAAGTTCGTTCCAATCTTCATGACGGAAACGAACGCCTTCATTAGCTGCTTTTTTGGCAGTGTATTTTGGACTTCTTTTGAACCGGTCAGGGAATATTTGATACATAATGCCTCCCTTAAACCATTCAGGAGTCGTAAACTGATGATCATAAACCGTTAGTTGCCAGCAATTCACTTCATTGAATGAGAGAACTGGAACCGCATTGAAATCATGGTTACTTAGAAAATAAGACCCAATTTCAGAATGTACTTCGAAATAATAGAAATACAGACCTGTTTCACGAGGCGGAATTTCAAAAGAGTAGAGTGTTCCATCCGCTTCGATAGTAGAACACTCTGGATTTATGATAGTCGTTACTTGTTTAAAATCTTCTTTTAAAATCAATTGCAAGGAGGAAAGGTGTGTCTCCTTAGTAACCTTCACTTGAATGAAGATTGATTGTTCGTCCGTTACTGCTCCTGCAGGATATTTATTCGTTAATGAATGATAAAAAATCATGATGGAGCTCCTTTAAAATTATTAAATCTATGTCCATTGTAATACAAACAAGGAAAAAGTGTTAACGAAACCATTAAATGTGTAAATTTTTTCAAAATAACAAATTTTATGGAGAAATTTCATAAAATGGTATAGGAAAATTTAAGAAATATGGTATAATCAAATTAGGAAATGAGGGGCTTTTAACAAGTTTCTTTATTTTTAAAAAGCATTCTTGAAAACGCTTATTTTTTGTTTGAGTTATGTGCAAAGGAGGGGTCGTTAAGTGCAACAAATGGCTGAATACTTATTTCATGAAGGAAGAAACTTTAATAGTTATGAATTATTAGGTTGCTTTCCTTCTGACGAAGGTTGTACATTCCGAGTTTGGGCACCTAATGCAAAGCAAGTCTTTGTAACAGGTGAATTTTGTGAATGGAATCCTTATGTTTATGAAATGGATAGAGTTAATGATAAAGGAATCTATGAGACCTTTATTTCGGGAATAAAGAAATTCGATTCTTATAAGTATGTCATTGTTCCGCATCATGGTGATATTTTATGGAAAGCAGATCCATACGCCAAGCATGCAGAAACAAGACCGTATACTGCTTCGAAAGTATATCAATTACCTGATTACGAATGGTCAGATGAGAAATGGATGAAATCTCGTACGATACCATATCAAGAAGCGTTGAATATTTACGAAGTAGAGTTAGGTTCTTTCAAGAAGAAGGACGATGGAGAGTACTATTCTTATCGAGAAATGGTTGATATCTTGATTCCTTACGTGAAAGAAATGAATTATACTCATATCGAATTGCTTCCGATTACAGAATATCCGTTGGATAAATCATGGGGATACCAAGTAACGGGATTCTTTGCGGCTACTTCTAGATTTGGAACTCCTGAAGACTTCATGTATTTTGTGGACCAATGCCATAAAAATAATATTGGAGTGTTACTAGACTGGGTTCCAGGGCATTTTACAAAAGATAGTTTTGGGTTATATGAATTTGATGGGACACCTTGTTATGAATATGGAGACCCTCGTATTCAAGAACATAAAGGATGGGGAACTCGTTCTTTTGATTATGGGAAGAAAGAAGTTGTCTCATTTCTGTTTTCAAGTGCTATCTACTGGATTGAAAAGTTCCATATTGATGGTTTGCGTGTAGATGCTGTTAGTTCAATGCTATTTTACAATTATTGTCGTGACGAAAATGAGTCCGCACGTAATATCTATGGTGGATTTGAAAACTTAGAAGCGATTCAATTTATTAAAGACCTTAACCAATATATTCGGGATCAATATCCTAGCGTCATGATGATTGCTGAAGAGTCTACTTCGTATGAAGGGGTCACAAGACCTGTTAGTGAAGGAGGACTTGGATTCCACTTCAAATGGAATATGGGATGGATGAATGATTCATTAGATTATCTAGAAAAGGATCCATTATTTAGGGGAGGAATTCATCATCAATTTACTTTCTCAATGATGTATGCATTTTCGGAAAACTATATTTTACCAATTTCACATGATGAAGTCGTTCATGGAAAGAAATCGTTGGTGGATAAAGCTCCTGTAGCTTACGAAGATAAGTTTTCAAACTATCGTGCATTCATGGGATACATGATGGCGCATCCTGGTAAGAAATTAAACTTTATGGGGAATGAACTTCCACAAATTATTGAGTGGGATGAAGAGCGTGAATTGGATTGGTTCTTATTAAAATATCCGATTCATGATGCGACTCACCGTTACGTCAAAGATTTGAATGCTTTCTACAAGAAACATTCAGAAATGTGGCAGTTGGATGGTGGCTGGTCTGGTTTCCGTTGGCATGAAGTACAAGATATCTGGAATAACGTATTTGCTTTTTCGAGAATGAATGAAGCAGGAGATGAAGTACTTGTGATTTCGAACTTCTCAGGGCAACTCCTAAAGAACTACGAACTAGGAGTGAATAAATGGGGAAGTTATAAGATTGTCTTAAACTCAGATGCTAGAAAATACAATGGATCAGGAGTAGTCAATCGTTCATTACACACAACGACAAAACAACATAAAGAATTCGAGTATACGTTATCGGTAAATCTACCACCATTTTCAACTTTGTATATTATAAATAATCATTAAATCGGAGGGTGAACACATGGCAAGAAAAAAAGAAATTGTCGCTATGCTTCTAGCAGGTGGACAAGGAACACGTCTTCAAGTATTAACAAAAGATATGGCAAAACCAGCTGTACCATTTGGTGGGAAATATCGTATTATTGATTTTCCATTGTCTAACTGCTCAAATTCAGGAATTTCAACGGTCGGGGTTCTTACACAATTCATGCCGTTAGAATTAAACTCGTACATGGGAAATGGTAACCCATGGGACTTAGACCGTGTAGATGGTGGATTATCCATCTTGCCTCCTTATACAGCAGGAAAAACCGGTGAATGGTATAAAGGAACTGCCAATGCGATTTATCAAAACATTAAATACATTGAACAATATGACCCAGATTATGTATTAATTCTATCTGGAGACCATATTTACAAGATGAACTATAATAAAATGCTTGAATTCCATAAAGAAAAGCAAGCAGATTTAACAGTGGCTCATATTAATGTACCTCTAGAAGAAGCTAGTCGTTTTGGTATTTTGAATACAGACGATGATTTACGAATCGTTGAATTCCTTGAAAAACCAGAACATCCAGTGTCTACAAAAGCTTCAATGGGAATTTATATTTTCAACTGGAAAGTATTAAAAGAATACTTAATCCGTGACGAAGCAAATCCTGAAAGTGAAAAAGACTTTGGTAAGAATATTATTCCAATGCTTCTTGAAGAAGATCGTCGTATCTATGCCTTCCCATTTGAAGGATACTGGAAAGACGTTGGTACAATCGAAAGTCTATGGGAAGCTAATATGGACTTAATTAAACGTAGAGAAGAATTTAATATCTCTGATAAGTCTTGGAAAGTGTACTATAGACATGAAGGTAAGCTTCCACAGTTAATCGGAGAAGACGCGAATGTGACTGATTCGATGATTTCTGACGGAACAATTGTATTAGGAGAGGTGCATGAATCGATTGTTTCTTCTGGCGTTTCTGTTGGAAAGAATGCTGAAGTAAAAGGTAGCATTATCATGCAAAATGCAAAAGTTGAAGATGGCGCGAAAGTCTACAATTCAATTATTGCAGAAGGCACCGTTGTTAAGTCTGGCGTAACAGTTGGTCATAAAGAAATTGTTCCTGGCCACGAAATGATTACAGTCATCGGAAAAGATGAGGTAGTTGAAAAAGATACAAAGGTTGGAGGAAAATAATATGATCAAAGCATTTTGTATTTTATTTGCAGATAACTATAGAAATGATGATTTACAAGGATTAGTAAGAAATCGGACGGCAGCTGCGTTACCTGTCATTTCACGTTACCGCATGATTGATTTTATGGTTTCTTCACTTGTTAATGCTGATATTGATAACATTGCATTACTTACAAACCATAACTACAAATCTTTAGTAGATCATATGTCACATGGAAAAGATTGGGATTTAAACCGTAAAAATCGTGGACTTAAATTCATTACTCCAATGTCTAATTATTTATCAACACGAATCCCTCAAAACAAAATCGAAGCTTTAGCCAATACAATGGCGTATACACAAGTCTTGGATGAAGAGTTCGTTATTTTGGCGGACACGAATATTGTTGGGAATATTGATTTTAAAGAAATGTTCCAATATCATTTAGAAACAGGTTCTGATGTTACCTTAGCATACACTTATCGCAAACCAAATGTGGGAGAATCTCAAATTATCTTTGATGAAAATCACCAAGTGTATGAAAGCTTGTATCATTTTGACGGTTCTGACCAAACGTGTGCTACACAAGTAAAAATCTATATTATGACGAAAGAATTATTCAATGGTGTTGTGAAGAAGGGGTTAACGCTTGGATGGGAAGATATCCTACGCGATTACATTTCTAAACACTTAGATTCATTACGTGTGTTTGCATATCAAATTAAAGGCTATACAAAAGTAGTCAATAGTATTAAAGACTACTTCGATCTAAATATGGATATGCTTGATTTTGATAATTTGAAAAATGTATTTCTTTCTGGAACAGATATTATTACACGTGTACAAGATAGTGTGCCGACAACCTATGGGAAGAAAGCCGTTGTCAAAGGGTCTATTCTGGGAGATGGTTCTCAAATTAACGGTACAGTTGAAAATAGTATCATTTTCCGTGATGTCGTAGTGGAAGAAGGAGCTGTTGTACGTAACAGTATCATTCTCTCAAATTCGGTTATTCGTTCAGGAGCTCATCTTGAGTATGTGATTGCGGATAAAGATGTCACTGTTAAACAACATACAGTACTAACAGGAACAGAAGAAGTTCAAGTAGTTGTCGATAAAGGAAAAACAGTTTAATAGACTTCGATTCTCTTAATACCACTACAACAAGGAGTATTCTCCAAAGTTGTAGTGGTTTTTCGGCTCTTTGTCAAATAGTGTTGATGAAGAAATTTAGGAAGGGATTAAGC
>CAURBR010000016.1:0-42127 GCA_963523415.1 uncultured Streptococcus sp. | reverse complement strand
TTAGTTGCTTAATCCCTTCCTAAATTTCTTCATCAACACTATTTGACAAAGAGCCTTTTAAATAGTAAAAAAAGAGTTCCCGTTAACCTGAGAACTCTTATAGTTTTTAGTTTAAAATTTTTATCGTTACAGTTCTTCTTCCCCATTGTAAGGCATCATTAACATTTACAAAGTGCAAGTCGATAATGTTTCCTTTTATCGCACTACCTGTATCACCTGCAATAGCAACACCATATCCTGGAATTTCAACTAAACTACCTAAAGGAATCACGCTTGGGTCAACAGCAATTACTGTTGGATTACTTCTTAAATCAATCCCTGTAGAAGTATAATAACTAAGGCCAGCTTCATTATAGGAATATCCTGTCGCAACTACTTGTAAAGTTTTTCCAGTTGTTGACGACGAATTCTGTGATGAAGAAGAATTATTTGTTGCTGTAGCACTACTTTGTTGAGTAGGCTGTTCTTGTTGAACAGTTGTAGCTCTTTGAGCCGTTGGTTCTTGTGTTTTTTTCTCATCAGCTTTTGTTTGTTCACCAGAAGCAGTCGCAACTGTTTGTTTCACAGCTGAAAAAATGGTTGTAGCGTTATTTGAAGTGACTTTCTTTTCCTGTTCCATCTTTTCAAATGTTGCTTTATTGTCAGCTATTAATTGTTTCAAGCTAGCAATAGAACCTTCAAACGTTTTTGTTTCAGCTGTTAATTGTTCTTTTTTAGTTTCTAAATCAGTAGCTGTTGATTCAGACTCCGATTTAAGTCGATTCAATTCTTTCACTTGATCTGCTAAGTTCTTTAAAACTTCTTCATCAGATTGGAAGAATTGTTGAAACACGAATAATCGATTCAAGAAGTCAGAAATACTTTCAGAGTTTAATAAGTGAAGAATTGAATAGGATACTAAATCTGAAGCTTGCATTAGTTGCAATCTTTTCCGTGCTACTTCTTTTCTTTCATCAACTTTAACTTCTTGTGTTTTAATTTGTTCTGCTAAAGATGCTTTTTCAGCGTCTAACTCGTTAATGCGTTGATTCAAGTTTTCGATTTCTTGGTATTTTGTGTTAACTTTTTGCAATTCTGACGATAACTTTGCTTCTAATTGTTGAACATCTGATTCCTCCGCAAATACCGCAGAACCAATTGGACTAACAATTGTCATCATTACAGCTGTTGTCAAAAATAGCTTTTGAATCATCTTTTTCAAAAGTGAAATTCACCACACTTTCTCCAACCTACCCTCTATTTTACAAGAGGAACATATTGAACAAGTGTCAGAATGATTACAAACTTGTAACAAATATTTACAATTCTATGATTCTTTTAGGTAAGCTTTTAAAGCTTCCAGTAGTTCTTCACTACTAGATACAATCTCTCCACGTAGTTTTACTAATCCCGCAGTATATAAATTGACATAACTAAATTGAGATTCGGCTACTTCTTGCAATGCTTCAATTTTTAGAGGATTATCTGCACCTTGTTGTCGACTATCTGTGTATAATCCTAAAATCGGAAGTTCCGCATGGTAAGCGACTCCAATTTCACTAGCCACACCAACATCTATAATCGCACCGTCTAAAACTGCAATCATTAAATCAGATTCCAACAAAGCATTAGTATCATATTCAGCAATCATTGTTGAGTCAGCATAAGAACTCTTATCATTGATAGCCATTTGCTCTTGAGGAAGATAGACCTCCACATGAGGAAACGCTTTTCGAATTTTTTCTACCAAAATTTTGTTATAAGCTAATTCCATTTCCGAAAATAATGGACTTGCAAAATAAATTTTTGTCATTTTGATTCCTCCTCTACTCTCTTTATCCTACACTAATCGATATAAAAAAACCAGAAGATATTTTCATCTTCTGGTTACAAATAATTATTCATATAAAGCATCTACACGTGCTTGAACAGCATCATCTTCAAGGAATTCATCATAAGTAGATCCTAAACGGTCCACAATTCCTTTTGGTCCAATTTCGATAATACGGTTTGCAGTTGTTTGAATAAACTCATGGTCATGACTTGAGAATAGTAATGATCCTTTGAAAGCAATCAACCCATCATTTAATGCGGTAATAGATTCCAAATCTAAATGATTGGTTGGGTCATCTAGTAATAAAACATTGGCTTTAGAAAGCATTAATTTTGATAACATGCAACGGACTTTTTCTCCCCCAGATAAAACAGTAACTTGTTTCATAACATCGTCACCGGAGAATAACATACGACCTAAGAAGCTGCGTAAGAAGGTGTTATCTTGTTCTTCCACAGGTGCATACTGACGTAACCATTCTAAAATGTTTAAGTTTTCATTTGAGAATTCATCCGTCATATCTTTTGGTAAGTAGGCTTGACTAGTTGTAACGCCCCATTTGAACGTACCGCTATCTGCTTCCATTTCACCCATCAAAATCTTAAATAATGTCGTAATCGCAATATCTGAACGGCTTAAGAAAGCAACTTTATCGTCTTTTGATAAATGGAAACTTACATTTTCAAAAATGACTTCTCCATCAATCGTTTTTGATAAGCCTGCAACTAGCAACAAATCATTTCCAATTTCTCTTGCTGGTGTGAAACCAACGAATGGATATTTACGGCTTGAAGGTTGAATATCATCTAGAGTGATTTTATCCAACATCTTTTTACGAGAAGTGGCTTGTTTGGATTTAGAAGCATTTGCAGAGAAACGTGCGATAAACTCTTGTAACTCTTTGATTTTTTCTTCTTTCTTCGCATTTTGGTCTGCTAATAATTTTGCAGCTAATTGGCTTGAATGTAACCAGAAATCATAGTTACCAACGAATAATTTAATCTTACCAAAGTCTACGTCAGCCATGTGCGTACATACTTTGTTTAAGAAGTGACGGTCATGAGATACAACAATAACAGTATTTTCAAAATTAATTAAAAATTCTTCTAGCCATGAAATTGATTTAGCATCCAAACCATTTGTAGGTTCGTCTAATAAAAGAACATCTGGTTTACCAAATAACGCTTGCGCCAGTAACACTTTAACTTTGTCCGCTTCAACTAATTCACTCATTAATTTATAGTGTTGGTCTTCAGTGATTCCTAGACCTTGCAATAATTGTGAAGCATCACTCTCTGCTTCCCAGCCATTTAACTCAGCAAATTCGCCTTCAAGTTCAGCAGCACGAATACCATCTTCATCTGAGAAATCTTCTTTCATGTAGATAGCATCTTTCTCTTTCATGATGTCATATAAATGTTTATGACCCATGATTACTGTATCAATAACGCGTTCATCTTCAAATGCGAAGTGGTCTTGCTTTAATACAGTTAAACGTTCATGCGGATCAAGAATTACTTCACCTGTTGTAGGTTGTAATTCTCCAGATAAGATTTTTAAGAATGTAGATTTACCTGCTCCGTTTGCACCAATTACTCCATAACAATTTCCTGGAGTAAAAGTAATATTTACGTCATCAAACAACTTACGGTCTGAGAATAATAGACTTACATTTTGTACTTTTAACATTTCGTTCTCCTTTGTAAATGAATTCGATTCATTCTATCATACTGAAACCATTTTTTAAACAATTGCTATATAAAATATAAAAAATCCGTAGGTCATCCTACGGATTTTCCATTCATTCAGTTACAATCACAGGACGTTTTAAGCGTTCCACGGTCTCAGCGATATTTCTGAAGTGGTCACTAATACGTTCTAAATTACTTAATAAGTCCATAACAAAGATTCCGGATTCTGCCGAAGCGATTCCTTTATTCATTCGTTTCATATACTTATCGCGAACTTCAATTTTTAATGTGTCCACATCTCTTTCAATTTGAATAACATCTTGCACTGTTTTTTGATTTCCTGTCGATAAAGCGTCGATAGAAAGATTGAATCCTCTTTGAATCATATGATATAGATTATCTAACTCTGTTGAAGTTTCTTCATCTAAATAAATCTCTCGTTCGATAATTGCTCTAGCGAAGTCAGCAATATTTTCAGCATGGTCTCCAATACGCTCAATATCATTTGCGGTGCTAAAGAGTTCATCGATGATTTGTTGGTCTTGTGAAGACACGTTTTGTTGAGAAATTTCAACTAAATATTGAACAATAGCTTTTTCGAACTCATTAATTCGTTGTTCATTTTCTAGAGCTTTTTTAACTAATTTCTTATCACGATTTCTAGCAGCGCCTATTGAATTTTGCAATGCAAGACTCGTTTCTTGTGCCATTGAAGCAAATTCAAACATTGTATTTTCCAATGCGATAGATGGTGTCACAAGAATACGTTTATCAAGATACCTAGTAACTGTATCTTCATCATCTTCCCCATCAGGAATAATAGTTTGAATCATTTTTACTAAAAGATTAGTGAATGGGAATAAGATGATTACATTAACGATATTGAAAATGGTGTGTGCATTCGCAATTTGACGAGCCACATTTCCAGGATCAATAGAAGAAACAAAATTTGTCAAAATACCCGTAAAGAATAACATAAAGTATATAGTTCCAATAATATTTATACTTAAATGGAACAACGCAACTTGTTTCCCTCTACGAGAAGTTCCTAAGCTACTAATTAGGGCAGTTGTACAAGTTCCAATATTATCACCAAAAATAATGTATACTGCTGTAGCAATAGGTAGTACTCCTTGACTTGCAAGGGCGATTAAGACCCCTATGGTGGCAGACGAACTTTGTAGAACTAAGGTCATTAATAAACCAATTCCAACACCGATATATGGGTTATTTCCATATTGAACAATCCAATTAGTAAATTCTGGTAGCTCTTTTAAAGGCTCAAGCGAACTACTTAAGGTACTCATCCCAATAAAGAGGATACCAAAACCAATGAAAATCTCACTTGCCTCTTTGACCTTTGGATTTTTTGTGAGCATATTTGAGATTAAACCAGCAGCAATGACCAATGGAGCCCACTGAGAAAGATTGAACGAAACCATTTGCCCAGTAATCGTAGTCCCTATATTAGCCCCAAAGACAACCCCCACTGCTTGAGAGAGAGTCATTAATCCTGCATTCACAAATCCAACGACCATTACTGTCGTCGCAGAAGAACTTTGAATGATAGTAGTAACAAACATCCCTACTAATACCGACATAAATCGATTCTTTGTTAATCGACGAATAATTCCCTTTAATCCTTCTCCGGCAACTTTTTGTAAACCGTCTCCCATCAGCTGCATCCCATATAAGAATAAACTTAATCCTGCAATTGCTCCGAGAATCATTTGCGTATACATTGTCATATAACTCCTTTAAGGTTATCTGTTTTCATTAGTATTACCATTAAATTTTATCATAACAAATCTATTTATTAAAGCGTTCTTTTTATGTCAGATTCATGAAAATGGTCTACAAGAGGACGAATATCCTGAACGTACTCTAAGCAGCCCAAATACTGACCGTCCTGATCAATTACAGCATGGTATGTAACATGAACCATTTTTTCATCTTTCTTAAACCACATTTCGACTTTTTCTTTTTCTTTAGTGCTTAACAATTCAAATATTTGTTGAACTTTTTCGTGTACTCTCGGAGGATGACACATAATCACATCACGCCCTATTGCACTCTTTGTTCTTTTAAAGACCTTTTCTTCTCCTGAACCTTCATTGTAGTATTTTACAATCCCGTTGGCATCAACAAAAGATAATTCCATTGGAAGGATATTTAATACACAATTTAATTCTTTTAGAGAAAGCGAACCTGTTGATAATGGGATTTCATCACTTTCCACTTCTGTAGTTGTAGCCCTTACAGGAGAAAATTCCTTTTTTGCAGCCCATTCTTTTTCGGGTTTTACAATACAATATCCATATTCATCGGATTGAAGTGCAATCGTATTCCAGTCATCTGAATTAAAAACTTGTTCCACCATTGGAAGTAAGATATTTTCTTCCTTTTGAATCATTTCTAACAATTCATCTTTTGCTATTTTAAAAGATTCTAACGCCTCCGAAGGGTGATTATCTAAATCATTTCGAAAGTCTTTATACAGTTCTCTAATTTGATCGTGTACGCCCCACATCACTTTTGGAGGAGCAGTAATTCCTTTCTTTTCCATGATTGGAAACATGGCATACTCCTTGCGTTGATAGTGATTTTCAAATTGACCAAGTAGATTTATCTGACGTTTAAGTCCCTTCTCGATATTTGAATCATGCGTTTCAAGAAAATTTAAAAGTAATCTTTCAATCCGATCAAGCGCCCCTCTAATAGCTAAATTTTCCATTTTCATCACATGTACTGGATGCCCTGGTTGTTCAAACTCAGCAACAGTCGTATTCGTATGAACTTTGGAGCCCATTAAATTCGCATGAACGTTACAAAGACTCATAATCTCCTCGAATGTAATACCTTCACTCATTAGATTACGTTCCATCAATTGAATCTCATAAGGAGAAATTTCATCAAAGGTTTCATTAAATTCTTTTTGAATAATTTCTTTATCTTCTCCAGCATGAAGCCTCAACATCAAGTCCTTCAAAATTTCTTGACGTTGTTCCATTGTGAAGTCATTTTTAGACATTACTCTCTCCTCTCTTTCACCACGTATCCATTCATTTCCAAAGTATTGATGATGGTTTCTAAGGGAATTTTGGCAATTTTAGACCCCTTTTTCAAACTGGTAATTCTTCCTACGGTTTGAACCATCTGAGGTTGATTTAAGGGCTTGAACCCAATCTCGACTAGCAAATCTTTTAATTCTGGATGGTTTGATAAAGTTTGAAATACACTATCTTCTAAATAAATCGTATTCAATTGTCCCCCTCCTTCTGTTTCATCATTTTGAAACTATCTTCTAAAAATAAAGTAAAGTAATGCAACAATGTATAAGATAAAATGCCATCTGGTTAGGATGTACCGTTTAATCTCAGAATTGATTTTATTTTCGTGTATATATTGTTGTACCTTTTGGAAGTTGTTCAAGAATGCTACTAACACAATCAAAAAGCCTACAAATTCAACAATCATTGTAAGAGAAACATTTCCAATTTTCACCTCATTAGCAATATATAAATCAAAAACAATCGCTAGAAGAAAATTATTGATGACATGGGAGATTATAGACCAACGAATACCATATTCAATTGCGACATAACAAAATAGTATTCCTACGAATATCGTAAATACTGATTGAGAAATATTCGCATGGAATAATGAAAAAATAATGGATGAGAAAATAATTGCAAAAATCTTTCCATATCTAGCTATCGGAAATGCAATGAATCCTCTAAAAATTAATTCTTCAACGATAGGCGCAACAATACATAAATAACCCACAAACACTAAACTAATCGTAATATCTTGTGAAGTTTTAATAAGAACAGTTGCTGGTATACCCAATTCAGTAAAAATATAATCAATAACGTGAAGAACCATATTTGAAAGAAAACGTGCTCCAAATAAAGCACTCACAATCAAAAAGAAAGATTCAAACGTCATTTTCTTTGGAGCTTCTATCGAAACTAATTGATGTAATGGGTGTTTTCTTCTAAAGCGCCAAATCAATAAGCCTATTAGCGCACCAGCTATTAAAAAGATCCCCGTAGTCGTGTAATAAAGAAGATTTGTAATAAAGACACCGTCATTCTGCATTTCCTTTAAAATTACAGTTGGAAGTAATGAGATGACAAAAAACACAATGGTATAAATGAGCAATCTTCTACCAATTGACAAAATTGTTTTTTTGTAATTTCCATTAGGGTCGTCTAATGTATTGTCCTCTCTTTGGAGAACTGCGTAATGTTCCTTCATAAGTACCACCTTTCACTTATTCAACTTATATATTTTAAATACTCTGAGAATCAATAACAATCCGTTACTGATTAACCCAACAATTAATCCTATCCAATATGAATAAGGGCCAAATTGAAATCCTAAATCTAAAATGAGCCCAATTGGTAACCCCACAATCCAATAGCCGATTAAACAAAGAATAAAAGGCATCTGTACATCTTTAAATCCTCTTAAAATCCCTTGTATTGGAGAAGCTATCGCATCGAACAATTGAAACAATAGTCCATAGGTTAAAAAAGACATCGTTAACTGGATAAACTTCTCTTGCGTTCCATATAAATGAGCAATCGCGCTTAAATTTAGAGATAAAAATACGAATGTTCCTAGTGCTAAAAGCAGAGAGGTAACTATCCCTAATGTACTAAATTGCAGCACCAAATGAAAGTCTCTTCTTCCAACTTCGTATGAGACAAGAATCGTTAAAGCAGTAGAAATACTAAGCGGGAATGCGTATACCAATGTAGAGAAATTCATCGCCGCTTGATGTGAGGCAATAATCGATGTGCCAAATTTAGCCATTAACAGTCCTACAAAAGCAAAGATTGCAACCTCAGCGAAAATCGAAAGCCCAATAGGTAACCCAACTTTAAAAGGTTCTTTCCACAAATCAAATCGGACATTCTCAAATTTAATAATATCATATTGTTTCAATACGGAATGATTTTTAAATACAAAAATTGCAACAACTAATAGCCCCCAATAGGCTAACGCTGTTCCTAACCCAGCACCTGCACCTCCCATTTCTGGAAAGCCAAAGGCACCATAAATTAATGAATAGTTAAAAAACATATTCAGCGGCACAACGAGAACCATTAAGAGCATCGAGATTTTAGTTAATCCTAATGCATCTACAAAAGAACGTAACACACTGAATAGCAACAACGGAATAAGCCCAACGGATAGCCAACTTAAATACGAGATAGCAACTACTTCAACTTCTGATTCTAAGTGCATGAAAGTCAAAACTGGCTTTAAGAAGATAAATCCTAAAAGGAATAAACTAACTGCTAATCCTATACCAATCCACAGATATTGCCGAGTTAATTCGACAATTTTGTGATGCTTCTTCTCTCCTAAATATTGTCCAACAATTGGAACTAATCCAGAAACAATACCCGTCACAAGAGTGAAAAAAGGTGAATATAAGCTTCCCCCAATAGAAACTCCCGCTAAATGAATTTCGTTATAGCGACCTGTCATGATTGTATCAATAAATTGTGCCGAATAGTTAGCTAATTGGTAAATAAGGACTGGAATGAGAACACTTAATAACGTTCTTAATTTATGGTTTTCTTGAATAGTCTTCCCCATTACTCACCTCACTAATATAATTCTTCGATTGATTTAATTTTTAATATTGCCGAAGAAAACTGTTCTTTATCTTCAACGTCACTTGTAACTGCAATAAAACCAGCAGTCCATTTAGCAAATTCCTCATCGACAACGGAATCCCCGATATAAATTAGCTGCTCTGAGGATACTTTAAACTTTTCACATATAGCTTTGATTGATTTATTCGAGGGTTTTGCAGGAAAGTCATCATTTGTTCCGATAAAATCAAATAAGCTTTTAATTTGCGCAACCTCTAAAACAGCTTCTGTCGGTAATAAAGAGTCATTTGTGATTAAGGCCAACAGAAAGCCCTGATGTTTTAAGAACTCTAACGTATTTTTTATATTTCCAAGTGTAATTATTTTCTCCGGATTTACACGAATATAATTTGCAAAATAACTAACAACAAATTGATAATTTTCTTCAACATCAATAGTTCCAAATTTTTTGAGAACACTAAGCATATCTCTTACTGTACCTGAAGCGATGATACTATTTTCTATGATTCCTTGTTCGGTAATCCCTAATTGATCATTTAACAACTGTTTATTTTCAGCTGAAAGTTGAATTCCATTTCTCTGAAGTAACTCATTCAGTACAAGAACTGTTGGTTCAAACCACAATCCTGAAGTATCCGTCAAGGTACCATCTTTATCAAAAATCAGAACTTTGATATCTTTTTCTTTTAAAAATTTTAAAAACGATTGGTTCATTATTCGATACTTTGCAACTCCACTGAAATAATATTTTCTAATTGACTAATTTCTTTAATGACATCTTCAACGCTCACAGTTGCTTCTGAAATATCTATCATAATTTGGACTACTGCAACACTATGAATTGCAAGTCCTTGAAAAATCGTTAGAATATTCATATTTCGATTTGCAAAAACATCCAATGTTTTAGTGAGCGTTCCTTTTATATTTCTCATGTGAATATTTAAAGAGGCTTTTCTACCAGCATTCACTGAAGAGAATCCTTGCACTTTTCGATAATACTTATAATAAACACTTCTAGAAATACCAACCATTTTTACTACTTCTGTTACATCTTTAGCTTGACCAGTGGCTAATAACTCTTTAGCCTGTAGGACTTTTGCAAAGACAGGTGGTACAGCATCTTCCGAAACTAAAAAATGTTTTTGTCGATTCATTTTCTGTCCTTCTTTCGTAACCATTTGTATTCATTTTACCCTATTTCGTGGACAGTTCGCAATCATTCTCTTTTTATAAAAAAGGAGGGAATAAAATACTAAGAATACTTTTCTTAGATTTTATTCCCACTCTTCTTTTAGCAGATCTTCCACTAATCAGAAGTAACTATTTCTACTCTGTCATGAAATCATATGGCGTAATTCCATCCATTCCAATTAACGGAGAAATCAATTCGTTCTCAATTGCATTCATGGATAATGTAATAGCTTCTTTATTATCTTCCGTTTTTTCGTTTTGACTCATCTCGATAGAAATTTCTTTTTCATAATCCTTTTCTTTCTCAAAGGTAACTTCCGAATCTTCATGAAGGCTAAAGTTCGTTAAAAACTCTCTCAAAAAGGTTGCTCTTTTAGGGGGTAACGTTTCGGCACTCTTTTGGAAAGCTGAGACTTCACCACACAGAATTAAATATTGCTGGCTCCTTGTGACCGCAGTATATAATAAATTTCTCTGAAGCATTCTAGAGTACTGGTTTACTAATGGTAAAATAACCATCTTGAATTCAGAACCTTGAGCCTTATGAATCGAGCAACAATAAGCAAGTGTTAACTGCTGCCAATCCGTTCGTCTATACTCAACCTCAGTTTGGTCAAACAAGACAAAAATCTTATCCACTTGATCTTCATTTTCATTTGCAAACTGAATAGCTGTTATCTCACCAATATCCCCATTATAAACATTTTCTTCTGGCATATTGACAAGCTGTAAGACTTTATCCCCAACGCGAAATACTTTATCAAACGATTCCACTTCTCTAACTGTGTTCGCTATTTTTGGATTTAGAATTTCTTGCATCATCTTATTAATGGCATTGATTCCAGCTTCTCCCTTATACATTGGAGCAAGTACTTGAATTTCTCGTTTGTTATACCCTTTTTTTATTGCCGCAAGAATGACTTGTTCGATAATGGTGACCAACCGTTCTGTAGAACAAGGTAGAAAACTACGATCCACTTGTTTTTTAAGAAAGTCTTTAGGAAGAACCCCATCCTTGATATGATGGGCTAAATCAACAATTGAAGATTGTTGATTTTGTCGATGAATTCTTTTTAATTCTTGAGCAGGAACTTGCTTAGTTTCTAATAAATCACTTAAAACTTGTCCTGGGCCAACCGATGGTAATTGGTTTTTGTCTCCTACCAATAATATTTTTAAATTTATAGGAGCAGCCTTAAAAACACGATTCATTAACCAAGTATCTACCATGGACATTTCATCAATAATTAAAAATTCACCTTGAATTTCTTTATCTTCATAATTGTCTTCTACGCTATCTAAAGAAATCCCTAATAAACGATGAATCGTTGAAGCTGGATACCCCGTCAATTCATTCATACGTTTTGCAGCCCGACCAGTAGGAGCCGCTAAAACGATATTTTCTTCAATTTCGTCTAAATCTAAATCGGTTAATTGAGCATATACATCTATAACGGCATTAATAATTGTAGTTTTTCCTGTTCCAGGTCCACCAGTCAATACAAAAAGAGGTTCTTTCAAAATCTGGCGAATCGCTTCTTTTTGAGAGTCGTCATAAGTAATCTCAAATTTTTTTTGAGTCACTTCAATCGCTTTATAAATTTTATCATTTGAAAATTCTTGTTTTTGGGTTGTAATTCTTTTTGAGACCGAGTTACTAATCCCTAATTCAGCGTAATACAAAGATGCGATAGCAATTCGGTTTTCATCAGAAAAAAGAACACCTTCACGAATTAATTCGTTTAACGCTTCCACTAGAATTGTTGGTTCAATTAAGTAGTTTTGACACGATTCTAATAATTTCTGAGATTGAGAAATCAAAACTTCTGAAGATAAATAAGTATCCCCACTTTGGTAACATAAATCGCGAGTTACAACAAATAATGCTCCTTTTAAGCGGGATACATCATCTGGATCAATTCCCATAGATTGGGCAATGCTATCCATTCTACGAAAACCAAGTCCTTCGATTTTTTGTAGTAACAGGTATGGATCTTCATCTAAGATATCTCTAGCTTTCTCTTTAAACAACCCAATCACTTTCTGAGCAATTGCTGGAGTGAATCCTAAATTCGTTAATTCAAACATCAATTTTTCAGTTCCCTGATTTTGACGGATAACATCACGAATCATTTCTTTTTTCTTCTTTGTTAGGCCAGATATCCCATCTAAAGCTTGATCATCTGACAGAATCTTCTCCATCGCTTCCTCGCCTAATTTATCAATAATCTTTTCGGCTGTTTTTTCACCAATTCCAGGAAAATGATTACTTGACAAATATTGAATTAAGCCTTTTTTCCCTGTTGGTTGAGTTTGCTGATAATTATCTGCTTGAAATTGTTCTCCGTACTTAGGATGAGATACGAGTTTTCCATTAAAACGATAAGAGATATCTGAATGAATTTGCCCAAATATCCCGGTAATGACCATTTCATCATCAGCTTCAGCGCAATTGGATTCAATGACACGTACTAAAATAACCTTATAGAAATTCTGTGGATTTTCAAAAAAAGTAGTTAATACTTCCCCTACAATATAAGGTGCATCAGTCATTTAGATTCTCCTTTCTAGATTGAATACTTAGACGTATTGTCTTTCCTTTCCATCCATAAAAGCTTTATCGATAATTCCTCCGCCAAGACATTCTTCACCGTCATAGAATACTACGGCTTGGCCTGGTGTAATCGCACGAACTGGTTCATCAAAGATAACCGTCGCACGAGTAGTATCCTTATCATCTAATATGACTTTCACTTTTGTATCTTGTTGACGATATCTAAATTTAGCCGTACATTCGAACGTCTTCTCTCTTGGTAAATCATTTGTAAATTGAATATCTGTAGCCGTTAAACTATCGGAATAAAGGTTTGGATGGTGGAACCCTTGACCCACATATAAAGTATTCGTAGTTAAGTCTTTTCCAATAACAAACCATGGATCATTTGTCTTACCACCGCCACCAATGCCAAGACCTTGGCGTTGACCAATCGTATAGTACATGAGTCCAGCGTGGTCGCCTTTTACTTCACCATCAATAGTCACCATTTTCCCTGGTTTAGCCGGTAAATAATGTGATAAGAATTCATTGAAGTTACGTTCTCCGATGAAACATACTCCTGTTGAATCTTTCTTCTTTGCTGTTGCAAGATCATACTTTTCAGCAATTTCACGTACTTCTTTTTTTTCTAAGTGACCAATTGGGAACATCGCTTTTTCTAATTGCTTTTGGTTCAACTGACTTAAGAAATACGTTTGGTCCTTATTACTGTCTTTTCCTCTTAATAAGTGAACTATTCCGTTTTTGTCCTTCTCCACACGAGCATAGTGCCCCATAGCCACATAATCTGCTCCTAGTTGAAGAGCATAATCAAGAAAAGCTTGGAATTTCACTTCTTTATTACACATGACATCTGGGTTTGGAGTACGTCCTAAGCGATATTCACGAAGGAAATATTCAAATACACGGTCCCAATATTCTTTTTCAAAGTTTACTGAATAATAAGGAATTCCGATTTGCTCTGCAACTGCAGCTACGTCTTTGTAGTCTTCAGTAGCGGTACAAACACCATTTTCGTCAGTATCATCCCAGTTTTTCATAAAAATACCGATGACATCATATCCAGCTTCTTTTAATAGTAAAGCTGTTACGGAAGAGTCAACTCCTCCACTCATGCCAACGACAACCCTTGTTTTTTCATTAGTCATTCTTTCACCATCATTTCTTTTTAATTCCTGAACTAGTCGATTTGAAGGTCGAGTTGTCAGATTTATACCTATTTTTAAATAATTTTTATTTTTTTTCAAAAAAATTGCTTGAAAATCATTGAAAATGCGATAGTAGTAGGATTTTCGCCCATTTGTAGTTTTGACAAATCCTTCTGTTTTCACTATAATTAAATTGAGAAAAAGGGGGCGAAGGTGTATGATGATTTCTTTACGAGCAGCACGGGTTAATCGTAATTTAACACTGTTAGAAGCCGCCAAATATCTTAAAATAAACAAAGATACGCTTACGAAGTATGAAAAAGATTCAACAAATCTTCCATATTCTTTAAGCAAAAGAATGCAGGAGCTATATGAGGTTCCTAGCGAGAATCTTTATTTTGGCGACACATTAAGCTTCGTAGCACAATTTAAGCCGCTACCAGAAGTTGAATAACAGCCTACAGGGTAAAATGCCCGTGCAAGATAAAGGAGACAGTTCAAACGAACTGTCTCTTTTTCCATCTATTTCTACTTAGTCTCCATTGTAAGAACTCCTCGCTCCACAAGTCCTCCCAAAATAAATTCTAATTTTTCTACAGCCATTGCTGTATTTGACTTACCATACAAATCAACTGTTTGTAACCCATTCTTCGTCACTGTAGAAATTTTTAACTGTTTTCTATCCTTATCTACCATAACTTTCAACTTTAATCCACGTTGGTCATCAACTGTCTCATCTAACCCTCGAATTAATTGAAAATTTCCTGATTTTGTTTCGGTAAAGCCGTTATCTCTCAATGTATATCCTTTGCATGAAGGATTCACTGAATAAATTTGATTCGATCCTTTTAAACTTGCAGTCGGTGTAAATGCCATATCCTCTTCTCCTTTTTCATCATTTCAAGAACTAGTGTACCACAATTTGAATCTAAACAAAAGCTCTCTTTTAACGCAATGCATCAACAAATGCATCAATATCTTTTTTCGTCGATTCCATTCCAAAAGAAAGACGAACAGATTCTTCCAAACGGCTTTCTTCCCCTGGAAACATAGCTGATAAAACAGGACTAATCTGTACGCTTCCAGCAGAACAAGCAGACCCTGCTGAAATGGAAACATCTTTTAAATCACTAAAAATAAGTGTTTGAGTGGCTTTTCGTCCTTTTAACCAAAGATTACAAATATGTGGATTCTTTTGGTTTGCAACTCCATTCACTTCATATTCGATATTCTTTTCGCGAAGTTTTTCAAATAAATATGACCTGAGTTCTTGATAATTTTTAACAAGACTTTTTTGATTAGAAGTGACAATTTGCATCGCTTTCTCTAACCCGATGATATATGGGACGTTCTCTGTACCTGATCTGAACCCTAGCTCTTGTCCTCCCCCTTTAATCAACGCATGCAACGGAGCTTCTTTTGATTTATATAAAAAACCGATTCCTTTAGGGGCGTATATCTTATGACCTGACGCTGTTAAATAATCAATTCCTTCAACTGAAAGAGGTTCTTGAGCAAAGGCTTGTACCGCATCCGTATGAAAGTATACCGGTGAATCTTTTAATAACGATGCAATCTCTTCAATAGGAAAGCGAGCTCCTGTCTCGTTGTTCACCGTCATAACTGAAACTAAACGCGTATCTTCTCTTAATGCATCTTCAACCTGAGAAGTGACTATAATACCGTCTCTATTAGGGGTTATGTAAGTAACATCAAAACCATCTTTTTCTAAAAATTCAGCTGATTTTCTTACTGATGGGTGTTCGACTGCGGAAACAATGATATGCCCTTTTTCCTTAAAAAAATGTTCCCGAATACTCTCAAACACCAAATTATTTCCTTCTGAACCGCAACTAGTAAAAATCACCGCATCTTGTGGCTGACCATTTAATTCCTTTAAGATAGCCTTTTTAACACGTTCTATTTTTTGCTTTTGTTCACGTCCAATACGGTAAATACTTGAAGGATTTCCAAATGCATCCATCTCATTGACAATCACTTCTAACACTTCAGAATTAACTGGTGTTGTAGCTGCATAATCTATGTAATTCACTTAGTACCCTCCTTTACTATTTCATTTAATTATAAGGGAAGAACTTTTTTTGTTCTAATAAGAAGTTCTAAACATTCGTATTATATCATTCTTTCATCTTATGTTACACTAAGCTTAAGAAATAAAAAGGAGACACCGGTATGAATCATCAACCACTTGCCTATAGAATGCGCCCTAGAACTCTTGATGAAGTTATAGGACAAGAGCATCTTGTTTCTCCAGGGAAAATTATCAATCGAATGGTTGTCGCCAAGCAATTATCATCTATGATTTTGTACGGCCCTCCTGGTACAGGAAAAACAAGTATTGCTAGTGCGATTGCCGGAAGCACAAAGGTAGCTTTCAGGCAATTAAATGCAGCAACAGATACAAAGAAGGACCTTCAAATCGTTGCCGAAGAAGCAAAAATGTCCGGAAGTGTTATTTTACTACTCGATGAGATTCATCGTTTGGATAAAACAAAACAAGATTTTTTACTTCCTCATCTTGAGAACGGTAGAATTATCTTAGTAGGAGCTACCACTGAAAATCCTTATATTTCAATTAATCCAGCTATTCGTAGTAGAACTCAAATTTTTGAACTAAAGCCTTTATCCACAAACGATATAAAAAAAGCACTCATAAATGCCATTGAGGATACAGAACGTGGACTAGGAAAACTGAATTTAAATGTCAGTGAAGAAGCTCTCAATCATTTTGCAAGTAGTACTAACGGAGATGTGAGAAGTGCTCTAAACGCCTTAGAACTAGCAGCAAAATCAACAGAAAAAAGTGAAGATGGACAAATTCATATTTCCATTTCAATTGCCGAAGAATGTATTCAGAAAAAAGCTCTCTCTTATGATAAAGATGGAGATAATCATTACGATGTTTTGTCTGCACTCCAAAAATCAATTCGTGGTTCAGATGTCAATGCTTCTCTTCATTACGCAGCAAGATTGATGGAAGCGGGAGACTTAACAAGCCTAATGAGACGCTTGTTGGTAATTGCCTACGAAGATATTGGACTCGGAAATCCTCAAGGTGCAGCAAGAACTGTCACTGCTGTTCAAGCTGCAGAGCGATTAGGTCTTCCTGAAGCAAGAATTCCACTTGCAAATGCGATTATTGAACTAGCCCTATCACCAAAATCAAATACTGTTATTCAATCGATTGATTATGCTTTAGCAGATATTCGAAACGGACACGTAATCAGCATTCCAGATCATCTAAAAGATGCACATTACTCTGGCGCAAATAAATTAGGTCGAGGCATACATTATAAATATCCACATGACTATCCAGGTCATTATGTACACCAACAATACCTCCCCGATTCTTTAAAAAATGCTGAATATTTTAAAGGTGAAGCGACATCAGCATACGAAGAGGCACTCATAAGACAATATCAAAAATATCATCACAAATAATGAATAAAATTTAAGAAATCCTTACCAAACTTTCATTGCATTTCCTAATTTCTTATGCTACTATAATGGCATAGAGATCTACGATGTGCGCGGTATTTACTAAGTGTTGACCGAACAATTTATGACTATATCGGGATTCAAATTGATAATGTGGATAACAAGCCCTTTCACTTGGACGTTAATAAGCATTACATAGAAACCCACCTGCTAGAATGCGGGTTCAAAACTACCAAATACATCAAACGGCATCACTGGAAATCTATTTAAAGTTTTTAACTTTAGGCCACTCTTTTGAGTGGTTTTTCTTTTTTAGAAAAGATTGTCTAATATTTTTGCATCCCTTTTCATCCTTATTGTTTCGGTGTATAATCAAGTTATAAAGAATAAGGATGTGATTGCATGTTTCATGAATATGAAAAAATACTAGTTCCTATTGATGGTTCTAAAGAAGCTAAATTAGCTTTCAATAAAGCAATTGAAGTAGCTAAAAGAAATCATGCCAAGATTGTATTAACCCACATTATTGATACACGTTCTCTTCAAACTCCAACAGGCTTTGAAGGAAATTTCACTGATGAAATTCGAAAGCAAGCAGAAAATTTATTTTCGGAATATACGAATTATGCGAAGGAACGAGACTTTTATGATATTGATTCTGTCTTAGAATATGGTTCTCCAAAAGTGATTATTTCTAAGCAATTACCAAAAGATTATGGTATAGACCTAATTATGATGGGTGCAACTGGACTAAATGCTGTTGAACGTCTCTTTATTGGTTCTGTATCGGAATATGTTATTCGAAACGCTTCTTGCGATGTTCTAGTAGTTCGAACAGACTTAGAAAATGTAAGACCCCATTCATAAAATACAAAAGGCTTCAAATCTCTAAAATGAGATTTGAAGCCATATTTATTATATCGCTTGTTTAGTATCGAGAAGAATTGTAACAGGACCATCATTTACTAGACTCACTTGCATATCTGCCCCAAAGACTCCAGTTTCAACAACAATTCCGTGTTCATCTCTTAAGAGTACATTCAATTCTTCATAAAGAGATTTCGCTAATTCAGGATTTGCAGCAGAGGTATAAGAAGGTCGATTCCCTTTTTTCGTGTCTGCAAAAAGCGTAAATTGCGAAATAGATAAGACTGATCCGTTAACTTGATGAATCGAAAGGTTCATTTTTCCAGTCTCATCACTGAAAATTCTCATTCCTGAAATTTTTCTGGCCAAATACTGAACATCCTCTTTTGTATCATCAGGTCCCACACCAACCAATAATAAATATCCTTGATTGATTGCTCCAACAACTACATCTTCAATCGTAACACTAGCTGATTTAACGCGTTGTAATACAACTTTCATAACGACCCCCTAAGAAATAACACGACGTACACTATATACATCAGGTATTTGTTTAATCTTGTCCACGATAAAATCAAGTTGATGAGTGTTCAGAATTCCGATATTCACTGAAATAGTAGCCATTTTATTTGCGTCAACTTTCCCGTTGACAGAATTTAATGATTTAGTTGTACTGTTGATAACGTTTAATACTTCATTGAGTAAACCATTACGATTATACCCTTCAACAATTAATTCTGTATCATACTGTTGACCAGTATTTAAAGTATCTTCCCAGTCTACTTCAATTAAACGACTATGTTGATTATCAGGTACTTGTACATTCGGGCAATCTCTTCTATGAACAGAAATTCCGCGACCTTTCGTAATATAACCGACTATATCATCACCTGGAACCGGATTACAACAGCGACTCAATCGAATAAGAAGATTATCTGCCCCTTCGATGACTACTCCGCCTTCATGACGGATTTTCATTTTCTGGCCTTCTTTTTTCTGACCTTGTGGGGTAGTCTTTTCAAAAGCAATTTCTACAACCTTTTGTTCTTCTTGCTCTTTCCGCGCTTTTTCCGTCATTTTATTAGCGACAGTTTGATAGGATACTTCCCCAAATCCAAGTGCAGCAAATAAGTCCTCTTCACTACCAAAGTTAAAACGAGCAGCAATATCTTTTAAGCCTTGTTTTGACATAAAGTCTTTAGGATTAAACCCTAATTCTGTAATTTGTTTTTCTAATAATTCTTTTCCTTTCAAGATATTTTCGTCACGATCTTGAAGTTTAAAGAATCTTTTAATTTTATTTTTGGCACGGCTCGTGAACACCAAATTAATCCAATCACGAGATGGTCCGAATGAGTTAGCAGAGGTAAGCACCTCAACAATGTCTCCTGTTTTTAACTGATAGTTTAACGGAACAATCTTATTGTTGACCTTCGCACCAACCGTTTTATTCCCAACTTCAGTATGAATATTATATGCAAAATCTAAAGGACCAGACCCTAATGGAAGCTCAGAAACATCTCCTTTAGGTGTAAAGACATAAACCTTATCTCCAAAAATGTCTTCTTTTACACTATTCATAAAATCATTGGCATCTTTTGAATCCTTTTGAAGTTCAATTAAGTCCTTAAACCAATCCAACTGCTTTTGCAATGGATCGTTCGTTACTTTTTCTTTGTTTCCTTCCTTATAAGCCCAGTGTGCAGCTACACCATATTCAGCAACTTCATGCATTTCAAAAGTACGAATCTGAATCTCTACTGGTCTTCCACCTGGTCCAATTACAGTTGTATGGATAGACTGATACATATTTGCTTTCGGGATTGCAATATAATCTTTAAAACGCCCCGGCATTGGTTTCCATTTCGTATGAATTGCGCCTAAAACAGCATAACAATCTTTAATACTGTCGACTAGTACACGGATTGCAAGTAAGTCGTAAATCTCACTAAACTGCTTCTTTTGGTCTTTCATTTTACGATAAATGGAATAGATATGTTTTGGTCTACCATAGATAACCGCTTTAATTTCAAGATCTTTTGTCGCATCTTTTAAACTTTCTATCGTTGTCGCTATATATTCTTCTCGTTCATCACGTTTCGAATTCATTAAATGAACAATACGATAATATTGTTGTGGGTTCAAATAACGAAGAGAAGTATCTTCTAGTTCCCATTTAATCTTATTCATCCCCAAGCGGTGTGCTAAAGGAGCATAGATTTCAAGTGTTTCTTCTGCAATCATACGTTGTTTTTCTGGCTTATGATATTTTAACGTACGTAAATTATGCAAACGGTCCGCCAATTTTACCATGATTACACGAAGGTCGTTTGCCATTGCAAGCAACATCTTACGGTGATTTTCCGCTTGTTGTTCTGCATGAGATTTATATTTAATTTTCCCTAGCTTTGTAACACCTTCAACAAGAAATGCCACATCTTTACCAAATTCATACTCGATATCATCAATACTAAAACCAGTATCCTCAACGACATCATGAAGAAACCCGGTCGCAATTGTGTCTGGATCTAGCTTTAATTCAGCAAGAATCCCAGCCACTTGAATTGGATGCACAATATAGGCTTCCCCGGATTTACGAATTTGTTCTTTATGAGCGAACGTTGCAAAATAGATCGCTTTTTCAATAAATTTAATGTGTGTCTCGTTCATGTACTCCTTACACATTGCAAGGACATCATCAGCGGTATAAGTCTTATTTTTAGACATTTGTAAACTCCTTAAGCATTTCTTGCTTCAATGTAATCTTTATAGTAACGCGACAACCAAGTATCGTCAACTATTGCTTCCTATAATAACTCACATTGATAGGAAACTGCAGCTAGTGCATAAAGTGGTGCTGTTTCAGCGCGTAAAATGCGTGGGCCGAGCGAACATGGAAGATATCCACTTTTCTCTAGTAACTCCACCTCTTGTTCTTCGATACCGCCTTCTGGACCAAAGACAAAAATAATGCGCTCATTCTCCTGTAATGACTGTAAACTCTTTACCAATTGAAGGCCTTCTCCAACTTTAGCAGACTCTTCATAGGCAATTAACTTTTGCTCGAAATTCGAAGTGTAACTAGCCAACTCTTTTAATGTCATCACGCTTGTTACTCGTGGGACTTTGAGACGATGCGATTGTTCGCTGGCTTCTTCGGCAATCTTTTGAAGTCGTTCGATTTTTTTAGTTGACTTGTCTCCTGTCCATTTAACCACGTTTCGTGTCATAGAAAGTGGAACGATTTCACTTACGCCAAGTTCGGTCGCCTTTTGAACAATCCAGTCGAGTTTGTCTCCTTTAGACAGCCCTACTGCGATTGTAACAGCAACGGGTAATTCTACTTTCTGTTCTAAAAGTTCGACGACTTTCACTTCAAACGGTTCTAATTCAGTCACTTCAACAATGGCTAATTGACTTTTATCATCGACCACTTCGAATAGTTCTCCCACACGTACTCGCATCACTTTTTTTAACTGATGGACTTGCTCTTTTGAGAACTCTAATGAATGCATCGTTCCACTTACAGTTCCTTTTACAAAATAACGTTGCATTATTCTACATCCTTTTTCATTACAAAACAGTTCCACTCTTTCATCGTCATACGTTCAACTAGAGTAAATCCTGCTTTTTCATATGCTTCTTGTACTTCATGTGCTTTTGATTCAATAATACCAGACAGAATTAATGTTCCATTTTCGTTCAAGTTACGATAGGCATCTTCAGGCATTTGAACTAAAATTTCCGCTAAAATATTCGCCACAATTAAATCGCTCTTTCGGTCCACACCAACAAGCAAGTTGTTTTCATAGACATCGATTGAACCAATTGTAGGGTTCAATGCAATATTTTCTTTTGCAACACGTGTAGCCATTTCATCAATATCAAAGGCCGTTACTTGTCCAGCTCCTAATAGTTTAGAGGCGATGCTTAATACTCCAGAACCAGTACCAACGTCTAATACACTTTCCCCACCACGAATCGTTTGTTCCAACGCTGTGAGGGAAAGCTGTGTTGTTGGGTGCGTTCCTGTTCCAAACGCAAGACCGGGATCTAATTCAATGATGAGTTCATCTTCTTGTTCTTTTTCATAATCGACCCAGCTAGGAACAACTGTTAAATAGCGTGTTACACGTACTGGAAAGTAATATTGTTTCCACGCCGTTGCCCAGTCTTCCTCTCCAACCTCACTAACACGAACGGTTAAAGGTCCTGTTTCTAGACCGTAACTTTCAAGCTCTTTTAACTGCTCGTCTAACTGATTTTTGGCTTTTTCTGTCCATTGGCCTGGTTGAAAATAACCCTTCACAATCACTGTATCTGTTTCGTACAAGTCTTTTTGTTGCACTTTCAACCATTCTAATTGTTCATCTGTTAATTGATAATAGTCTTGTGGATCCTCAATCGAGACTCCTTTTGATCCTAATTCAATTAAAATCGAACTTACGACTTCCACGCTCTCAGAATGTGTATTTACTGTGACTTCTAACCAGTTCATGTTAATCCTCTTCTTTACTTGTATTTTTAAAAAATTATAACAAATTTCATTAAAAATAACTAAAAATAACCCTATCCTATTTGTATTTTTGCGTGGATTTTAGTATCATTAAGAGGATAAATTAATTAATGACTATTTGACAGATTAAAAAAGGGGAAAGTAATTATGGCACGTATTTCATTAAGTACAAAAGATATTTTACAAAAACAATTCAAACGCTCATTCAGAGGATTCGACATTGAAGAAGTCGATGCATTTTTAGATTTAATTATTCGTGATTATGACACATTCCAAAAAGAAATCAGCTTCTTACAAGCTGAAAATGAACGCTTATTAACAAAAGTAGATGAACTCTCACGTCAAGCTACTGTTTCAAAAGCAAACCGTTCAAGCAATGTATCTTCATCAGGAGTTACAAATTTTGATATCTTAAAACGTTTATCAAACTTAGAAAAACACGTTTTCGATTCTAAACTGGAAGAAGACAACTACTCTTCTCCTTCTCAAGATGTTGCTGAAGACGATGATGATTTCTACAAAACACGCGTGATTACACCAGTACGCGACAATAACTATTAATATATCAAATCTGATATAACGAACTTTTTTAAATTTAGTAAACTTTGAGTAATCGCGGCATTAATTTGCTGAGGAAAGTCCATGCTCGCACAGGCTGAGATGCTTGTAGTGATCGTGCTTAGCGAAACAATAAGCTAAGGCAACTTTATGTTGACGGCAGAAAAACGGGCTAAGGCTTAGGCTATGCTCAAGTATTCTTGAAAGTGCCACAGTGACGAAGCAACTTTGGAAACAACGTTGGTGGAACGCGGTAAACCCCTCGAGCGAGCAACCCAAACTTATGGTAGGGGCACTCTAAATAGGAAATGAACAAAAATAGAGACACATGATGTGTAGACAGATGATTACTGAAATTTAATAGATCCTGCTATTAAATGGAACAGAACATGGCTTACAGAAGTTTACTTCAGGATTTTAGCGAATTGTAAGGAGTGCGGCCTTGTGTCCACTCCTCTTTTTCGAATATAAGGAGAAATCTATGACAAATTATAAATTAGTAGCAACTGCTGCTGCTGGCATTGAAGCTCTTGTAGGTAAAGAATTGCGTAACATGGGTTATGACGTTCAAGTAGAAAACGGAAAAGCCTTCTTTGAAGGTAATGATTACGATATTGCTCGTACAAACATTTGGCTTCGCACAGCCGACCGTATCAAAATCATTATGGGACAATTCACTGCAAAAACATTCGACTCGCTTTTTGAACAAACAAAGACGATTCCTTGGGAGAAAATTCTTCCAGTTGATGCTGAATTCCCAGTATCCGGTAAATCTGTGAAATCAACGCTTCACAGTGTTCCTAACTGCCAATCTATCGTAAAAAAAGCGATTGTCAATCGTTTAAATGAGGCTTACCACCGTCGTACTCACTTACCTGAGTCTGGTGCCCTCTATCCTATCGAAGTGGCAATTTTAAAAGATGTTGTGACACTTACAATCGACACAAGTGGAACAAGCCTCTTTAAGCGTGGATACCGTACAGAAAAAGGTGGCGCACCATTAAAAGAAAATATGGCTGCTGCTCTTGTCATGCTTACAAGTTGGTATCCCGATAAACCTTTCTACGACCCTACTTGCGGTTCCGGTACGATTCCAATCGAAGCTGCTCTTATTGGTAAGAATATCGCTCCTGGATTGAATCGATCATTTGCCGCTGAAAAATGGACTTTCTTTACTCCTGATGTCTTCGATAAAGTCAGAGAGGAAGCTAGAAAAGAAATTCGCACTGAACTTCAACTCGATATTCTTGGTGCCGATATTGATGGTTCTATGATTGAAATTGCGAAACAAAATGCCATTAAAGCTGGTGTCGCAGATCAAATCGAGTTCAAGCAAATGCAATTGAAGGACTTCCGCACAAAGAAAGAAAATGGAATACTTGTTTCTAACCCACCATACGGAGACCGTCTTCTTTCGGAAGAACAAGCTCAAGCTATCTATAAGCAAATGGGCGAAACATATGCTCCACTTGAAACTTGGAGTAAGTATATCTTAACGAGCGACTTAACATTCGAAGACCACTATGGTCAAAAAGCAACAAAGAAACGTAAACTCTATAACGGTGCTATTCGTACTGACTACTTCCAATTCTGGGGAGTTCGCAAACGTCGCGTTAAAGAAGAACAATAAAACACAAAAATAAGCAATGGACTTTTGCCCATTGCTTATTTTATTAGTCTTCATTCTTGCCAATCACTTCAAATGTTACATGGTCAATCCCTAAATCACATTCAACTTTATCCCCTGGAAGAACACTTCCTCGAATAATTTCTTTAGCAAGTGGTGTTTCAATTTCGCGTTGGATGTAACGAGAAATTGGACGAGCACCATACACTGGATTATACGCATTGTCTGCAATCCAATCTTTTAATTCATCTGTGAAGCTTAGGATGATTTCTTGGTCTTCCACACGTACTGCTAATTGAGTCAACATCTTCGTAATGATACCACGAATGTTATCTTTTGAAAGTGGTGTAAAGAAGATGGTTTCATCGATACGGTTTAAGAACTCTGGTTTGAAGGTTGCTTTTAGGACACCTTCTACTGCCGAACGAGTCTCTTCATCGATTGTATCACCGTGGTTTTCAAGCAAGAATTGTGAACCAATATTACTTGTCATTATCATCACAGTGTTCTTAAAGTCAACAACGCGTCCTTTAGAATCTGTTAAACGTCCATCGTCTAATACTTGTAACAAGATATTAAATACATCTGGATGTGCTTTTTCAATTTCATCTAAAAGTACGATTGTATACGGATTACGACGAACAGCTTCTGTTAATTGGCCTCCTTCTTCATATCCAACATATCCTGGAGGAGCTCCTACTAAACGAGACACTGAATGTTTTTCCATATATTCGCTCATATCGATACGAACCATATGATCTTCTGAATCGAATAAATCTTCTGCTAAAGCTTTAGCAAGTTCTGTCTTACCAACTCCAGTAGGTCCAAGGAATAAGAAACTTCCGATTGGACGGCTAGGATTTTGCAATCCTGCACGAGAGCGAAGGACTGCTGAAGCCACTTTTTGTACAGCTTCATCTTGACCGATGACACGTTCATGAAGAATATCTTCTAAGTGAAGAAGTTTTTCACGTTCGCCTTCCATTAGTTTTGTTACTGGAATACCTGTTAAACGTCCCACTACTCGGGCAATTTCTTCAGAAGTTACGGATTCTTGAACGAGACGTTGTGTGCTTTCAGCATTCGCTTTATTTTGGTCTTCTAGTTCTTTTAACTCATGTTCTAGAGCAGGGATACGACCGTGACGAAGTTCAGCAGCTTTTTCAAGGTTGTAGTCAGCTTCTGCTTGTTCTAATTCACGTTTAGCACGATCGATTTCTTCACGTTTATTGCGGATTTTATTGACTTCTTCTTTTTCGATTTCCCATTTCATTTTGAGGTTATTGGCTTTTTCACGTTGTTCCGCTAATTCCTCTTGTAAAATAGCAAGACGTTTTTGAGAAGCGTCATCTTTTTCCATCTTCAACGCTTGTTCTTCGATTTCAAGTTGCATCAAACGACGAGTAACTGCATCTAATTCAGTAGGCATTGAATTCATTTCAACACGAATAGTTGCACAGGCTTCATCGACTAAGTCAATCGCTTTATCTGGCAAGAATCTATCAGTGATATAGCGGTTTGATAAAGTCGCAGCAGCAACTAACGCGCTATCGTGAATGTTAACACTGTGGTGGATTTCGAAACGTTCTTTCAATCCACGAAGAATTGAAATGGTATCTTCAACAGTAGGCTCTTGAACAAGTACTTTTTGGAAACGACGTTCTAGCGCTTTGTCTTTTTCCATATTTTCACGGTATTCGTCAAGCGTTGTAGCACCAATACAATGTAATTCACCACGAGCCAACATTGGTTTTAGTAAGTTACCAGCATCCATAGATCCTTCTGTTTTACCAGCACCAACGATGGTATGGATTTCATCGATAAACAAGATGATGCGTCCTTCTGATTTTGTGACTTCTTTAAGAACGGCTTTCAAACGTTCCTCGAATTCACCACGGTATTTTGCCCCCGCGATTAATGCACCCATATCCAATGAATAGATTAATTTATCTTTTAAGTTTTCTGGTACGTCTTTTTTAACGATACGTTGTGCTAACCCTTCAACAATTGCTGTCTTACCGACACCAGGTTCCCCGATTAAGACAGGGTTGTTTTTAGTTTTACGAGATAAGATACGAATTACATCTCGAATTTCTTCGTCACGTCCAATCACAGGATCTTGTTTACCAGATTGAACGGCTTCGTTTAAATTACGCGCATATTTTGATAATGCTTCATATTGTTCTTCTTGATTTTGACTAGTCACACGTTCTCCCCCTCTTAGCTCTTCAATACGAGCTCTCAAATTTTCTTTGGTTACGTGATGTTGTAACAAATAACGAGTCAATGGATGATTTTGTAGTTCCATCAACGCAAGTACAACGACCTCCGTAGATAAGTAATCGTCTTTAAAGCTTTCTCTAATCTTTTCAGCTTCTGTAAAGAGTCGATATAAGTTTTGACTCATACTTTGACCATATTGGATATTTTGCCCTTCTATAACAGAAATACGGTCTAATTCTTTATCAATTAATTCCTCAAATTCTTTGTCATTCACTTGTAACTCACTATATAAATTTCTAGCAAAGTGATTTGGTTCCATAAATACTTTCCATAAATGAGGAATATCAATTTCTTGATGTTTACGTACCATCGCAATTTGTTGCGCTTGGCCTAATGCTTGTTGCATAGTTGTTGTCATCTTTTCAATATTCATAATCATTCCTCCTTTTGTGGTCTCTTGACCATGATTAAAGTATACACCTTTAGTCAGAAAAGGTCAATAATTTTGTTTGACTTTTTTTGACTTTAATAAATATTTAAAAAATCAGCCACAACAGTGACTGATTTAATGATTACATTTCAATCCGAATCGCTCTTCTAGCACAATAATAGCCTGCAGCTAAAAATCCATTTGGATCAACTAATAACGGTAGATTCACCGAATAATATGATGACAACGGCAGTAAGTTTAATACTGGCGCCTTAAAGTTTTCTTCGAGCCATGCCCCTTTTGTATATGGTCTTCCTTCAATCAATTCAGGACCGAATTCAGCATTTGCGATTTCCAATCCAAACATGTTCTCTTTCCAAAGAGGTGAATTCATTTCATCTTGCAATAATGAACGATGAAGTTGATTCCCCCATTTAAACAATCTTCGCATTCCACTTCCGCAACAATATTCCCACTCATCTTCGTTTAAAAGACCCATTCCCGTTCGCTCTATTTCTTTACGAGCTTCTTCGTACCCTACTGGATCTGCAACATAGCAGCTAAAGCTATCGGGATTCTTAATGTCTTGTTGCATAAAGTAACGATCCACTCGTACCGCTCTTGGAAAATCTTGAAAGATAGCTTCCAACGAGTTATCAGGTGTCACGGCCTCTGATAAAATCTCAAGCGTCTCATCTGAAGGTTCTTCCCTCCCTGTTAATTGTCCCGTGACTACCGAATAATTCCCAATAAAGCGTAAACCTACAAAATTCGGTTTCTTTTCAACTAACATCGCTGGAATATTCACTTTTCGTAGAGAAGATGTCATTAAATTAATCCCATCTTCTACAATTTGAGTAGTTAGCTTTTCACTGGATAAGTCTTTTTCTTGAACATCTTGGTTTAGAAACATAAAACCTGTTAAATGCTGATTTAAATACCGTTTAAAGGCATAACGAAGCTCTTGACGTTCTTCACTACAATCAAGACCAGACAGCCCTGATAAGCCGCCGTCCCAGCCCAAAACTACATCATTTTGCCCCGGAACGAAAATAAACTCTCTTCCATCAATGGTGACTTCAAAAGTTTCATTTGTAATTCCGCCAAACTCTAATTTTACAGCTTTAAAATTCTCGATTGTAGACATGGGATTAACAAAATATCTTAATACATTTCGAAAGACAACTTCTTTCGATTCATTAGGTAAATTCTTCCACGTTGGATTCAAAACGTATTCAAAAAAATCATTTGCCATACTTTCACCTCATCTCTATTATACGGTATTCCATTAAAAATGTACTCAATTTTACCTTTACATATGATATAATAATACTCATTGAAAGGAAGTTTATGATGAATCTTTTAATTTTTGGGAATCCAATCTCTGGAAGCCACTCAGGGCAACTTCAAATAAACAAAATAGTAGAATCTTGCACAAAAGAATCCATTTCTTTTAAACTATTTCAAACACAAAGAGCTGGAGAATTACATGAACTACTCGAAAAATATCTACCCGAAAGAAATGAACATACAAAAATCGTAATAATTGGTGGAGACGGAACACTTAACGAAGCTCTTAATTTTCTAAAACAGAATGAGCTGAATGTTCCTCTCTCCTATCTACCAGCCGGAACCGGGAATGACTTTGCTAGAGAGTTGAATCTGATTCATGATGCTAAGTCATTCATTCAAAAACTTAAAACTGCTGAGGCCATTGATTTAGAATTTCTTTCTTATCTCGAACACTTTTCTGGAAAAAAAGGAATTGCACTCAATTCAATCGGCTTTGGAATAGATGCTGCTATTTGTGATTTGAATCAAAAACAAAGACAAGAAAAATTGAAATCAACTGGGATGAAAAAGACGTCTTATCTCGCCCAAATTTTAAAGGCATTTAGAGAGAAAAAAGAATTCGAGGCTACATTATCTATTGATGAGAAAGAAAGTTTTACAGTAACGAATAATTTACTAGTAGGAGCCTTTAATCATGCTTACTTCGGTGGAGGAATTCGTTTTGTTCCCACTGCTATTCAAGGAAATCACTCTTTTGAAATAGTGACAGCAAGAAACGTTAGTGGTTTCACGATTCTTAAAGCTTTTCCTTTTATTTTAACGAACGGTAGTCATTTTAAACATTTTCCAAATAATCTAAAAAAATATCATTGCACATCAGCCCGTATCCAGATTAACGAGCCTATTAAATCACAAACAGATGGTGAAGTTACCATATATGGTAATTTAGACATCACAATTACTCTTGATACTTATCCATTTATTCTCACATCACAATCATAAAATAAGAAAGGCGAATGTATACACATTCGCCTTTTCTGTCAATAAAAATCTCTTTGGATATTAACGGTATTGAGGTCTACCAAACCCAACAATTTTATCATAATTGATTGGATATGATTTAGCCACAACTTTTGATTCGTCCGGATCAGAATGATCACTTGTATTTCCTTCTAACGTATAAATACGGCCATTCTCAACCTTCTCGACAATTCCTATATGGTCTGCTTCCCCATCTTGTTGCCAATCAAAGGTCACAATGTCACCTGCTTGTGGGGTTGAACGACCAATCCAGATTCCTTTATTCTTCATCAGTTGGATGTGAAAAGGAACGTATGCTTCTTTATCAATCAATTGAATGATACCAGCTAATTGATACATTGAAGAAACATAAATATCGCACCAATCATCATATACACTCACACGATAACCAGAATAACTGCGTACTCCAGAATTGTAAAGGTTGACTAAGAAACGGTGAGCGTCATCAAATTGATTAACACCGATAAATTGTCTAGCAAGTGAAAGAAGAATTCCTTTTTGTCCTTGAAGCGCGCCTGGATCTGGTACCCACAATCCTTCACTATCTACATAATAACGGAATTTATCGACCCATTCACTTTTAGCGATACGGCCATCCCCTTTAACATAGTAATTTCCTATCCATTCGTTTGCAGCCATTTGTCCATCAGCTTTAAAATAGAATTTTTCTCCTGAAACTTCGTACCATTTATTTCCACCGACATAAATTCCATCCGCATCTAAATAGAACCAACTTCCATAGTTAGAATCGTAGATCCAATTATTCTTAACAATTCTTCCGTCTTTTCCTACATAGTAAGAACCGACCCACTGACTAGCAGCCATACTTCCGTTAGACTTGAAGTAAAATTTTTCTCCTGAAACTTCGTACCATTTATTTCCACCAACGTAAATTCCATCCGGATCAAGGAAGAACCAACTACTATAGTTTCCATCATAAATCCAATTGTTTTTGACCACTTTTCCTTCTGCATCAACGTAATAGGAACCAATCCATTTATTAATTGCCATTTCTCCATCTTGTTTGAAATAACGTTTTTCTCCCTTAACGGTAGCCCATTGATTGCCTCTAACATACGCTCCGCCTTTAGCTAGGTAAAAGTATGCTTTATAATGTTGATCATAAATAAGTTCGTCTTCAGCCATAGATCCATCTTGTTTTAAATAATAAGAACCAATCCATTTGTTACTTTCTCTTTTACCCGAATTGTCAAAATGGTACCAAACTTCATTCACTTTGAACCATTTTCCTGAAACATATACACCATCTGAATCTAAGTAATAGGTCGCATTATACGAAGGGTCATAAATAAATTCAGAAGTAGCCATCTTTCCATCATCTTTAAGATAGTAAGACCCTTTCCACTGATTTCTCGCAAATTGTCCGCCTGGTTTAATAAAGAACCAACTATTTAATGAGTGGTCAAAAATCCATTCATTATCAGCCATGACTCCATTCTCTTTTAAATAATACCGACCAATAAATTGTGACCGAACCATTTCACCAGACTCATCATAATAAAACCATTGGCCTGTCCTTTCAAGAACCCAACCTGTCTTTTCAGGTAATTTCTTTTCTGTCGTAGCTTTTGGTGTTTCCGACTTAGCAGAGTCTACAGTCGTCGTTTCATCCTTTAAAGTCTCTGTTGTCTGGCTCGTTGTTGTCTGTGATGTTTGTGAAATAGTTTGATTTTCTTGTTTTGCAACTTCTTGAGCTAAAATTGCATTTCCGCTGAGTAAAACAATCCCAGTGGTAATTCCCAAAATCCTTTTTATCTTCATTTTTTCATTTTCTCCTTTTTTAGTTATTCAGTTTATTCCCATTATCATCAAAGTAAAATGTGAAACCTTCTCCGATTACTTGATTTACATCAGATATAATTACAAATGCATTGGAATCATGTTCATGAATAATTCGTTGAACAGGCATTAATTGTTGACGATTAACGACCACATACAATACTTTTTTTGCTTCTTTAGAATAAAAACCATGTCCGTCTAAAACAGTAATTCCACGATCCATTTTCTCTTGGATTTCTTTCCCAATAGATTCATTTTCATTTGAAATAATAATTAAAGCTTTTCTTGGATTAAATCCTTCGAGAATAAAGTTAATGACCTTACTTGCAACAAATAACATCAATAATGTCAGGACAGATTTTTCTAAACCAATCACAAAAGTTAACGGTGTTACAATTACAAAATCAATAGCTAAAAGTGAGGAAGAGATATTCCACCCTAAATATTTATGAAGCATCATCGCGATAATATCCGTCCCTGCGGTAGTCCCTTTTCCAAGGATGACTAATCCTAAAGACACACCGACAAATACTCCTGCAGCAAGACCAGCAATTACTAAGTTTTCTGGAATAAATACTGGCCAATGTTCTGTTACCTTTAAAAAGAAAGGTAACTCGAAAACGGCTAAAATTGTATACATCATTGTTTTACGTTCCAAATAACGATATCCAATGATTAATAAAAATAAATTTAAAACCAAGTTTGACAGTGCTGGATCGATATTCATTGTATAAAACAGCAATAATGATACCCCTGTAATGCCACCTTCACCAAAATGATTGGCAATCACAATTGAATTAATCGTATAGGAAAAGGCAAAACAGCCCAAAGTCACCAAGAAAAAAGAAATCAGCGTATCTTTATTAAAAAATTTCTTCACTACACCCCTCCTATTCTGGTTCTCTATGGAATCTACCATAAAATTTTTGAGTGCTGATTTGATTTATAATTGCGCGAGGATCCGCTTCTTTAATAACAGCTACCGCATCATTAACTTCATAGGATGAAATAACTGTGTGTAGTAAATACATCCGTTCATGACTGAATCCCCCTAAAGCTTCAACACAAGAGATTCCATGACGGATAGTCTTTAGATAAGCTTGCATCACATCTTCTCCATACCTCGTTGTTACTTGAAGCGTCACTCGATGGTATCGTTGATGGAATGTGCTAATCACCTTTGTAGAGATGTATTGGAAAATAATAGAATATCCAGCATTTTTCCACCCAAAAAGGGCACCGAAAATGACTAATAACATTGTATTAAATACAAAGACCTCTTGCCAAATAGTACGCCCACTCTTGTTGGAAACAAATAAAGCCACAAAGTCCATTCCGCCTGTAGAAGCATTGCCCTTCAAAGCGAGCGAAACATACAACCCATTTAAAACACCACCAAAGATAACGTTTAGCATAATATCATCTGTGAATAATGGATCAAAATGTAATACTCGAATAAAGAAGCTTCCAATGAATACTTGTAGGATGGAATAGAATGTAAATCGAGCACTGATTCCTCTATAACAAAGAATTGCCACTGGTATATTCAGCATAACTAGTAATAATGAAATAGAAATCTCTACTCCAAACAATTCGGAAATTTGATTAATTAAAATTGATACCCCTAAGAATCCACTTGAAAGAAGATTTGAAGGTTGAATAAATACTTTTAGAGTAAACGCCTGTAAAAAACCAGATAGCACAACTGCAATCAGGGAAATTAAATGGCGAACCCACTTTTTCTTTCTATACTTTCTATAAGAGAAACCTTGTAAAAAACTCATAAATAATCCCCCACCTTAAAAGCATATTGAACGCCGTCATCTGTTGGTACAAATAACTCTGCATCCAGATATTTAAAAGGAATATGATGTTGTTCTAAGTGAGTAACCAACTTTTCTAAAGATTTCATCGTAGGAACTTTAAATCCAATCTCAGAAAGTCCGTAAAATTGTTGTTGGTCTTTTGGAATGAATTCCCAAGAATTAATTGCGATAGAATAACCATCTTGGTTTACTTTAAAATTTTTTCTTTTGGTGATGTAATCAAAGGTAGTTGAAAAAGGAAAAGCTTCCAAAAGGAAGTTCGTCGTTTGCTCAACGTCTTTAACCGTATAGTGTACTTGAAATACGCAAGCTGCTGGCGGAAATTCCTCTGCCACCTCTTCTATTCCTGTAATAATGTCGTGAAGAGAGCGTTTTATACTTGACCCCTCCATGTATAAATCATGCTCATCCATTTTTGAATCATCGTAATAACTAAACTTCAAGCGATTATTTTCTGGATCAACAATATAATAATTATGACTATATCCGTCATATCCCGTACCTAAAATAGTTTGTTCTTCTAAAATCAACCGATTTAGAAACTCACCGAAATTCACTTCGTTTTTTAAATCGAAACCAATCGAGTATGTAGTTAAAGTAGAATTACTATCTCCTCTACCTTGAATAAAACGTATTAACGGTACACTACCACGGTTATGCCCAATGAGTACCTCCTTTTCAAACTCTTGAAGGACACTCAACCCCAAAACCTGTGTATAAAACTTTTTCATGACCGATAAATTTCTTACTTGAATCGTTACTAATGAAAGGCTCCATTCATTTTTGGAAGAAGGAACCAGTAATTTCTTAAAATAATCTATATAATTCCGCATCTTATTTATCCTTCATCAAAAAAGTGGGGAGGAATCAAGTGGCGTTCCTCTCCCACTTTGTTACGTTAAATTATCCTTCAAATTATCCTTCAAAAGCAGCTGTTAAAGGAGGTACAACTTGTTTCTTACGAGATACTACTCCTGGTAATGTTAATAATCCATTTTCGTAGTTAGCATTAAAGGCCCCCGCAACTTTATCAAGATGTTCACCCACCACTAAAACTGTTGAAACGCTCGTTAAAATATTCGTAATTACTAAAATAAAAGTATCATATCCATTCTCTTGATTAGAGACATTCATACAAGATTCTAATGAATCTCTACGAGCCAACAATTCTTCTGGATCTACCACATTTACTTGTGCAATTCTAACGTTAGCATTGCACATTGGGAAAGATTTAGCATCTAAATCAATTAACTCTGCTTCGGTTTTATTTCCTAAATTCGTGCCAGCTTTAAGCATTTCTAGTCCATAAGCATTCACATCGATTTCGGCAATCTTTGCTAGTTCTGTAGCAGCTTCAATATCTTGCTGTGTGCATGTTGGAGACTTGAATAAGAGTGTATCAGAAACAATTGCAGAAACCATTAAACCAGCAATATCTTTTGGAATCTCTACTTCATTTTCCTTGTACAATTTAAATAAAATAGTATTTGAGCATCCAACAGGTTCAGCTCTATAATATAAAGGATTAGCCGTTTGGAAATTAGCAATTCTATGATGATCTACTACATATTCAACCGTAACATTTTCAACACCTGTAGCACTTTGTTGAACTTCATTATGATCCACTAAAGCAACGCGATCTGTTTCAGCGGAAACGTCCCCAATCACTCGTGGTGCTTCCTTCTTAAAAGTATCTAAAGCAAATTGTGTTTCTTCATTCGGAGTTCCAAGTGCGACAGCTTCAGCATCCTCTCCTAATTGACGTAATAAATATGCATAAGAAATTGCAGATGTAATAGCATCTGTATCTGGATTCTGGTGTCCAAAAACTAATAATTTACTCATTATTTGGCCTCACTCTCTTTAAATTTTACATTCCCAATTTTAACATAAAAATAGTTCAAAACCAATCAATACAGACAAAAAGCGTTAAAAACAAAAACGTTTATAGAAGAAATTCTATAAACGTTTTTTTGATTATACATTTAAATACCCTTTATACTCATCAGTTCTTAAAATTCGACGAGCATTATCCACTCTTTCTTGCGTTGGTGGTTCGATATGATCTAATTTATAAGGAATTCCAAGATTCTTCCATTTATATACACCTAATTTATGATAAGGAAGAATTTCAAACTTAAGTACATTTTTCAATCCAGCTACAAACACACTTAATCTTTCAAGATATTCATCATAGTCGGAGCGTTCCGGAACAAGCACATGTCGAATCCAAACGGGTTGTCCTTTGTCAGATAAATATTCAGCCAACTGTAAAATATTCTTATTCGTCCATCCTGTTAATTTCTTATGTTGTTCATCATCGATATGTTTAATATCTAATAAAATAAGATCCGTATATTCTAATAACTCTTCGAATTTCGAGAAGAATGGTTCGTCGTACGTAAATGGCATTCCACAACTATCTAATGTTGTGTGTACTCCAGCTTTTTTACACCGTTTAAAGAAATCGATTAAGAAATCAATTTGTAGCAATGGCTCCCCTCCAGAAACAGTTACACCGCCTTTACGTCCCCAAAAAGCACGATATTGCAGCGCTTGGTCCAATAACTCTTGCGATGTAATTGGATGGCCTCCACCGATATTCCAAGTATCTGGATTATGACAGAATTCACAACGCATACGGCACCCTTGCATAAAGGTTACAAAGCGAATTCCTGGTCCATCAACAGACCCAAAACTTTCGGTAGAATGTATATATCCTGTTACAGGTTCAGACATCTATATTCCTCCATTCCCTTACAATTATAGTATATCACAATTTTGCACTTTTGGAATCACACAATTAAAAAACGGATGGACGATTTTGCCCATCCGTTCTTTTAATTTCAGCAATTTTGCAAGTCGACCTCACACTTTGTGTAATCTGGTTCGGTCTCCTTGAAATACCTCCACTTCGAAAAATTTCGTCGGATGCTTAGCATCCTCTTAAATTTTCCTCCAGTGGTCTATTTCAGACCAGTCGACCTCACACTTTGTGATTACATGCTTTCGTGCATTGTACGGTTGATTACGTCTAATTGTTGTTCACGAGTTAATTTAATGAAGTTAACTGCGTAACCAGATACACGAATTGTTAATTGTGGGTATTCTTCTGGGTGTTCCATCGCATCTAATAATGTATCACGGTTGAATACGTTGATGTTTAAGTGGTGACCACCTTTAGAAGCATAACCATCTAACATTGAAACTAAGTTTTCTTCTTGTACTTCTAATTCACGTCCTAATGCCTTAGGAATGATTGAGAATGTATTTGAAATACCATCTAATGCATATTTATAAGGAACTTTAGCAACTGATGATAATGAAGCTAACGCACCGTGAGTATCACGTCCATGCATTGGGTTTGCTCCTGGGGCAAATGGTTCGCCAGCACGACGTCCATCAGGAGTGTTACCAGTCTTCTTACCATATACAACGTTTGAAGTAATAGTAAGAATTGAAGTTGTATGTTTAGAATTACGATAAGTTTTATGTTTTTTAACTTTAGTCATGAATTCTTTTAATAACCATACTGCGATTTCATCAGCACGATCATCGTTGTTACCATATTTAGGGAAATCTCCTTCAACTTCATAGTCAACAACCACGCCATCTTCGTCACGAATAGTTTTAACTTTTGCATATTTAATAGCTGAAATCGAGTCAACTGCTACTGAGAATCCAGCGATACCAGTTGCCATTGTACGAAGAATTTCAGTATCATGTAAAGCCATTTCAATTCTTTCGTAACTATATTTATCATGCATGTAGTGGATAATGTTTAATGTGTTTAAGTATAAACCACAAATCCATTCCATCATGTCGTTGTATTTAGCCATTACTTCATCATAGTCTAGATATTCAGAAGTAATTGGTTGATATTTAGGACCAACTTGTGCTTTAGATTTTTCATCGATACCACCGTTGATCGCATATAATAATGTTTTCGCTAAGTTAGCACGAGCTCCGAAGAATTGCATTTGTTTACCGATACGCATAGCAGAAACACAGCAAGCAATTCCGTAGTCGTCGCCCCACTCTGGACGCATTACATCATCGTTTTCATATTGGATTGCAGATGTCTTGATAGAAGTTTTAGCCGCAAACAATTTGAAGTTTTCTGGTAAACGAGTTGACCATAGAACTGTTAAGTTAGGTTCTGGAGCTGGTCCTAAGTTTACTAATGTGTGTAAGAAACGGAAACTGTTTTTAGTTACTAATGGACGTCCGTCTTCACCAACACCGGCGATTGATTCTGTTACCCAAGTTGGGTCTCCTGAGAACAATGCGTTGTATTCTGGTGTACGAGCGAATTTAACTAAACGTAATTTCATAACGAAGTGGTCAACAAGTTCTTGTGCTTGTTCTTCAGTTAATGTTCCGTTTTCTAAGTCACGTTGTACATAAATATCTAAGAATGTTGAAGTACGTCCAAGTGACATAGCCGCACCGTTTTGTTCTTTAATAGCTGCTAAGTATCCTAAGTATAACCATTGGAAAGCTTCGCGAGCGTTAGAAGCTGGTTTAGAAATATCGAATCCGTAAATGTTACCTAATTCTTTTAACTCTAATAATGCACGGTATTGTTCTGAAACTTCTTCGCGTAAACGAATTACATCATCAGACATAGTACCATCGCCAATGTTAGCGAAGTCTTTTTGTTTTTCAGCGATTAAACGATCAACCCCGTATAAAGCTACACGACGGTAGTCACCGATGATACGTCCACGTCCGTAAGCATCTGGTAAACCAGTGATAACACCTGATCTACGAGCTGCACGCATTTCTGGAGTATAAGCATCGAACACCCCTTGGTTATGAGTCTTACGCCAATCACGGAAAATATGAGAAATTTCTTCATCAATCTTGAATCCGTAAGCTTCAGCAGACTGTTCACTCATACGGATACCACCGAATGGTTGTAAGCTACGTTTGAATGGTTTTTCAGTTTGGAAACCAACAACTTTTTCTAGCTCTTTGTTTAAGTAACCAGGTCCATGTGAAGTGATTGTAGAAACTACTTTAGTATCTAAATCTAAAACTCCACCAGCTTCACGTTCTTGTTTATTCAAGTCCATTACTTGTGCCCATAAAGCTTTAGTGGCTTCAGTTGGTCCAGCTAAGAAACTGTCGTCTCCTTCATATAGTGTATAGTTTTGTTGGATAAAGTCACGGACATTAATTTCTTCTTGCCAAACTTTACCTTTAAAACCGTTCCATTGTTCCATAATATTTCCTCCTTAATTTTGGTTGTGAAACATATAACAGCTAATTACATGTATATTATAACACAATTAAAACGAAGTGCAATAGTAAAGTGTAAAAAAATACAAAGATTTTATTAAATGTTGATTTAGATGCTATTTTAAGGTAATTTAAATTGTGAAATATGTATTATAACAGCTTTAAATCCTGTACTAATTTCTTTGGTACAGAATGAATCTTTTCACAATATCTTTCATAATCTGAAATTCTTTTCATAATTTCAAATGTATTTCACTTGGTTGATAAAATCTTTGTACAAAAAATTATTTCTATTTTTCATTAGTAATTAAAAAACAAAAAAGCTAGAAATGTTGGCAAAACAACATTTCTAGCTTTTTACTACGTTTCAGGAGGGATTCGAACCCCCGACCGTTCGCTTAGAAGGCGAATGCTCTATCCTGCTGAGCTACTGAAACAGTACTAAATTAGTATACCTAAAGACGAACATTCTGTCAATTGATTTTACAGCCTTCTTACGACTCTTCTGTTTCTTTTTCTTCGTTATCTGTTTTCCTCTTTTTTGAAAGAAACATAGTAATATAAATGACTAACATTACGATTGCCATAATTAGTACTCTTACTGCTAAAGCAAAATTATATAAGGCTGCAATCGCACTTAACGCAAAGAAAATAATAGTCATATTTCTAATCGTTTCATGAATCGGGCGTTTTCTCCCCATCGGATTTGGTCGATTATCCATTTTCTACTCCTTCATTTCTTTTGTTTTGTACATTAATAGCGCCGAAGCAATGGATACGTTTAGCGACTCTGCTTTCCCAAACATCGGAATCGTCACAATGACATCTGCTAAGTCAATCACGTTACTAGAGACTCCTTGACCTTCATTTCCAACAACGATGGCTACATTTGTTGCTCCTTGTAAGATGTTGTAATCTCTTGAATCAAGGTGCAGTGCCGTTACAGCCACTTGTACTCCTTTATCTTTAAGCACTGGCAAGTATTCTTGCAGATTCGCTTGAAAAACTGGAATATGAAAATTACTTCCTTGCATCGAGCGAAGAACTTTATCGTTATATAAATCAACCGTTCCTGTCCCTAAAATTACCGCATCAAATCCAGCAGCATCTGCTGTTCTTACAATTGTTCCTAAATTACCAGGATCTTGAACTGCATCTAACACAATAAAGCGACCGCTATGAGGCAATGACTTCTGCTTAACAATCTTAACTACCGCTAAAATCCCTTGAGTGGTTTCTGTCATTGATAACTTGTGGAAGACATCTTGCGACACAACTAGTACCTGTACATCTGTTTGGTCTAACAGATGTTGATAGTCTTCAAGACGATTACTAGTAACCACAATTAATTCAATCGGGGCTTCTTCTTTTATCGCTTCTTCTACGAGATGCTCTCCTTCAAGAAGATACATCCCTGCTTTCTTACGACCTTTTGCAGTCTGAAGTTTGACAAGCTCTTTAATTTTTTCATTTTTAGGTGAACTAATGATATCCATGCAACTACCCTTTTAAACCTTCTATTGTATTCATAAGTTTCTTAACTTCTGCTTTTTGATTTCGATGAAAAGCGCATTTCATTGGTACGATATAAGTCTCCTCTTTATCCAAATATTGCAATGTTAATTTTGGATTCCCCAATAATTTCTTCTCAACAGAGACTTTTTGGATTCGCTCAGAAGGGATGACAATGGGTCTATTGGCTCTCCAGACGCCTTCTTTAGAAGTTTCAAAAAGAACAAAACCATCTTTTGCCCAAAAAAGTACAAAGTGACTCTCTTCTTTTTCTAAAACCACTAAGCTGTCGGCTTGTGTCATATCGAATCCGAAAAAACTAATTTGACTTTTTAAATCCTCGATGATTTCCATTCTTATTTCCCTTCTTTCTTTTCTGCATTGGTTTCTTATCAGTTGATTCTTTTCTCTTTGATTGTGTAACTGGTTTTAATCGCCCTGCATACAGTTCAAACTGAACAAGTTTATGTTTTCCTACAACCTTCTTTAAATCTCTAAGTTCTCGATCATTCACTAAACTAATAACTAAACCTTCTTTCCCCATACGTCCTGTACGTCCAGAACGGTGGGTATACTGTTCCGTGGAATCCGCAATATCATAATGAATAACGATTGGTAAATCTTCAATATCAAGACCACGTTGTGCTACATCCGTACTTAATAAGAATGGGATTTGTCCCTTCTTAAATAGGTCAATTGCTTTCTTACGTTCTGTTTGATGGGCATCACTTGAAAGAAGTGCAACTGGCACTTGATGATACGCTAACTTTTCACCGAGCAATGCAGCATTTGCAATCGAATTAACGAAAACTAATGCCTGATTCGCATTTTCTGAGAAAGCAAGCTTTCTTAATACTTCATCACGCTTTCTTGTCGGACACTCGATATATCCATGGGTGACATTCGAGTGTGTAGAGTTACTCTCAGCTACTTCTATAAAGGTCGGTAGCATATTAATCCATTTATTGACTTCTTCTAAGTTCTTATTCTTTGTCGCGGAGAAGCATAGCACTTGTCTTTCAGAAGGAAGTTTCTTTACAAGCTCTCTCGTATTATTCAATTGCTCTGGATTGAGTAAATAATCTGCCTCATCTAACACAAGCAGTTCTACTTGATGTAGCTTTAATTTACGTAGTTTAGAAAGTTCTAGTAATCGTCCAGGTGTTCCTACAACGATTTCTGGTTTTTCCTTCAGCTTTTCAACTTGTCTCTTAACATTTGCCCCACCTGCTAAAACTTGCACACGGATTTCCTGTGTTTTCCATTCTCTAATAACAGTTCCGATTTGTTGTGCTAATTCTTGTGAAGGCGCCACAATTAAAGCTTGCAGTGTTTTATCAGCCTTTACTCTTTCCAAAATAGGAACGACATAGGCTAAAGTTTTACCAGTACCTGTTGGTGAGATAGCTACAACATCTGTCCCTTCTTTGATCAGTTCTTGTGTCTTTTCTTGTATCGGTGTTAATGTGTGGAAGCCATGTTGCTCCCAAATAGTCTTTGTATTCATAAGGTTCCTTTCCGATAACCATTGTTCTTTTGAGTCCTATTCATTTTATCGAAGAAATGCTTATACTTCAAATAGTTTCAACGGTTCTATAAAAAAAAGAGAACTGCTTTTACACAGTTCTCTTTACGAATTTCTATGGTTCTATAATTTTTAGGGTTGATGGAAATTTTCCACTAACCCTATTTTAGTGT
>CAURBR010000015.1:0-51878 GCA_963523415.1 uncultured Streptococcus sp. | reverse complement strand
CTGAAGATTTTAGCGGAACTGATCACTCGGCTACAAAAACAATCGTAAATCCAAAGGAACAGACAACAACAACTACTGCTACAACTACAACAACAACAACAACGACGACGGAGGCGCCAGCGACAACAACAACAACAACGACGGAAGCGCCAGCGACAACAACAACAACGACGACGGAGGCGCCAGCGACAACGACAACAACGACGACGGAAGCGCCAGCGACAACAACAACAACGACGACAGAAGCGCCAAAGACAACAACAACAACGACGACAGAAGCGCCAAAGACAACAACAACAACTACTACAGAAGCACCAAAGACAACAACAACGGAAGGCCCAAGCACTGTAGTGACAACAGAAAATACAACAACGACAGAAGAACAACCAGAATTACCAAACACAGGTACTTCAAACTACAACATCCTAGTTCTTATCGCTAGTGTATTATTAGTTGGAGCGTACACAATCGTTCGCAAAGAAGTTAAATAATTGAATGTGATAGTTCAGTAAAGTTTCCTAAGGGAAGAGGTGCTTGAAGCGCCTCTTTTCTTATATTTTGTATTTATAAGGGTAGAAAGAATTTGAGAAATATTTTCTTAAATTTCTTCTATCCTTATTTTAATGTATGTCTGCGTATACTATTGGTGGTAACAATATAGAAGTGTGTTAAATTTGAAAAATAATGGAAATTTTGATTTTGCTCTTTTGAATTTAAACTACACTTTTTAAAATTTAAGTGATATAATATACATATATGTTAATTACTCGAATAAAATTTGGAAAAGAGGAGAGTCAATATGGATAATAAGAAGAAGATTGGTATTTTTTCATTCTTTCTATTTTTCCTAACTGCATTTTTTGCGTTAAGTCCGAATAAAGCATCTGCTGAAACACCAGGAATTACTGTTAGTGGTAAATTTGTTGATACGATTACTATTGTGAACGTATCGAATAATGAAGGTGGGAATCTTAATTGGGATTTAGAACAATGGGCTACATTCCGAATTAATGCTACCTATGATTTAGCAGGAAAAAATGTGAAGGCAGGAGATACAACAGAAATAACTGTTCCTGATGCATTAATTATCACATCAGATAGTTTTGATATTAAAGATATTAATACTAATCAAGTCATCGCACATGCTACTGTTGATAAGGATAACAAAAAACTTTCATTAACTTATACGGATTATGTGGAAAATCATTCTGATACAAACGGAAAATTCTACTTCTATGCCCGTATCGACTTTAAGAAACATCCACAAAAAGGGGAGATTCCTGTTGAAATAACAGTTAATGGGAAAACAACAATTGGTGGTAAGGTTGATTTTAAAGGGGTTGGTGATGGTAATCCTAATGAATTAAAGAAAACTAGTTGGGTTCATTCAGATAATCCTAGAATAATTACCTATGGAATCTCAATTAACCAAAAGAAGCAAAACATCAAAGAAGTAACAATTGAAGACCACTTGAAATTCACGAATGCGTCCTATGTAAAAGATAGCTTCCGTGTGACAAAAGGAGAAATGTCTTTTGTCGATGGCGAATGGCAATTTAATAACACTTCTGATGTAACCAATGAACATCCGGTTACTGTTAGCGCTGATGGACAATCATTCTCTGTTAGTCTTGGAGATGTTGCTGAAACGGATCAGTACCGTATTACATATGATGTTCGCTTAAATTACTCACCTGTTGATGGAGAAGTTTTAAGAAATGAAGCTACATTAAAAGGTAAAGGAATTGTCATTAAAGAAGCTGTGAATGCAGCTGCAGTTCAAATTGCAGGTGGTTCTGGTGTCGGTTATGTCTTTACCATTAATATCCATAAAGTAGATGACGCTAATCAACCTCTTGCTGGAGCAAAATTCAAAATTGTTCGTCAAGCAAACAACCAAGTGATTGGTGAGTATGTAACGGATGCTAATGGTAATATCACGGTTAATGCTCTGTTGAAAGATAAATATATCTTAACGGAATCTGAAGCACCAGCTGGATACGTGATTACTGCTGCAGATACAGTTGTAAATGCTGAAGACTTTAGTGGAACGAATCATTCAGTAACTAAAACAATTGTAAATCCAAAAGAACAAACAACAACAACCACTACAACTACAACAACGACGACTACAACAACGACGACTACAACAACGACGGAAGCGCCATCGACAACAACGACAACAACGACGGAAGCACCAACGACGACAACAACAACTACAGAAGCACCAACAACGTCTTCAACGACAACGGAAGGACCAAGCACTGTAGTGACAACAGAAAATACAACAACGACAGAAGAACAACCAGAATTACCAAATACAGGTACTACAAACTACAACTTCTTAGTTCTTATCGCTAGCGTATTATTAGTTGGAGCGTACACAATCGTTCGCAAAGAAGTTAAATAAATAATCTAAAATTTAACGAATGAAGGTCTAAGTATTTTTGCTTAGACCTTTTCTTTTTTTAAGGGATATTGCTAGGAATTCTATGAAAAAATGCTATAATGATAAAAGCAAAAAATGATATTCCCGAAAGGATACACACTGTGTAGATGCCTTGTAACCGGAATTGAATGGGGGAAAAGAAATGGAAAAAATTTTATTTACATCGGAATCCGTAACAGAAGGACATCCCGATAAAGTGGCAGACCAAATTAGTGATGGTATTTTAGATGCCATTCTTGCTCAAGACCCAACAGCGCGTGTAGCCTGTGAGACCGTAGTAAATACTGGTTTAGTCGTTTTAGTAGGAGAAATCACAACAAGTGCTGTTGTCGATTATCAACAAGTTGCTCGTGATACCATTCGTAAAATAGGTTATACAGACCGCAAATATGGATATGATGCAGATTCCGTAGCTGTATTAGTATCACTTGATAAACAATCACCTGATATTGCAATGGGTGTTGATGATGCTTTAGAAACACGTGGACAAGCAGAGGAATTTGGAGCAGGAGACCAAGGATTAATGTTTGGTTATGCTACAAATGAAACTGATTCTTATATGCCATTACCTATCGATTTAAGTCATAAGTTAGCGTATCAATTAGCGAAAGTTCGTAAAGAAAAACAATTAGATTACTTAGGGCCAGATGGAAAAGTTCAAGTAACGATTGAATATACTCCTGAACACCAAGTAAAACGTATTGATACAATTGTTGTCAGTACACAACATGATGAAGACATTTCTCAAGAACAAATTCGTAAAGATGTACTAGAGTATGTTGTTAAACCTGTCGTACCAGCTGAATTACTCGACGACGAAACTCGTTACTTCATTAACCCAACTGGTAAATTCGTTATCGGTGGACCTGTTGGAGATTCAGGATTAACTGGACGTAAGATTATTGTAGATACTTACGGTGGATATGCCCGTCATGGTGGTGGAGCTTTCTCTGGTAAAGATTCCACAAAAGTAGACCGTTCTGCAAGTTATGCAGCTCGTTACATTGCTAAAAACGTTGTAGCAGCTGGTTTAGCTGATAAATGCGAAATTCAATTAGCCTATGCCATTGGGGTTGCACAACCCGTTTCAATCGCTGTGGATACATTTGGTACGAACCATGTTCCAGAAGAAAAAATTATTGAAGTCATTCGTAAAGAGTTCCGTTTAACTCCAAAAGGAATTATCGAAACATTAAACTTACGTAGACCAATCTACCAACAAACAGCCGCGTATGGTCATTTCGGTAGAACAGATATTGAACTTCCATGGGAACAGCTGAATAAAGTAGAAGAGTTAAAAGCTTATTTTGCATAATATAACTAAGAAAGCCATCCACAATTATTGTGGATGGCTTTCTTTTAGAATCAATAAAAGTAGAAAATTACCATATATGGTAATTTTCTACTTTTTTTCTATCACATAACAAATCGGCGGACAGTTGATTTGATTAATGAATTGATATTTTAATACAGTCCATTCTTTTTGTAAAAGAGAAGAGAGTAGGGATTCCACTGAATTCTTTTCTTCTAAACCACCATCATGACCATAGTAGGATACGATGATAAGCTTTCCTTTTTTCTCTAATCTGCTAAGTAGTATATGGATGGCTTCTAAAGTGGAGGAGGGAGTGGTGATGATTTTTTTATCACTTCCAGGTAAATATCCAAGGTTAAAAATCGCTAATCGAACTAAATCATTTTCTCCTAAATAATTTAAAATATGGGCGTGAGAATCTAAAATACAGGTTACTTTTTCATCTAAGTCATTGTTTTGTAATAATTGTCTTGTTTGTAAAATAGCATTTTCTTGAATATCAAATGCTAGAATTTTTGAAGACGTATCTATATGTTGTGCCATGAATAATGTGTCATGTCCATTTCCTGCGGTTGCATCAATAAAGATTCCATTTTCTGGATTGACAGATAGAATCATTTCATGACTAAATTGTTGTGCATTTTGCAAAATAAGCCCTTCTTAATTAAAATTTTACTTTTTGTTACATAATTTTTACGGATATTAAGAGTATACGACGTTTTGCGTGTTCGTGCAACGTTCCCCTACACAAATAAAAAATTGTGACTATAATGAATTACGAATTCGATTATAGATGGAGGAAAAAAGGATGCAAGAAACAAAACACCAAAGATATTTAAGACTAAAAAAAGAAAAACAATTTAAAGCGATTAAGGCAGCAAATAAGAATTTGCAAAAGACGGTTGCCGTAGTAGGAGCTACAACTGTTGCTGGATTAGTCACAGCACCAAAGTCTAATGCTCAAACGGTGACTCAAACACCTGCACAACGTTTTTTAAATAAAATCATTCCAGCAGCACAACAAGCAACTGAAGGAAAAGATGTTTATACTTCAGTAATGATTGCTCAAGCTGCTTTGGAATCAGCATGGGGAACTAGTGGATTATCTGCAGAACCAAACCATAACTTATTTGGGGTAAAGGGAAGTTATAATGGTCAATCTGTCAATATGTATACGTTAGAAGATTCAGGAGCACAACATTATTATGGAATTTATGATAACTTCAGAAAATATCCTTCTTACAAAGAATCAATGGATGATTATGTTGCAAAAATTTCGAATGGTATCCAAGGTTCGCCTTATTTCTATTCTGGAGCATGGAAGAGTCGTACAAACAGTTATAAAGATGCAACTCGCTATTTAACAGGACGCTATGCAACAGATTCAGCTTATTATGCAAAATTAAATCGTATCATTGAACAATACGGATTAACAAAATATGATACAGGTACGGCTACAACTATTGCGGCTAATATTGAAGAACGTTCTTCATCATTAGGAGGACAATATGTGGTTCAATCTGGAGATACTTTGTATTCTATTAGCCGTAAATCCGGTATAAGTCTAAATCAATTATTATCATTAAATGGTTTATCGACTTCATCATTGATTTTACCAGGACAAGCATTGTCTTTAGGAAATACAACTCCAGTCTCTAAACCAACAACTACTACATTAGTAAGTAATACTTCTGGTGCAAATGGAACCTATACAGTGAAAGCAGGGGATACTCTTTATAGTATCAGCCGTCGCTTTGGAATGAGCTTATCTCAATTAGTTTCTGCTAACGGAATTTCTACTTCAAGTATTATTCAACCAGGAGAAACATTACGAGTTACTGGTGGTGAAGTTACTTCTTCAGTTGTTCGCACAAATACAACAGCGACAAGCGGAGGTCATTATACAGTTCAAGCCGGAGATACTTTATATAGTATTGCACGACGTAATGGAATGAACTTATCGTCATTATTAAGTCTAAATGGATTGTCACAGTCATCTATGATTTATCCTGGACAAAGATTAACTCTTAGTCAATCTGAAGGTATAAGTGCTGGCTACAGACGAACAGCATCTTCAACGAGTACTACAGGCAATTATACGATTCAAGCTGGAGATACTTTATATAGTATTAGCCGTCGCTTTGGAATTAGCTTATCAACGTTATTAGCGAATAATGGATTATCTGCTTCTTCTCTCATTCGTCCAGGACAAACGATTTCAGTATCTGGATCATCAAGTGCTAATGTTCAATCGCAAGCAGTAAGTTATACATCAACTTCTGGAAGCGGAAATTATACAGTTAAAGCAGGGGATACCCTTTATCGTATTGCCTATAATCATGGTATTTCATTAACGAAATTATTGTCATTAAACGGATTATCTGCGAATAGTACAATCCGTCCAGGACAACACTTAGTAGTGAGTGGATCATCTTCAACTGTGAAAACAAGTTATGCCTCAAGAGGTGCCTCAACACATACTGTTCAATCTGGTGAAGGATTATGGCGTATTGCAAGAAACTATGGATTAACATTAGAAGAATTAAAAGCCTTGAATGGATTAAGTTCAAATGTGATTCGTGTTGGCCAAGTGTTGAAAGTTTCTCGATAATCTGCTAGAATAAAACTCACAAAAGCAGATGAAGGAATAGTAAGTTTGTTTGAAGGTAGTAGAGAGTGCATGGTTGGTGAAAATGCATCATTTCAATAAACTGAACTCGCCTTTTAGCCGAACTCTGAAGTAATAGTAAGAGTTTCCGCCCCGCCAGCGTTATCGGTAAGATGAGTAAAATAATTAGGTGGTAACACGTACAGCGTCCTATCTGTCAATGACAGGTAGGGCGTTTTTTATTTTGAAAGGAGTGAATCAGATGACATTTAATCATCTAGAAATTGAGCCTAAATGGCAAAAATATTGGAAAGAACATCATACGTTCAAAACAACAGAAGATGCTTCTAAGAAAAACTTTTACGCATTAGATATGTTCCCATATCCATCTGGTCAAGGTCTTCACGTAGGTCATCCAGAAGGATACACAGCAACAGATGCCATTTCTCGTATGAAACGTGCGCAAGGATATAATGTGCTGCATCCAATGGGGTGGGATGCGTTTGGACTTCCTGCAGAGCAATACGCTCTTGATACAGGAAATGACCCAGCTGAATTCACTAAAGTAAATATCGCAAACTTTAAGCGTCAAATTAATGAATTAGGGTTCAGTTATGATTGGGACCGTGAAATTAATACGACAGATCCAGAATACTATCGTTGGACGCAATGGATTTTCACAAAATTAGTGGAAATGGGACTTGCATATGAAGCTGAAATTCCGGTTAACTGGTGCCCAGCGCTTGGAACAGTACTAGCCAACGAAGAAGTCATCGATGGAAAGAGTGAACGTGGAGGACATCCTGTATACCGTAAACCGATGAAACAATGGATGTTGAAAATCACAGCGTATGCAGATCGCCTATTAGAAGATTTAGATGATCTAGATTGGCCAGAAAGCATCAAAGATATGCAAAGAAACTGGATTGGTCGTTCAGAAGGCGCTCAAGTTCGTTTCAATGTAAAAGGAACAGATGAGAGTTTTGAAGTCTTCACTACACGTCCTGATACATTATTCGGGGCAACTTATAACGTATTAGCACCAGAACATGAGTTAGTTCAAAAGATTGTCACACCTGAACAAAAAGAAGCAGTGGATGCTTATATTGCAGCCGTTTCTACAAAATCAGACTTAGAACGTACAGAACTTTCTAAAGAAAAAACAGGGGTATTCACTGGAGCGTATGCAATTAATCCAGTAAACGGAAAAGAAATTCCAATCTGGATTGCAGACTATGTATTAAGCACATATGGTACAGGTGCGATTATGGCTGTTCCAGCGCATGATGACCGCGACTACGAATTTGCTAAAGTCTTTGGGTTAGACATCATTCCAGTCATCGAAGGTGGAAACGTTGAAGAAGAAGCATACACTGGTGACGGTGTGCATATTCATTCAGAATTCCTTGATGGATTGAATAAAGCGGACGCAATTGCAAAAATGAATGCATGGTTAGCAGAACACGGAGTTGGAGAAGCAAAAGTAAGCTATCGTCTTCGTGACTGGTTGTTCTCTCGTCAACGTTACTGGGGTGAACCAATTCCAGTGATTCATTGGGAAGATGGTACTATGACAACTGTTCCAGAATCAGAATTGCCATTAGTGTTGCCAAAAACAGATAAAATTCGTCCTAGTGGTACAGGTGAATCACCACTTGCGGCAATTGAAGACTGGCTGTATGTAACAGATCCTGTAACAGGCAAGAAAGGTCGTCGTGAAACAAATACAATGCCACAATGGGCAGGAAGCTCATGGTACTTTGTACGTTACATCGATCCTCATAATAAAGAAAAAATTGTAGATGCAGAGAAAGTAAAACAATGGTTACCAGTTGATTTATACATTGGTGGTGCAGAGCATGCCGTTCTCCACTTATTATATGCTCGTTTCTGGTATAAAGTGTTATACGATTTAGGCGTTGTTTCAAACAAAGAACCATTCCAAAAACTATTTAACCAAGGGATGATTCTTGGTGAAGGGAACGAGAAGATGTCTAAATCTAAAGGGAATGTAGTAAACCCTGATGATGTGGTTCGTCAATATGGTGCGGATACATTACGTGTCTATGAAATGTTTATGGGACCTCTTGACGCATCGATTGCTTGGAGCGAAAAAGGACTTGAAGGTAGCCGTAAATTCTTAGACCGATTCTGGAGATTGATGATTGATGATAATGGTAAGATGCGTGACCGTATCACAAAACTAAATGATGGACAATTGGATAAAGTGTACCATCAAACAGTGAAGAAAGTGACAGAAGACTTTGAAGAGTTGCATTTCAATACGGCAATCTCTCAAATGATGATTTTCGTAAACGAAGCATATAAAGCAGATGCATTACCATTTGACTATATGAAAGGTCTTGTACAATTGATTGCGCCATTAGCACCACATATGGCTGAAGAAATCTGGAGTAAATTCGGATTTACAGAATCAATCAGTTATGAACCATGGCCAACTTATGATGAATCTAAATTAGTCGAAGATGAAGTTGAAGTCATTTTCCAAGTAAATGGTAAGATTAAAGCACGTGTAATGGTTCCAACCGATGCAGATGCCGCAGTCCTTGAAGCACTTGCAAAAGACCACGATTCAGTGAAATCTGCTATCGAAGGAAAAACAATCCGTAAAGTCATTGCGGTTCCTGGACGTTTAGTAAACATCGTTGCAAACTAATGGAGTTTGAAAGGAAAGTAGAATGATTTATTTTGATAATGCAGCGACAACAAAAATTTATGATGATGCATTAACGAGCTATGTTCAAGTCAGCCAGAAGTTCTTTGGAAATCCATCGAGTTTACATCAATTAGGAGTCGATGCCTTTCAAGTGTTAACCAAGGCAAGGGCACAAGTGGCCAGTTTATTATCAGTTCAACCTGAGGAAATTTTCTTCACCTCAGGAGGGACTGAATCCAATAACTGGGCCATTAAAGGGACAGCGCTTGAGAAGTCTGTTTTTGGTAAGCATATCATCACCACAAAGATTGAACATCCGTCAGTCATTCAAACGTGTAAGCAATTAGAACGCTTCGGGTTTGAAGTGACTTATTTAGATGTCGATTCAAGAGGAATTGTGAATGTTGAACAATTAAAAGAAAGTCTACGAAAAGATACGATTCTAGTGAGTGTGATGGCTGTTAATAATGAAGTAGGTGCGATTCAACCAATTGATGAGATTTCACAAGTGTTAGAAGCGTACCCATCCATTCATTTTCACGTGGATGCTGTGCAAGCAGTCGAACGTGCGCGTCAGTTATTAGCCATTGGACGGATTGACTTATTGAGCCTTTCTGCGCACAAATTCCATGGACCACGAGGCATTGGGGTAATGTATAAGAAATTTGGACGTAAGATTCAAGCACTCTTAACAGGTGGTGGACAAGAAAAAGGGCAACGGAGTACGACAGAAAACCTTCCAGGGATTGTGGCTACAACAAAAGCTCTACGAATGACCTTAGAAGAGAAGTCTGTTACGAGTGAACTTCGTGGTCAACTATGGAAAGAGATTGCTACAAAACCTGAAATACGTATTTTCTCTCCAGAAGATGGAGCAAGTCATGTGTTATGCTTTGCCATTAAAGGTGTTCGTGGAGAAGTAGTTGTCCATGCTTTTGAAAATCATGGTATTTACATTTCTACGACATCTGCTTGTTCAAGTAAAAAAGCAGATTCATCAAGCACACTGTATGCCATGGATGTTCCAACTGAATGGGCAACAGGAGCTGTTCGAGTAAGCTTCTCAAACGACAATACAAAAGAAGAAGTGGAACAGTTTATCGATGTTCTGCACCAGTTAATGAAACAATTTTCGTTTTTAAAATAAAAGGAGGAAATCGTTGAAAACTAGAATTTTGATTCGCTATGGTGAACTTTCTACAAAAGGAAGAAACAAGAAGATGTTCACTCAAAAATTAGCGTCAAATATAAAGAAAGCCTTAGTAGATTTTCCTCAGGTAAAGGTGATTCCTGATTATGACTTTATGTATTTAGATTTACATGAAGCACCTGAAGAACTAGTCATCGAAAAGGTAAAACCAATTTTTGGGATTCAATCTATTTCGCCTGTCTATATTGTCGAAAAGGATATGGAAGTGGCCAAAAAAGTAGTCCTTGACTTATTAAGCGAAGAAGACCTTGAAGGTAAAACCTTTAAAATAATGACCAAACGCTCGGATCATACATTCGAGATGGATACAAATCAAATTAACTTATTTTTAGGGGATGCCGTATTAGAAGCTTTCCCAAATATTAAAGTTCAATTGAAGCAACCAGATATTACGGTACGTATTGACGTTCGTCGTGAACACTTAATGGTGAGTTTAAAGACCATTCAAGGTGCTGGAGGGCTTCCTGTTGGTACAAGTGGTCGCGCGATGCTCATGCTATCAGGTGGGATTGATTCACCGGTTGCAGGATATCTTGCGATGAAACGAGGAATGGAAATCCAATGCGTGCACTTTGCAAGTCCACCGTATACGAGCCCACAAGCGCTAGAAAAAACAAAACTCTTAGCGGCTAAAATTGCTTGTTTTGGTGGAAGTATTCAATTTCTAACGGTGCCATTTTCTCGAATCCAAGAGGAAATTAAGAAGAGTGTGCCTGAAGCGTATTTAATGACCATTATGCGCCGTTTTATGCTTCGTATTACAGATCAACTTAGAGAAAATGCACGCGCTCTTGCGATTGCTAATGGTGAATCAGTAGGGCAAGTAGCTTCTCAAACATTAGATAGCATGGTAGCGATTAATGATGTCACAAATACACCAATTATTCGACCAGTAGCTACAATGGACAAACTTGATATTATAAAAGTTGCTGAAGAAATTGATACATTCGAGTTATCTATTCAACCGTTTGAGGATTGTTGTACGGTGTTTGCACCACCAAGTCCAAAGACAAAACCTAAACTTGAAAAAGTACGTCAATATGAAGCACGTCTTGATGTTGAAGGGTTAATTAAAGAGGCTGTAGAGGGGACAGTGATCGAAGAAATTACTGCAAACTATAGAACTCCTGTAGAAACAACAAGTCAAGAAATTGATGACTTATTTTAAGATAAAAAGAAACGATGCTATTCCTTTTGGAGTAGCATCGTTATTTGTTTTATTGGAAGTATTCTTTAAGCGCGTTTGCAATACTTTGGGCGATATTTTCTTGATATTCTTGTGAGTCAATCACCTTATTATCACTTTGATTATTTAAGTAACCTAGTTCTAAAAGAATGGATGGCCGAGCATTGTCACGAAGGACCATAAAGTTCTGGAATCTACTTCCTTGATTTTTCAATGGAAGATTTCTTGATAAATACTTATTTACCGTCTGACTAAGGCTCTCACTCTTGTCACTGAAGTAGTATGCTGTTGTCCCAGACGAACTTGCATCTTCAGCCGAATCAAAATGGATACTGATAAATACATTTGCGTTATTTTGATTACTAATAGCAGCTCTGTCCGCTAGAGAAACGCTGGTATCAGTTGATCGTGTTAAGATGACTTTTGCACCTAAAGCTTCTAATTCTTGTTTTACAAGAAGGGCAGTTTTGAGTGTATAATCAGCTTCGTGCTTATCGCTGAAGTTAACGACAGCACCAGGATCATCGCCGCCGTGACCAGGGTCAATGACAATGGTAGCATTCTTAATTCCTTGAGGAATCGTATCATCCGTTTCGATACCTGCAAAGTTTGTCACAACAAGCCAGTATGGAACGTATCCGAATTTACCATTTCCGATAGAAACTTTATAAAAATCACCTTCACGGTCTTCATAAGTAAATTGAGTTCCTTGGTTAACTGTTCCTACGATTTCAGAAGAACTATTTCCTTGAGCATAAATAGGAGTTTCTTTCAATTTTGTAACGAACATCTTATTTGAATCGATGGTTACTGGAAGACCTGCTTGTTTATTTAAGATTTCTTGGATTGTATCAATCGCATAGTTGACCGTTTCAGCATCCACATAACCTTCTTTATCTTGGTAGCGGACTTTTATCATTTTATCGTTCATTTCTCCAATTAAATAAAAGAGGTCTGTCTTTGGGATTGTTGTTAGCACTTTTGAGTTCGTGTTTTCTTCTTCGTATAGTTTCAGACCACTTGGAGTATTTCCTTTCATGAGGTGTGTTACCAAGGTGTCTTTTTCTTGGATATAAGCAACTTGATCATTAAATTGTACCTGTAGCCAAGAGTTATCTAATTTTTTTAGAAGGATTAAATATTGATTATTTGAAATTTCACCAATAGGAATGCCTTTTTCATCCGTTGTATGATATACCTTTATGGGTGTATCACTGGTATTGACAGCAAACTCTACAATTTTATTATGAACTATGGAAGTACTTTGGTCGGTTGCTGTATTATCAGCTTGACTGCTATTTGTTTGTTCCATTTTGTTTTGAGCTCTTGAAGTGGAACCTTCGCTGACAAGTGGAGAAGCAATCATCCATAAGACAAATAGTGAAACAAGAAATCCCAATAATTGTTGTGTATTTTTCTTTTTGAAAAGATTTAGTAAAAAATCCATAGGGGCTCCTTTTTTATATAAGTATTTCTTACCTATTATACCAATAAAACCGATATTTGTGTATCATTAATTGCTTACAGTTGGATGTAAAACTAAACTTTTAGTAAAATAAAGAAGAAAACTGAATTATTTGGAGGAAAACCATGTTAGTAGGGTCTCATGTCTCAATGAGTGGAAAAGAAATGTTGCTTGCTTCTGCAAAAGAAGCGGCTAGTTATCAAGCAAATGTTATGATGGTTTATACAGGAGCACCTCAAAATACTAGAAGAAAACCTATTGAGGAGCTTAATATTGAACAAGGAAGAGAGTACATGAATCAACATGGAATTCAAGATGTTGTAGTTCATGCACCTTATATTATTAATTTAGCCAACACTACAAAAGAAGGCTATATCGATTTTGCCATCGAATTTTTGAAAGAAGAAATTTGCCGAGCAGAAGCGATTGGAGCTAGCCAAGTCGTTCTTCATCCAGGATCTCATGTAGGAGCTGGAGTAGATGCTGGGTTAAATCAAATTATTTATGGACTAAACCAAGTGTTAACTAAGGAACAAACCGTTCAAATTGCTTTAGAAACGATGGCTGGAAAAGGGACAGAGTTAGCTCGTACGTTTGAAGAATTAGCTCGGATTATTGACGGTGTTACGTATAATGAGCATTTATCTGTAACATTTGACACTTGTCACGTCCACGATGCCGGATATGATTTAACGAATGACTTATCTGGGGTGTTAACTAACTTTGATAAGACAGTTGGGTTAGAGCGTATAAAAGTTCTTCATATCAATGACTCAAAGAATCCACTTGGAGCACATAAGGATAGACACGAGAATTTAGGATTTGGCGAAATCGGATTTGAAACGTTAATGAGTGTTATCAATATTCCAGAATTTAAAGAGTTACCAAAAATATTAGAAACACCGTGGATCAAAGTTTCTGATAAGGTACAATTACCACCTTACAAAAAGGAAATTGAAATGATTCGTTCAGGAAATTTTGATGCACTATGGATTAAAAAGTTACTTGAACAAGAAAGAGGAGAGTAATATGCATTCACATAACCATTGTTGTAGTCATAATCACCATCATGATCATCATCATAACCACGTTGATGAAGCATTGGAAATTTTGAAAAAAGCGGGTTATAAGCACACTAATAAACGTCAACGTTTAGTTGAAATATTTGATGATGCAAATCGATATTTATCGGCTAAACAAGTTCAAGAATTAATTGCACCGGAATTTCCACAATTAAGCTATGATACTATTTATCGAAATCTATATACATTTGTTCAACTCAATATCCTTGAAGAAACGGAGCTTAATGGTGAAAAGCTATTCCGGTTCCGTTGTCAAACACATGGTCACCATCATCATTTTATTTGTGAACGATGTGGAAGTACAAAAGAAATTGATATGTGTCCAATGGACTTTTTCAAAGATCAATTAGAAGGTTGCGAAATTCATTCTCATCGATTTGAAATTTTTGGCCTGTGTGAAAAATGTTTAGCGGAGATTGCGCCTCATCAATAAATAATTAGGGAACCTTAAATGGATGAGGATTGACATTTTATCAAACCTTCCCTATAATAAAAAAAGGACATTTCGTTTGTTTGGTTATTCTATTCAAAAGAAAACAGTTACTTTTTATTGCTCGGAGGGAGGGAATAGGATATGTCAAAAACAGTTGTTCGTAAAAACGAATCACTTGATGATGCTCTTCGTCGCTTCAAACGTACTGTTTCTAAAACCGGAACGTTACAAGAGGCTCGCAAACGTGAGTTTTATGAAAAACCAAGTGTAAGACGTAAGAAAAAATCAGAGGCAGCTCGTAAACGCAAGTTCTAGTCAACTCTGTGTATCATATGACTATGTCAGACTGGGGCTTTTGTCCCAGTCTTTTTTTATCAACAAACGAAATTACAAGAATGGAGAGAGAACAATGTCATTAAAAGAAACTATTAATAACGATATTAAGACAGCAATGAAAGCAAAGGATAAAGAAACGTTAGCCGTTTTACGTATGATTAAGACAGCCATTCAAGCTGCAGAAATCGATAAAAAGTCAGAATTAACTGCAGAAGAAGAATTGACGATTCTTTCTCGAGAAGCAAAACAACGTCGGGATTCTATTGCTGAATTTGAAAAAGCAAATCGCCCAGAATTAGTAGCTAAGACGGAAGGCGAATTAGTAATTGTTGAAAAATACTTACCAGCTCAACTTTCACTAGAAGAAGTACAAGCAAAGATTGCTGAAATTGCTGAGCAAGTAGATGCAACTTCTCAAAAGGAATTTGGTAAGTTAATGGGAGCTGTAATGAAGGCTCTTAAAGGACAAGCCGATGGAAATGTCATTAAAGAACAAGTGAAAGCACATCTTAATAAGTAATGAATGGGGGATACTGATTGGGACAAGAACTAGAGAAGGCCGTAATTGAATTAAATGACAATCCACAGTTGGTTCAGTTATTTGGGTCTCAAGATCAACATGTTCGTTTGATTGAAGAATCTTTCCAAGTACAAATCACTCATCGTGGAGAACAACTGTTTATCACTGGAGAAGAAGCAGTTGTTTTTCAAGTTAAAGAATTGATAGAACAACTTCAAGAGTTGATTGCGCGTGGAATTTCCATCTCAAAAACAGACATTATTACAGCAGTAAAGATGGCAAAACGAGGAACATTGGATTATTTTATTAATTTGTATAATGAAGAGATTGGACGTACTTTTGCCGGAAAAGCATTGAGAGCAAAAACATATGGTCAACAGCAATATATCCATGCGATAAAGAAGACGGATGTTGTTTTTGGAATCGGACCAGCTGGAACAGGGAAAACGTTTGTTGCCGTTGTGATGGCTGTACAAGCGTTGAAAAAAGGCGAAGTAAAGAAAATTATTCTAACCAGACCTGCAGTGGAAGCTGGAGAAAATCTTGGTTTCTTACCAGGAGATCTTAAAGAAAAAGTAGATCCTTATCTACGTCCACTATATGACGCTCTTTATACAGTATATGGATTAGAACATACGAATCGCTTATTGGAACGTGGTGTCATTGAAGTTGCTCCTTTAGCCTACATGAGAGGTCGTACATTAGAAGATGCTTTTATTATTCTAGATGAAGCTCAAAATACGACAAGAGCACAAATGAAAATGTTTCTTACTCGTTTAGGATTCGGATCAAAAATGATTGTCAATGGGGATAAATCTCAAATTGATTTACCTAAAGGACATCAAGCAAGCGGATTGTTAGATGCAGAAAGAAAATTAAAAGGAATTAATGGAATTGCGTTTGTAGAATTTGATGCAGGAGATGTAGTGAGACATCCAATTGTTTCAGAGATTATTAATGCATATTCTACGCAAATAACGACTGAACAAGAATGAGGTGAATAGTTTGAGACAAAAACTACGTAAATTTCAAGAAACGTTAGGGTTATTCTATTTATCCGTATTATTAGGATGTACGTTTATCCTCTTGTTGATCTTAGGTTGGGGTGATGTTCAACCAACTTCTTATTCATTAGCTTTAAATCAAGTAGCTAAAGAAACGATTCGCTCACCAAGAACGGTCGAGGATAAAGCGCAAACTGAAAAAAATCAACAAATGGCATCGGATAGTGTTGGGGATATATATGTCTTTGACCAAAATCGCCAACAACAACAATTGGATAAAGTAAAGCAATTTTTCCAAGCGGTTAAGACGGTTGCAGCCAAATCTTCAGCAGAGATATTTTCGACAGATTCGTCTGTAACCTCAGGAGATACCTCTACTAAGGTAGCCACCTTACAAGACCGACTAACTTATTTTAAAAAGAGTTTAGATAACGAAAATCAATCAATTCGAGATTTTGCATTGTATATTCCAGATAGTGTGATGACTCAATTGTTAGCGGCTAATTCATTGAAAATCGATAGTTATGAAAAGGCGATTGATGATGCGATTAAGGATGCAATGTCTTCTTCGATTACTGAATCTAATTTACTACAAGTGCAAGAAGCTGCAAGAAAATCATTATTTAATGGCGGATTTTCCGATAATGAACGTGAATTGTTGGGTCAATTGTTAAATAACAGTATTGTTGTGAATAACGTTGTAGATAAGGATGCTACTGCAAGCGCAAAAGAAAATGCGAAACAAAATGTATCACCTGTACGGATTCTACAAGGACAAGTTATTATTCAGGAAGGACATATTATCACTCAAGAAGATTTAAGAATTCTGGAACTTCTCGGTATTGATGGTTCAACAAGAAATTATCATCAATTGTTTAGTTATATCCTTTTTCTAGGAATTCTTATTTTTTCTCTAATGGTCCTCTTTTTACGCTATAAAGCTACTCTTTCTCCGAAAGAGTGGGATGGACGATTGAATGAATTGACCGTATTCGTCTTTGTGTTTGTGATGGGAGCTGTTCTTCTCAAGATTTTATCATTACTACAAAATCGAGGAGTAGAATACATTGGTATCGTGTTCCCAATTTCGGGACTGATCTATCTGCTGTATAAATTAAACAAGAAGTTTTATTTTACGGTGATTGCTATGTTGGTTTATCCAATATTAGTCTGGTTCTTATTTGGAAATGATTCGATTAATACAGAGATTGCTTTAACAACGGTATATTTTTCGTTGATAGCTTGGCTTGGAGTTGTTCAAGAAGTTTATTGGAAAGAATTATCATGGATTAAACAATTATGTTTACAAGTTGCTATTCCAGTTGTTTTGATGGTCCCATTTGTGTTCTTTAGTAATTATGATCTAGTGTCTTCTCAGGCAGGTTGGTTATTTGCATTTGCTGCGATTAGCGGATTTATTTCTTTCTTAATCCCAGTCATTTTTATGCCTTATCTGACATACTTGTTTGAAGATAGTTCAGTATTGTTATGGGCAGAGTTGTCAAATCCAAACCAACCTTTATTAAAAGAGTTAATTACTAAAGCTCCAGGAACGTATCACCATAGCCTGATGGTAGCTAATATTTCAGCGAATTGTGTTGAAGCCATTGGTGGAGATTCACAATTAGCGAGAGTGGCATGTTATTATCATGATATTGGTAAGACAGAGCATCCATTTTTCTTCATTGAGAATTTACCGGCTCATATGGAAAGTCCGCATAAAATGATTGGCCCATATGAATCGAAAGAAATTATTTTCGATCACGTTCGTAAAGGAGTCGAAATCCTAAAACAACATCAATTACCTCAATCGGTGATCGATATTTGTGCAGAACATCATGGAACAACGTTGATGAAGTATTTTTATGCTGAAGCATTAAAGGAAAATCCAGAGGCTGATGAAGCAGATTTCCGCTATCCAGGGCCAAAACCTCAAACAAAAGAGTCCGCGGTCATTAATATTGTGGATAGTGCTGAAGCAGCAACTCGTGCGATGAAAGAACCAACGCTTGAAAAGGTTCAAAATTTAGTTCATTCGATTATATTGAATCGACTAGAGGATGAACAGTTCGTAGAGTGTGATATTACGATGAAGGAATTAGCGATTATTGAAAAGAATATCGTTGCTTCTTTAAACGGAACTTTCCATTCGAGAATTGAATATCCAAAATTACCGAAAAAGAAAGCATAATTAGTTAGCTCTTCTCTATAAAGAATTGTACGCACTGTTCTTGTAGAGAAGAGCTACTTTTTTATCCTTGATAAAGACAATCTTCAAAGTTTCAATAATGTAGGGAGTTTGTTACAATAATGATGACATATAAAAAGGAGTATGAATTATGATTATAGAAATTATTGACGAAACTGAAGTAGTTCCAAAGAGTCACCAAGAACTCGTACATAATGTGGTTTCTTTTGCGGCAGATTATCTAAAACTTCCAGAAAATAAAGAATGTGATATTTCATTTGTATCTAGTGAACGTATTCGTGAAATTAATCGTGATTTTCGAAATATTGATAAAGTAACAGACGTGATTAGTTTCGCGCTCGATGATTCAGATGATGATTTTCAAAGTATGCAATCGATTATGGAAGAGGATAATCACTTTGTGACCTCAATTGGAGATATTGTTATCTCTTTAGATCGTGCAAAAGAACAAGCAGAAGACTACGGGCATTCGTTGGAGAGAGAGTTAGGATTTCTTGCCCTTCATGGATTCTTGCATCTGAATGGGTATGACCATCAAACACCCGAACAAGAAGCTGAAATGACAGGGCTACAACAAGAAATTTTAGAAGCTTATGGATTAACGAGAGAAAATGGATAAACAAGTTGAAAAAAATAGAAAATTTAGTCGTTCATTATTTCATGCAATAGAGGGGATAGTGACTGTAGTTAAAGAAGAGCGGAATATGAAAGCACATGTTTGTATAGCTAGTGTAACTCTTTTCATTAGTTATTTATCTGGCTTAACGGCTATGGAATGGTGTTTTATTCTAATGAGTATCTTCCTTGTTTTTGTGATGGAAATGATGAATACGGTCGTTGAAAATCTAGTCGATTTAGTAGTGAAGAAGGAATATCATATTGAAGCAAAGAAGGCAAAAGATATTGCTGCAGGTGGAGTGTTACTAAGTGCATGCTTCACGGTCATTATTGCAGTGATTATTATTTTGCCAAAATGGATTCATTTTTAAGGAGAGAGTATGACAAAACCATTTAAGTCAGGATTTGTAGCGATTGTGGGACGCCCTAATGTCGGCAAATCAACATTTATGAACTATGTGCTTGGGCAGAAGATTGCGATTATGTCTGACAAAGCGCAAACAACAAGAAATAAGATTCAAGGAGTTTATACGAAAGACGATGCGCAAATCGTATTTTTAGATACTCCAGGGATTCATAAGCCCAAACATGAACTTGGTGAATTTATGGTGAAGAGTGCCTATTCTGCGTTGAAGGAAGTAGATGCAGTTTTATTCATGGTGAACGTCAGTGACAAACGTGGACCAGGGGACGACTTCATTATTGAAAAGCTAAAAGGAATTAAGACTCCGATTTTCTTAGTGTTAAACAAGATTGACCTTGTTACACCGGAAGTATTATTAGAGCGTGTGGAAAGTTATAAAGATGCACTTGATTTTGCAGGAGTTTTCCCAATTTCAGTGTTACAAGGGAATAATGTGAATGAACTGATGGAAGGATTGATTAATGCACTTCCTGAAGGACCACAATATTATCCGGCAGACCAAATCACAGATCACCCTGAGTACTTTGTTGTTTCAGAATTGATTCGTGAGAAGATTTTGCAATTAACGCAGGAAGAAATTCCTCATTCAGTTGCTGTAACTGTAGATAAAATGCAAAAAGATGAATTCGATAAGGTTCATGTGTATACGAACATCATCGTTGAGCGAAAATCGCAAAAAGGTATAATTATTGGTAAAGGTGGACGTCTCTTAAAAGAAATAGGGACGAGAGCTAGAAGGGATATTCAACAATTGCTCGGAAATAAAGTGTATCTCGAACTATGGGTAAAAGTTGAAAAAGATTGGCGTAAACATAAAAGTAATTTACAAGAATACGGATACCGAGATACAGACTATAGAGATTAGGATGGAATCGAATGGATTATTATCACTATTTTGATGGAATCGTCTTAATGAGGCAGGCGTATCGAGAGAAAGATATGCTTGTAAAAATTTTGACGAGAGACCATGGAAAGTTAATGTTCTTTTTACGAAATGCACAGCAAAGCAATCATCCATTAACAGCTGCGACACAGGTATTTACAAGAGCGACTTTCCTAGGACATATTCATCAAAATGGATTTAGTTTTCTAAAGGATAGTCACGATATAAAACCTGCAACCATTGTCTTACAAGATGTAAGGGCACAAGCAGTATTAGCGTATCTAACGCAATTAACAGATGCAGTGATGGATGACCATATTGCTAATAAAACGGTTTTCCAATTGCTTTGGGACTCTATTGATGCAATTAATAATGGTGTCAATGCGGAAGTGATTTTACACTTCTTTGAGCTTAAGATTCTTCGATATTATGGAGTAGAAGTAGAATGGCAACATTGTGTTGTTTGTAATCGAGACACAGACTTAGTTGATTTTTCAATACAGAAACACGGATGTCTGTGCAGTAACCACTTAGACGAAGACGAGTACCGCATGCAGCTCTCAAGAAAGGCATTGTATGTCGCAAGGCAATTAGCACTGGTGAATACCCCAAAACAAATAGGGTCTATTCAGTTGTCAAGTGAAACTACAAGTGAATTAAGACGCCTATTTGACACCATCATGGAAGAATATGTGGGAATTCGTTTAAAAAGTAAAAAATTCTTGGATCAGATGGTCGAATGGGAAACCTTGATGGAAAAAAGAGGACAGGACTAAGAAAGGCGCGAAACGCTGTCTTTACTTGACTTTTTAAGCAATTCTCGGTACTATAGTGAAAGATTAATAGGACGTTGACAGTGAGATTTTTAATGATAAAATGTCAAAGAGAGTATGGGCTGGTGGAATCCATATCATGGTTCATTAAAAGTGGCGCACTTGAGTCTATCAACAATGAAGCTTGGTTTTAAAACCAAGGAATTAGGGTGGAACCGCGATTAGTCGTCCCTATGTATGCTTTTTGTGTACATAGGGACTTTTTTATTTTTTCAAAGGAGGAAGTAGTATGGATTTTACAATGGTCATCCCAGCTTCAGAATTCAAAGATTATCAATTGAAAGTAGTGTCTCTAGCACCGATTAAAATCAGTGTGATTGGCCATGAGGATGAAGTGTTGGAAGAATTCCAAACAAGTGCAAACTATTCAATGTATGGCTTTAAAACTAAAAATGAAGCTATTAAAGAAGTGAAATGTGAAGTGATTCCTGGAGTGATTTATGAATTCTATCCAGTAGTGAATGCACAATAGAAAGGGGAACAATTATGGCAAAAAAATTAAGTATTCAAGAAATTATTTTAACATTACAAAATTATTGGTCTAACCAAGGATGCTTGCTTCTTCAAGCATACGATACTGAAAAAGGGGCGGGGACAATGAGTCCTTATACATTCCTTCGTGCGATTGGACCAGAACCTTGGAATGCAGCATACGTAGAACCTTCACGTCGTCCTGCAGATGGTCGATATGGTGAAAATCCAAACCGTTTATTCCAACACCATCAATTCCAAGTGGTCATGAAACCATCTCCTGAAAACATTCAAGAATTATATTTAGGAAGCTTAGAAGCCCTAGGAATTAACCCGTTAGAACACGATATTCGTTTTGTAGAAGATAACTGGGAAAACCCATCTCTCGGCTGTGCTGGTTTAGGATGGGAAGTATGGCTTGATGGGATGGAAGTGACTCAATTTACATACTTCCAACAAGTAGGTGGCCTAGAATGTCACCCTGTAACTAGTGAAATTACGTACGGTTTAGAACGTCTTGCTTCATACATTCAAGAAGTAGAGAGTGTATATGATTTAGTTTGGACTGGAGATGTTAAATACGGAGATATCTTCACTCAACCTGAATATGAACATTCTAAATACGCTTTTGAAGAAAGCAATGCAGAATTATTAATGCAATTATTTACAGACTTTGAAAAAGAAGCGACTGTATTAATGGAAAAAGGCTTAGTTCACCCAGCTTATGACTATGTATTAAAATGCTCTCATGCATTTAACTTAATGGATGCTCGCGGAATTATTTCTGCAACAGACCGTGCTGGATTCCTTGGCCGTATTCGTAAGATGGCTCGTACCATCGCGAAAACTTTCGTGGCTGAACGTGAAGCTTTAGGATTCCCATTATTAAAAGAGAAATAAGAGAGTTTGGAGGAGAGAGAATGACACAATCATTATTATTAGAAATCGGTTTAGAAGAATTACCTGCTCAATATGTTCGAACAAGCTCTGAACAATTAGCAAAACGTGTGGAAGACTTCTTCAAAGATGAAAACTTAGCATTTGAATCCGTTGAAGCTTTTGCAACGCCAAGAAGATTGGCTGTTCGTGTAAATGGATTAGTAGAAGAACAAGCAGACCGTGAAGAAATTTTTAAAGGACCATCACTAGCAATTGCTAAAAAAGACGGAGCGTGGACAAAAGCAGCTGAAGGATTTGTTCGTGGAAAAGGATTAACAACAGATGATATTTATGTTGAAGAAGTAAATGGAGTTGAATACATTCATGTGAAACAACATATCGCTGGTAAATCAACAAAAGAAGTTGTTAAAAACCTATCTTCAGTGATTACAGACATGAAATTCCCGGTGACGATGAGATGGGCTGCTCATAACTTTGAATATTTACGTCCAATCCATTGGATTGTTGCCTTATACGGCAATGAAGTCATTGAAGAAATCCACGTGTTGGATGTGAAAGCAGGACGCATTTCAAGAGGACATCGTTTCTTAGGAAAAGAAGCAACGATTGAAAACCCAGAAAGCTATGAAAAAGCGTTGGCTGAACAATTTGTGATTGTAAATCAAGATGAACGTAAAGCGTTAGTTCGCAATCAAATTGAAGAATTAGCCGCTAAAAATAATTGGATTATTCCAATTGATGAAGACTTACTAGAAGAAGTAAGCTCAATTCTTGAATATCCAACAGCATTCGCGGGTACTTTTAATGAAAAATACTTAGTGGTTCCAGAACCTGTGTTAGTAACTTCCATGAAAGAGCACCAACGTTATTTTGTTGTGTATAACCAAGAAAAACAATTATTACCTTTCTTCGTTTCAGTACGTAATGGTAATGATTACATGATTGAAAATGTCGCTAAGGGAAATCAAAAAGTATTAACGGCTCGTTTAGAAGATGCGTTATTCTTTTATGAAGAAGACTTAAAGATTCCTATGACTACTTTCTTAAAGAAATTAGAAACATTAAACTTCCACGCAAAAATTGGTTCAATGACAGAGAAAATGGATCGCGTTCAATTACTTGTAGGACGTCTTGCAAAAGAGTTGAACTTACCAAGTGATGTCGTTGTAACAGCACAACGCGCCGCTTCAATCTACAAATTCGACTTAGTGACAAACATGGTTGGTGAATTCCCTGAATTACAAGGAATCATGGGCGAAATTTATGCATTAAAACAAGGCGAAACTCCTGAAGTAGCCAAAGCAATCCGTGAACACTATATGCCAACAAGTGCAGATGGAGACCTTCCAACTTCTGTACCTGGTGCTTTACTTGCGGTCGCAGATAAATTAGATACATTCTTAAGCTTTACAGCTGCTGGAATGTTACCAACTGGTTCAAACGACCCATATGCACTTCGTCGTCAAGTAATGGGACTAGTTCAAATTATTGCAGCATTCAACTGGAATATTGAAATCGAAGACTTTACAAAACTATTGTTAGGACTTGATTACGCTGAATTCCTTGAAGGGAAAGAAGATGAAGTGGAAGAGTTTATCTTAAGCTTCATTCGCGAACGTGTGGCACAACGTATTGCGACTGTTACAAAACGTCACGATATCATCGAAGCCATTGTGAACAGCAATACTTCATCAATTCCAGAACAGTTAACTGCAGCTAAAGTTCTTTCTGATATGGCAACGTCTGATGAATTCAAAGGAATTACAGAAGCGTTAAACCGTGTAATTAATATTAGCGCAAAAGCAAAAGATGAAGTAAACGGTGAAATTTCTGAAGACTGCTTAGAAACAGAGAGTGAACGTAACTTAGTGAAAGCAATTAAAGAATTGAACGCAAAAGTTGGCTCATTAACTCCTGAAGAGTTATACAATCATTTAGAAGCAATGGCACCAAAAATCAATGATTTCTTCAATGAAAATATGGTTATGGTGGATGATGATGCTATTCGTCATAATCGTTTAAGATTCTTAGGCTTACTATCTCAAATCATTTTAGAGTTTGCAGATTTCACATCATTAATCGTTAAATAAGAATCTTCCAATAGAAAGGAGAGTGAATAACATGGCAGTATTTTATGACCGTGCCACGATTCAAGTCAAAGCCGGAAAAGGTGGAGACGGAATGGTTGCGTTTCGTCGTGAAAAATACGTACCAGATGGAGGGCCAGCTGGTGGAGACGGCGGTAAAGGCGGAAGTGTTATTTTTAAAGTCGATTCAGGACTTAGAACTTTACTAGATTTTCGTCATAAGCGTCATTTCAAAGCAAAACCTGGTGAAAATGGCATGAGTAAGAGTATGTATGGCCGTGGAGCAGAAGACTTAATCGTTAAAGTTCCACCAGGAACAATTGTTAGAAATGCAGAAACGAAAGCACTAATTGCTGACTTAGTAGAAGACGGGCAAGAAGTAGTAGTTGCTAAAGGTGGCCGTGGAGGCCGAGGAAATATTCGTTTTGCAACCCATAAAAACCCTGCTCCGGATATCGCTGAAAATGGTGAACCAGGGGAAGAGCTTGAACTTGATTTAGAATTAAAAGTTTTAGCTGATGTTGGTTTAGTAGGATTCCCATCTGTAGGGAAATCTACTTTACTATCTGTGATTTCAAGTGCAAAACCAAAAATTGCAGACTATCACTTTACAACATTAAACCCTCAATTAGGAATGGCGCAGTCGCCAAATGGTGAGCAATTCGTCGTCGCTGACTTACCAGGATTAATTGAAGGAGCGCATACAGGTGTTGGGCTTGGCATTCATTTCTTAAAACATATCGAACGTACGAAAGTATTACTTCATGTGATTGATATGGCCGCAATGGAAGGCCGTGATCCTTTTGAAGACTACAAGATTATTCAAGAAGAACTTGGAAGTTATCATTTGCGTTTATTGGAACGTCCAATGCTCATCGTGGCCAACAAGATGGACCAACCTCAAGCAGAAGAAAACTTAGAGAAGTTCAAGAAAGATTTAGCAAACAGTTTGGCAGAAGGCGAAGAGATGCCAGAGATTTTCCCGATTTCTGCCTATCGCCGTGAAGGACTTCAAGTATTGCTGGCTAGAACTGCTGAAGTGTTAGAAGAAACAGAATTCTTCCCATTAAACGAAGAAGTAGTGGAAACACATATCGTTTATGGATTGGAAGAAGAGGAAGCACCGTTCAAAGTGACAAGAGATCCAGATGGAACTTGGGTATTGTATGGTGACAAGATTGAAAAACTATTCAAGATGACAAATATGGAACATGATGAGTCCGTGATGAGATTCTCACGTCAATTACGTGGAATGGGTGTAGATAGCACTTTACGTGAAAGAGGCGCTGAAAATGGTGACTTAGTTCGAATTTTGAATTTCTCATTTGAGTTTGTGGATTAAGGAGAGAATAGAATGATTGATAGAAGTGAATTAGATAAACGTTCTTATATTTCTTCTTTTGATGGACTGAGAGCGATTGGAATTCTGAGTATTATTATTTATCATATTTATTCTTATCGCCTTCCTGGAGGATTTTTAGGATTAGATATTTTCCTTATTTTAGCAGGTTATTTTATCACAAATAAATTAATGACTAGCCTAATGGAGGCGGGTAAGATACCGCTAAAACAATTTCTACAACAAAGACTGGTTCGCATCGCAATGCCTTTAGTAACGATGTTGATATTGGTATTTACTTACATCACTATTTTTCAAAATGAAATGTTAGTTAATTTAAGAGGTTCTTTTCTTTCGAGTTTAGTATTTTTGAATAACTGGTGGCAAATTTTTCAATCGCAAACCTTTATTCCAAACTTGTTATCTGAGAATCCAATTGAACATTTATGGTATATATCACTTTCATTTCAGTTTTATTTGATTTGGCCAGTAATATTTGCATTTTTAAGTTTATTCTTAAAAAAGCATAATCAATTATTTGTAGCGATTGCCCTTTTAGCAACTGCCTCTTTTGGATTAATGGTAGTTAGTTTTAAAGGAGCAGATGCACTGACTTTTGTTACAATGAGCACAGGGACTAGAATGTTCTCCATGTTGATTGGATCTTGCACGGCATTATTATATCCACTTGATCGATTCCAAAAGGAACATCAGGTTAAAATCCCTTATGAGCAATACTTACGATTCATTCCGATTTTACTGATGGTCATTTTATTCTTCACCTTAAGTCCGAATGATACCATGACCTATCGTGGAGGGATGCTGCTATTCGATTTAGCTGTTGCGGGTGTCATTTTAGTAAGTATTCATCCAAAAGTATCAACAGGTGTTCTTTTCCGTTTTAAACCACTTACAATAATTGGTAGAAGAAGCTTGTCTTATTATTTATGGTTTTTACCAGTAATTGTTTTATACCAAGCAAAACTGGGAATTGCTGGGAATAGTAATGTGTTACACGGAATCATTCAGTTTATTCTGATTATTTCTATTGGAGAAGTTTGGTATCAACTTTTTGAAAAGAGAAAAGTAAAGACATTCTCTAAAATGATGATTCAATGGTTACAATCTAGAACACATCATGCTAAGCAAATTCTACTAGTGGTTGCAATCGTGTTGGCTATTATTTTAACCGTAGGACTAGTTCAATCAACGAGTAAGTTGTCAGAGCAAGAAGCTACATTAACGACGTTGATTCATAATAATCAAGAGATTGTCGAAAATTCTCAATCGAGTGATAAAAAATTATTGAAAACAATCAACAATGTAGTTGGTTTAACTCGTGAGGAAACAGTCTTTAGTAGTAACAGTTCAATAACGTTTATCGGTGATCAATCTTTACTAGCGATATCGAATGAATTAACAACAATCTATCCAAATGCTGTATTACACGCAACCACAACCGCCCAATTATATGAACTTGCACCTACGATTAATACGTTAAAATCAAAAGGACAAATGAATGATATTGTGGTTTTAATGTTTGGAGCAAACGGGGCATTTTCAAAAGGGCAACTCGAAAGTGTACTCAAGAGGATAGGAATGGAAAAACAAATTTTTCTTGTGACAACGACAACCGCAAAAACTTGGAGAGATGAAGTCAATGCGGTTTATGCTGCTGTTAGTGAAAAGTATTCTAATGTACATGTATTAGACTGGAATGATTATTCTAAGGATCAAGATTGGTTCTATTCACGTAAGTCGTACGTGACAGAAACGGGTTCACATGAAGAAGCACTTTTCTTTGCAAAGAAAATTTATGAAACATTGAGAGGAAATTAAAATGGAATTGCAATTTTTAGGGACAGGTGCTGGTGTACCTTCGAAAATGAGAAACGTTACTTCAATTGCATTAAAGCTTCTCGATGAGATTAATGAAGTGTGGTTATTCGATTGCGGAGAAGCGACACAACAGCAAATTTTGCATACGAATATTCGCCCTGGGAAAATTAAAAAAATTTTTATCACTCATATGCATGGTGACCATATCTTTGGGTTGCCAGGATTATTAACTAGTCGCTCTTTTCAAGGGGGAGAGGATGATTTAGTTGTCTATGGTCCTAAAGGTATTCGTTCTTTCATTGATGCAACGATTCAAGCTTCGTGTTCTAAATTAGGCTATTCTTTAAAAGTTGTTGAATTTGAAAAAGATGGACTATTATTTGAAGATAAACAGTTTAAGGTAGAAATTAAGCAACTTGAACATGGAATATTATCTTACGGATTTCGAGTTACTGAAAAGGATCAACCTGGCGAATTACAAGCCGACCGATTAAAAGAACTTGGAATTCCATTTGGCCCCCTGTTTGGTAAGTTAAAAAGAGGAGAATCCATTACTTTAGAGGATGGAACCATCGTAAATGGTCTAGATTATATTTCGCCAGATATTAAAGGTCGTGTGGTTACTATCTGTGGAGACACTCGAAAATGTAAAGCTAGTGAAGAGTTGGCTTATCAATCAGATGTACTTGTTCATGAAGCAACATACGAGGGTGACAAAGGGAAACAAGCTTATAGACATTTTCATTCGACCAGTCTGCAAGCTGCAGAAATTGCTATAAATGCAAAGGTTAAACGTTTATTAATCACCCATATTAGCGCCCGGTATTTAAGTAAACAATCTAAGGAACTTGAAGAAGAAGCGAAAACGATTTTTGAAAATACACAAGTAGTGAAAGACTTTGACATCATTTCGATAGAAAGGAGAAAGTCTAATGAAAAATGCTAAATGGTTTAGTCAACAAGTTGCCTTAGTGACGGGAGCTAGTGGAGGCTTAGGAGAACAAATTGCTCTTGAGTTAGCTAGGAAAGATGTACAACTGGTTCTTGTTTCAAGAAATAAGGACAAATTAGATATGGTTGCTAAACAATGTAAGCAATTCACTTCTAAGCCTATTGAAGTGATTTCGTGTGACTTGATGGATGATGAAGCAATAGGACATTTATTAGACTTTCTTGATCATCATTATCGTATTTCAATGGTCGTGAATAATGCTGGTCTTGGCTATTTAAAACTTGCTGAAGATTTAAGTGATTCTGAAATTCAGCAAATGATGCAACTGAATTTGAATGCACTGATTAAGATTACACAACATTTTATTCCTGTTTTTAGATCAAGACGTGCAGGGGTATTTGTTAATATAGCTTCTCAGGCTGGAAAAACTGCAACTGCTAAGAGCTCCGTATATTCGGCTACTAAATTTGGAGTTCTTGGATATTCTAATGCTTTACGCTTGGAGTTGAAAAAGGATGGTATCCAGGTCATGACTGTTAATCCTGGACCAATTGCTACGAATTTTTTTGACAAAGCTGAACCTACTGGGAAGTATCTCGAAGCATTAGGGGCAATTGTTTTGAAACCAGAGACAGTTGCTAGAAAAGTTGTAAAAGGAATCGAAAAAGAAAAACGTGAGATTAATTTACCACGTTCCATGAATCTAGCAAGTAAATTTAATGTGTTATTTCCATCGATAGGAGATCGTTTGTTAGAAACTATTTTCGATAAAAAATAAAGAGTGAGGAGGTGTACGATGAGTTTAGGTAATTATGAGTGGCGATTAAAAGAGAGTGCTGAAGAGGAAAAGATAGCTTCTTTAGCAAAAGAATTAAATCTTTCTTTCAATCTTATACGATTGTGTGTTGAGCGTGGTCAGGATTCTGTGGATAAAATCCATGAATTTTTATCACCAAATCCGCAACTCATTCATGATCCATATTTAATGCACGATATGGAAAAAGCGGTTCAACGGATTCAAGATGCAATTGAAAATGGAGAATTAATTTACATTTTTGGAGATTATGATGCGGATGGTATTACTAGTACAACTATTCTCTATGAAACATTAGAAATGCTTGGAGCTCAAGTATCGTATTATTTACCGAACCGTTTTAAAGATGGTTATGGTCCTAATATTCGAGCCTTTCAGGAAGCAATTGATGAAGGAAATACCTTAATTATCACTGTCGATTGTGGGATTGCTGCACATGAGCCTGTTGCATTTGCTATGGAGAATGGCTGCGATGTGATATTAACGGATCACCATGAAATTCCTGATGAAATTCCTAAAGCTTATGCAGTTGTCCACCCGCGTCATCCAGATGCTGATTATCCTTGTAGAGATTTATCAGGGGCTGGAGTTGCTTTTAAACTCGCTCAGGCGTTATTAGGTGAGTTTCCAGAAGAAATGGTTGAATTAGCAGCAATTGGTACGATTGCTGATTTAGTGAGTTTAACAGATGAAAATCGTACCATTGTTAAATTAGGTATTTCTCAGATGAAACAAACACAGCGAATGGGACTCATCTCTTTATTTGAAAAGTTAGCTGTTAAAACAGAACAGTTGGATGAAAAGACTATTGGCTTTCAAATAGCCCCACGACTTAATGCACTAGGGCGCTTAGGAGATGCTACTCCGGGAGTCCAATTGTTAACGACATTTGACGAAGAAGAAGCGAGTCAGATTGTTACGTTCATGCAGAATGAAAATGAAAAAAGACAGTCTTTAGTGAACCAGATAGTTGAAGAAGCTAAACCGTTTATAGAGACGCAAAAAGATCAACCACTTCTACTATTGGCGCATAAGGGATGGCATGAAGGGGTATTAGGAATCGTAGCAAGTCGAATTGTCGAGCAAACTGGTAAACCAACATTGGTATTATCGATTAGCGAAGATGGACTGACTGCTAAAGGTTCTGGACGATCTGTGGGAGAGTTTAACCTATATGATGCCTTAACAAGTGTCAAAGACCAACTCGTAAAATTTGGTGGGCACCACATGGCAGCAGGGTTAACGATTGAAACAGTCTTATTACCGTCGATTATGAATGGCTTGGAGTCCTATGCTCAAAAGCATTTAGATCTCTTAAAGGCAAAACCTATTCTGAACGTAGATGAATGGATTGCAATGGAAGATGTGGATGTAAACTGGATTGAGTCATTATCTAGCCTCAAACCGTACGGAACCGATAATGATGAACCAGTTGTAGCTATTAAAGGCATCGATGTTCAATCAGTCCAATTACTAGGAGCTGATAAAAACCATCTTAAGGTAGTGTTGAAGGATAAAACAAATCATTCTCTTCAAGCACTCGCATTTGGAAAAGGGAATTGGTCAGATTCACTTCAACCCGGAACTCCTGTCCAAGTGGTTGGAACGCTCGAGATTAATGAGTGGCAAAATAACCGACTACCGCAGTTGATGGTTAAAGATATTGATGTCGAAGGTAGCATTATTATTGACTGGCGTACTTCTAAAATCTCCAATGCTCATCTTTCTATAGAAAATGCTTTATATTTAGTGACGAATCCAGAATACATTGCTGAATTGAAAAAAAGAATTCCCAATTCTTCAAAAGCTATTGAGTTGGAAACGTATATTCAAGGAAAAGAAGAATTGAATGTCAAATTCTTCGTTCTATTTGATTTACCGAAATCAATGGAAGTTGTTCAATCGTTTTTCAAAATAAGTGGTGATAAACCATTGTATATTATCTCATATACGAAAAAATCGATTATGACAATGGGAATTCCAGACAAGGCAAAATTTGGACTCGTCTATAAATATATTCAATCACATTCATCGATTCCTTATAATGAGCAATTGGTAGCAGTTGCGCACTATTTAAAAATTCCACTCGAACAATTTCGTGTGATTTTAAAAGTGTTTTTTGAATTAGAATTTGTTAAAATAGTAGACGGACAGTTAATGATTCATGAGAGACCAAAAACAAATAACCTAGAAGAATCAACTGTATTAAGTAGTTTGAAAGAACAATTATTATTAGAACAGAAATTCAATTATAGTCAGTTCCAAGAAATGAAACGGTGGATTGACTCGTTTAAAGGTTAAAAAGGAGGAGTTCAAATGAACTTAAAAAAATATATTGCAAGTGTACCTAATTATCCAAAAGAAGGAATTATTTTCCGTGATATTTCTCCATTAATGGCTGACGGAGAGGCATATCAATATGCAACTCAACAAATTGTGGATTACGCTCGTAAAATTGGAGCTGAAATGATTGTTGGACCTGAAGCACGCGGTTTTATCGTTGGATGTCCAGTAGCTTATGAATTAGGTATTGGGTTTGCACCTGCTCGTAAAAAAGGAAAGTTACCTCGTGAAACAGTTGCTGTTGAATATGATTTAGAATATGGCTCAGCAGAACTACATCTACATAAAGACGCGGTTAAACCTGGTCAAAAAGTTCTCATATGTGATGACTTATTAGCAACAGGTGGAACAATGGCAGCAGCGGCTAAATTAGTTGAAAAGCTTGGCGGTGAAGTAGTTGGTTTAGCTTTTTTAGTAGAGTTAACAGACTTGAAAGGTCGCGAAAAAATTAGCGAATACGACATCTTCACATTAATGGAATATACTGAAGACGAAAGATAATAAAAAAGGAGACTTCCTTAGCAGTAGGCTAGGGAAGTCTATTTTTATTTTCTCAATTCTTCTAAAAGAGCTTTAGCAGTTTCTTGATTTAAGTGAGGTACTTGATTGAGTAAATTTATTAGGAGTGGAAGTTCTTCTTCTGTTGCTCCAACAGCAAGTCCTAATGATTTTGCTTGGAGTCGCATATGTCCTTTTTGAATACCGTCCGTCACAAGAGCTCTCACAGCGGCAAGGTTTTGCGCTAAACCAATCGATGCGATAATTCCAGCTAATTCAACAGCACTTGGATGACCCAGTAATTCATGAGCAAATTGCGCTCCAGGATGGATGGCAATTGAACCTCCAACTGTTCCAACAGGAAGTGGAAGAGTAATGGTTCCGACCAAGTTTCCGTTCTCATCCTTTGTCCAGTTTGTGAGTGGTTGATATTGACCACTTAAACTTGCAAAGGCATGAGCGCCAGCTTCAATCGCGCGCCAGTCATTTCCGGTAGCGATGACGACAGAATCAATGCCATTCATAATCCCCTTATTATGCGTTGTTGCACGGTAAGGGTCCGCTTTTGAAAATTCACTTGCTAAAACAATTCGATCTATAACATCTTCGCCTTTAGTTCCTTTTGTATCTAATATTCTTGGTGATATCAAGCATTTAGCAGTAACAACGGAATTCGTTGCTAGATTTGAAAGAATAGCCATAATACTTTCACCACCACTCATAGCCTCGATTGGTGATACCAGTGCTTCAAGGATAGTATTCAGCATATTCGCTCCCATGGCTTCTTTTGTATCCACAGATACGTAGAAGATATAGAAGCGTTCTTTGTCAGTAGATTTTTCTTCTACCCAGATATCTCGAATTCCACCACCGCGTTTAACGATGGAAGGGTGCGCGTTATTAGCAATGGTAAAGAGAGACTCTCTTTGCTCAAAAAGTTTAGCTTTTACTTCATCTAGTGTAAGCGATGAGTGTACAATTGAAATTTCTCCAATCATTTCACGTTTTTCTTGTGTTGTAGTTGTACCACTAGCTAAGTTGATTAATTTAGAAGCATAGCTTGCTGCTGCGATTACAGAAGGTTCTTCCGTTACCATTGGAACGATATAACTTTTCCCGTTCACAATTAATTGTGGAACGATTCCATAGGGTAAACCGTAGATTTCAATCTGATTTTCAATCATTTGACCTGCTACTGATTCTGGTAGAGAAAGACCATTTTTGAGTCGTTCTTTCGTTTCATTAGATAATGATGGATGATTTAATAAAATTTCTTTTCTTTCTTCAAGAGATTTTTGATAAAACTTGTAAAAAGGGTTGTTTTGCATCGATGTACTCCTTTCTTACTTTCATTTAGTATAACAAATTTTTAGAGATTTCGGGTATGATACAGGTAAATTTTTCTAAAATGAGGTACACTAGTAAACGTGAAAGGAGAGATTTTATGGAATTTTTACGTGAAGTCAACGGGCATCGACTATTTTTGGTGGCAGATGAAGAATATCAAAAAGAAGCAGAGGATATGCTCACTTTCGTTGAAGAATATTTTGAAGAGAATTGGGATGAGGTAGATACTTTAATTCCAATTCATTATGGACAAGTTAAAGTGATTCCTAAAGGAGAAAATTTCCAAGTCGTTGTTCAAAATTATGAACATAAACTTTTAAATGAATGGATTGAAGATTTTTCTTACTTTTTAGACATTATTCGGAAAACCATTCAAACTGGAAAACGAACAAAAACATTAGGAAGATTAATTCCATTCCGCTTTGATGGACCACTTGTAATTGCAAACCATACATTTGAAGTGGATGAATGGTATGCACATCGCTTTGATGATGAAACTTGGTATATTGCGCCAATCGACCAAACGATTGACCCTCAACCTCTTGAGGGCAATCAAGCCTATGAAATCTTTCCAGATTATCCAGAATTATATGAAGTGATGCATTTACCGACCGACTTTATCATATTATTTAAAGGACACGATATTGTGTCCGTATTGAATACAGATAGTGTAGATATTTGGAATTAGTTAAAACGAAAGGATGAACTATGGTAGAAGTAATTTGTCGCATGAATCATGTAGTAAAGGCGTATGAATGTAATTGGCAAGGAGAATTGTCTCTTAGTCATGTCGTTGGAATTATGATGTTAGCTTCTCGTAAGCAAGAACGCTCACTAGCACATCCAGATTTGATTTATCAAAAAGGGTTATCTTGGATTGTGATTCAAAATCAATTAACTATCAATCGCCTTCCAAAATTAGAAGAAGAAATTATTATCGAAACCGAACCAATAGGGTACAACAAGTTCTTTACCTTCCGTCGTTATACGATTTTATCTAAAGACGAAGAAGTACTTGTGGATGCCCTAACCACTTTTTCAATGATTAATATTGCAGAGCGTAAATTAATTTCATTGGATGAGGAAGTCTTAAGTGAATATCCTATTGAAAATCGAAAAGATAATCGACGTAATCCAAGAGTTCCTAAGATTGACTTGGAGGAAGCAAATGTTCAAACGTATCGCGTGCGTCTAAATGATATTGATTATAATCATCATGTCAATAATGCAAAGTATTTCGATTGGGTGATGGATAGTCTGGGGATGGAATTTATCAAGACACATCGGCTAAAATCAGTACTTGTGAAGTATGATAAAGAAATTCTACCCGAAGCAACTGTCAAGAGTTTCTACGAAATTCGTGAGAGTGATACAGGAGTTCAAACGTTACATCAGTTGGAATCGGATGAACAAAAATGTTGTCACTTATCTCTTGAGTGGGAAATGAAGTAAAACCCTTGTATTTTCATAGTAAATAGGGTACAATATTTTTTGTGTAAAATATGCAGCAGAAATATAGAAGCTCGTCAACAGTCCTAGCCATTTGGGTAAGGTAGTAACCGCGGCTGCAAAGGTGAACCCTTGTAGTGACTGCACGAATCGAAGATTTCGCAATTATTTTACTCCAAAAAAATAAACAATTATTGGAGGAATGTTCAATGTCACGTTACACTGGACCAAGCTGGAAGTTATCTCGTCGTTTAGGCATTTCACTTTCAGGAACAGGAAAAGAAATCGCTCGTCGTCCATACGCACCAGGTCAACACGGACCAAACAGCCGTAAAAAATTATCTGAGTATGGTCAACAATTACAAGAAAAACAAAAACTACGTCATATGTATGGTATGAACGAACGTCAATTTGCTACTTTATTCAAAAAAGCTGGCAAGATTAAAGAAGGTAAACATGGTGAAAACTTCATGGTTCTTCTTGAACAACGTTTAGATAACGTAGTATACCGTTTAGGTTTAGCAACTACTCGTCGTCAAGCACGTCAATTAGTAAACCACGGTCACATTACTGTGAACGGTAAACGCGTAGATATCCCTTCATTCCAAGTACAAGTTGGCGATGTTGTGGGCGTACGTGAAAAATCACGTAACTTAACAATTATCAAAGAAGCTTTAGAAGCTTTATTTGGTCGTCCAGAGTTTGTAACATTTGACGAAGAAAAATTGGAAGGTTCATTAAACCGTCTACCATTACGTGACGAGTTAACTTCTGAAGTTGACGAATCACTAGTCGTTGAATACTATAACAAACTTGGCTAATCTTATTAGACAATTTCAAAGCTGGAATTCACTATTGTGGATTCCAGTTTTTTTATTTATAATTTTTATAAAAGCACAGTAAATGATTATGATAGAAAGAGGTTGAATCAAATGATACGTTATGTTGAAAATCCAGTTGTTACTTTAGAAGATGTTCTGCCTTTATATGAGTCAGTTGGATGGACAAATTATACACAGCATCCAAAAATGCTTAAAGAAGCTTACCAAAATTCTCTTCATATTTTAGCAGCGCTAAATGATGAAGGAAAATTAGTAGCTATACTACGTGCTGTTGCTGACGGTGCATCCATTCTATTTATTCAAGATATTTTAGTGTACCCTGAATACCAACATCAGGGAATTGGCACAAAATTGCTACATCTAACACTAGAAAAATACAAGAATGTGTATCAAATTCAGCTTGCAACTGATGATTCAAAGAAGACAGTTTCTTTCTATGAGTCTAATGGATTCACAAGTCTAACATCTCTAAATTGCGTTTCATTCATATATAGTGGAAATAAGTGAGCAAACTTTAAGGACAAATGATTCATCTGTGATAGAATGAGAGAGAATAAGAAACGAAAGAGTGGATAGAATGGAATTAACAATTGATAAAAAAGCACAAGCATGGTTTGAGGAAGAAATGGGAGTTTCTAAAGATCGTGGTGTCCGTTTTCTAGGGAAAGTCTATGGTTGTAGTCCTATTCACGAAGGATTCTCACTGGCGGTTGAAGTAGATGCGCCAAGCAATCCTTTTGTTAGTGTTGTTGAAAACGGGATAACCTATTTTATTGAGCAGGGGGATGAATGGTTTTTCCATGGACATGACTTGCACGTTAGTTATGATGAACAATTAAAAGAACCAAGTTATAATTACACAAAAATAGAAGATTAATGAATAATGGGATGGAGTTAAATTCGTCCCGTTTTTATTGGACTTTTTGTAGTTTCTAGAGTACAGTTAGATAGTTAAAAAGATGAAAGGAATTATAGAATGACAGAACCTGCAGTGAAATATAGATTAATCAAAACTGAAAAACATACAGGCGCTCGTCTTGGAGAAATTATTACACCTCATGGGACATTCCCAACTCCAATGTTTATGCCAGTTGGAACTCTAGCAACCGTAAAATCAATGTCTCCAGAAGAATTAGATGAAATGGGTGCTAATATCATTTTAAGTAACACCTATCATTTATGGTTACGTCCTGGCGCAGATATTGTTGATGAAGCTGGAAAACTACATAATTTTATGAACTGGAAAAAAGGAATTCTAACCGATTCGGGTGGCTTCCAAGTATTCTCATTAAGCGATATGCGTCGAATTGAAGAGGAAGGAGTTCATTTTAGAAACCATTTAAATGGTTCTAAATTGTTCTTATCTCCTGAAATCTCAATTGACGTTCAAAATAAACTTGGAGCAGATATCATCATGAGTTTCGATGAGTGTCCAGATTTCCACCATACGCATGATTATGTGAAGGATTCGATTGCTCGTACGACGCGGTGGGCTGAGCGCGGATTAAAAGCACATCAATCACCAGAAACTCAAGCTCTTTTTGGAATCTTACAAGGCGCTGGGTATAAAGATTTAAGGATCGCTCATGCTAAGGATATGGTGTCTCTTGATTTTCCTGGATATTCCATTGGAGGTCTATCTGTAGGAGAGACTAAGCAAGAAATGAACGAAGTGTTAGATTACTTAACACCACTGATTCCTGACAATAAACCTCGCTACTTAATGGGAGTCGGTTCTCCTGACTCATTAATTGATGGTGTTATTCGTGGAGTAGATATGTTTGACTGCGTATTACCAACACGTATCGCTCGTAACGGTACTTGTATGACTAGTAGTGGCCGTCTTGTTGTGAAAAATGCGAAATACGAACGTGATTTTCGTCCGTTGGATGAGAAATGTAATTGTTACACATGTCGCAACTATACGCGTGCTTATATTCGTCATCTATTTAAGACAGACGAGACATTTGGGTTGCGCTTAACAAGTTATCATAACTTGTACTTCTTATTAAACTTAATGAAGCAAGTACGCCAAGCAATTATGGATGATAACTTATTAGAGTTTAGAGAAGCGTTCTTTGAAGAATATGGTTTCAACAAAGAAAATGCTAGAAATTTCTAAAGAGTATAGCAATTTATCAGTGAATTTGTTAAAGTAAATATAAGAGATTATTAGAAATGAGGTATTAATATGGATCCAATGACATTAATTTTAGCTTATGTGGTAGTAGGAGGAGCGGCAGTTTGGTTCTTTGGCCGTAAACAACGTCGACGTGCACAAGAAATTCAAGCGCAAAGAGATGCGATGAAAATTGGAGATAAAGTTGTTACAATCGGTGGATTACACGGTATAATTGATAACATTGATACTGTAAATAATACAATCGACCTAGATTGCGAAGGAGTTATCCTAACTTTCGAACGTGTTGCTATTCACCACGTTGTTTCAGAATCTGCTCCAACAAATAACGAAGTGTATACTGAAGAAGTAGCAACTGAAGAAGAGTAATCGATGGATAAAGAAAGTTTAAAAAATAAATTTAAAACTTGGTTGTATTTTAAAGTCAGTGAATTTAACGATTTAGGATATACAACAATTCAAACAGAAGATCTCGCACATTATTTTGCCGATTATCGTTGGAAAAAAAGCCTTCCAGATAATCTGTTCGAACAAATCTTTCAGATTAATCAATTAAACATTAATGAGTACTTTGATTTTGAATCTTTAGAAGCACAAACGAATAAAGAAATCACACTTGAAGACATCAATCTAAGTGAATTGTTTTAAAAAAGAAGCTAGCATTTGCTAAGCTTCCTTTTTTATACTAAAAATAAGGTAAAGGCTTTCAAAAAATCCGAAAATAGTATTGATATTTTAGGAATAATGATTAAAATGAAGATATAGGTTAGGAATCTATTATGAAAGGGGATATGAAAATAGATGAATATGTTTTCATTAATAATTTTTTTAATGAAAATTATTTACATTTAACGAAAAATAGTGTAAGATAAGAATGTGATAAAAATAACAAACACTGGAGGAAATCACAAGTGAGTGTAGAAAAAAACAACAACCAAGTACAACAAGAAATCAACCGTCTCGTGGAGAATGGGTTGAAAGCCTTAGATGAATTCCGCTTGTTAAATCAAGAACAAGTGGACTACATTGTAGCAAAAGCATCAGTTGCTGCGTTAGACCAACACGGTGTATTAGCACAACATGCAATCGAAGAAACAGGACGTGGAGTTTTCGAAGATAAAGCTACGAAAAACTTATTTGCCTGTGAACACGTGGTACACAACATGCGCCACACTAAAACAGTTGGCGTTATTTCAGATGATGACGTAACTGGATTAACTTTAATCGCAGAACCAGTAGGGGTTATCTGTGGTATCACACCTACAACAAACCCAACTTCAACTGCGATTTTCAAAGCGTTAATCGCATTAAAAACACGTAACCCAATCGTGTTTGCATTCCATCCATCAGCTCAACAAAGTTCAGCACACGCAGCTCAAATCGTTCGCGATGCAGCAATTGCAGCAGGAGCTCCTGAAAACTGTGTACAATGGATTGAACATCCATCTATCGAAGCAACAAACGCTTTAATGAATCATGACGGAATTGCTACAATTTTAGCAACAGGTGGTAATGCAATGGTTAAAGCTGCATACTCTTGCGGCAAACCAGCTCTTGGGGTTGGTGCAGGGAACGTTCCAGCTTATGTTGAAAAATCTGCTAACATTCGTCAAGCGGCTCACGATATCGTAATGAGTAAATCATTCGATAATGGTATGGTGTGTGCATCTGAGCAAGCAGCAATCATTGATAAAGAAATTTACGATGAGTTTGTTGAAGAATTAAAGAGCTATCACACTTACTTTGTAAACAAAAAAGAAAAAGCATTATTAGAAGAATTCTGCTTCGGTGTAAAAGCAAACAGCAAAAACTGTGCTGGTGCTAAATTAAATGCGAACATCGTAGGTAAATCAGCTGCATGGATTGCCGAACAAGCTGGATTCTCAGTTCCAGAAGGTACAAATATTCTTGCTGCAGAATGCAAAGAAGTAGGCGAAAAAGAACCTTTAACTCGCGAAAAACTTTCTCCAGTAATTGCAATACTTAAATCAGAATCTCGCGAAGACGGTATTGAAAAAGCACGTCAAATGGTTGAATTCCATGGATTGGGACACTCAGCAGCGATTCATACTGAAGACGCAGAATTAGCAAAAGAATTTGGACGCGTTGTTCGTGCAATTCGTGTCATCTGGAATGCACCTTCTACTTTTGGTGGTATTGGAGACGTTTATAATGCATTTATTCCATCTTTAACATTAGGCTGCGGATCTTATGGACGTAACTCAGTTGGGGATAATGTTAGTGTAATTAATCTATTAAATATCAAAAAAGTAGGGAGACGTAGAAATAACATGCAATGGTTTAAAGTTCCATCAAAAATCTATTTCGAACGTGATTCAATTCAATACTTACAAAAAATGAAAAACGTAAACCGAGTAATGATTGTAACTGACCAAGCAATGGTCAAATTAGGGTTCTTACAACGTGTCATTGAACAATTAGAATTACGTCCAAATAAAGTCATTTATGAAGTGTTCTCAGACGTTGAACCAGACCCAGACATCACAACTGTAAACCGCGGTGCGGAAATTATGAAGAGCTTCGAACCAGATACGATTGTTGCACTTGGTGGGGGCTCTGTAATGGATGCTGCGAAGGTAATGTGGATGTTCTACGAACAACCTCAAGTGGACTTCCGTGACTTAGTTCAAAAATTCATGGATATCCGTAAACGTGCATTCAAATTCCCAGAATTAGGAGAACGTGCTAAATATGTTGGTATTCCAACTACATCTGGTACAGGTTCTGAAGTAACACCATTCGCGGTCATTTCAGATAAAGCAAACAACCGTAAATATCCATTAGCTGACTACTCACTAACTCCAACAATTGCGATTGTTGACCCAGCATTAGTTATGACGGTTCCTGATTTTGTAACAGCTGATACTGGTATGGACGTATTAACTCACGCAATCGAAGCATATACTTCAACACTAGCAAACGATTATACAGATGGATTAGCATTGCAAGCTATCAAATTAGTATTTGAAAACTTAGTAAGTAGTGTAGAAAATGCTGATTTTACTTCACGTGAAAAAATGCATAATGCTTCTACAATGGCTGGTATGGCATTTGCCAATGCATTCCTTGGAATGAGTCACTCAATGGCTCATAAGGTAGGTGGATTCTTCCATACAGTACACGGACGTACGAATGCCATCCTATTACCATACGTAATCCGTTACAATGGTACTCGTCCTGCTAAAGCAGCTACATGGCCAAAATACAACTACTATCGTGCGGATGAAAAATTCCAAGATATCGCTCGTATGTTAGGATTACCATCTTCAACTCCTGAGGAAGCAGTGGACGCTTTAGCTAAAGCTGTTTACGAATTAGGAGAGGCTGTAGGAATCGAAATGAACTTCAAAGCGCAAGGTGTTAACCACAAAGAATGGTTAGCCACAATTCATGAAATTGCAATGCTTGCTTATGAAGATCAATGTTCACCTGCGAACCCTCGTTTACCAATGGTAGCTGATATGGAAGAAATTCTTGCTGACGCATACTATGGATATAAGGAAAGACCAGGACGTCTAAAATAATTAAATATAGTTTTGGAGCCTTAAGAATCATCTTAAGGCTCCTTCTTTTACATGTTCAAATGGAGAAAGATATGTTATACTAATTCCAATGTAGAAAGGAGATTGCTTATGACTCCAAATAAAGAAGACTATATAAAAACGATTTATAAACTGGGTGGTAAAGGTGACTATGTATCCAATAAGGCTATCAATCAACAGTTGAATTTATCGGCTGCTTCTACCACGGAAATGTTAAATAAATTGGTAATTGACGGGACCGTTGATTACATCCGTTATAAAGGCGCAAAATTAACGCAAAAAGGAATCAACGTAGCTGAACGATTAATCAGAACACACAAACTATGGGAAGTCTTCTTAGTTAACTCACTTGGATTTGAACCAGATGAAGTACATAGTCAGGCTGAAATTCTTGAGCACTCTTCCACAGTAGAAATGACAGAGCGATTGGCAATCTTCCTTGGAAATCCAACACATTGTCCTCATGGGGAAGAGATTCCGCCGTTTAGAAAATAAAGTTATATTAACTGACCTTATTGGTCAGTTTTTTTGTATTTAGTATAGAAAATTACAACAGAATTGAGTACAATAATAGTACAGTTAATTATAAAGTGTTTCAAAATTAATAGTACAGAGGAGAAACAGATGACATCAAAACACCAACAAATTATTCGTTATATAGAGTCATTGCCAATTGGCGAAAAAATATCCGTTCGTTCTATCGCGAAGAATATGGAGATGAGTGAAGGAACGGCGTATCGCGCTATCAAGGAAGCTGAAAACATTGGTATTGTTTCTACAATTGAACGTGTAGGGACCATTCGAATTGAACGTAAAACGAAAGATAATTTAGAAAAATTATCCTTTGGAGAAATTATTAAAATTATTGAAGGAGAAGTTTTTGGCGGTCATGATGGATTGGATAAAATTTTAAATCGTTTTGTTATTGGGGCAATGACATTGGATGCTATGACTAGATATATTCAACCAGAATCATTGGTCATTATTGGGAACAGAGAAGATGCACAATTATTAGCCTTGAATCAAGGGGCTGCCGTTCTTATAACAGGTGGGTTCCAAGCAACACCTCAATTAATCGAAAAAGCTAATGAATTAAGTATTCCGTTGATGGGAACGTCTTATGACACCTTTACAGTAGCAAGTCTCATTAATCGTGCCATGACGGATCAGTTGATTAAAAAGAAAATCATGATTGTAGCAGATATCTATAGTGATTTTGAGCATACAAATTACTTAATGATGGATCAAACGATAAAAGATTACCATATTATGAGTCAAAAAACTGGAGATTCTCGATTCCCGGTAGTCACTCATTCTAACCGTTTAGTCGGAGTTGTATCAGCAAAAGATATTTTAGGAAAAAGTGAATCTTTAACATTAGAACGAGTAATGACTAAAAATCCATCTGTTTCAAAGCTTCATGCAAGTGTTGCTAGTGTTGCACACTCTATGATTTGGAACGGATTAGAGATGTTACCAGTCGTTCAAGACAATATGGAATTAATAGGAATCCTTTCTAGACGAGACGTGATGAAGGCTATGCAACTAACGCAAAGGCAACCACAAGTTGGTAATACTTTTGAAGATGATGTGAGTGAAAACCTAGAATTAGTAGAAATATCACAACAAAATGCTACTTTAAGTTTTACGGTAACGCCGCAAATGACTAATAACTTAGGGATGCTTTCATTTGGTGTATTGTGTGAAGTAGTTTCAGTTGCTGCTAAGGAGTTTATTCATCGTAGTCAAAGAAGAAATACTGTTATTGAACAATTAGAAATGCATTATCTAAGAATGATACCGATTGAGAGCCATATTGTAATTCAAATACAAATATTAGATACCGGAAGAAAAGTATCTAAATTAGATATATCGGTTTCTTTAGATAATTCGGTTGTCGCAAAAGCAATCATGTCAAATCAATTAATGGAAAGAAATTAAAATGGAAGAAAATCAGTTACTGTTACAAATTATAGAAGAAATCGAAAAAGCAGATTCAATTGTTTTATTAAGACATCGAAAACCGGATTTAGATGCGTTAGGGTCTCAAATTGGCTTTAGTGAAGTCATAAGAAATACCTATTCCACTAAAAAAGTGTGTGTTATCGGAGAATTACCGCCTAATTTAAGTTACATGGGGAAAATGGATGAAATAACTCAAGAAGAATTAGACTGTTCATTAGTCATTATTACAGACTGTTCTTCTCCACAATTGATTCAGTGCCCGTTCTCATTCGATATTGAACGAGTAATTAAAATCGATCATCATCCTAACGTAACCCCTTTTGGTAAAATCTGTTTTGTGAATACCCATGCTGCTAGTGCCAGTGAATTCATTGCTGAATTTGTATTAGATGAAAAAACTCCTTTTAAAATGAATCAAGAAGCAGCGAGTGCCTTCTATGCAGGAATGCTGGGCGATACAGGTCGATTCTTATATCCTTCAACATCTGCTAATACATTCAAAATAGCCAGTAAATTGTTAGAATATGATGTGGATGTTTCAGGAATAGCAGATCGTATGATTACAAAGCCCTTAAAGATAAACCGAATGAAAGGTTATCTATATGAGCATTTGGAAATTACATCAGAAGGGATGTCTACAATAATACTTACAGATGAAGTGTTGAATTCGTTTGAAGCCAATGATCAATTAGCTTCACTTGTTGTTTCTGTACCAGGAACCATTGAAGGAGTACTTGCCTGGAGTATCTTTGTAGAACAAGAAGATGGAAACTTTCGAGTACATCTTAGATCTAAAGGTCCAATTATCAACGATATTGCTCAAGAATTTGGAGGCGGTGGTCATCCTTTAGCTTGTGGGATTCCGTCAGTTACAAACAAACAAATTGATGAAGTGAATCTTAAACTCATGAATCGAGTAAAAGGTTTTAGCACATTTGAAAATACAAACAAATCATAGTAAGATAATCAGTTGAAGTAAAAAAAGAATTATTTAGATGAAAGGAATAATTAGACTATGAATTATACTGAAAGTTACAAAGCAATTGATGCAGAAATTAAGAAAGCCCATTCAATTGTAATTTTAAGACATGAATTACCAGATCCAGATGCGATTGGTTCACAAGTTGGATTAAAAGAGTTGATTCACGCAACATACCCAGATAAAGAATTATATTTACTAGGAGAAATGCCAGAATCTTTATCTTATATTGGTAAGATGGATAGTATGACTCAAGAACAATTCGATGCTTCTTTAAAAATCGTGATTGATTGTGCGAATACCCCAAGAATTGATTGTCCATTCGAAGTTAATCCGCCAGAAGTCATCAAAATCGATCATCATCCAGATCGCGATGTATATGGAGCGATTTCATTTGTAGATACTCATTCAAGTAGCACGAGTGAAATTCTATGTCGATTTGCTTTTGGAGAAGAAAGTACATGGGTAATGACAACGGAAGCAGCAAATGCTTTATATGCTGGAATTGTGGGAGATACTGGTCGCTTCTTGTATCCATCAACGACTACTGTTACCTTTGCCATGGTTTCTAGATTATTAGAGTACAATGTCGATATTTCAGGAATTGCTTATCACATGATTACAAATCCTATTACAGTTAGTCGTCTAGCAGGATATATTTATCAAAATATGGAAATTTCAGAAAATGGCGTAGCTGCAACCATTCTGACTCAAAAACTTTTGAAAGAATACGGAGTTCTTGAAGAACAAACTCATGGAGTGATTTCACTACCAAGTACTGTTGAAGGGGTATATTGCTGGGTTCTATTTGCAGAACAACCAGATGGAACCTATCGTGTAAATCTACGTTCTAAAGGGCCGATTGTAAACGAGATAGCTCAGAATCATGGTGGTGGAGGTCACCCATTAGCCTCAGGCGCTGTAGTATCAACCTTAGAGGAAGCAAATCAGATTATTGCTGAATTAAATGAATCTGCAAAAGTATTTTTAAGTGCTAGATAATTTTAGAATCCTAACGCATGTTATTTATTGCGTTAGGATTTTTTGTACTTAAACAGACTGATTCTTTTCTAAAATGCAATAAAATGGCCATTTTCAATTGTTATGAAGTAACATTTGCTGTATAATATTATTGGTTTATTTGAAAATATTTTAAATTAAAGAAGGGGAAAATATGAATAAGTTACTCAAAAAAATATATGCTAGCTCAGTTATTTTAGCTTTATTTGCAAACCAGTTTTTTCCGACAATGGTTAATGCACAAGAGACGACTAACTCGCAAAATACTGCTACTACTGCTGTAACACCTACAACTTCAAATGGTGTAACTACTCAAGAAACAACAACTAGTGATTCGAATGTAGAAAATACGTCTTCTGCTACAGTTGGGATTGCACAGATTGGAAAAGTAAAAGTTACCGCGACTAATACAACTGGCGAAGCCCCACAATATACTACGGCTAATAGACAAGGAACAATTTCCTTAGATGGTGCAAGAGTGGAACAACCTGTCATTGGAGGATATATTGAAATTAAGTATCCAGTAGAATATATTGACAGTTTTTCTGTTGCTAAAGGAGGCCCAGTTGAGAGAACAGATAATTCAACTCCGGGTGTTCTAAAAGTATATCTTTCTGATATTACTCAAACGACCTCTGGAAGTTTTCCATTTACGTTCAAGTTTAAAGATCGGATGACACCCGAAGGCTATTCTTTCACTCCAGAAATCTCATTGAAGAGTTCAACTGGAGAAACTTTATCTCCATCGTTAAATGACTTAAAGTATACTGTTAAAGTCGATAAACAATCGTTGTTCAAATATGATGGTCCAAACGATTCTCAAATTTATACAGCTGATAATAAAGAACTTTATGGAGGCTCAGCAACGAACAACGGAATCACAGGTCCTAGCGATGTTCCATTCAAATTTAGTTTATCTACAAATACTGGCGGTGGCGGTCAAACCCAAAACTGGGGAAATGGAAGGGCACAAACACGTGCTGTTAAGACTATCACTGTAACGGATACTCTACCAACCTATACGAAAGTAGATGGTTCAACGGGGACTGCCGTTTTTGATCCTGCAAAGAATCCAGGATGGACTTTGAATGCAGATGGAACCGTGTCAACAACAGTGACTGGTGGAGATGAGTTAATTCAGTTTAATACTGAGGCAGAGAACGCTTTACGAGAATTAACGTTATTATTAAGTTTTCCAGATGCAAAAGTAAAAACAAACATTGTTAATAACGCAAAAACAGAACTAAGTTTTGTAAACCAAAGTAATACTGAAGAAAACCTAACTTTAAATGATGGAATTCAGTTCAAATTAATTGGAGAACTTATTAGTGATGGAGCAACGAGTAAGTCTAATAATGATTCTCAAACATTAAAAGTAGATGAAGGAGCTCCTGATTCTGCTGTTTCAAATTGGAATTTAACGTTTACGAATACTGCTCCAAATGCTGTTTCAGAATTGACGCTGATTGATGATACGTTAGATTCTCGTATGTATTATTATGCAGTAGGCGTACCGTTTCAGAATGCACCGTTTGATTTTGATGTTTATGGTGTCAAAGCTGATGGCTCTGAAGTACTTTTAGGTAGTGTTGAAAAAGGGACTAATAAACAAGTTATCGTTGACCAAGAGGCTTATGATGCGATTACGGCCCAAGCAAAACAGATTTATGCTGGAACATTAGATAAAGCCAATGCATCTAGAGTGAACAGAACATATCAAAGTATCAAAATCAAATTGAAGGATGGAAGAACCATTTCGCCATATGAAAGAACTTCAGTTTATGTTCAAACAAAACTATTAAATCCATTCAATGAGACAGAAAGAGAAACCCCAATTCGATATGAAAATAGTTTCCATGCAGAAGGCCTTGTCGATGGATTTGGCGAAAACGGAAAATTTGTTACGAAACCCAAAATGTCTTTTGAAAATTTAAGGTATATCGAAGAAACAATCCAATTGAATAAATCAACACGCTCAAATCCTCAAGGTGTTTTAGGTGAGGTTGTTCAATACAGTATATTGATGAGATTTGATGGTTTGTCGAAAAATAGACGTATTAATGGAAGTAAGATTATCGATGTTTTACCTGAAGGAATCACTTATGAAAGTTATTACATTGATAAACAAGAGCAAAAGAATATGCTAAAGAAAGAGCCATATGTCATTGAAGATTATAATGATAGCGGAAGACAAGCCGTTATTTTTGAATTGAAAGATTTGGATTTCTACAATGATAAAACGATTGATCGTCAATTTTCTCCAATTATAAGTGCAAAAATTACTTCAGATGCAATGCCAACATCGATTCAAAATCCAGATGACTATAAGAAAAATACTGATAATCATGCGTACTTCACAGCAAATGACTTTTCACCATTGCCTGGAAAAGTGAAGTCCCCATCTCTAGTAGATAATGTTTTCAAGGTTCCAAATACTGACGGAACAGTTTCTGACAAAATAATCGGTGCAAAAACAAAAACCTTAGTAAATTTACCAACAGAAATTCGCTCTGAAAAATTTATCTCAACATCAGACGGTAAATGGACTAAAGAAAAAGTCTTAACGAATTATGATCAAGAATTCAAATATCAGTTACAAACGAAGAACTACAGTATTGCAACAATCAAAACATTCACCTTGTATGATCGTCTTCCATATGCCGGTGATGAAAAAGGGTCTAATTTTACTCCGTTCTTAACCAAAGCGCTTGAAACAGAGCCTAAATTCACTGTTTATTACAATACCGCTAAAGACTTACCTTCAGATCCTTACACTGCGACTCAAGCAGCTGGTTGGGTAAAGGCAGATGCTGTAACTGATTTTACAAAAGTCACAGCAATTAAAGTCTTACTGAATGAAGGAGAATCCATTGTTCCTGGTGAGATTGTTAATTTTGTTTTAAACATGAAGAACCCTTCATACACAGATGGATCCGTCGATACAATGATTGCTAATAATTCATTCTATACGAATCGTGATGCAAATAATCCAAAAGCTTTAGGTGAGACAAATGTTGTCTCAAATCAATTACCTCAATATATCCCAGTTGAAAAGAAATGGGTAGGTGACAGAGACGCTTCAGTTTCTAAGATTAAAGTAGAATTATTTAAGACTTCGGATCCTTCAAAAGTTCTTAATACATTAGAGTTAAATGAAACGAATGATTGGAAGGGAGTTTTTAAACTTACGACAGATGGTAAGTTATTAGATCCTTCTGTGAAAGACTATGCTGTTCGTGAAGTCCTTGAAGAACAATATGGGCAAGATTATACGACAGCCATTTCGGGAGATGTTCTAGGAAATGATGGGGTTACCATCACGAATACTCGGAACACTGTTTCACATACTGTAACAAAAGTTTGGAAGGATAATAACAATAAATTGTCTTTACGTAAAGGTATAAAAGTTCAGTTGAAACAAAATGGTAAAAACTATGGCACACCAATTGAATTGAATGAAAATAATCAATGGACGTATACTTTTAATGAATTACCAGATTCTCTTAATGGGGTTAAATATGTGTATTCTGTAGATGAAGTTGAAGTGCCAGAAGGATATAATCATAGTATTTCAAATGAGGGTACTAAGACAGTTATTACTAATACTATTTTAGATCCAATCAAGAAAGACTTGAGTTTCAAAAAAGAACTACAAGGGCGAACACTTCAAGAAGGCGAATTCACTTTTAATTTGTTAGATGAAAAAGGAAATGTCGTTCAAACGGTAACTAACAGTGCTGACGGGACCATCCAATTTACAAATCTTTTGTTTGAAAAACCAGGCACTTATACCTTTAAGGTTAAAGAAGTATCAGGAACTGACTCAAGAATTACGTATGATAATAGCGAAAAAGAAGCTACTGTCGTAGTGACTCAAGAAGGTAAGGCGTTAATAGCAGATGTTCAGTATGGTAAAGATATTACATTCACGAATGTTTATTCTGAACCTACTACGACGACTACAACGCAAGAGACAACACCAACAACTGAAAATAGTCAAGACCTTCCAAATACGGGAACATCTTCTCTAATGAATGTCGTATTAACAGCGATGATACTCTTTATGAGTGGAATTAGTTTAGTTGTATCCTCTAAAAAAGAAATAGATTAGTGTATTTTAAAAAGTATTACTTAGCTTATACTAAGTAATACTTTTTTCTTTGAGAATAGTGGATAAATTTCAATTTTTCCTCTAAATAAATTGACTTTAATCGATTTCAAGAATACAATAATATTATGTGTTAAATCACATTTAACCATACATTTATCAATGCAATTTATTTTGATTAAAATTAAATAGAGACGGAGGTGACTCAATGGACTCAGTAGTAGCAGGTGGCCTCGCGATCTTAGCTTTAATAATTGGAATTGTTGCTGGATATATTGGTTTCAAATCAAATTATGAGAAAAAGTTAGTTGCAGCTCGTGAATCGGCCGATATGATTATAAAAGATGCGGAAAAAGATGCTGATCGTTTAAAAAAGGAAGTATTGTTAGAAGCAAAAGAAGAAAATCATAAATATCGTACTGAAGTTGAAAATGAGTTAAAAGAAAGAAGAAATGAAGTCCTTCTTCAAGAAAAGAGAATTATTCAAAGAGAAAAGAATTTAGATCGCAAAGATGAAATTCTTGAAAAACGTGAACAATCGATTGAAACGAAGGAAACAAAGATTCAGGAAAAGCTTGAAAGAGTAACAGAAAGAGAACAACAAGCCGAAGTTCTTGTTACTAAGCAACAAGAAGAACTTGAACGAATTTCTACTATCAGTAAAGAAGAAGCACAGGATATTATCATGAAGGACATGACTGAGCAATTAAGTAAGGAACGTGCCATCATGATTAAGGAGTCTGAGCAACTAGCTAAGGATGAAGCAGATAAGAATGCAAAGAATATTATTCTACAAGCGATTCAACGTTCTGCAGCAGACTTAGTTTCTGAAAATACGGTTACGGTAATGACATTACCAAACGATGAAATGAAAGGTCGAATTATCGGCCGTGAGGGACGTAATATTCGTACTCTTGAATCATTGACAGGGATAGATGTAATTATCGACGAAACTCCTGAAGCAGTTGTTTTAAGTGGATTTGATCCTATTAGACGAGAAATTGCTAAGATGACTTTGGAAAAATTAATTTCTGATGGTCGAATTCACCCAGCACGTATTGAAGAAATGGTAGAAAAATCTCGTAAAGAAATGGATGAAAGAATTCGTTCTATTGGTGAACAAGCTACTTTTGAAGTGGGGATTCATTCATTACATCCAGATTTGATTAAGATTTTAGGTCGTTTATATTTTAGAGCTAGTTATGGTCAAAATGTTTTAAATCATAGTATTGAAGTTGCAAAATTAGCCGGCGTTATGGCTGGTGAGCTTGGAGAAGATGTAAATCTTGCTAAGCGTGCGGGACTGTTGCATGATTTAGGAAAAGCCTTAGATCATGAAATCGAAGGATCTCATGTGGAAATTGGCGCTGAAATTGCTCAAAAATATAAAGAAAATAAGATTGTTGTTAATGCTATCGCATCTCACCATGGAGACGTTGAACCAATTTCAACAATTGCCGTTCTTGTAGCAGCAGCAGATGCTTTATCTGCAGCGCGACCAGGTGCAAGACGTGAATCTATCGAAAATTACATTCGCAGATTAGAACGACTTGAAGCTATAGCAACTGAATATGAAGGCGTTGAACGTAGCTTTGCAATTCAGGCAGGTCGTGAAGTTCGAGTGATGGTTCAACCAGATAAGATTAGTGATGAAAAAGCGATTATTTTAGCTCATGACATCAAAAATCAAATTGAAGAAGAGCTCCAATATCCAGGACATATTAAAGTTACTGTTATTCGTGAGACTAGAGCGGTTGAGTACGCTAAATAATTACGTACTAGCTCTATCCAAAGAGTGATACACAAAGAAGCCCTATAACTATTGTTATAGGGCTTCTTTGTGTATATTCCTCACCTTAAAGAAAAGAGAGTGATTTGAAGAATCACTCTCTAAATTTTGTTTAAAAACTTTTATTGGTTCTATAATTTTTAGGGTTGATGGAAATTTTCCACCAACTCTATTTTAGTGT